>SUVV01000003.1 GCA_015061805.1 Lentisphaerota bacterium | reverse complement strand
GAGTGCTTGCAACCTCCGACAGAGAACAATTCAAGTTAATTACTTTGATAATATTTCCTTTAACCGATTCCAGTTTTCCGGAGTCGGTTTTTCTTTATCAAGGAACTCTATAGCTTCAGCTATCCGTTCATTATCTTTCTTGCCTGTTCCGGAAAAACTTATAGCCATGATTGCCTGTTCTTGAGCTGCATCTCCTACATGAGTATAAAATTTATCAACAATATCACTTTCTGCTCCAAGAATGGAGACTACCACCGCTTTGGGGACACCCGCTTCAGCACAGAAACTGGCAAAACTGTGGCGTAATGAGTGGAATCCGTACACGGTCATCTTTTTATTACGCCCAGGCACGGATATTGACGGTTCAAGTCCAATCCAACGGATTACCCGTAATACATCTATGTTCACAAGGTTATTGCCGACATTTTTACCAGCTGCATTAATTTTGTTATAACGCACGGCGGATTTCGGACAAACATATTGATTTATCTGCCATGTTTTAGCCGTTTCAAGAGCGTCATATAATTCGGGTGCCATCGGAATCGAAACTTCTTTGCCGGTTTTGAATTGCCTGACGTAAATACGGCGGCGTTCCATATTCACATTCTGCCATTGCATCAATACGCAATCTTTCAGTCTTTGTCCAGTAAACATACCGATATGATAGATAATCCGGATTTCTTCCTTGTTCATAAGTTTACGAGCCGGATTTTTCAATTCCTCCAAAATCTGCAACTCTTCCTGACGGGAAAAAGCCTGACGGCGAATGACGTAATCCTGTTCTTCCCGAGTATTACGTAACAGATGTTTATTTTTGAAAGGATTGGGATGACTGTAATACTCTTTCAAAACATCGAATATTTTACGCAAACGTTTTATTTTCCGGTTATGAGTGTCCACCGCGAGTGATTTTGTTTTTAACCAGGAAGCAAAATTTTCAACAGTATTGGGATCAACCTCATGAATGCTTGCAATTACACCAGGCAATGGCGATATGAAAGATAAAAATTCTTCAAATGTCGTTTTATACGCCAGTTGCTCGCTGACCGTATGCGGAGTAGCTCTGTCCGGATGAGTTGAATAAATATGCCAAGCATCTTTCAACGGTAATTTTCTTTCAATTTTTTCCAAGCCTTTTGCCTGTTTAACATGGGCTGCAACCATATCAATACTTTGGGCTTTGGTCACCGGGATCAAATCTTTTGCCTGCCTGATGGCATCTTCCTTGTTCGTGGTGTGCAGAGGAATTTCTTTCCGTATACCATTGAGTTGATAACGGAAATAGTATGTCCCACCGGGTGTTTTTTGTCTTACTGATCCGAATTCAAGTTTCACTGATTCAACCTTGTTTTTTGCTTTTGCCATACGAATACCTAAAATAACAGGTTATGGCTGATTATAGCACAACAATAGGTGTTTTTCAATCCCAAGTGGGGAAAAGTGGGGATATTTTGTTAAAATTTGAGCATAAAAATGGCGGAGAAAGAGGGATTCGAACCCTCGGAGAGTTGCCCCTCGGCGGTTTTCAAGACCGCTGCCTTAAACCACTCGACCATTTCTCCGCAAGTGCATATACTTAAAATATCACCGATTTACAGATTTTACAAATTGCCGGAGAAAATTTTATTCAAAAACCGTCAATAAAAAAAGCTCTCCGGGATGGAGAGCCTTTTTTTCGAATCAGGAACAATTACTTGTTGGCCTTGTCCCAGACTTCTTTCTTGACGAAAGCGGTGAGGTTGCGACCGTCTTCGGTTTTGCCCTTGAAAGCGTAGCTGGTACGGCTGCCTTTGGTGTAGGTGACGCATTCGGTGATCTTGGTGGTGACGGATTTTTTGTTCTTGACGTCGTAGAAAGTGTGATCCATTTTTTTTCTCCTTAACTGTTAAAGAAATTCTCGAAAACCTGTCGTCTTTTTATTGTGACAAAGGATAGTATACTCAAAAAAAATTCATTGTCAAGTGTTTTTGTGATTAAAAGTGAAAAAAAACGCATTTTTTTTCATTTTTTTGCGAATTTCAACCCCTAATTAGTGAAAAATCATGCAATTAAGTGAAATCACATGATTGTGGATATCGTTGCAGAATTTACCTATTTTGCCCGAAGTATGTTGCCGTTGAGGTCGGCTCTGCCATGCATAGTTCTGCCGTTATTCATATCGATGTTATATTGGGCAGAGAGCACGTGAAGTTCCGGCGGATTGAAGCGGCTGTTGATCCCCATCAGGTCAAGCATGAGGTCGAAGACCAGATCGTTGGTGAAAACTTTTCCGGAAGCATTTTTCAAATTCTCCGAAAGCGCGGGATTGGATTTGCGGTAGTTTTCACTGAGGTAGCAAATCAGAGGTATCCGGGTCATATCCGGGGTGAATATGGCGCTGTCATGGTCGCCCAGCACCACATCTTCGCCATGATCGGGGACAAAGAGTACTCCGGCAACAGAATCGTCTTTCATTGCATATTCAAAGATCTCCTGCAGGACATGATCCAGATAGGCGGTTGCTTTTTCGTAGCGCAGGGCAAGGTCGCGGCGGAATCCCGCCGGGTAGCGCACCTGATAAGGTGCATGACAACTCATCAGGTGGATGACGATGAGTTCGCGCGGGATCACCGGGAGTTCTTTCAGCGCCTTGACGGTGTCGATATCCAGCCGGTTTTTCCGGACGATGAAATCCATTTCGGTATTGAGATAGTTGATGCGGTCCGCCGCCTGGGAAATCGCGCTCACCGGCGAACGGAAACAGTCATACACATATTGATTGCTGATAAACGAACTGCTGTAACCGCAGTAACGCGCGACATCGTAAAGTGTCACGCCGAGTTTTTCTTTGCCGTTGTACTGATTTTGTTCGGTGAGCAGATATTTCAGTGCTTCGGTGGTGTGGACGTGATTGGAGAAACTCTTTTCAAAGAAGGTGAATCTTGCATCGCTTCTCATCCGGCTCAAAAATGGGGTGGTATTCTGTTTGTAGCCGTAACATCCCATATAGTCGCGGCTGTTGGATTCCCCCAGTACCAGAATAAAGCGTCCGTTGTTGCCTTTGGAGGAGACCAGTTTGCTCTCTTCCGGGGTCAGTGCGACGGTCCGTCGTCTGGCGGCTTCCTGATTGAATACCACCAGTTCCTGCCGGAAAGCGCCGCCTTTATTCAATATGGAAAAGAGCCAGAGTTTGCTTTTGCGGTAAAGTTTATGAATTCCGGCGATACCGGCATATGCCATGGCGATGCAAGCGATGGAGATAACTGTTTTCAGCACAATATTCCCGGGGAATTTGAATTTGGGCAGCCGGAGATAGAACCAGATCCCCGCACCGCAGATCAGCACCAGAAAGATGACAGCAAAAAGTATGCTGTAATGAGCGGCTACATAGGAAACTGCTTCGGTAAGATCAGTCTGATACATGGCGGTCACGGTGTCCAGTTCGACGCGGGATCTGCCAAAAATATTGCGCGCCAGAACACCGACAAAAAGTGCCGCAAGGCAAAGCTGCCACAGCGGGGAGAAAACTGCCGCACAGCGGTTCAGGTTCCAGTTGTTCAGCGCCCATGAGATACCGGCATCGGTCAGCAGTCCCAGCAGGGCAAAGGTGTAGCCGTAGCGGATGGCGTTTTCGGCATCGAACTGGGAATAGAGTTCAAAATTCACCATTTCCGAAGCGATGATCAGAAACGGCAGTATCTGGAAAAAGAGGAATTTTCTGAATTCTTTGAAATTCACACTCAAAACCAAGACCAACGCAAAGATGAATACCAGCAGATATATCACCACAATATCTTGAGCCTGCGCCAGCGGCGGTTTCAGACCGACCCAGAAGAACAGGGAAAACAACACCGGCAGTATCATGAACACGGCGGCATTTTTCCACACAGCGATTTTTTTCAATGCACCAAGGATACCACGGAGAAAATCCAATCCGTCAATGACGGTTTGCTTTATAAAGTTCATAAGTTTTCACCTGTAAGTTGATAATGTCCGGAGAGAAACGGCTCAGATGCCGAACTCTTCCAGTTTGCGGTAGAGGGTGCGGCGGCTGATGCCGAGAGCACGCGCGGCAGCCGCCCGGTTGTTGTCGCATTCAGCGAGAGCCCGGATGATGAGTTCCCGTTCGGATTCTCCGAGATTGAGTGAATTTGCGGTATCTTCCTGCGGCGCAGTTCCGGCATCGGTGGTATCATCCGGAATGTCGGCGGAATCGATCACCGAACCGTCGGCGGCAAGCACCACCAGACATTCGATGCAATTACGCAGTTCCCGGATGTTGCCGCGCCAGATTTTATTCTGCAATTTGGTCATTGCCCCATCGGAAACAGTTACATTTTTGCCGTTGTCAGATGAAAATTCTGCGACAAAACTTCTGACCAGAGCAGGGATCTCCTGCCGGCGGCTGCGGAGCGGCGGCAGTTCCAGATTGATGACTGAAAGGCGGTAGAACAGGTCTTCGCGGAAAGTTCCGTTTTTCACCATCTCTTTGAGGTCTTTATTGGTTGCCGCCACCACCCGCAGGTCACAATCAAGGGTTTCTGTGCCGCCGACCCGTTCAAAGGAGTGGTTTTCCAGAACGCGGAGCAGTTTCACTTGAGTTGCGGCATCGATCTCACCGATCTCATCGAGAAAGACGGTTCCTCCGTCGGCAAGTTCAAAGCGTCCGCGTCGCCGTTCCGAGGCTCCGGTAAAAGCACCTTTTTCGTAGCCGAAAAGTTCGCTTTCGAGCAGAGTCGAAGTCAGCGCGGCGCAATGCACCGGGACGAACAGTCCCTTGCGGCGGCTGTTGTCGTGGATGAATCGGGCGATGACCTCTTTTCCGGTGCCGCTTTCACCGGTGAGCAAAACGGTACTTTTGGAGGGTGCCACCGCCAGCGCTGTCTGGTAGATTTTGAACATGGGGTCATCTGCTGAATCCGGAGTGACGATACTTTTGCCGCCGCTTCGGGGCGGGACCGGAAGCGGCGCGGCACTTTCTGCAACCGCCGGAGTTTCCTGCGCTGCCGGGGGAGTTCCTGCGGCCAGTGCGGCGGCGATGACCTCTTCCAGTTTGGAAAGTTTCACCGGCTTGGTTACAAAGTCGAAAGCCCCTTTTTTCATGGCAGTCACCGCTTCGGAGATCGAACCGTAAGCGGTGAGCATGATACATTTCGGAGGATTTGCTTTGCTCATTGCGGCATCCAGCACGCTCATCCCGTCGGCATCAGGCATCCGCAAATCAGTGAGAACCAGAGCGAAATCATGTTCTTTAAGCTGAGCGATCGCTTCTGAACCGTTTTCCGCACCGGTCACATCGAATTTGCGTCCGAGATAGCGCATCAGCGCTTCTCTGGTATTGAATTCGTCATCGACGATGAGCAGTTTCACCGCATCATGAGCCATATTACATTGCCTCCGGTACTCCGATGGTCAGGGTATTCAATCCGTCGGCGATCACCTGACGGACTGCGGATGCCAGTGCCAGACGGGCGGAAGCGAGGGCTTCATTGTCGGCGGCAAGCACCGGGCATTCCCGGTAGAAGCGGTTGAACGCCTTGGAGAGATCGAGCAGGTATTCGACCAGGCCGGAACAATCGTTGCGTTCGGCGGCCTGACGGAGCGCGGCACCGTAGAAGTAAAGTTTGACGGCAAGTTCGCGCTCATAGACCGAATCGAGGAGTTCCCAGTTGACGGCATTTCCGGTAAGACCGCGTTCTGCGGCTTTGCGTTCGATGGAACTGATACGGGCGGCGACATACTGGACGTAGGGACCGGTGTCACCTTCAAATTTGAGCGAAGCCGCCGGGTCAAAGGTGATGGTGGTCTTGGCATTGAACTTGAGCAGCATGAACTTCAATGCTCCGAGACCGATGATCTCGCTGCGTTTTTTCAGTTCATCTGCCGGGAGATCTTCACCGCCGCGTTCTTTGCAGGCATCGGCGGCGAGAGCAGCCATTTCGTCAAAGAGATCGTCGGCATCGACGACGGTACCTTCGCGGCTTTTCATTCTTCCGTTGGGCAGATTGACCATGCCGTAGGAGAGGTGGAAGAGATCTTTTGCCCACTCGAAACCGAGCCTTTTCATGATTTCAAAGAGCATCTGGAAGTGGAGATTCTGTTCATCGCCCACGACCCAGACCATTTTCTGCGGCTTGTAGTCGTTATATTTGAGTTGGGTGGTGCCGATATCCTGAGTGATGTAAACGCTGGTGCCATCGGAACGCAAGACCACTTTTTTGCCCATCTTGCCGAGGTCGCAGATAACGGCGCCGTCTTCGCGTTTGGTGAAAACGCCGCGTTCCAGACCGGAAGCGATGATATCTTTTCCGAGCAGATAGGTTTCACTCTCCAGATAGGTGTGATCGAATTCGATACCCATGCGCTTGTAGGTTTCCGCGAATCCGGCGAAGACCCAGGAATTCATCATTTTCCAGAGTGCGCGCACGTCGGGATCGTTGGCTTCCCACTGCTGAAGCATGGTCTGGGTGCGTTTGCCGAGCGCGGTTTCGAGGAAAAGTTCATCGGAATCCTTATCCGCAAGTTCCGGGCGGGCGGCTTTGAGTTCCGCGATCTCCGCAGAAAGCATTTTGTTGTATTCAACGTAGAAATTTCCCACCAGATGATCACCTTTGATGCCGGTGGATTCCGGAGTTTTGCCTTCGCCGGCGATCTGGTAACTGGTCATGGATTTGCAGATGTGGATGCCGCGGTCATTGACCAGATTGACTTCGATGACATCGTGACCGACCCGCTTGAGCAGTGCCGCAAGAGCCATGCCGAGAGTATTGTTGCGGACGTGGCCGAGGTGCTGGGGTTTGTTGGTGTTGGGGGCGGAAAATTCGATCAGCACCCGTTTGCGTTCATCGGCGGGGAGTCCGACATTGGCAAGCAGAGTTGCCATATCTGCGGCACTTGCAGCATAGAGTTCAGCCGGTTTCAGAGTCAGGTTGACGAAGGCCTTGACGGCGGAAACTTTTTCCACTGCGCTGTGAGAACCGAGAAATTCGGCGACGGTCTGCGCGGCGGCGGCGGGATTGCCGCAGAAGCGGGCGATCTTGAAGCAGTTCAGCGTGAAATCTCCCTCCTGACCGGCGGGGCAGGGTTCAAGAGCGAGCGTCGGAGCTGCCGGGTAAGCGGCGAATTTTGAGCGGAGAAAATTCTCCAGATCGGTCAAAAATTTCATAAGAGTTGAAATCCTGTTATTTGGAAATTTATTTTTTACAATGTGGTCTTGAGGACGATACATTCATCACCGGAAAGCGGCTTGATGGTGTAAGCCCCGAAGCATGCCGGAATGACTGCGCTTTCGCCGGGTTTCAGCGTGGCGATGCGCTGATCTCTGCCGATTCGGATCTCGCCTTTGACGGCACTGATCAGGTGGAAGGATTCTCCGGCACCGGTATCATCCAGCCATTCCGAAGTCAGCCGCAGGTCGGTCACCTTGAAAAACGGACAGCGGGTGATGATATCAAACTTGCGGTTGAATCCGGCTTTGCCGGAAACTCCGGGGATCCGGGGGCTGGTGCGGTTGGTGAAGCAGATCGATTTCAGACCGGCTTCGCGGTGCAGCTGGCGGGGTTTGCCGTCACTGCCGACGCGTCCCCAGTCGCTGATACGATAGGTGGTATCGCTGTTCTGCTGGATTTCCAGAATGAGATTTCCGGCGCCGATAGCGTGCAGAGTTCCGGACTGGATGAAAAAGGCATCTCCGGGGAATGCCGAATATATCTGCAGTTGATCTTCGATCTCGTTGGAATCCAGTTTTTCCATGATCTGCAGCCGGGTGGCTCTGGAATTGAGTCCGGCGAGGATTTTGGCATCTTTTCTGGCGGCGACGACATACCACATTTCGGTTTTGGGTTCAGCGCCGTTGCCGAGTTCGGCACAGGCCTGCTCGTCCGGATGCACCTGCAAACTGAGTTTTTCACCGGCATCGATGAGTTTCACCAAAAGCGGGAAGCGTTCAAATTTGGCGGCGGCTTTTCCGGCGAATGCGGTTCCGTAGTGCTGGAAAAGTTCATGGAGCGACCACTCCTTGAGTTCACCTTCGGAAACGATGCTGGCGGCATCTTCCCGGTCGACCAGTTCCCAGGCTTCGCCGATGGGGTCGCGGTGCTCCGGCAAAGTTCTGCCGAAGTGTTCACTCATCAGAGTTCCGCCCCAGATGCGTTCCATGTAGAGCGCCTGGAACTTCAATGGATAAAGTTTTGTGGTGTCGATAGCGGGATTTTTCATTTTTCCTCTCCGTCAGCCATGCATTTTTTGCAGCATTCGATCATCTCTTCAGTAAGACGGGATATTTTGAAGTCGGCATTGACACAACCGAGAGTGACGTAACCCGCCACCAGAAGTTTGCCGTCCCGGAGGACTTCACTGCGGATTTTA
This sequence comes from Lentisphaerota bacterium, assembly GCA_015061805.1. GTDB lineage: Bacteria > Verrucomicrobiota > Lentisphaeria > Victivallales > Victivallaceae > UBA1784. The sequence goes on along the minus strand of SUVV01000003.1, from coordinate 166,492 downwards.
ACCTTGACCCGGCTGATCTCTTCGATGCAGGAACGGAAAGTGAGCAGATCATCATAATGGGCACTGCCGCTGTATTTGCAGTAGGCTTCAGAAACCGGCAGGAAATATCCCATTTTTTCCATTTTGGCATAAGAGAGTCCTGCTTCGCGCAGCATTTCGGTCCGGCTGCGTTCAAAATATTCAAGATAGTTGGCATAGTAGACTACGCCCATCTGATCGGTATCGGCGTAAGGAACCCGGTAACTCATTTCATGGTACATCAGTATTTACCTCGTGCTGTATACTATTAAATTAAAGAAACAGTCATGTATAAAAAATACCATAATTCCGGCGTGATGTCAAGCAGAAAATAATATTTTCCTGCTATAATTTGGCAGTTTTGTACTGTCAACGCACCGGAATACCGAGTTTCCGTTTGGTTGCAAATAAAAGTTTTTGTACTTGCAATTGGCAGCGCTTTCGGCTATATTAAGTGCGATATGTGTTTGTTGAAAAATCAAAATATGGAGAAAATAATGTTTGAACAGTTGAAACTCGAACGCCCGCTGGTGGTCTTTGATATTGAAAGTACCGGCGTTGTGCCGCAACGCGACCGCATCGTGGAAATTGCCGTTCTCAAGATCATGCCGGACGGTGAAAGCCGCAGTACGGTGCGGCGGCTCAATCCGCAGATGCCGATCCCTCCGGGGGCGACCGCGATCCATGGAATCACCGATGCTGATGTCGCCGCCTGTCCGGTCTTTGCGGATATTGCGGACAAACTGCTCGCCTACCTTGAAAACTGCGACCTTGCCGGTTACAATATTCAGGGTTTTGACATTCCGCTGTTGGAGAATGAGTTCAAGCGGGTCGGTCTGGATCTGCGTACTTCCGAACGTCGGGTGATCGATGCTTATACCCTCTTTTGCAAACTCTATCCGCGCACTCTGACTGCGGCTTACAAGTTCTTCTGCGGCAAGGATCTTGAAGGCGCTCACGGCGCCGCTGCCGATACCGCCGCCACCTGGGAAGTCCTGCTCGGACAGCTGGAGAAACATCCGGAACTTCCCCGGGAGATCGGTGAATTGGCAAAATTCTCTGACAACAGCGATCCGGATGCCATCGACCGCAACCGCCGCTTCAAATGGAACGGCGACGAAGCTGTGGTGAACTTCGGAAAATATTCCGGACGCACCCTGCGCGATCTTGCCGAAAATGAACCGGGATTCCTGCGCTGGATCATCAAGAGCGACTTCCCGGATGATGTCAAGGAAATTGCCCGGAATGCTTTGATAGGCAAGTTCCCCGTCCGTAAATCCTCTGCGGGAAATCCGGAAAGTGAAAACGCCTGAAGATCTCGAAAAACTTTGCGAACTGCTTGATGACGAAGATGAAGATGTCGCCATCAATGTCATCGCCGCTCTGCTCGCCCGGCAGGATGAACTGGGCGATCTGCCCGCCCGCATCCAGGAACACTCCGATCCTTTGGTGCGCCGCCGGGCGCATCAGCTGCAGGCGGCGATAACTTTCCGGAACTGGCGCCGGGAATTTTTCGGACTTCTGAATCAGGAAAATCCGGATTTTATGACCGGAATTGTGCTGCTTCACATGCTCTGGTTTGACCGGGATTCCCGGACGAAAGTTGCGGCTGATCTTCATGATTTTATTGCCGGAGCAATTGCCGGAGAGCGGAAACTTGAATCACTGGACGATGCCCGGGCTTTTATGTGCCGCAACGGTTTTGCCGCCGAGCTGGAAAGTACCATCCACCCGGAAAACTACTGTATCGGCACCATTCTTGCCCAGCGCATCGGCGCCGGAAGTCTGCTTTCCGGACTGCTTAAAGTGATGATGACGGAACCGGAAAGATTTCAGGTCGTCCGTTTCTGCAATGAATTTGCGTTGTTTGACGGAAAGGATTCGATTCTGGCGTGTCAGGGCGACTGGCGGGTGTGCCGGTTGTCTTCAACGGCTGATTTTGAATATTTTTCGTTGCGGGACATCCTGCAGTGCGCCGGGAACATGCTGCTCTCAAGTGCGGTCAATTCGGACAGTTTCCGCTATGTCCTGACGGTAACGCAGGCGTTGACCGGAGATGCCGGCGACAATGTTCTCAGCACCTTCCCTTATCCGTATGGAGAAAAAAGGTGAAATTTATCTGATTTGTGCATATAATATGACGAAAATTACATAGCCAAAAGCATAAAATGTGATATATTATAGTTGTTGTCAATGTTTCAACAATACCAATTCAAGAAAGGTACACCTATGGAAATCATCATCTGCAAAACTGCCGAATGTGCAGAAAAACTCGCCGCCCGTATGATCGCTGATGAGATCAACGCCAAACCGGAATTCAAACTCGGTCTTGCCACCGGTGCCACCATGGAAGGCGTTTACGCTGAACTTTCCCGGCTCAACAAGGCTGGCGAAGTCGACTTTTCCCAGGTGCGTTCCTGGAACCTCGACGAATATGCCGGTCTTGCCCCCGAACATGACCAGAGCTACCGCTACTACATGAACAAACATCTGTTCAACAACGTCAATATTGATATCCGCAACACCCATCTGCCCGACGGTCTTGCCGAAGATGAAGAAGCCGAAGCCGCCCGTTATGATGATTCCATCGACGAAGCTGGCGGTATCGACCTCTGGCTGGTCGGTATCGGCAATTCCGGTCATGTCGGTTTCAACGATCCCGGAACCAGCTTCTCCAGCCGCACCCATGTTGCTTACCTCACCCGCACCACCTACGAGCAGAACAAGGTCTACTTCAATCCCCCCGAATCCATGCCGCGCCGTGCTTTCACCGCCGGTGTCGGAACCGTCCTCGATGCCAGGAAGGTGCTTCAGCTGATCACCGGCAAACGCAAAGCCGCGATCGCCGCCGCCGCCATCGAAGGTCCGATGACCGCGATGATCTCCTCCACCGCGCTTCAGCTGCACCCGGATACCGTCATCATCCTCGACGAAGATGCCGCTGCCGATCTGAAACTCAAGGACTTCTACAAAGAAGTTTTTGAAAACGATCCCAAATGGGAAGCCTACCGCTGAGGTAAACCGATGAAGAGAATCAATGTGATTTCTCCGGTTGCTCCGGAACTTGACCCCGGATTCGTCCCGGCGGCGCTGTGGAACCGGGAATACCGGAAACTTGCCGCCGCCGCCGCGGATTCGGTAAAGATCGCCATCACCTGCGAACGTTCCAACGGAGCGGTTTCCCGCTTTGATTCGGTCATGCTCGCTGATACTGCGGAAAATCTCAATGTCAACTTCTATTACGTCGAACGTATTGTGAAATTCATGCTCTGGGCGTACGGCGGCTGCGAAGTCACCATCGCCGGAGCGCCGCTGGTCGCGGCAAAACTCGCCGAAACCTATTCTGCTGACGGCGAACGCGCCTTTGACTACGACGTGATGGGCGAACGCATTTACGGTAAAGAATTCAAAGTCGTCAGCGTTCCCTTTGAACAGGCCAAGGCTGAAAAGAGCATCTCCATGAAACTCGGCGGCAACTTTGAAGGATGCCGTATCGGTTTCGACCTCGGAGGATCTGACCGCAAGTGCGCCGCAGTTATTGACGGCAAAGCGGTTCACAGCGAAGAGGTGGTCTGGGATCCCTATTTCCAGAAAGATGTCAATTATCATCGGGAAGGCATTCTCGATTCACTGCGCCGTGCCGCCGCCAAGATGCCCCGCATCGATGCCATCGGCGGCAGCGCCGCCGGTGTCTATGTGGAAAATCAGCCGCGGATCGCTTCTCTTTTCCGCGGTATTCCGGAAACTGATTTCAAGAGCAAAGTCCGTCCGATTTTCCTTGAGATCGCCAAGGAGTTCCCCGGCGTTCCCTTCGTCGTGCTCAATGACGGCGAAGTGACCGCGCTTGCCGGTGCCATCAGTCTGCAGAAAAATTCTCTGATCGGACTCGCCATGGGAACCAGCGAAGCAGTCGGATATGTCACCCCGGAAGGCAATCTTACCGATTACCTCAACGAACTTGCTTTCGCTCCGGTCGACTACCGTCAGGCGGATTCCCCCCGCGATGAGTGGTCGGGCGATTGCGGTGTCGGTGCTTCCTATTTGTCCCAGCAGGCGGTCGGCAGACTGGTCAAGGCGGCGGGTTTTGATTTCCCCGCAGAAACCAAACTGCCGGATATCCTCAAACTGGTTCAGCAGGCAAGAAGTGAAAACGATGAACGCAGTTCCCGCATCTACCGTTCAATTGGTGTCTATCTCGGCTACGCCATCGCACACTATGCCGACTTCTACAAACTGGACAATCTGCTGCTGCTCGGCCGTGTTTCCAGCGGCGAAGGCGGCAGCGAGATCATCAATGAAGCCAACCGCGTCCTCAAAGAAGTTTTCCCGGAACTTTCGGTGGAGATCCACATCCCGGATGAAACTTTCAAGCGGCACGGTCAGGCGGTGATCGCCGCGTCTCTGTAATAAAACTGATAAAATCTGCCGCCGGCGGCTTCGCCGGACGGCAGTAATGCTCCGAAAATAATTGTAAATAAAAACAGATGAATTTTACGGGGACTTGAGTCCCCGTGAAATCCATTCCAGCGAATTATGGATATCATCGGAATCGGAACAGATATTGTTGAAGTCGGGCGCATTGCCGCCGTATTGGCGCGCCATGCGGAGAGTTTCAACAGCCGTTTGCTGACGGAAAAAGAGATCGTTCTTGCCGTTAAAAAGGGTAATCCGGTCACTTTTTACGCCGGACGCTGGGCGGCAAAAGAGGCGTGTGCCAAGGCGCTGGGATGCGGCATCGGCGCGCACTGCAATTTTACCGATATCGAGATATTGAACGATGTTTCCGGCAAGCCGCAGATCACCCTGACCGGAGCCGGAAAAGCCGCCCTTGAAGAACTCGGCGGCAAAAGAATAATGCTCTCCATCAGTCACGAACGCCACTACGCTGTTGCGACCGTGATCATTTCCGGATAGAACGGCAGATCACTTTTTCTGGGCGGCGATGACCGCTGCGAATATGATTGCACAACCGGCGAGTTCACGTCCGGACAATACCTCATTCAAAAATATCCAGCCTCCGAGTGCCGCAAAGACCGATTCCAGACTCATCAGCAGTGTTGCGGTCACCGGATGCAGATATTTCTGGGATACCATCTGCAAGGTGAAAGCAATCGCGCTGGAACCGATACCGCAAAAAAGCCAGTAGGGCGCAGTTTTTGCAATGTCGGCGGCAACCCACGGTTCCCCGGCAATGGGTGAAGCGATCGCCGCCAGCACCGTTGCCACGGTAAATTGCAATGCCGACAGCCGGACACAATCACAGCGGGCGGCATAATGGTCGATGACCATGATGTGTATCGAATAGATAAAGGCGCAGATTATGACAAATATTTCTCCTTTGCCGACCGAGCCTATGCCGCCGCAGAGCAGCCATGAACCGGCGAGAGCCAGCGCCACTGCCAGCCAGAGTATCCATGAACTTTTACGCTTGAAAAACAATCCCATAACCGGTACGATCACGATGTAAAGCGCGGTGAGGAATCCGGTTTTTCCGGCACTGGTGTACTTCAAACCGAATTGCTGGAAAATGCTTGCCGCTGTAATGACGATACCGCACCACATGCCGCCCATGAGCAGATTTTTCTTTGCTTTTGCAGCGGCGGCATCGCCCCACAGCGTCAGGCGTTTGAACTTTACCATATCAAAGATCATTATCACCGCGATCAGCGCCGCCACCGCAACTGCGGAACGGAACGCGGTAAACAGCATCGGTTCGACAAAGCGCATCCCGCTGCTCTGGGCAGAAAACGATATTCCCCACAGAATCGTGGCAATGATCATTGCCGTTGAACCCCACAATTTTTTCATAAACTTCTCCAAAAATTTCAAGTGCACAGACAGATAAAGCAGAAATTCTAAAATAGCATCCGGACGCGATTTTTGCAAGAGTCCCGTAAATAAAAACAGCATTCAAAATAAGTCGGAACTTGACAAATCCGGCTTAACAGATTATTTTATATCTTCAGGAGGAATATAATGAAACGTTTCCGGGAAAATCTGCTCTATTTAAGAATATCTCCGGCGCTCCTGCTCATCGCGGCGCTGTGGGGGATTTTCTTTGTTCCCGGTACTCCGGAGCAGAAAACCGAAGCCGTTCAACAGATTTACACCCTGCCTCAGCAACATATTCCGCTGAATCCTGCTCCCTGCGAAAACCGGGATCGCGGAACACTTCAAGGTGCCATCCCCGGAACTCTTCCTCCGGTCATCGTTTCCCGGCGCGGCAATGAACCGGTCGCGTTGCGGCTGCTGCGCGGCGGAACTGCCGGTATCTGCAATCTGGAATCCTGGCTGCTTCCGCAAGTTTGGGGAAATTCCGGTCAACGTCCGGATTATCATTTTTCATTTCAAAGTTTTCTTCAACATTCACTCCCGCCGCGCGCCGGACCTTCCGCAGTTTGATTCATTGAAAAGCCGCATCTTTTCCGCGGCATGACCGCCGGATATTCCTCCGGCAAAAACTGCAATTTCAAATGGAGAAAACTGTTATTATGAGCAACTTTGTCAAAAAACACTGGGAAGATGTCATCATCTATGGATTCTGCGGACTTATGGTCGTCGCCGGAGTCATGGTTTACTATATTTTCGTTGCTTGAACAAAACAACGGACGGCAGGCGCCCGCCGGTGCCTGCCTGGAGCCGCGCGAAGTGTGAAACTGCGCGGCTTTTTTGCGCCTGTCGGACGGCGGTTTATGGTTCGCGCACAAGCAATGTTGTGTTGCAATCCTGCGTTATTTTCCCGGTTTCTGTTGCCGGAAACCGATAATGGTGCTATATTATGGCGCAAATAAAAAGGACAACACCATGAATAATTTTTCTGCTGAAGAACAACGGCGGCTTGCCGACATAAATAATTCCATACCGCAACTGCTTGCCGGAAATATCCTGCACGATGCCGACGGAAATCCTCCGGTTCTGCTCGCCGGAGCCGAATACAACGGTATCTGGCTCGAACACAATCAGGACTGTTTCTTCGCCGCTGACCTCTTCCCGGATATCGCCTGGAATTCCCAGAATATTTTTATGAGGCATCAACAGCCCGATGGTCTGCTTCCTTATGCTTTCCGCTTCGATCCCTTCCGGGTGTGCGTTTCCCAGCTGCAGACCGTGTGGCCGTTTGCCCGCTGCGCACTTGAAACCGCCCGCAAACTCAATCGTCCGGAAGCCGATTTCGCCCGGATCTACGAAGCAGGTATCCGCTACGATTCATGGCTGAAACAATATCGCAGCCGCAACGCTCTGGGGTTGGTCGATATGTATTGTGCCTTTGATACCGGGCATGACAATTCCCGCCGGGTAATGGATGGCGGTATTCCCAACCCCTGTCCGGACAAGTGGGCGGGAAATATGCCGGAATTGCCCTGCATGCCCATTGCCGCCGCCGATTTGAGTGCCATGCGCTTCGGCGGACTTGAAGCGCTTGCCGAACTTGCTGAAATGTTGGACAAACCGCAGGAGGCAAAGGAGTTGAGAGTTGAAGCCGAAATGCTCAAAAGTGCCATTCATACTCATCTCTTTGACCGTGATGATGAATTTTTCTATGATCTTTCTCAAGGTGTTTTCCGCAAATACCGCACTGAACACATCACCCGGATTTTTCTCAATCATGTCGTCGATCAGGCGCTTTTTGACCGGATTTATAACCGCTATTTTGAAAATGAAAATGAGTTCGCCGTGCCGTATCCATTCCCCTCGGTATCGGTTTCCGATCCCTCTTACAACGCTGATCATCCCCACAATTGCTGGGGCGGCAATACCCAGCTTCTCACTCTGCTCCGGCTGCCGCTCTGGATGGAACATTACCGCCGTTCCGATGAGTTGACCCGGATCATGAAACGCTATTTGAAAGCGTTTATCCGGCACGATAATCCGTTTACTCAGGAACTTCATCCGGAAACCGGAGCGCCGATCGGAAACAACGGAAATTATACTCCTGCACTTTTATTCTTCCGGGAGGCGTACCGGAGGGTATTTTCACTTGAAAAAGAAGCGCTTGTGTGATATATTATCGGCAGGTGTAATTTTAGTTCGTCCCTACGGGACGTATTGTATTTTTCAACCAAACGGTGCGCTCTTTCAAAGTGAATTGCCGCCAATAAGTCAGGTAGTGTAGAATATGCAGGAAGATTTCTCTTTTCTGAACAAAATCGAACGCGATCCCGGCAACCTTATCAAAGGTTTGCAGGCGATCCAGTCCGCGTACGGTTATGTTTCCGACGATGCGATCCGGACCGCCGCCGAATACTTCGGCAGACCGGAAGCCGATGTGGAAGGTGTCATCAGTTTTTATGCCCAGTTCAAACGGGTCAAACCGGGTAAGTACAAGATCGCGGTCTGCGACGGTACCGCCTGCCACCTCAAAGGCGCTCCGCTGATCCATACCTGGCTCAATCAGGAACTCGGACTCAATCCGGGCGAAACTGCTCCCGACGGCGTTTTCTCTCTGGAAACTGTCGCCTGTCTCGGCTGCTGCAGTCTGGCTCCGGTGATGAGTGTCAACGGTAAAGTTCACGCCAAACTTGACCGCCGTACCATGATGAAAATTCTCAAGGAGTACGCTGCAAAATGATCTCCGCTGAAATCAAACAAATCAAAATCGGTCTTGTCAGCTGCGGTATCGCCGCCGGCGGTGAAGCCGTTTATAAAGAATTGACCGCCGCCGCCGGAGATATCCCGGTGGTCAAAGTCGGCTGTCTCGGTCACTGCTACGCCGAACCGCTGGTCGAAGCGGTACTCAAAGACGGGTCTTCCATTTTCTACAACAACGTTCCCGGAACTTCTGAAGCGGTTGCCAATATTCTCGCTCTCGGCGAACAGGGAAGATTCACCATCCCTGCCAAGCGTAAAGCCAAGGAATTGGTCAAAGTCCTTTCCATGGCGGGAAAAATCGACCCGGTGAACTTCGATGACTATGTGAGTTTCGGCGGCTATGAAGGTCTGAAAAAGGCGCTCACCATGCCCCCCGAAGCCGTGGTCGAAGAGATCAAACTTTCCGGTTTGCGCGGTCGCGGAGGCGGCGGTTTCTCCACCGGTATGAAGTGGAGTTTCCTCGCCGCCAAGGATTCCGATGAAAAGATCATCGTCTGCAACGCCGATGAAGGCGACCCCGGTGCCTTTATGGATCGCTCGCTTATGGAGAGCGTCCCCCATCAGGTTCTCGAAGGTATGCTCATCGCCGCCCATGCCACCGGCGGTACCAAGATCATCATCTACTGCCGTGCCGAATATCCCATGGCGATCGACAACCTCAATATTGCCATCAGTCAGATCAAAGCCAACGGACTCAATATCATCAACGGCAGAGAGATCGATATCTACATCAAAGAGGGTGCCGGTGCTTTCGTCTGCGGTGAAGAAACTGCTCTTATCGCTTCTCTTGAAGGTCAGCGCGGCATGCCCCGTTTCCGTCCGCCGTTCCCGACCGACAGCGGCTATCAGGGTAAACCGACCATGATCAACAACGTCGAAACTTTCGGTAACGTCCCGCTCATCCTGCGCGAAGGCGGCGCTGAATTCGCCAAAGTCGGTACTGCCGGCGGCAGAGGCACCAAGATCTTCGCGCTCGCCGGTGACCTCGAATATCCCGGTCTGGTCGAAGTTCCCATGGGAACCACCATCTCTGAAATCGTTTTCGATATCGGCGGCGCCGACCCGGAAAAGGTCAAAGCGGTGCAGACCGGCGGTCCTTCCGGCGGATGTATTCCCAAAGACATGTTTGATACTCCGGTTGACTATGATTCACTCCGTTCGCTCGGCGCGATCATGGGTTCCGGCGGTATGATCGTCATCGGCAATGACCGCTGTATGGTGGAAACTGCCCGGTACTTCCTCGACTTCACCCACCGCGAAAGCTGCGGTAAATGCACCTTCTGCCGCGTCGGTACGACCCGCATGTTTGAAATTCTCGAACGGATCGTCGCCGGTAAAGGATGCGAAGCCGATCTGGATACCCTCGAAGAGCTCGGCAACAAGATCAAAGCCGGTTCCCTCTGCGGACTGGGACAGACTGCCCCCAATCCGGTGCTTGCCACTTTGAGGTACTACCGTGACGAATATCTGGAACACGTCAATCAGAAAAGTTGCCGTGCCGCCCAGTGCAATGCTCTTTCCGATATCGTTCTGGATCAAGCCAAGTGTATCAAATGCAAACTTTGTATCCGCAGTTGTCCGGTCGAAGCGATCTCCGCTGATTTCGTTATCGATCCCGATAAATGTACCCGCTGCAACAGCTGCGTGGATATCTGCCCCAAGAAAGCCATCCGCCGCATGGCAAAAGGAGAAAATAAATAATGAGTATCGAATTTTTTCTCGACGGCAAGGCGGTAAAAGCCGAAGCCGGTCAAACTATAATGGATGCCGCCCGCGATAACGGTATTGTTATCCCCGGTCTTTGCGGCGACCCGCGGATCTCCAAGACCACCAGCTGCTTTGTCTGCGTGGTCAAGGACAAGAAAACCGGTAAGTTCCTGCCTTCATGTTCCGCCCGCCCCGCTCCCGGTCAGGAGATCGAAGTCACCACTCCCGAAGTCCTCGATATGCGCCGTACCGCGTTGGAACTGCTCTTGAGTGAACATAACGGCGACTGTGAAGCACCCTGTACCATCGCCTGTCCCGCTCACGCCCAGGTCGAAGAATATGTCCGCGCCATCGCCAACGGTGAATTCGAAAAAGGTCTGGCGATCATCAAGGAACGTATCCCGATGCCGATGAGTGTCGGCCGGGTCTGCCCCCGCTTCTGCGAAAAGCAGTGCCGCCGCAATATCGACGGCAAACCGGTGGCTATCAACGAATTCAAACGGCTCGCCGCTGACAAATGTTTTGATTCCTACATGGAAACACTTCCGGAACTTTGCGGTAAGCAGGTCGCGGTCATCGGCGGCGGCCCCGCCGGTCTTTCTGCGGCTTACTATCTGAGACTGCAGGGATTTGCCGTCGCCGTCTATGACGCTGAAGAAAAGTTCGGCGGTATGACCCGTTACGGTATCCCCGAATACCGTCTGCCCAAAGCGATCCTTGACCGCGAAGTTGCTCACTTTGCCAAAATGGGCATCACATTCGTACCCGGTAAAAAACTGGGCGCGGATATCGCTCTCGATGAACTGCAGAAAGAGTTCGATGCGGTCGTCATCGCCATCGGTTGCTGGAAGGCTTCCGGTCTGCGCTGTGAAGGTGAAGAACTCGCCACCCCCGGTATCGGCTTCCTGCACAATATCGCTGTCAACGGCAACGTCGCTCCCAACCCCGGCCGCACTCTCGTTATCGGCGGCGGCAATACTGCCATGGACTGCGTCCGCAGCAGTGTCCGTCTGGGCAGCGCGGATGTGACCTGTATCTATCGCCGTACCGAAGCGGAAATGCCCGCTGAAAAGATCGAAATCGCAGAAGCCGGAGAAGAGGGCGTCAAGTTCCAGTTCCTCACCGCTCCTGTCAAGTTGGAAAAACGCGGCGATAAACTGGTGCTTACCTGTTTGAAAATGGAACTCGGTGAACCCGATGCCTCCGGCCGCCGCAAACCGGTCGCTGTTCCCGGCAGCGAATTTGAGATCGAAGCCGACACCGTTATCGGTGCCATCGGTCAGAATACCGACGCTCCCGCCGGTCTCCCCGTCGATCGTTACGGCAACCTCGATGTCAAAGCCGGCAGCACCCGTATCGAAGGTAAACTTTATGCCGCCGGTGACTGCGCTTACGGTGCCGCGACCGTCGTCGAGGCCATCGCTTCCGGCCGCCTTGCCGCTATGGAAATCGCCGAAGATCTGCTCAATATCCCCATGCCGCACGAAAACAGCGTTTTCATCTCCCGCGGTACCTGGCAGGAGATGAGCCGGGAAGATGTGGTCGTCCTGCGTGATGACCTTTCGGATGCGGCACGGGTCGAACTGAAATTCATCCCCATCGAAGAACGCCGTACCACTTTCAACGAAGTTTGCGCCACCGCGACCGCCGAAGAACTCGCCGCCGAAGGAAAACGCTGTATCGAATGCAGCTGTTCCGATAAGAGCGATTGCAAACTCCGCAAATTCTCCGATGAAGCCGGCTGCCGTCCCAACGCCTATCCCGGTGCCCGTCAGGTTGCCAGTTACGATGTCCGTCATCCGGAGATCATTCAGGATCGCGGCAAATGTATCAAATGTACCGTTTGCGTCAAAGTTTGTAAAGAGGTGGTCAATCAAACTCTGCTTTCCCTGCAGAAGCGTGGTTTCCAGTCCATGATCGGTACTGCGTTCAATTCCGGTCTGCCGCTTTCGTGCAAAGATTGCGGCAAGTGTATTGAAAGCTGCCCGACCGGTGCTTTGGATTGGCGCAAAAAGAGATAATTTCAACGATGGATCAAGGTAAAACTGCCCGGATAGTCACTCTCGGCTGCCGTCTCAATCATGCCGATACCGCGCTTTTGACGGCGCGGTTGGAGCAGGCGGGATTCCGGCTTTGTGACGATCCGCGTTCCCCCGTTGATCTGATCGTGGTCAATACCTGTGCGGTCACTGCCGAGGCAGAAGCCAAAAGCCGCCGCCAGATATTGCGGCTGCACCGGGAAAATCCCGGTGTGCCGATCATTGCCGCCGGATGTGCAGTTGAAGTCAATCCGGAAGCGATGCTCAATGCCGGAGCCGTTTCTGTCCTCACCAATCCGGATAAGAAAGGTGATCTTTTCAAGAATTCCCCCGGCAGAAAAAGCCGCCAGATCGAGGTGGAAAATTTCCGTGAAAACAGTTTTTCCAGTTTTCCGTTCCGGTCGCGGGCATTTATCAAGATCCAGGAAGGGTGCGATAATTTCTGCTCCTACTGCATCGTTCCGGTGGTGCGGGGGGCTTCCCGTTCCAGAAATCTGGAAGAAACTCTGGCTGACTGCAAAAAAAATATCGATGCCGGATTTCCGGAGATCGTGCTGACCGGAGTCAACACCTGCAACTATCGTGACAGCGGTTGTGATTTGACGGGATTGATTTCCCGTATCAGTGAGATACCCGGGGATTTCCGGATACGGTTGAGTTCGACGGAACCCCATCCCGGCGATATGACGATACCGGAATTGATCGCCGCCAATCCCAAGGTCTGCCGTTTTCTGCATCTGTCCATGCAGCATGGAGCTGACCGTATTCTTAAATTGATGAACCGCCGCTATGATGCCGCCGGCTTTGTTGATTTCGCCGGCAAAATAAAAACTCTGGTTCCTGGTATCCATCTGGGAACCGATTTCATTGTCGGATTTCCCGGTGAAACTGAAGCGGATTTTGCTGAAGCCCTGCAGGTGGTGAAACAGATCGGTTTCGCCAATATCCACTGCTTTGCCTATTCGCCGCGTCCGGGGACTGCTGCTGCTGAAATGCCGGGCAGAGTCCATCCTGATGCGGTAAAGGAACGCATGAGCGAACTGCGGAAAACTGCGGCGGAATCCGCCCGTGATTTTGTGACTTCCCAATACGGTACGATTGCTCCGGTCATCTTTGAAAGAATCCATTCCGGAGTCGCCAAAGGGTGGAGCGACAACTATCTGGCAGTGAGTGTTCCTGCAGAACAAACAGTGACCGGAAAGATCGTCAAGGTTCAACTTTCGCCGGAAAATACCTCAACTCCGGAAGATTTGCCTTGACAAAATACCGACTGCAGAGTAATTTATAAGAAAGTTTGGAGAATATCTGTGAAAAATCTGTTTTTCAATATCACGGCTGCACTGATGATCGCGGCAATAGTTTCCGGGTGCGGTGATTCACACCCGGCGCCGCCATTGGAACAAATGGAGTTGACTGCACGGTTTTTCCGCAGTATCGAAAATAAACAGAATGATACCGCCATCCGTCAGGCGCGGAAACTTAAAACCCTTGATCCGGATGCCGCTTATATCGACGAATTGATCGTGATCCAGGAATCCAACGATACTGTGATCGAAATCCAGAAAATGATCAATCACGGCAATATCAGCCGGGCGCTGCAGCTTATCCGCAAAGTCCGGAGAAAATACAGCAATAACCGTACTTTCAATGAGGTCTATCCCAAGATTTCCCAGTTGCGTAATGCCGAACGTATTTTCCGGGGATTGAAGCGGGCAAAGAGTTCCTCTGCCATGCGGAGCGCCCGGATCGCCGCTCAAGCCGGACTTTCCTTGAATATGACTCCGGAACTGGAACGTTTCCTCGCCGATTATGAACTGCGCGGCGCCGCCGTTGCAGCCAAAGAAAAAGCGGATATCCTTGCCGCAGAACGCGCTGCTCAGGAAGCGGTCATCAAAAGCCGGCTGGAAGATGCCCGGCGCAAGGTCGCCGAAAAGAAATTTGAAAAAGAGACCGCAAAAAAATCCGCCGAGGGTGAACGTCTGCGGCAGCGCAGTCAATTTCCCTGATTCCGTTTTTAATATTGTCGGGAGCCTTGCTTCGCTCACTTCGCAAGTTCGGACATGATAAGTTTATGTTTCCTGTTTTGCGACCAACGGGAGCAAACATACCCCGCTATTGTGTTGGTTTGCGCAGCAAACCAACGTGAAGCGCAGGATAAATCCTGCGTGAAGCATTGCTTTGCAATGTGAAGTGTTTGCCTTTGGCAAACGTGAAGCGCTCGCTTCGCGAGTAATGATATGATAAATTTATATTGTGTTGGTTTGCGATGCAAACCAACGTGAAGCGCAGGATAAATCCTGCGTGAAGCATTGCTTCGCAATGTGAAGCGTTTACCTTCGGTAAATATGAAGCGCCCACATCGTGAGTAAAGTATCAGCCGCGACAACGGAGCGGCAAAGCTCCGCTTTTTTTGAAAAAGGATGGGGGTTTGGGGGAAGGGAAAAACTTTTTTTCACGGGAAAAAAAGTTTTTCCCTTCCCCCAATTTCTTATAAACCGTAGATAGCGAGATCTCCGAGTTGATCTTCGATTCGGAGCAGTTGGTTATATTTTGCCACCCGGTCGGTGCGTGAGAGGGAACCGGCTTTGATTTGACCGGCATTGGCAGCGACAGCGATATCTGCGATCACCGTATCCTCGGTTTCTCCGGAACGATGGCTGATTATCGGCTGATAACCGGCGCGGCGCGTCAATTCGATTGCATCAAAAGTTTCACTCAAAGTTCCGATCTGGTTGGGTTTTATCAGGACGGCGTTACCGATTTTGAGATCGATACCGCGCCGGATCATTTCAACATTGGTGACAAAGAGATCATCTCCGACCAGCTGACAGCGATTCCCCAGCCGTTCGGTGAGAAGTCCCCAGCCGCTCCAATCGTTTTCAGCCATGCCGTCTTCAATGGAGTCGATGGGGTATTCATCGACCAATTCTTCCAGAAAATTGACCTGTGCCTCTGAATTTTTCGGCAGGATATCGTCATTTTCAAAAAGCGAATAGTCATACAAATTGCGCTGCCAGATTTCGGTAGCGGCACAATCCAGCGCCAGTTGTATATCTGTCCCGGGGTTATATCCGGCGTTTTCAACCGCTTTTACCAGCAAGTCCAGTCTGGCTTTGACTCCGCCGGGGATCCGTGGGGCAAATCCGCCTTCATCGCCGACGGCAGTCGATAATCCTTTTTCTTTCAGGAGTTGTTTCAGCGCATAGAATACCCCGCACCCCATTTCCACGGCATCAGCGAAACAGGTGGCACCCACCGGTCGTATCATAAATTCCTGGATTGCCGTCCCGGAATCGGCATGGCGGCCGCCGTTAAGAATATTGAACATCGGTATCGGCAGTACTTTGGCATTGAATCCGCCCAGATGACGGTACAGCGGAATATCCAATTCTGCGGCGGCGGCTCTGGCGACTGCGATCGAAACTGCCAGCGTGGCATTGGCGCCGAGTTTGCTTTTGTCACGGGTTCCATCTAACATGATCATCGCCCGATCGACAGCAAGCTGGTCACAGCCTTCAACATTTTCCAGTCCCGGGAAAATACGTTCTTCGACATTATTTGCCGCCTTGCGGACACCCATGCCGCGGAATCGGCGTTTTTCACCGTCGCGCAATTCAACGGCTTCCCGTGAACCGGTGGATGCTCCGGATGGTACGCTTCCTCTGCCGATGGCACCTGATTTCAGAGTGACTTCAACCTCGAGCGTCGGGTTTCCCCGGGAATCCAGAATTTCCCGAGCCAGAATATTTTTGATTTCCGACATAGCACTTTTCCTCCATCCTGAGTGACACTTCAATACTGCCACTGATAAAGATAATGCTTTTTTTTGCAGAATTCAAGTGCCGATGAGATGTTTTGCCGAAAAGATTATCGTTGTTTCATGGTGGCGGCAGGAAAAAACCTGCTTACTGCTGATACATTGCGGGGAAGGTGCTGATATTGGGTTCTCCGGTCGGGATATCCAGCGGTTCTTTGGAATCCACAATGCCGGTGCGGCGGCTCAACGGATAGAAGGTCATCCATGCTCTGCCGATCAGCTGGCGCCGGTGTACGGTACCAAAGTAGCGGCTGTCCATGCTGAAACGGGAATTATCTCCCAGCATCAAATAGGTATCTTCCGGGATGGTGTACTCTTCACCGTAAGCGAACGGCTGATTTCCCATTTTGGCAATATGACCGTGGTAACCGCCTTTGCCGGAATAGAGTTTACGGAAACGGGGTTCTATATCCTGAATTTTGCAGAATTCTCCTTTGCCGCCGGGTTTGATATAAAGCTGGTCATCTTCGATTTTGACTGTATCTCCCGGCAGTGCCGCCAGCCGTTTGATGTAATAGTAACCGCCGGTCAGTATCAGCGGGATATCGTTGTATTTGAGATTTTCGGTGGTAAAGACCATCACATCACCCCGTTTCGGCGGAATGAGGTAGAGCGAGAAGCGTTCCACAAAGAGGTGATCGCCCAGAGAAACAAATCCGTCGGCAATGGTTTCGCCTTTACGGAATTCCCTTCCGTCAGCGAGATTGGCATAAGCGATGACCTGATCGGGATTTCCGGGAAGTGTGATACGGCGATTTCCAATGGTGAATGCGGTATGGTCAAAAACGGTTCCGGGAACTGTGCGTTCCTGTCCGGTATAGTATACGGCATCTTCCGGAGAATGGGCAACGGCATCGCACATGCCGAAGAGAAGTTTATTCAAAGGGGCGGGAATTTTGTTGAGCCAGCGGTTTCCTGAACTCTCTTTGTTCATGTAATGGATCCCGTACAGTGTCGGCTGCATGGAACTGGTCGGTATCCGGAACGGCTGGAAATATAATCCGCGAAGCCCGAACGCAACTGCTCCCACCACCGCCAGCAGATCCAGAATGGCAAACATAGTTCCCCGCTTGAAAGGCAGAGCCAGAGCATTGAAACGTTCATTTGCCCGGTCGATGGAATCTTTTTCCGGGGAGGAGGTTTCCAGATCATGGATGATTTCATCAAACTCATGACGCAACGCCGGGGAGAGCAGGTCATCCTCGGCGTGGCGGCGGTTTTTGAGTTCAGCGATCAATTTTCGCTGTTTGCGTTTGAGCAGAAATTTCATCAGCGGCGATGGCCTCCTCTGCCGGGACGACCGCGATGATGGCGCGGCGGCGGCGCCGGACGGGTGTAATAGATCACCGGAGCCGGGCGGGTGATGACTACCGGAGCGGGCTGGGTGACGACCACCGGAGCCGGTTGAGTTACCACGACCGGAGCGGGCTGGGTGACGACCGGAGCGACGACCGTAGTGGTTGCCGGAGCGACGACTACCGGTGCGGGTTTCAGTACTTTGCAGACCAGATCGACAATGCCGTTGGCAAGTTCGAGTCCTTCGTTGTGATAGTGGTGGTGGCGCGGAGCGGCGAAAGCGCAGGTTCCGACACAGAAGATCGCGGCAGCGGTGACAACTTTGATTTTTGCATTCATTTTGATTTTCTCCTTGTTTTCAAAAATTTTTCTCAAGGCGAATTGCCTTTCACACCTTAAAACGATTTGAAAGACAAAATTATTTTAATATTCTAAATATTTTTTGAATATTTTTTATGCTCGTATAAGAATATAGCTCAATCAGCCGTTTCCGTCAAGGATTTCCAGTAAAATTTTACACCGGCAATTCACAATATTACGCCTGCCGGGCGTGAACCCGGCAACCGGCGCAATTCCAATCATCCGGAAGGATGCTCCTGATCACTTTGCGTATTCGACGGAGCGGGTTTCGCGGATGATGGTGACTTTGATCTGACCGGGATAGGTCATCTCTTTTTCGATTCTGGAACAGATATCCTTGGCGAGCATCTGGGCATCGCCTTCGCCGATCTTCTCCGGAGTTACCACGACGCGGATCTCGCGTCCGGCCTGCAGAGCGAAGCAGGATTCGACTCCGTTGAATTCGTTGGCGATGGCTTCGAGTTGTTCCAGACGTTTGAGATAGAGTTCGGTGGTCTCGCTTCTGGCGCCGGGGCGGGAAGCGCTCAGGGTATCGCAGGTGTTGATCAGGATATCGTAGAGGCTTTCGGGTTCGATTTCGGCGTGGTGGGCGGCGACGGCGTGGACGACATCTTTGGGTTCGTTGTATTTACGCAGGACATCGGCACCGATCTGGGCGTGAGGACCTTCGACTTCGTGGTCGATCGCCTTGCCGAGGTCGTGGAAAAGACCGATACGTTTGGCTTTCTTTTCATCGAGTCCGAGTTCAGCGGCGATAACGCCCATGAAATAGGCGGTTTCGAGTGAGTGCTGAAGCACGTTCTGTGAGAAGCTGTAACGGTATTTGAGTCTGCCGAGAAGTTTCATGACCTGCGGGCTGACACCGGGGATGCCGGTTTCCAGAACGGCGGCTTCACCGACCTGGAAAAGTTCGTCTTCCAACTCTTTGGAGATCTTTTTGACCAGTTCTTCGACGCGGGTCGGGTGGATGCGGCCGTCACCGATGAGGCGTTCCATCAGGCGGCGGGCGACCTCTTTACGCACCGGATCGAAACAGCTGATGACGACCGCTTCAGGGGTATCGTCGATCAGCAAATTGACACCGGTTGCGCTTTCGATGGCGCGGATATTGCGTCCTTCACGGCCGATGATGCGTCCTTTCATTTCATCGTTGGGAAGCGGAATGGTGGCGGTGGTGCGCTCATAGGTGCAGTCAGAAGCATAACGCTGCATGGCATAGGTGAGGATGCGGCGGGCCTCTTTTTCACTGCGTTCCCGGGCTTCTTCCAGGATGTCGCGAACCAGCAGACCGGACTCATTTTTGACCTCATTCTGCAGTTTTTCCAGCAGAATGTTCCGGGCTTCATCCCGGGACATGCCGGCGATGCGTTCCAGTTCATCGATCTGACGGGAGATGCTTTTGCTCAACTCCTGCTCGCGATTGGTAAGGCGTTCGCGCAGAACGGCGATATCGGCTTCCTGCTTTTCGATACCCTTGAGTTTGGCATCCATGGTATCGGCGCGGCGGTCGAGAGTTTCCTCGCGCTGGGCGAGCCGTCTTTCAGCGGCGGTCTGCTCTTTGCGGCGTTCCTTGAGTTCGGCTTCGCACTCTTCGCGCATTTTGTTGATTTTTTCCTTTGCGGAAACGCGTGCTTCACGAAGCACATGTTCCGCCTCTTTTTCCGCGTTGCTGCGGATTTTGGCGGCGCTGTGTTCAGCGGCATTGCGCTGAATGCGCTGGATCATGGTACCGATAACCAATCCTGCGACAGCAGCGATTACACCGGTGGCGATTATCCAGACAGTCATTTTTTTCTCCTTGCATTCAATTTTTTACAAACATTTTATAACTTCCCGTTCAGTCACGACCGTACTCATTCTGATATCGTGAGCTGTGCCGGGGAGTGGAGTTTCCGACAGTTGGCAGGAATAGATGACCGCGACCGGAGCGATATTCACTCCTTCGAGCAGGCGGTCATAGAAACCTCCGCCGCGTCCGAGACGCGTGCCTTGACGGTCACAGCCGACCGCCGGTGTCAGAAACAGCACCCGGGAAGCCACAGTTTCCAGATCGATCGCCGGAAGTTCCGGTGAAGGTTCGGGAATACCGTATTTGCCCGGCAGCAGATTCCGCCTGATATCGGTGACACAAGAGAGTTCATAAACGCCTTTTTCCGCGACAAAGCGGGGCAGAAGCAACTTCTTGTCACCATCGAAAAGCCCGGAAAGATCGACTTCACCTCCAAAAGCGATGTAAGCGGCGATGTACTCTGCCCGTTTGAAATCCTCCAGTCCTCTGACTGCGGCACAGATCGCCGCGTCATACTGACTGCGGAGTTCACTTGCGAGTGATTTCCGCAACGCCGAAAACTTCCGGCGCAACGCTTTTTTTTCTTCGGTGATATCCAACCGTTTCCAACTCCTGAATTGATGTGGAAATCCGGCGGCGTGAGGAATAGAACAATATCCGGAATACACCGGTAAACATGAATTTCTGTCAACAGAAATCCATTCCGTTTGGTATCCGCTCATTTCCGGAGGGGAATCCCCGCGGAAAATGTTGATAAACTCTTAACTTTTGCCCGAAAGCAAAGTTTTCCCGACCACCGATTTTCCCCGGCCGGCAAAAATCCGGACGGTTACAAATCACTTATATATTAAAGCAAAAAATGCTGCTGCTGTAAATATAACGCGATTTTGTCAAAATAAAAGTACTTTTTCCAAAAAAAACCGATATTTTTTCATCGATTTGAAGTTAAGCGGTGAAAAAATCCCATTTTTACCGGGAAACGGGGCGCAAACAACGCAGGATTGCGGAGTTAAATGCCAAGCAGAGCGGCGGCGTCTGTCCAGATGGCTCCGGCGGCGGCGTTGATGAGCGCGATTGCTTCGGCGCGTTTGCCGGATTTGAGCAGTTTGCGGGCTTCGGCTTTGGCGGCGGCAAGTTTTGCAACGGCATCAGCTTCAAATTTACTCCACGCTTCCGGTATGGTGGCGCTGAAAGAGTTTTTGTCGAAATGTTTCCAGGCAGCATTTGACCAGCGGTAATCGCTCATCGCCGGGTGGAGTTTTTCAGCGCAGACCGGAATGGGGATGTAAAGGGTGTTGCGCGGAGGTCCGATGGTCGCATAAAGGACGGAGAGGACTTCGGGGTATTCGCGGTCGATTTCGATGGTCGCACCGGAATTGGTGGTTTTGCCGCAAAGAGAACGCTCCATCGGAGATTTTTCCGGCATTTTATGATGCCGGGAGATGGCGAAAGAGTCGGCTACGGTGATTTTTCTGTTGGTATCGATTGCCTTATTGAGCAAACTGAGCGCCATGTAGGCACGGGCAGAACTGTGAAGATGGCCGAAGAGGGTAGTTCGTGAAAGTTCGTACATGTTGGGATTCTGCCAGATGTTGGCGCGGACGGTGTAGCCGCGGCCGATGCGCTGCGAAGATACATACTTGTAAGTCAGTTCGCAGACATATCCTTCATTCACATCGCAGAAAAGGAAGGTCGAACCGTTGTCGCCGTGGTGGTAATCACCGGATTTGATGATCTCTTCAAGTTTGGCAACGGCCTGTTTCGCGGTATCACAGGATTCGAGAATGGCGCGCATGATGACGGTGGTATCCTTGCCGCCTTTGCGGACATTGGGCGGATCGATGCATCGTTCGCCGCTGTTCATGACTCCGGCAAGACCGGAGGTGTTGACCCCGGCGTTGACTCCGGCATCGGTGTTGTTCAGAGCGACCCATTTGCGTTTTGATCCGGGTTTGCTGATGAACGCCGCAATGTTTTTGGATTTTGAATCGCGGTTTTTGTGGAGGATATTGGTGTTGTTTCTGGTCAGATCAGAGAAGACCATCCAACTGGTGCAGGCGCGGGCGGCGAAAGGCACGGCGGCAAAGATGAGCGCACAAATTCCGGCGTATAAGAGTGATTTTTTCATGAGATTACTCCTTTGCTGTTGTAAACAATTTCACAGCAGAATATATCACACATTGAGAATTTTTCAAATATTTCCGGAAAAATAAAACCCGCTTGGAAAGTTATTTCCAGCGGGATCGTAATCATAAATTGGTACCGGAGGTGGGACTTGAACCCACACTCCCAGAGGGAACCAGATTTTGAGTCTAGCGCGTCTGCCATTTCGCCACTCCGGCACTCAAAAAGTGGTAGCGGGTCCCGGACTCGAACCGGGGACCTGCGGATTATGATTCCGACGCTCTAACCAACTGAGCTAACCCGCCACTTGATGCAGTATGTTATATAAAGTAACCCGGAAAGGATGATTTGTCAAGGCGAATTTTGAAAAAAATGGCATTTTTCGTTTGTTCCGGCGGCAAAATGGTCTGTTTTTCTTGAAAACTGAATATTCCCGGCATATATTTTAACAGAACAACACCGGGGATGTAAAAAGGGGAACTTCAATTGAACGATCTGTGCTGTCCGCGTTGCGGCGGGCATTTGAAAAAAGATTTCTATCACGGTAAAGTTTGCTACAAATGCCAAACATGCAGCGGCGTATCGGTCGCGGTCGCGATGATACGGCAGTTGTGCCGCAACCGGGAGTTTGCGAATTTTCTGTGGCGGAAAGCGCTCCAAAGCAATACCGGTTGTCTTTACTGTCCATTCTGCCGCAAGCCGATGAGGCAAATCGTTCAGGAGATCGATGAAAATTGCGCTCTTGAACTGGATGTCTGCTGTAATTGTCAGCTGGTCTGGTTCGATGCAGGGGAATTGGAAACGATCCCGCTGCTGCTTCCGAAAGTGAAAAGCGAACTTCCGCAGAAAGCGCAGGAGATCCTGGCGCTTGAAAAGGTGAAAAATATTCAGGAAACAATTTCGATTGACAGCGAACCCGGCAACCCGTGGCAGGTGATTCCGGCGGTGTTCGGATTTCCGGTCGAACTCAATGCTCCGAAAGTGCATTCACTGCCGCTTGTCACCTGGGCACTGGCGGTGATAAGCATTACTGTTTTTGCGTATACATTCAACGATGTGCCGGTGATAAAGCAGTGGGGACTGATACCGAATGACCTGTGGCGCAACGGGGGATTGAATATTTTTACTTCGGTATTTCTTCATGGCAACCTGGTGCATTTGATCGGGAATGTTTACTTTTTGCTGATTTTCGGAGATAATGTGGAGGATTATCTGGGTAAAGGGCGTTATTTGCTTTTTCTGCTGATGTCGTTGATTTTCTCTTTTATGAGTTACCTGGTTCTGCATAGTGATTCGGCGGTTCCCTGCATTGGCGCAAGCGGAGTGATTTCCGGAATAATTGCGCTGTATGCGGTGTTGTTTCCGAAAGTGCAGTTGAGTTTTCTTTTAACATCCCGACGCATGATTCTGTGGCGGCTGTGGCATTGGATCAGTCTCCCGGCATGGGCGGTATTTGTATTGTGGATGGTTTTCCAGAGTATTATGGCGTTTTTTGCGGAAATGGATAGTGCCGGCGGTGTTGCTTATTCGGCACATATTGGCGGAGCAATTTTCGGCTTGCTTGCCGGAACATTCCTCGTCTTATCAAAGAAAGAGTTCAAATAAACAACTTGCATATTTCACGATATCGCATTATCCTGAAATAAGGAGTTGCGTTATTTTCAGTGCTTTGGCAAAGTTGAAGTAATTCTGGATATCTGCTGCCATTAAACACATTTCCCCGGGGGTGGCAGCTTTCAACAGGATAATAAAAAACGGAATTTCAACTTGAATTTATGTTTTGGAGCTATTGCCATGACCCGATCAAGAATTTCTTCAAACAATGCTTTGAATATTTCCGGATTGCGGCAGTTTATTGCTTGCAATACCGGTCTCCGCCTTACTTTTTTACGGTTTTTTCAAAACGATATAGGGGGAATGAAGTTGAAAAGTTGAGAATATATGCTATTTTTATACATCGTTTGGGAGTTTCGTGTTAAATATTAAAGATTTGAGCGTTTTTAATACATAACAAGTCCCGATAATTTCAATTAACTCCGGTAATTTTTACCGGACAGTAGTGATGTTTGTATATATATGCACGGTTTTCCCAAAGCATCTCCGGAATCAATGGGCATAAGTTCAGAGATTCTTCTGAACATGATGAAAAAACTCAAAGAATTGAAGTATATCAACAGCATCATCATCTTGCGCAGCGGACATTCTGTTTTGGAGAGTTGGCAATATCCTTATCAACGTGAAACTCCGCACCAGCTTTTTTCATTGAGCAAAAGTTTCACATCGTGCGCCATAGGTCTCGCTCAGGCGGAAGGATTGTTGAAAATCACTGACAAACTGATAACTTTTTTTCCGGAATACGCCGGGTGCGTAACCGACAAAAGGATGCTTGAGGTGTCGCTCAAAGATTTGTTGACCATGCGTTCAGGACACCTGGTATGTGCCACAAAATATATGTTTGGACAGCAGGATTATATCAAAGCATTTCTCTCTTCGCCGCTGGATACAGAACCCGGTACTCATTTTACTTATAATTCCGGAGCAACGTATATGTTGTCGGCGGTGATCCGTAAAGTTGCAAAAGAGAATGTACGCGAGTATCTTACTCCGAGGCTGTTCAATCCGCTGCAGATAGTTCCAGGGATATGGGAGTGTTGTCCGCAAGGCATAAATTGCGGAGGATGGGGGTTGTCTCTCACCACAGATGATCTGGCTAAATTCTCCTACCTGCTGCTCAAACGCGGAAAATGGAACGGGAAACAGATCATTCCTGAGGACTACCTTGCGGAGGCTGCCTCGAAACACGCAGATAACTCCATGAATAAACTTCCTGACTGGCAGCAGGGATATGGATATCAATTCTGGATATCCCGGCACGGATATCGCGGGGACGGTGCCGCCGGACAGTTGGCTCTGGTTTTGGAAGAGTATGACTTGTGCATTTCCATGACATCCTGTCTTTCAGATATGCAGAAAATACTGAATATTTTCTGGGAAGAACTTATACCATATCTAAAACCGCATCCTCTTCCGGAAAACACTCTGGCGCAGCGTAAACTGCAGGAATATACAAATGAGTTCAAAATACAGCCTCCGGAAAACTCCATTGTAAAAAAGGCGGTAAATGTATGCTTTCAATTTGAAGAAAACAGTGCAGGAATACAGAAGTGCGAAGTTATCAGTAATGAAAATTTATGCGCGCTTACTTTTTATACCGTTAATGGAATTGAGCAGTTGAGGGCGGGATTTGGACATTTTGAATTTTCCGTCATTCAACTGACAGATACGCGTCCGCATCCCGTGGCGGCTTTTGCGGTATGGGAAGATGCTGATGTGCTGAAAATCTCAAGTTTTATTTGCGACGGAATTTACCGTGATATCTGGACGATCGATTTTTCAAATCCGGAAAAACCGGTGAAACATGAGGCACTTTGCTGTAGTTTACGACCGCTCAAACCGGAATTTGTTTTATCTTCGGCAAAAAATGGGTTCAGCGGTATGTTTGCATACAATAACAGTGGATGTTGCAAGTTATAAGATAAAAGTTTTACAAAATTTGGGACATTAACAATATCTTATGAATGATACAATCAGCTTACAACATATGCCTGTAAATGCGGTGAAACTGCAAGGCATTCTCGGCTCAACGCTCCATAATACCATTATCAACCGTTTGAATACGGTCAATTACCGTAACATGGTGGATATTTTCCGTTACCGGAATGAGATAGATAACCGGTGGCGTTGCGAATTCTGGGGGAAGGTCGTCCGATCCGCCATCTGGAGCCTCCGTTCTGAACAAAATCAGGAATTGGAAGAAAAAATCCATGAAACTGTACATGATATGCTTTCCACACAGACAAATGACGGATGTATCAGTTCCTATCCGGAAGAGCGTCAACTCAAAGCATGGGATATCTGGGGCAGAAAATATGTCATGATCGCATTGCTCCGTTATTACGATACCCTGAATCCTGATCCGCAAGTCAAAAACGCATTGACCCGGATGCTGGATCACTTGATCGGGCAACTCAATGGCGAACCATTACAGAATTTTGGCGAACATTGTGGACTGGCCGCCTGTTCTATTCTGGGTGCCGTGGTCGGGATCTATCGGATCACAGGAGAAAAACGGTTTCTGGACTTTGCAAAAAAAATCGTGGATGCCGGCTGCTGTTCAAAACATAATATTTTTGAAGAAGTCCTGAAAGGAACTCCGCCATGTGAACTTGCCAACGGGAAAGCATACGAAATGATGAGCTGTTTTCAAGGTCTGGCAGATTATTATGTGTATGAACCGCAACCTCAATATAAAAAAGCCGTTCTCAAATTCTTTGATGCCGTCCGGACACAGGAAATCTTCATCACCGGCGGCGGCGGAATGCTGGATGCCGTAGGAGAATTCTGGTATCAGGGAAAACGTAATCAAACCAGATTGGATGCCGGTGCAAATGGGGAAACGTGTGTCACCGTTACATATCTGCATTTGTGCGATGCGGTGATGAGTTTGTCCGATGTATCATCCGCCCCGCTGGAAATGGTGCATACAACCTGTAATGCCTTGCTCGGCGCCGTGCGTAATGATGGACGTTTCTGGTGTCATGCCAACCCGACTCCACTCGCCGGCGCAGCTTCCAAGGTTCCGGCTTCCGACCAGATGACACAACAGAGAACAACTCCGTTTGATGGTCATGACTGCTGTATTGCGCAAGGGCCGGAAGGTCTTGCTCTGGCTGCAATGGATGCTGTTATGCGTACTCCGGGAGGGGTGGCGATCCATTATTTTGAACCGATGGAAATCGATCTTTCTTCCATACCCGGCGTAAAAGGTACTCTTACCATCGAAAGTAATTATCCTTTCAATGGTAAAATTTACATAAAAGCGGATTTGGAACAAGCTGCGGATTTTGAATTACACTTACTCGTTCCGGCGTGGCAGAAAAATCCATTGCAAATCAAAGTGAATGACCGGATTTATACTGGAAATCCCGGCGGATATCTTGCCATCAAACGGAAGTGGTCAAACGGCGATTTTATTCAGTTTGAATTGGATTTTTCCATGCGCCGGGAAATCTCTCCGGACGGCAAATTCAAAGCGTTCCTTGCCGGACCGCTGGTTTTGGCAAGGGATTCCCGGTTGGGCGGGGATGTCAACGTTCCTCCGCCGGACGATCTGCAATATACTCTTTGTATGGAGCAGGAAAACTCTTGGGCGCGTTTTGCGTGCCGTCTTTCTGATGGAACAAAATTATGCGCTTATATTTCCGCGGGAAGCCGTTTTCTCCCCGGCAATCTCCTTCGCGTCTGGCATGACATCAAGTAAATAAAAATGATTGATCTATCCAGAACAACTTCTCCATGAAGTGAAGCCTGACGGCTTCGTTGACCATTTTCGCTTAATTCGGAAAATTCTCCCAAGTTCAAACGGTTGCAAGTTAGTGAAAAATGCTCACAGCGTCGTTAAACTGCGAAAATATCTCTGTTTTTTTCCTTTTTACGCAGCAGAGAAAAGATTTCTACTCAACCGAAAGGACTTTTTCTCCGAAACAACTGCAAAATGCCTCTAAAAAAGATTCAAAAAAGCGACTTTTACAATTTTACCTGTTTGAGGTGTCTAGTTGGCAATATTCGACTATTTCGGACAAGGTTGTAGTTTCCGTTGAAATTGCATCCCAGTTTTCTTCAAAAAAATTCAAACTGTCTTCAACGTCTATAAAAAATTCTTCAGGAGCTGCAATCATTTTTTCTTTGCCCCATCTCCATGCCCGCCCATAAAATAGAAGCAGTAATGGATCATTGGGATAGAGCATTTTTTTATGCAGATACCATGATTGATTAGCAATTTTTAAGATTTTTTCAGCAATAGCCGCTTGTTCCGGATTTTGCCAATATTTTCGGAATTCTGTTTCAGAAAAATCAGGACGGGTTATTAAAACAGCGGCAATTTCAGATGAAAGATCCGGACGATTCAATTTTCTGATGGAAAAACCATATTTTTTTGAAATCTTTCTTTTTAATATGCAAAAACATACCCGGAAAAACAGATACCATACGATCCAAACAAAGACCAACGTTGCAATCGCAGAACCGCAAATGGTCCAAAAATCATATTGGTGAACGAAAGATAAAAGAACAGCAGTAAAAACTATCCAAAGAAAAACAGCGGTGAAACAACCGCTCTTTTTCTCTGCTGGAGTTTCTATCGCACAAACTTCCGCCCAATACGCTTCCCGTTCCGGAGTATCTCGCCATTGCGGCAACTGCGGCGGCTTTGGTAATAGTGGGTATTTTGACCAGTCTGAACTCATGCTTATTGTACTTACTTGATATTTTGTTTTGCTGTATTAACAGATGCAATCAAGGTTATTCTGATTTCTTTACAAAGGTTTTCAATTAGCATTGGGAATAATGTTTGTTTTGTTCAACAGCAAAAGCCAGTAACTTGTTTCGTGTTGGCTTTTAAGGTATTTGACCAGATTCAGGATTTCAATCGCAAATGCAACGGATAAATCAACAAGTTTGTTTGAAGTTTTTTCCATGAGAGTTTTCCTTTCAACAGTTAATATAACAGAGCAAGGTATTTATTGCAATCGGAAACTCTCATTTTTCATTTTCTCATCATCCGTCGCACAAAGTGCTATGGATGACAGGTCACACGGAGCGATAGCGGAGTGCTTCATAGCTGAATGAAATGAAGTTGCTTCATATTGTGGAACTTTAGCGGCTTGTCGCGGCGTAATGAAATGAAGACGGAAACAATGCTTCATCGACAGGCTTTTATGAAGCACATTTTGTGCTTGCGAGTTTTGCTCGTCAAGCATCAAAATATATGAAGCGCACCTGCGGTGCATGAAGCGAAGCCTGTCGGCTTCATGTTTTTTTGCCTTGGAATCAAGGCAAAAAATGGTCGGGGTGAGAGGATTTGAACCTCCGGCCTCTGCGTCCCGAACGCAGCGCTCTAGCCAGGCTGAGCCACACCCCGACAGGTGAATTCAACACGATTATCCGTGCTGTTTTACTAATATATCACGCTTTTTTATTTTTTCAAGGCAGTAAATGAAAAAATTTTCAAACAACCTTGCCGCCATCTGTTATTTCCGGTCGCGCAGCTTGCAATGGGAAAAGGCAATGATCACCCAGATCACGAGGGCGCTTGCGGAAATTATCAGCATGGTCTGCCAGCCGAGTTTATAGAGCAAGGTCAACGCCAACGCCGTCCACAACCCTCCGCCCATGACCGGTTCGTGAAGCAGCTGCTTGTAGCCGAATGCCTGAGCGGCGCAGGTTTTGGATTCCGGGTCGACCGCCCGGAGCAGGAGCAGACCGGTTGCTGTGACACCGGTCGCCTGACCGAAGTCGGCGATGGCACATTCAAACCAGGATTCTTTGAAAAGTTTCGGGGCTGCGAAAATCACCATCGCAACGGCGAAAACCGTTCCGGCGGCGATCAGGATCAACAGAGCCTGCCAGTTCGCCATCACCACCTTGAGTTTGATCGTTGCCATTGCCGCCACCACCAGAAAATCCAGCGCCGCTCCGGCGATGCGCTGCATCTGTCCGTGGTCGATCAGAGAATTGATTTTGCATGCCTGACTGGTTTTCTGAATGAGCAATCCGCCGATCATGCAGAAGGGAAACAGCGGAAATCCTTTGAAAATCTGGATCGAGTTGTCCGGGAAAAATTTGATTTCTCCGATTTGCAATCCTTTCTGGATGCCGAAACCGATCAGTATCGCAATGCCAACCAGCGAAATATGCCATGCCAGACTGTCGATCGAATCACAATAAACGGTCTGCCATCCGGCGTTGGGACGGGCTTTGCGGTGGTAGATGCCCTGCTGTTGAAGTTTGCTCTGATCGCCAAAACTGCGGATATTTTTCACATATCCGCGGCGCCCTGCCCAGTTGATCAGAACCACGCCGAGGGCAACGCCGACGATCATTCCGGCGGTGGCGACGGTGTAGCCAAGCGCGATGCCGTCTTCCCAGTTGAAAGAGTGGAAACTTTCTGCCATACCGCTTACGGTACCGTGGCCGCCCTGAAATCCGATTTCAAGCAGATTGCCGAATCCGGGGTTCACTCCGAAAAGCGGGATCAGCAGGAATCCCGCCAGAGCAAAACCGATGGTGTACTGCCCCCACGCCAGAATCTGTCCGAAGCACAACTGCGGGAAAGCGGTCTGGAAAATCTTTTTCAAGGGCGGTGTGACCACTCCGAGGAAGAGCGTTGCAAAGACCACGTTGATCATGAACCCGGGTATCTTGCCGACTGCGGCAATGCAATCTGCCGGGAAGATTTCCGGGAAGCATTGAAAAGCGGTCAATCCAATTACGCCGCCGATAACTGAACTCGGCAGATAGCACCGCTGCAGCACCGGAATCAGCACCCGCAGAGTTTTTCCAAAAACCAGCAAAACCGAAAGCAGACAAAAAACTGTTATTGCAGTCATGATAAACCTTTCTGTTGAATAATCAATTCTCCTAATATAGTATTTCAATCGGCAGATGTCAATCTTCTGTGGATATATTGCGGCAAGTTTCGGCAATAAATTCTCCGGTGCCGGGTTGTATTTTCCGGCAAAAAGTGTTATTTTATATAGAATGGTGTATTTATTAATGTGTATGCGCACATCGGAGGATTTTGTTGAAATGAAAAAGTTTATTCTTTTTTCCATGTTGACTGCCGCTCTGACGGTTATGGCTCTGCGCCCCGGTGATATGATCGGCAAACCGGAATTCCGTTTGAAGTGGATCGACTGCACACCTTTCAAGGTCGGCGAACTTACCAAAGAGGAACAGGCAGTCATGCCGCCGCTGCGTATTCTGGTTTTCATGTTCACCCGCAGTGAAAACAGTTCCCAGATCATCAACATGCTTGAACAAATCCGGCTGAAGTATCGCGGCAAGGTCATGGTCGCGGCGGTTACTCCCGATACTGAACACGATGCCAAAATCTTTCACAAGGCGAATCCCGATGTGCGTGTCCGGCTGGCAGTTGATTCTGAAAGAAAACTCACTCCGCTCTTTATGGCAGGAAGTATGCTTTATCCGATGGGATTTATCTGCAACGCCGAAGGCAAAGTCCTCTGGAATGGCGAAGCGGTAGACCTCGCCGAAGCCGTGGAAAAGATTTTCCACAATCAGAGCAATGTTCAGGATAACCGCAAGGTCTCTCTCCTGATCGACGACATGCAGCAGCGCATGCGTACCGGAGAGATCCGTCCGCTGAAACAGGTCGCTGACAAGATCTTCAAGATCGACCCGGTGAATCCGACTGCATTGCGGATGCTTCTTTTTGTTATGGAGAGCAGCGGCGATATCGACGGCGCCTGGAAACTGATCAGCGAACGGATCAAGGCTTCGCCTGCGGCACTGCGGCTCTACTACACTGCGCTCGATATGATCCGGCGAAATCCCCGGCTGCGGAATCAGTTGCCGCAGATAATTTCCGGATTTTACCGTCAAAATGTCAACAGCACTGATTTCATCGCCTTCACCGAAACTGTTTTGTTGAGTTTCTCCGGTGATGCCGATGCGTTGGAAGTGGTCTTCAAACAGATGTTCGGCAAAAGGAAACGACCGGAACTTTCTGCTGCGGAAAATGCCCGTTACGACATGGTGCGCGCCCGTCTGCGCTATCTGGTCGGCGACCTTGACGGCGCGGTTGGCTATCAGCAGAAAGCCGTCGATGCCTTCAAGTCCGCGCCGCAGAGCCGTGGTGCGGCGGTTGCCCGGGTGCAGTTGAATTTCTACCGCAAACTCAAAGAATTGCGTTCTACAGTATATTAAACCTTTTTCAATTCAGGAGTATATAAAAATGGTCAAATGTGGAGTTATCGGCTGTGGGGTGATCGCCCCCACTCATATCGCCGGTATTGAAGCCGTCCCCAACGCTGAACTCGTCGCCCTCTGTGATATTGATCCGGAACGGCTCAACAAGCGCGGCGATGAATATAATGTTGACAACCGCAAGCGTTACACCGATTACCGCGATCTGCTGGCGGACCGGGAGATCGATCTGGTGCATGTCTGTACCGATCACGCCAGTCACTGCCAGATCGTCGTGGATGCGCTCAACGCCGGAAAGCATGTCATCTGTGAAAAATCTTCCGGCAGGGTCGATGCTGACCTCGAAGCGATGGCAAATGCTGCCAAGGCCCATCCGGAACTGGTTTCCTCCGGAATTTTTCAGCACCGTTTCGTCAAGCAGAATTGCGCGCTGAAAGAACTTGTCGAAAACAGCAAATTCGGCAAAATGGTGCTGGTCAACCTTTCTTTCTGCTGTAAGCGCACCAATGAATACTATCAGGCGGATGCCTGGCGCGGTACCATGGCCGGCGAAGGCGGCGGCATTCTCATCAATCAGGCGATTCATCACCTCGACCAGTTGCGTTTTATTTTCGGTGATATTGATTATGTTACTGCCGCTTCCGGCAATCTGACCCACCAGGGGGTGATCGAAGTCGAAGATACTGCGGCATTCACCATGGAATTTGCCAGCGGCGTGCTCGGCAGTGTCAGCGCCACCAATTCCAGCAACACCCGCTGGCGCTCTTCGCTGATCTGTTCCGGGACCGATGCCACGCTCGAATTCGCCAACGAACAGCCGATCTATGTCGATGCCGCCGATGAAACGTTGAAAAGCGAGATCGAAACGCTTCTTGCTCCCCCCGCTAAAGAGGAACGCATCGTCGGAAAAAGTTATTACGGTACCGGACACACCGCCCAGATCGCGGATGTGGTCGACTCAATCGAAAACAAACGCGCTCCGAAAGTTTCTCTGATCGAAGCAATCAACTCCAGCAGTCTGATCATGGCGGTCTATGAGTCCGCCCGCAACAACGGAGCCAGAACCGCGGTTCGCAAATACTGATGAATACCTGTGACAATATCGCCGCTCCGGCGACCGCAGTCGGCGGAGCTGTAACCATTATCCGGCTTTCCGGTCCCGGAGTGCTGGATATTGCCAATAAAGTCTGGCAGGGCATCCCGCTGTCGGACCGGAATATCCGCAAAATGGTGCTCGGTAAAATCGCCGGAGATCAGGCATTGGCGGTATATATGAAAGCCCCGGCAAGTTACACCGGCGATGATGTGGTCGAATTCCAATGTCACGGCGGAGCCGCCGCCGCTGATGCGGTCATGCGCGCGGTACTGAATGCCGGATGCCGTCTGGCGGAACCGGGCGAATTCACCTGCCGGGCATTCATCAACGGCAAACTCGATCTGCTTCAGGCGGAAGCGGTGGCGGATATCATCTCCTCCGGCAGCGATGCCGCGTTGAAAATGGCGGAAAAACAGTTGGATGGCGTGTTGAGTTCCCGTATCGGAGAGATCTGCGACGAATTGAATTTCCTCCGTTCCGAATGTGAAGCGCGGCTGGATTTCCCCGATGAAGAACTCGATTTCGATGACACCGTTCCGGCGCGTATCGATGAAGTTATGCGCCGGTTGACCGAATTGCTTGCCACTCACCGGGCGGGCGCCGTCATGCGTGACGGGGTTCAGGTGGTACTCGCCGGCAGACCCAATGCCGGAAAATCCAGTCTGCTCAACCGTCTGCTCGGGTTTGAACGGGCGATCGTCAGCAACATTCCCGGCACCACCCGCGATACGGTGCGGGAACAGGCGGTATTGCGGAATATTCCGGTATATCTGACCGATACCGCCGGTTTGCGCGAGAGCGCCGATCCGGTGGAGAAACTGGGGATTGAACGCTCCTACCGATCGATTTCCGGAGCGGAAGTCACCTTCTGGCTGTTGGATGCTTCGGCAGAAGATCTCAATGATGAAGCATCCTCTTTTGACCCCGATGCTCCCGGCGTGATACCGGTTTGGAACAAATGCGATCTTGCTTCCGGCAGAACTTTACCGGAATTGCCGCTTCCGGCGATCCGGATTTCGGCGGCAGCAGACGAAGATTTCCCGGAACTGCTCGACGAATTTGAACGCAAAGTGCTTTCGGTCGCCCGGCACAATCCCCCGGAAGTTGCCGTCAATGCCCGGAGCGCTTCCCAGATCGAAAAGGCGCTTCCCCATTGCGAACGCGCCCGGCAGTGGTTCGAGGACGGCTGCTATGAACTTTGCGGCTGCGAACTTGCTTCCGCCGCCCATGCAGTCGGCGTGATCATCGGCAGAAATGTCGACCCTGATCTGCTGGATGCGGTATTTCACCGTTTCTGTCTGGGCAAGTGACCTTGAAAGTTCCCGGTCACCGTATTATATTATTTTCTGAATGATGTGATAGTAACACTTTTTCAAGGAGAATCCTTTTATGTCCGGTAATTCGATCAATCCGACGCCGCGGGTGAAACAGGTGCTTCTGCTCGCCCGGCGTGAATCGGAACGTTTCAATCATGGCTACATCGGCACTGAACATTTACTGCTCGGTCTGCTGGCACTCAATGAGGGTGTCGCCGTAAATATCCTCAATTCGATGGGACTCAACCTCGCCGCGCTCCGGCTGGAGGTGGAGAAATGCTGCGGATCCGGCGGTGAAACCGTCACCTCCGGAGAACTTCCTTTCACTCCCCAGTTGCGCAAAGTTATGGAACTTGCCGCACAGGAAGCACTGGCAATGCACTACAATTTTGTCGGTACCGAACATCTGCTGCTGGCAATACTCCGCGAGGGCGGCAGTCAGGCGGCGCGGATCATGCGCAATTTGAATGTTGACCCCGATGCCGTCCGGGAAGCAGTCATCAAAACTCTGGATTCGGAATATCTTCCGGAAGAGAATTCTCCGGCAGAGCCTGCCGGAAATTCCGGAAGTGCCAAAAATGAAACTCCGGCTCCCGGAGCATTCACCGCGCTTGATGCTTTCGGCAGAAATCTCACCCAGCTTGCCGCCAAAGGCGAACTCGATCCGGTCATCGGACGCGCCGATGAGATCGAACGGGTCATCCAGATCCTCTGCCGCCGGACTAAAAACAATCCGGTTCTTATCGGGGAAGCTGGCGTCGGCAAGACCGCCATTCTCGAAGGACTCGCCCAAGCGGTTGTCGCCGGAAGAGTTCCGGAACTGCTGGCTGATAAGCAGATCTACGCCCTCGACCTGCCGCTGATGGTCGCCGGAACCAAATATCGCGGACAATTTGAAGAGCGCATCAAAGCGGTCATTGATGAGGTCCGCAACTCCGGCAAAGTGATTTTATTCATTGACGAACTCCATACCATCGTCGGAGCCGGCGGTGCCGAAGGTGCCATGGATGCCGCCAATATCATCAAACCGGCGCTTTCCCGCGGCGAACTGCAATGCGTCGGAGCCACCACCTTTGACGAATACCGCAAGGGTATCGAAAAAGATGCCGCTCTGGAACGGCGTTTCCAGCCGGTCATGGTCAATCCACCCTGCGTGGAAGATTCCATCAAGATCCTCGAGGGGCTGCGGGACACCTATGAGAAACATCACCATGTTCACTATACCGAAGGCGCGCTGGAGAGCGCCGTCCGTCTGGCTGACCGCTATATCACCGGCCGTTTTCTTCCGGACAAAGCGATCGACGTCATGGATGAAGCCGGTTCCCGGGCGCGCATCGGCAGCGTGATTTCTCCGCCGGATCTGACGGAACTCAACCGCACCCTTGAAGCGGTTCGCGAAAGCAAAGAGCAGGCGATCATGGATCAGAAATTTGAAGATGCTGCCAGATTCCGCGATCAGGAACGCGCCATCCGCAAAGAGATCGAAGATATCAATGCCGCCTGGAAAGAGGAACAGAATAATGCCATGACTCCGGTCACTCCTGCCGATATCGCCAGTGTGGTTTCCAAACTTACCGGAGTTCCGCTGCAGCAGATGGCAGAGGGTGAAAGTGAACGGCTTTTGCGTATGGAAAGCGAACTTGCCCGTACCGTTATCGGTCAGACTGCCGCCGTCAGCGCCATTTCCCGCGCGCTCCGCCGCAGTCGTGCTGATTTGAAAAACCCCGCCCGTCCGATCGGTTCATTCATCTTCCTCGGGCCGACCGGTGTCGGCAAGACTCTGCTGGCAAAAGCGCTGGCGGAATTCATCTTCGGCGATCCCGACGCGCTTATTCAGATCGACATGTCGGAATATATGGAAAAATTCAACGTTTCCCGTCTGGTCGGTTCCCCTCCGGGATATGTCGGTCATGAGGAGGGCGGAGAACTCAGCGAAAGAGTCCGCCGTCATCCCTATTCCGTCATTCTCTTCGATGAGATCGAAAAGGCCCACCCCGATGTGATGAATATGCTTCTGCAGATACTTGAAGAAGGTCACTTGACCGATGCGCTCGGACGGCGTATCGATTTCCGCAACACCATCGTCATCATGACCAGCAATGTCGGCGCGGCTCAACTCGGCAACACGGTGCCGCTGGGTTTCGGCAGTTCCGCCAGTGCCGTCGATATGCAGCAGAGCGAACGTATCCTGGCTGTCGCCCGCAAGCACTTCAAGCCGGAATTCATCAACCGCGTGGATGAGATCATCGTTTTCAACAAACTCGCTAAAGCGGATCTGGTTCAGATCATCGACCTCGAAATCGGCAAACTCCGGGAGCGTCTGGTCGGCAGAGGATTGACTTTGAGTGTCACCCCGGAAGCCAAAGAATTGTTGATTTCCGGAGATTACAACCCCGAATACGGTGCCCGTCCCCTCCGCCGCGCGGTGGAACGGCTGATCGAAGACCCGCTCGCCGATGCTCTGCTGCGGGGCGATTTTGAAAAAGCTTCCGGTGTGTGTGCCGATGCCGCCGACGGTAAAATCGTTCTTACTGCTGAAAAAATCTCCCGGAGGAAAAATAGCCGATGAAGTGCCCCTTTTGCGGCGAAGATTCCTTTGCCAAAAAGAAAAATATCATGGACGGCTGGACTCTGGTCAAAACCGTTTCTGTCTGTGCCCTCTGCGGTAAAGAACTCCCGGAAAAGGAGCCTGCCGGGGCAGAGAATAAAACCGATGCCCGACGTGCCGGACTGGCGGCTCTGCTCGGAGAAGACCTTCCGGAAAAGGTCACTCTTGCCGGATCTTCCGAGCGGGATTTCTGCCGTAACTGCCGACACTTCATCGAACACCCGTTCCGCACGCTCTGCGGCAGGAACGGCAGTGCCGCCGACCCGATGGGCAGCTGCCCGGAGTTCGAGGAACGGCATTGAAGATCATCCGGCATATCCGCAACTGTTGGCCTGGTGTGCGTTTTTGCCGGGTAATTGTAAAATTTTACTGTTAAAATTCAGGTTTTGACTTGACATAACGGCGTTATGGATGTATATTTATCCATATGACGTAAATGATTTTTCCGGAAAAGGTTTACCGGAAGATCGCAATTAACAAAACAACTATTTTTAGGAGTTGGAGAAAATGATTAAGGTTGGTATCAACGGTTTCGGACGTATCGGCCGCATGGTTTTCCGTGCTGCTGTCGAAAACTTCAGCGATGACATTCAGATCGTCGGCATCAATGACTTGCTCGATGCTGATTATCTTGCCTACATGCTGAAATATGACTCTGTCCATGGCATCTTCAAACACGACATCAAAGTCGAAGGCAACACCCTCATCGTCGATGGCAACAAGATCCGTCTCACCGCTGAAATGGATCCCGCCAACCTGAAATGGAACGAAGTCGGCGCTGATATCGTCGTCGAATCCACCGGTCTCTTCCTCGAAGACGCCAAAGCCCGCAAACACATCGAAGCCGGCGCCAAGAAAGTCATCATGTCCGCCCCCTCCAAAGACAGCACCCCGATGTTCGTCTACGGTGTCAACGACAAGACCTATGCCGGTCAGGATATCATCTCCAACGCCAGCTGCACCACCAACTGCCTCGCTCCCATCAGCAAAGTCCTCAACGACAAGTTCGGTATCAAACGCGGCCTGATGACCACCATCCACGCTGCCACCGCTACCCAGAAGACCGTTGACGGCCCCTCCAAGAAAGATTGGCGCGGCGGCCGCGGTATCCTCGAAAACATGATCCCCTCCAGCACCGGTGCTGCCAAGGCTGTCGGTAAAGTCCTGCCCGAACTCAACGGCAAACTTACCGGTATGTCCGTCCGCGTTCCGACCAGCGACGTCTCCTTCGTCGACCTGACCTGCGAACTCAACACCGAATGCACCTACGATCAGATCTGCGCTGCCATGAAGGAAGCTTCTGAAGGCGAACTCAAAGGTATCCTCGGTTACACCGACGAAGCGGTCGTCTCCACCGACTTCCGTGACGATGCCCGTACCTCCATCTTCGACGCCAAAGCCGGTATCCAGCTTGACGGAACCTTCGTCAAAGTCTGCTCCTGGTATGACAACGAATGGGGCTACAGCAACAAAGTTCTGGAAATGGCCCGCGTCATTGCCAAGTAACTTGATCGTCTGAATAGACTATCCCGAAAGGGCGGGCTGTGAACGCCCGCCCTTTTTTGTTTGAAAAACCATATTCAACTTCAGGAACAACCTAAAATGGACAAAAAAA
The DNA here is from genome assembly GCA_015061805.1 of Lentisphaerota bacterium. Taxonomy (GTDB): domain Bacteria; phylum Verrucomicrobiota; class Lentisphaeria; order Victivallales; family Victivallaceae; genus UBA1784. The sequence goes on along the minus strand of SUVV01000003.1, from coordinate 128,332 downwards.
CTCTGAAAGATATCGACCTCAAGGGTAAGAAGGTCGTAATGCGTGTAGATTTCAACGTGCCGGTCAAAGAAGGCGTCATCAAAGATGATACCCGTATCAAAGGCGCGCTCGCTTCCATCAACTACGTTCTCGATAACGGCGGCAGCCTGATCCTGATGAGCCACATGGGCCGTCCCGATGAAAAAGGCATCACCGGCGATACCACCATGAAGATCGTTGCTGATTACCTGAGCAAAATGATCGGCAAAGAGGTCAAATTCGCCGAAGATTGCGGTGCCGCTGACGAAGCCGCCGCCGCTCTCAAGCCCGGTGAAATTCTTATGCTGGAAAATACCCGCTACCACAAAGAAGAACAGGCCAAGCTGAAACAGAAAGACGGTCAGAGCGATGAAGAATTCAAAGCCGCCAAAGCCGCTCTCAAAGAACAGCAGAAAGAACTCGCAAAGAAACTTGCTTCCTACGGCGATGTCTACTGCAACGATGCTTTCGGTACCGCCCACCGCGCCCACGCTTCCACCGCCGTCATCACCAAATATATGAATGGCCCCTGCGTCGCCGGTTTCCTCATGGAAAAAGAGATCGCCTATCTCGGCAGTGCCGTTGAAAACCCGGTTCGTCCCTTCGTCGCCATTCTCGGCGGTGCCAAAGTTTCCGACAAACTCGCGGTTGTCCGCAATCTGCTCACCAAGGTCGATACCCTGATCATCGGCGGCGGTATGGCTTACACCTTCCTCGCTGCCCAGGGCCACAAGATCGGTAACTCCCTCTGCGAAGCCGACCAGATGGACTATGCCCGCGAAATGATCGCCGAAGCTGCCAAACGCGGTGTCAAACTTCTGCTCCCCGTCGACAGCATCGAAGCCGATAAATTCGATCCCGAAGCCAACACCAAAGTCGTCGGACTCGACGTCGATGACAACTGGATGGGCCTCGATATCGGTCCGGAAACGGTCAAACTTTACAGCGATGCCATCAAAGCCGCCAAGACTGTCGTCTGGAACGGACCGATGGGCTGCTTTGAAATGGAGAAATTCTCCAAAGGTACCTTCGGCGTCTGCGATGCTGTCGCTGAAGTCAAAGCCAATGGCGGTATCTCCATCATCGGCGGTGGTGACAGCGTTGCCGCCGTCAAGAAATCCGGTCTGGCTGACAAGATGAGCCACATCTCCACCGGCGGCGGTGCTTCTCTGGAATTCCTCGAAGGTAAGGAACTCCCCGGCGTTGCCGCTTTGAACTGACATAGTCGGTTTTTCCAGAATGAGGTCGGCGCGCCCTCGGGAGCGCCGACTTGAAAAGTGCGGGAAGCTCGTGAACGCCCTGTTCACGCTGCCCGCACTTTTTTCGTCATTATCCCACGCCCCCCGGATATCTGCAAAAAATTTCTGTTACAGCAAAGATTTATGATGTAATTTGCCGGAAACAGTGCTATATTATAACTATGTTTCAATTTTGAAAGGATGTGTCTCATGAAAGCAGTTGTTTCTGTTATCGGCAAAGATTCCGTCGGTATCATTGCCAAAGTAAGTTCCGGATGTGCCGAATTCGGCGCCAATATTCTGGATATTTCGCAAACTGTACTTGCTGAATATTTTACGATGATCATGATTGTCGATATCGATAATCTTTCCATCTCCTTCAACGCTTTCGTTGACCGCATGGCAGAATACGGCAAAGCCGCCGGTTTGGATATCAACGTTATGCACGAAGATATTTTCAACTCCATGCACAGGATTTGAGTCCCATGTTTGATACCAGAGATATTATTGAAACTATCAGCATGATCCGGGAGGAGTGCCTCGATATCCGTACCATCACAATGGGTATTTCGCTTTACGATTGCCGGAGTGATGATTGCAATACCCTCTGCACCAGGATCTACGACCGGATCATGTCCAGCGCCGCCGATTTGGTCAAAATCGGCGAAGATATTGAAAAAAAATATGGTATTCCCATTATCAACAAGCGCGTATCGGTCACTCCCATCGCTCTGATGGCAGGCGGTCTTGATCCGGATGGTGCCGTGAAAATTGCCAAAGTCCTGGATCGTGCCGCAGGTGAACTGGGGATCAACTTCATCGGCGGATTCAGCGCACTGGTTCAGAAAGGCTGCAGTAACGGCAGCCGCGCTGTGATCTCTGCCATTCCGCAGGCATTGGCGGAGACCCAACGGGTCTGTTCTTCGGTCAATGTCGCTTCCACCAAGGCCGGTATCAATATGGATGCGGTTGCTGAAATGGGACGGATCATCCGCCGGACCGCTGATCTTACTGCCGACCGCAGTGCTATCGGCTGTGCCAAACTGGTTGTTTTTGCCAATGTGCCGGAAGATAACCCGTTTATGGCGGGAGCATTTCACGGCATCGGCGAACCGGAACGCGTGATAAATGTCGGAGTTTCCGGTCCCGGAGTAGTCGCTTCTGCCATTCGCCGTCAGGGAAATTGCAATTTGACGGAGGTTGCTGAAACCATTAAACGTACCGCTTTCAAGATCACCCGTGTCGGTCAGCTGGTGGCGCGTGAGGCTTCGGAACGTCTTGGTGTCCCCTTCGGTATCGTCGACCTTTCTCTGGCGCCGACTCCGGCGGTCGGGGATTCGGTTGCCTACATCCTCGAATCCATGGGATTGGAAAAGTGCGGCTGCCACGGAACTACTGCGGCACTTGCCATGCTCAATGATGCGGTGAAAAAAGGCGGCGTTATGGCTTCCAGCCATGTCGGTGGACTTTCCGGAGCATTTATCCCGGTTTCCGAAGATGCCGGCATGATCGAAGCCGCCCGGTGCGGTGCTTTGACTCTGGAAAAACTCGAAGCGATGACCGCCGTCTGTTCAGTCGGTCTGGACATGATCGCTATCCCCGGCGACACTCCGGCGGAGGTTATTTCCGGTATCATCGCCGATGAGATATCTATCGGTGTTGTCAACACCAAGACCACGGCGGTTCGCCTGATCCCGGCGGGAAAAGTCGGTGATATGGTCTCTTTCGGAGGATTGCTCGGAGAAGCGCCGGTCATTCCGGTCAGCAAATATTCTCCGGCTGAATTCATCGCTCGCGGCGGACGGATCCCCGCTCCGCTTCAGAGTTTGAAAAACTGATAACAGAGGTGATGTTTATGCGGTATAGAAACTTTTTGATTTTTATGGTGGCGATTCTTGGGATCGGTGCTGCCGCCCGGGATATCGATGTGGAGAATTATGTCCGTAAATATTGGACATTTTACCGGGACCGGGTGGTCGGCAACGGTGATAAGCGGTGGCCGCTTACTCCGGAGTTGAAAGCAGAACGTTTCCGCCATTTCAAAGGTGTCATGCTTCGTTTTGCGCCCCATATCGTTGAGGAAAGTTACACGATCGACCGGGCGTTCAATTGGAAAAAAGGTACCTTTCTTGCCATTATGCGTTTCAGTTCGGTCAAGTCTGAACCGGCGGCAGCTCCGGCTGCTGCCAAGGTTTCCGCTGATTCCAAACGCGAAGAGTATCACGAATGTACCAGTTGGGTCGCCATGTCCGATCTGACTGACGGAAAAACGGTTTTTGTCCATAAAAACCGGGATTCCAGTTTGCACGAAGTGGCGTTGCTGCGTCGGGCTGTTCCCGGGAAACATGCCTGGATCGGAAATGGTGCTCAGTCCGGTTTCAATCCGACACAGGGTATAAATGACCGTGGCGTGGTCGTGCTGATGAACAGTGGCGACCCGGCAGCCGAGTCCGATAACAGCCAGTACGGTATGGGAACTCCGCTGATTTGCCGGATATTGCTTGAAGAAAGCGGAACCGCCGAGGCCGCAGTTGAACTTCTGAAAAAAATCGTCGCCGACAATGCTTATTCTCATGCCGGAAGCGGTTCGATCTGGTTTATCGGCGACAGCAAAAATGTTTACATCGTTGAAAATAATGCCCGCAAAGTGGTGGCAAAGCCGGTCAACAGCGGTTTTGACATCCGGGCAAATGCACACCATTATCCGGAAATGCAGAAGTACAGTACGCGCAATTTCAGCAGCCTGAACAGTCATTTCCGGCGCGAATTTGCGGTGCGTGACTTTTTGCTCAATCAGCAATGGCGGAATAACGGTATCCTGACTCCGGCTGATCTTGCGGCTTCCTCCCGGATCAATCGGTACCCGGACAAGGGGGCAGGTTATACGCCGTGTGGATCAAGAACCCTTACCGGGGTGACGTTTGCGATCGATATGGAATTTCCGGAAACTTTGAGTACCATGTACAGCGTTTTCGGACCTCCCCGCAGTTCGTGTTATATTCCGGTGCCGATGACGATCCGGGATATTCCGGAAGAGATACTGGACGGTTCATTCAGCCGGAAGTCGATCGATTTGCACAATAAGAATCTGCCGCTGCTGCCGGAAAAAGAGTTGAATGCTCTGGAAGAGCGGATGTATAAGCGTCACGCTGAAGCGCTGGGACAGGTGCGTAAAATTTTGCGGACTTCCAGGAACCATTCCACTCCGCAGGATGCCGCCAAGATCCTCAATGATGCTTTCAATGCCAACTGGCAGGATATGCAGAGCACTCTTAAGCAGAAGTGATTTTGCCAAAATCATCTCCCCTTCACGCAGTACGGTTCCATTTGCCCGCGGAGGGGAGATTTTGTATCTGTGTGTCAAGTCAGCAGGTTTGCACTGTTTGTACCACATCTCCTTCCGTACCGCTTTTTTGCTCAATTGCAAAAAATATGCTAAAAACCGTTGAAAATTACGCTCTTCCGGTTGAAAAAAGTGATTTTCAGGTGTATTTTATGTATAAGGAGTATAATAATCAAAACAACAAAACGGAAGGTGATTGTATCTATGCGTTACATCGACAAATTTATGGCGGCGTTCCCGTTTGAGGGATTGACCTTTGACGACATTTCCCTGGTGGTTCAGTATGCGGATTTTCTGCCGCACGATACTGATATCTCCAGTAACTTCTCCCGGAATATCAAACTGAATATTCCCTTCGTCAGTGCCGCTATGGATACCGTTACTGAAAGCGAAATGGCGATCGCCATGGCCCGCCTCGGCGGTATCGGCGTGATCCATAAAAACCTCTCCCCGGAACGTCAGGCTGAAGAGGTCCGCAAGGTCAAATACTATCTCAATGGTGTTATCCGCACCCCGATCACTTTCCATCCCGACCAGACCATCGGCGAAATGCTTTCCGAAAAGAAAAAACACAAATATTCCTTCTCCGGATTCCCCATCGTCGATGACAACGGTAAACTGATCGGTATCATCACCAGCCGCGATATCAAGTTCCTCACGGACTACAATCTCCGTATCCGCGATGTCATGACCGCCAATCCGCTTTCCACTCCCGACGGCACCGCCATCGCTGATGCCTACAAGATCATGCGCGAAAACAAGATCGGCAAACTGCCGATGGTCGATAAAGAAGGCAAACTTACCGGTCTTTTCAGTTTCCTCGACGTCCGTACCCTGATCACCCGCGATGAACCGGATTACAACCGGGACAGCCGTCACCAGCTCCGGGTCGCCGCCGCTATCGGACCCTATGATGAAGGCCGCGCCGAAGCGTTGGTCAAAGCCGGTGTCGATGCGTTGGTTATCGATACTGCCCACGGACACTCCAAAGGTGTTATCGATACGGTCAAACTGCTCAAGGACCGTTACACCGGAGTCGATATCGTCGCCGGAAATATTGCCACCGCCGAAGCCGCCAAAGCGCTTGCTGATGCCGGTGCTGATGCGATCAAAGTCGGTATCGGACCCGGTTCGATCTGTACCACCCGTGTGGTCGCCGGTGTCGGTGTTCCGCAAGTTTCCGCTGTTTACGCGGTCAAGAGTGCTATTCCCGCCGATATCCCGGTCATTGCTGACGGCGGTATCAAACAGTCCGGCGACGTTGCTAAAGCAATCGCGGTCGGTGCTTCCTGCGTGATGATGGGTTCCGCTCTCGCCGGAACCAGTGAAAGCAACGGCGATGTGGTGCTTCACCAGGGCCGCAGTTATGTCGCTTATCGCGGCATGGGCAGTCTGGAAGCGATGAAGTGCAACAAAGGCAGCCGTGAACGTTATGGTCAGGACGATGTGGATGATGATGCCGAACTCGTGCCGCAGGGTATCGAAGCGATGGTGCCCTTCCGTGGCCCGGTTCGCGGCGTTATCCATCAGTTTGTCGGCGGTTTGCGCTACAGTTTCGGTTATTGCGGCGCCCGCACTCTGGATGAATTCCAGGACAAGGCGATGATGGTTCGTGTGACCGCCGCCGGTCTGCGCGAAGCCCATCCGCACGACGTTGTCATCACCAAAGATGCTCCCAACTACAGCAGTTCCAACTGATCTGCTGCCGAGGTGTGCAAAATGGAAAGCCGGTTGAAATTTTTCTTTGCCATACTGCTGCTGTTCTGTGTCGGCATGCTCCGGGCGGAAGACCGTATCGGAGTGGTCGATCTGGAAAAAGTCTTCCGGGAATATCATAAGAGCCGCGCGGTTGAGGAGTTCATCAATCAGCGCGCCGGTGCTGCCCGCAACTATCTCAAGCAGATGCAGGAACAGCTCGTCCAGCTCCGTACTGAAATGCACAAACTCGGAACCAATGCCGGAAATCCGGCGCTCAGCGCCTCCGAACTTGCTGAAGCCAAGCGTCTTGCCGATGATGCCATCCGCAAGGTCAAAGCCAAAGAAGCGGAAATGGAGATGTATACTTCCCGGATCTCCCGTGAAATCCGGGATCTCGAAACCAAAAAGCGTGCGGAGATCATCGCGGATATCAACGCGGAAGTCCGCCGCCGCGCCGGTGCCCGGGGATTCAATTTTGTTATTGACAGTTCCGGCAAGACTCTCAATCAGATGCCGGCGCTGATCGTTTCTCCTGCAGATCGCGATATGACTGCAGAGGTTATCCGTGAGTTGAACCGTACAGCTGTTGTTAAAAAGTCCAAAGGGGTTGAATAATGAAACAGATTACTCTTTCTGCCGCTCAAATCGCCGAAATTACCGGGGGACGTATCTGCGGAGATGCCGCTCGTACTGTGACTGGTGTCGCCGCTGTAAAGTATGCTTCTGCTGAACATTTGAGTTTCGTCGGCAGTAAAAAATATGAGGAACAGTTGAGTTCTGCTGCCGCCGGTATCATTCTGGTCTGCCCCGATCTTGCCAATGCGGATTGTTCCAGCCGGACGATCATCGTCTGCGATAATGTCGATCTGGCGTTCGCTAAAATCGCCGCGATGTACGCTGAAGAAGCCCCGGCTCCCATCCCCGGAGTCCATCCCTCTGCGGTGGTCGATCCCTCGGCGAAACTCGGAAATAATGTTTCCATCGGAGCCAATGCGGTCATCGAACGTGATGTGGTCATCGGCGATAATACGGTCATCGGTGCCGGATGCTACATCGGACATGAAGTCAAAATCGGCTGCGGCACGGTGCTTTCACCCAATGTCACCGTGATGTTCCGCTGTCTTATCGGAAACAAGAACATCATCCACTCCGGAGTGGTCATCGGTGCTGACGGTTTCGGATTTGTTCCCGGCCCTGCCGGATTGGTGAAAGTTCCCCAGACCGGTATCGTTCAGATCGACGACGATGTTGAAATCGGTGCCAATACCACCGTTGACCGCGCCCGTTTCGGCAAGACCTGGATCAAAAGCAATGTCAAGATCGACGATCAGGTGATGGTCGCTCATAACGTGGTCGTCAGTGAAAGTTCCATCCTGATCGCCCAGTGCGGTATCGCCGGAAGTACTGAAATCGGTCGCGGTGTGATCATCGCCGCCAAAGCCGGTATCAACGGTCACATTACCATCGGTGACGGTTGTCAGGTCGCCGGAACCAGCGGCGTGGTGAAAAGTTTGCCCGCCGGAACCATCGCGATCGGTACTCCTGCCGAAAGCCAGCGCGAATTCATGGCGCGTCTGACTCTGCCCAAGCGCGTGATGAAGCAGGATGCCAGGATCAAAGAATTGGAAGCCGAGATCGCGGCGCTGAAAAAAGCGCTCGCTTCCAACTGATTTTCTTCAGGAAAGTTGATATTATGCGTGCCGTACTTGCAATGCTGATTGCATGTACGGCATTTTTTTGTCCGGTGATTCTGGCAAAGGCCCCGGAATCGCTGGAAGATCGCGCCCGGAAAGGCGATGCAAACGCCGCCTATGATTTGGCAATTGAACACTTTTTCGGACGCAAACGTCCGGTCAATCTGATTCTGGCAGTGTACTGGTTCCGGCGGGCCGCTGATGCCGGTCATACTGCTTCTCAATACAATCTGGCGCGCTGTTTTGAACGCGGCTGGGGATGCCGCAAATCCAATGCGATGGCGGCGTTATATTACCGTCGGGCGATGCAGGGCAATCTCGCTGAAGCTATGGCGCGTTATGCCGAGTTGCTCTATTCCGGAGTCCCCGCCGAGAAGAGTGAATACGGTGATTTCCCGGCTCTGAAAGCCGACAAAGAACAAGCCTTGCAATTGATGCGCAAAGCAGCAGAGGTTTCAGAATACGGCAAATTGCTTCTTGCCCGCTATCTTTTTAAGGATGCCCCCCGGCATGGCGCGGAGTTGCGCCGCCGTCTTGCCGGATATGTCAAACGCCCGGATGTCAGCCCGGAAGCGCTGTTGCTTTATTCTGCCTGTTTGCGTTCCGGTATCGGCGGAGATATCGACATTTCCGCCGGGGTGAAATTTTTGCAGCAGGCCGCCGACCGGGGAAATGCCGAAGCATTGGCACAACTTGCGGAAATCCTCTTCAATGGAACCGGATTGCCGCCGGATCACGACAAAGCCATGAAGTTGACCCGGCGCGCCGTGAAACTCGGTAATCAACGCGCCATGGTGAATCTCGGCAGAATGTATCTCGCCGGAGTCGGAGTCGATTATGATCCGGCGAAAGCGGTACGTTTTTTCCGCCTTGCCGGTAAAAGCGGTTATCCTCCGGCGCTTTGCGCTCTGGGTGATTGTTTCGCCCGGGGTACCGGGGTTGAGCAGAGTTGGACAAATGCCGTTGAAAATTATCGTCTTGCGGCTTCCGGAGGCGATGAAACTGCCGCGTGGAAACTGGGCGATTGCTATAATCAGGCTTCAGGGGTCGCCAAGGATGATGTTTCGGCATACAATTGGTATCGGCGTTCCGCGCTTGCCGGTTCCTTTATCGGCATGCGTAAAATGGCGATCGCTCTGCTCGACGGACGCGGAGTCCGTAAAGACCGGGAAAACGGTTTGAAACTCCTGCGCAAGGCGGCGGAAGGCGGCGATGAGAATGCCCGTTTCCTGCTTGAGCAGAAGTCAGAATAATTTCTGAAACCAAAAATGATTTGACAAAGAGTCGATCGCACGCTATATTACATTTTCTGAAAAGTTAATATTTGAAAGGTTTTCTGTTTTGATAGCTTTTTTTGCCGTATTATCAGCCGCATTCGTCATCTGGCGTGCGGTATTGACCATCCCGCGCCGGAGAGTTGCGCTCAAAATTATTTTGAGTGTGGTGGTCTTATTGGCGGCATTCAAATTTCAGATATTTCATCTTTTCGGCGGGCCGGTCTACTTTGCTCCGGAACTTCCCCGGTGGCTGCTGCTCATCGGCGCATTGATTTATGCAGTGCATTTCATATTTTTCTTTTTGCTTCTGGCATCTGAATTCTGCCGTCTGCTGGCGCGGAGTGCTGCCGGAATTTTCAAATTGCGGATATCGGAAAAAATAAAGAAAAGTCTCCGCTATTTGAATTTGGTACTGTTCGCAGTTGCGCTGACCGTTGCCGGAGTCGGAATTTTTGAAGGGATCCGTTTCCCCGCTATCCGCAAGGTCGAAATGGAGTTCGCTGAACTTCCCGGGAAAGCCGATGATTTGAAAATCGTTTTCCTGACCGATCTTCACATCAACCGGATGAGTGACCCGGAATGGCTGCCGCTGATTGTTGCCAAAGTCAATTCCCTTGATGCCGATCTGGTTCTGCTCGGCGGTGATCTGGTGGACGGCAATGTTGCCCGGATGGGCAAATTGCTGCTGCCATTGCGGAATCTGCGCGCCCGGTACGGGGTTTACGGCGTGCCGGGAAATCACGAATACTATTCCGGTTTTGTTCCATGGATCAACTTTCTGGAGAATGAGTGCAATGTTCACATGCTGATAAACACTTCGGTAAAACTTCCCTGCGGTCTGACGTTGGTCGGAGTCGGCGATTATGCCGGTAAGCGCTTCGGTCTGCCGGTGGTGAATTTCCGGCAGGCTTTGCGTGAGGTCGCTCACGATGAGCCGGTCATCCTGCTCTCTCATCGTCCGGATCTGGCGCGGGAAGCCGGAAAACTGGATGTGATGCTGCAACTTTCCGGTCACACCCACGGTGGGATGTTTCCGGGGTTGAACTGGATCGTCAAACGTCTTAATGGCGGTTTCGTTTCCGGAGAATACCGTTCCGGTTCCGCCCGGCTTTATGTTTCCAATGGTACCGGTATCTGGAGTGGATTCCCTGTCCGGTTCGGCGTGCCGTCCGAAATAACGCTGATAAAACTTGAAAGAGATTGAATACAGAAGACAAATGAGGTGTAATATGTTGCGTTTTGTTTTGATGATGTGTGCCGTGGTCATTGCAGTTGGTGTGTTGACCGGATGTTTTTGCTGTAAATATGGCAGTTGCGGAGCGGCAAGGCAGGCTGAAAAACACGCCGTTCAGTATGCACGGCAGAAGATCATCGACAACAAAGCCGGATGTGTCATCATCAAATATGGGGACATCATCCACGAAGAAAACGGCAGAGGAATTTCTCCTATCCTCGACATCTACCGTCAGCATCCGGATAAAATGAAAAATTCTGTCCTGGTCGACAAGGTCATCGGCAAAGCCGCCGCTATGGTCGCTATCTGCGGCAAGGTCAAATATGTCCACGCCGAACTTATCTGCGACAGTGCCGTGGAAATTTTGCAGAAGCATAACATCAAAGTCACCTATACTTTGCGGGTGAAAGATATTCTCAACCGCCGCCGCAACGGACTTTGCCCCATGGAACTGACGGTGTTGAATATCTCTGAACCAACCGAAGGTGTGAAGGCTCTGGAAGTTGCCGTCGCGAATATGAAGTGACACGGAGCGATCTCGCTTTGCCGGAGCGCGCCTTGCGGTCGTCGCCGCTCGGGTCGAGTACGCAAGTACACTCCCCTCGCGGACTCCTCGGCAAAACGCGCCCGGCTGTGCGATATCGCTCCTGATTCCGGGCGGCTTGGTTTGCGCCAATCGCCGGACTGATCGTCCGGCAGGCGGGAGGTAGTATTGTTGTATCGCCGCCTGATGGCGGCTTATGACTGGCGCGCCTTGCAGTCGTCGCCGCTCGGGTCGAGTACGCAAGTACACTCCCCTCGCGGACTTCTCGGCAAAACGCGCCAGGCTGTGCGATATCGCTCCTGATTCCGGGCGGCTTGAGGGCGCCAATCGCCGGGCTCAAAGCCCGGCAGGCGAGAGGCTGTTGATGTGGGCTTATGGCTGGCGCACAAATTACGTTGCGTTACAAGCAGCGTTGTTTTGCTTCAGTCGTGGTGGTAGGCGCCGCCGTTGAGCAGATTCAGCGCCCGGTAGAGTTGTTCACACAGCAGAAACCGTGCCATCTCATGGGTAAAGGTCAATTTTGACAATGACCAGAGATGTTTCGCGCGTTTTTTTACCTCTTCCGATAATCCGAATGGACCGCCGATGACGAAGACTGCCCGGCGGTCAAGTGTTCCCAACTGTCCGGAAAATTGGGAAGTCGTCCACTCTCTGCCCTCTTCTGAAAGCACAAAAATATCGGCATTGCGCTCTTTATCCAGTTCCCGGCAGATCGCTTCGCCTTCGCGGGCGACATCGGAATCCGGCAATACGACCAGATCGCATTTCCCATATTTCCGGAGCCGGAGCAGAAAATCATCGGTCAGCACCGCAAGGTGCTTGTCTTTCATCTTGCCGACCGCGATGATTTTGATGAAACGTTCAAACTGCATCAGTTGCTGTGCACTCCGCGTACGGTGACTTCGGCATCATCTTTTTTGGAGATGTCGCGGGTCATCCAGCCGGGGTTGCTCATGGTGATCCACGAATAGATGCAGACCCAGGACAGCGCGAACAAACTGAAAACCGCACTGATAAACGCCCACGCCGCCTTGAACGGAGTTTCGCGGTGAGCGTAAAGCACCGCCGGGATCATCGCCCAGAGCCAGGTGATGAAAACAGTGTAATTAAGCATGAAAACAAAATTATTTATGCAGTAGAATATGGTGAAAATCGTCAGCGGCAGCATCAACAGCGGCAGAAGCAGTCCGAGCAGCTGACAGAAAAGATTGATCTTGAGCGCCAGCAATCTCCAGTCACCGAAACTGAACCGTTTGTAAAAATGACGGATCATCAGCAGACCTTCACGGACATCGCCGCGGGTCCAGCGGATAAGCGTACGGCACAACTGCGGATAATCAACCGGCACATTGGTTTCCACTTGAGCGTTATTCTGCAGAACCACCCGGTAATCGTTGCGCAGCAGGATGCTGGTCAGCGCCCGGTCTTCACCGATAGTCGAGGGCTTGCCGAGGAAGGTCTGATGGAGCCAGCCGTCCAGATGCGGCAGCAGTGCCGCTTTGCGGTAAGCGCTGATCGCCCCGGGGGAACAGAGTACAGCGCCGATCGCGCTCTGGGCGCTCCGGATAAAGTCGCAGGAAAACACAAAACAGACATCCAATATCCGGGGAATAAGTCCATGATGGATGTTGCGGACCCGGACAACACCGGCAGAACCGCCGACTTTGGGATCTTCAAAGGGAAGCACCAGATTTTTCAAGGTATCGGCGGTGACGATGGAATCGCTGTCGATGGTGACGACGATATCATTTTTTGCCCGGTTGAATCCGAGGTGGAGTGCATGTTTTTTGCCTTGATTCTGTTCAAGGTTGATGGCGGTGATCCTGCCTTCGGCTTCACCGGAAACCAGAGTGATCCAGTTCCAGGTATCATCGGCGGAACCGTCATTGATGGCGATGATCTCCAGTTTTTCCGCAGGATAGTCGCTTTTGAGCAGAGCGCGCAAGGTTTCGGCAACGGCGGCGCCTTCGTTGTAAGCCGGGACGATAATGGTGCAGGAGGGCAGGTCGGCGCTGTCGATGTGATCGCGCTTCACCGGGGCATAGAAGCAGACCAGAACCGCTTGAAAAATCAGGTAGAATACCGGGACGATCCCGGAAAATATCCCCACATAAAGCAAAATTGTTTCCAAAGAATTTTTCTGATCAAACAAATAAGCGCTCTGACTTCTGACTCCGTGGAGCGCTGCCCAGGCAAAAACGGCAAAAACGGCGATCAGAACACTCATTTCGAGTATCCATTGTCCCTTGCTTTGCCAGAAGGCAGATGATTTTTTCATGATGTCAACTCCATAATACTTAACAAAATACATTCATATAATATAGCACATCATGGTGTTTTTTTCAAGGCCGGACAGGGTTGGAACGGGCGTTCAAAGTTCATGCGCGAACTTTGCACCTTTGCTCCGCAAATATTTTTCCACTTTCCCGGAGCCCATTTTTCGCGCCAGATCGAGCGGCGTTTGACCGAATTCGCTGACTTCATTGAGCTTTGCACCGGCTTCGACCAGAATTACCGCTGCTTCAAAATTGTTGAATGCCGCATGGAGTGGAGTGAAACTTTTCCGGTACTTCCGGTTGGGGTCGGCACCGGTTTTGATCAGAAGGCGGATTTGTTCCGGAGGAAATTTTTTTCTTATCATATAGTCCAGCGGAAAATGTTCTCCCCATGCACCATTGGGGTCGGCTCCGGCAGATAACAGCAAGTCGGCAATTTTATTGCTTTTGTCATAGGTAAAAGCGTAGTAAAGCGGACGGAATCCCAGACGTCCGTACGGAGTTTCGAGATCGATACCCAGAGCAATCGCTTCTTTGATCAGCGGCATATTTTCCTGATATTTGTTCAAAAGTCGGATCAGAACCGGCGTTTTCTGCCGGAATGTCAGAAAAGAGACTCTGGCATTGAGCGTAAGATAAAGCCCGATCAAAGTCTGTTTGTGTCTGGGATCCTGACAGGTATTGATACGTTTTTTGAGAATTTCATCTCTCTGTTGATTGCTCATGCGGGTCAGAGCTTTGAAAAGTTCGTGCCGGTCAGGATCGGCATTGAAAAGTTCGTAAAGCGCCGGGAAGTCGAACCAGTACAGCGATGGCAATTTCCCCGCGGTTCTGCCCAGATTAAAATCCAGTTCCTCCGGGGTCATGGAGTCATACATTTTCTTTGCACTTTCCATGTCGTTGCCAAAAATCGCTGCTGTGCCGAGGAAATGCTTTTCGCTGGCATCAATTTCGCTGATATTGAGCAGGATCTCTTTGACTTCGCGATAATTTCCGGTATTGGAAAAATATCTTATGCTGTCTGCTGCCGGAAGTTCACTCAGAAACGCCTGCAGTAAAAACAGTCCGTTGTGCGCTGCTTGCGGATATGTTTTGCCGAGTGCAAAAAAGGCTTTGGCGCAATTCCGCAAGTCGGCGGTGGAACCGCCCCAACTCGGAAGTTTGTACCAAACATAATTTTCGATCGCTTCCCGGTAATTGATCTGGGCGATCAGGGAACGGCGCAGCCAGATCGCCATCTTTTTGCTGTCACTTGAAGCACCTTCCACTGCGATCATCTGGGCAGGAGCCTCCGGATAATTCGGATGCCTGTGATAGGCATCCGAGAAATGTTTCCCGGCTTGGATCAGATTTTCTTTAAAACTCTGCCACCCGTGCGGCGTTACGGAATCGCTGTAAGTGCCGCCACGATGTTTCCAGCCGGTACGGAGCGCCCTGCCGCCTTTGAGCATATCGACCAGATAAGGATGGAGTTTATACTTCTGCAACATTTCGTCTTTCAGATAGACCAGGGAATTAGCGGTAGTATTCAACACCCGGAAAATAAAACGTGAAACATCGGCATCGGGGTGATATTGTGATGCCAGACGCAGGGCGTATTCCAGATAGAGCAGGTGATGCCGTTCTTTGGCGTTGTTTTCTTTCATAAATTTCTGAATAGCCAGAAATTCCAGAAAACCGCCCTGATCCGGAACTTTTCGGGGGATTCCGGCATCTTTCAACGAGAGCAGATTATCGGTGATTTCCAGACACTGTTTTTCCGTGAGTTCCGGAAAGCGTGATTTGACCTCTCCGGCAATGATTGTCCGGATTTTGCTGATAAACTGTTTTTCAGTATGTTGGGTGGTCAACTTCAGAAAATCAAAAAAATCATCGCCGAGTTCAGTTTCCTGATCATTCTCCTGCTTCGGACGATTTGTTTCATTGAATTCAGCATCTTTGCTTTTGTCTGAAATCAATACTCTGCCCAGCAATTCCTGCTGTTTGCTTTCGCTGATTTCCATTGCCAGTTTGTATTGAACATTGGGTAATGCTTTGTTGCGCAGATAGTTTTTAAAGGTGCTTTTTATCACCGGATGCTTTTCACTCAATTCCATAAGTGACCATAATGCGGCTTTGCGGATAATATCAAGTCCGCCATCTTCGGGGAAAAGTAATGCCCGTTTTATGATCTGTTCGACATATCCGGTTTTGCCGGAAGCAAAAAATCCGCTCCAGCAGGCCTCAAGCAGGTCAGGGGAAAATTTTTCCGGCGGCATGTTCAATAAAGTCTCAACTCCGGGGGTTTTCAAAGCGGCGGCATAATTTGAGGCAATTCGCATAACAGTCCGGTACACCGGAGCGGAAGATTTTTGCTGCCATGTTTCGATTCTATCGGGGTAACGCAGGAATAATTCTCCGCAAAAAACTCCGAAAAGATGCTTTTTACCGGCAAGTTTTGAATCGGCAAAATGGGCGAGAAAAACGAACACTTTTTCAGCATCTTGCCGGTTGGGATTCTGATATAAGGTCATCATTATCCGTTGGATGACGTCTTGTTCTTCTAAAAAAGCATAGTGATCGCCTTTTGCGTAACTTTGAAACGGAGCGGCGATGAACATCACGGACAAAACAATCAGAAGCGAAACAGAATTATTCATTTTTGTTTTTCCTTTTCAAATTTCACAAGTTTTATGATCTCATTGAAAGTTGTTTCAGCAGTTTCCCGGTCGGTGTAATAGAACTTTGTGCCGGAGGGTGCCGTCAGCCGGAAACGTCTTTTGAATTTTCGTTCACTCAATTCCCATGAATCAAATCCGGCGATCTTCCGGAAGCCCGGAAGATTGTCCGGCGGGCATTTCCGGAAGCCGGCGATTTTTTCCAATGCCGGATAGTCGATGTAACTTTCCGGGATTTTTTTCGCGAGGACGGTTTGCAGATACTTCAAATAATTGACCGCAAGGTGGGCGGCAGTTTCCCGCAGACTCTCCATACTCCGGTTGTCCGGCAGTAACACTTTGCCGAGCCGGATGTCGTGATCATCCACCGGCATCCGGTACTGCCGGATATGGGGAAGTTTCCGGGGTGATCCGGCAAATCCCAGCGGGAACTCTTTTTCCTGCCGGATGTAAAGTTTCAGCATGTTGTCATCCGTGCAGAAGATATTTATAACCGGTAAAGTGGAAACTTTCTGCAATGTTTCCAACTCCTCTTTTGAAGGATTCGCCGCAGTCCCCAGCAGAATTATCCGTTTGACTTTGATCTTTTTGGCGGCGAGAATGTATGCCGACTTTATCGCGATGCGGCCGCCGAGCGAGTGTCCGATCAGAATATACTCCTGCGGTGCCGGAGCGCAAGCGATCTCTTTGCTGACACTTTTAACACAGAGTTCTGCTGAAGCAGCCGCATTTTTCCACAGCCGGTTGGAATCCCATTTGTATATTCGGATATCGGCATCAGGGAAACTTTTCTGCAATATCTCCCGGTGCTGTGAATAATTTATCCATTCACTGTACCAGCCGGGGATGAAAAGCAGCTGTTCTCCGGCGGCCAGTCGGCAGAAACTCAATATCACCAGCACTGTCAGGAGCAGATATCTCATTTCCCACTCCTGAAAAGCAGCGGTTCTCCGCCGTAGGTGTTGAGCAGTTCAAGATACTCTTTCCGGGAGATCAACTGCGCTCCGAAAGCAGCAGTTGCGTTGGTCACCATCTGGGTATCAATCAGGACGACTCCCCGGTTCTGCAGAAATTCCACCATCTTGACAAAAGCGAATTTCGAAGCCCCGGAAACCCGGTAGAACATACTCTCTCCGCAAAAGATTTTGCCGATGGAAACTCCGTACAATCCCCCGGCAAGTTTGCCGTTTTCATCGAATGTTTCAAAACTGTGGGCATATCCCAACTGATGGAATTCAGTGTAAACTTCGATCATCGCCCCGGTGATCCAACTTTCATCCTGCCCCGGTCGTGCCGCTTTCGCGCAGTTGGCGATCACCTCCTGAAATGCGGTATCGACCCGGAATTCAAACTTGAACTTTTTCATTTCCCGTTTGAGTCCGTGAGGTATGTGAAGTTTGTCACAGAAAAGCACTCCGCGTTCTTCCGGGGATGCCCAGGGGATATATGGCACATTTTCGCCGATGGGCCACGGAAAGATCCCGTGCCGGTAGGCATCTGCCAGCATGTCACAGTTCAAATGCTGTGACCAGGCAACGATACCGTTTTCATCGGCAGTTTCCGGAGACGGGAAGATGCTTTCCATCGGGGAATCATTCCTTTGCAGACGACGGTACCCAGCGGCGCGGCGGTTCCTGGCAGGCGGTTCGCTTTATCCGGTAGCGGTCGGCGCCCAGAGTTTCGTCGAAGCGGTGGAGCAATCCCCGCGAAACGGTGATCGGCCGCAAATTGGATTCCACGAAGACCACCTCATCTTTGTCGGTGACAACGCAGACGATGACGCGGGTTTTGCCTTCCGGGGCGTTGCGGCAGAGCTGGGCGGTCTGAGCGATAGTATCGGGTTTGAGTTCGCTCTGATAGATGTGCAGATAGAGTTCCTCGGAATAGTGTTCCGGTGCGGCGGAGAGCGGATGGATCCTTTCGACGATGAGCCGGGGTTTTTCGCTCTCCTGATTGCGGCGGACGGTGGCTTCGAGGATGACGGCGGCTCCCGGTTCCATGGAAACATGGTTTTTGTTGATCAGTTCGAGAGATTTTTCGTAAATCATACATTCGCAGTTGGCATCCAGATCTTCAAGCTGCAGAATACCGAACGGCTTGTTGGTGGTTTTGCTGTACTTGACTGTATAATTCAAAACCATACCGGCAAGGCGGACGGTAGTGTTGTCCTTGAATTCCGACAGGCGGTGGATGGGGGTCGCGAAGGTGCGGAGCAGCTGGGCGTGCGGCTGCAGCGGATGACCGGAAACGTAGAAACCGAGCAGTTCTTTTTCAGTTTTCAGAATCTCATCCCAGTCGAATTCCGGGATATCCGGGATCTGTATACTGCAGACATCATTGGCTCCATCTTCTTCGCCGAGCAGATCAAAGAGCGATCCCTGACCCAGCGCCTTGTCTCTGGCGCGTTCGGCGGCAAATGCCATCATCGGTTCGGCGACTGCCAGGATCTGGCTCCGGCGCAGTCCGAATGAGTCAAAGGCACCGGCGCGGGTGAGAAATTCCAGCATCCGGGAGTTGATGTCGGCGCCGCAGCGTTCGCAGAAGTCGAGGAAACTGGTGAACGGGCCATCTTTCTGACGGCTTTCAATGATCTTGCTGGCGGCAGTTTCGCCGCATCCCTTGATCGCACCCAGACCGAAGCGGATCCGTCCCTTGTCCACCGAAAAGAGAATGTTGCTGGTATTGACATCCGGCGGCAGTATTTCAATGCCCATCTCCCGGCACTCATTGATGAAGAATGCCAGTTTTTCGGCGTTTTCGATTTCACCGGTGAGCACCGCCGCCATGAATTCCACCGGGTAGTTCGCTTTGAGATAGGCGGTCTGGTAGGAGACCACGCCATACGCCGCCGAGTGTGATTTATTGAAGCCGTATCCGGCAAAGATTTTGATTTTTTCCCAGATGCTGTCGGCGAGTTCTGCCGGGATATCGCTGGTTTCTTTACAGCCTTCGATGAATTTTTCCCGCTGCTGTTTCATCACATCCTCTTTTTTCTTACCGATCGCACGGCGGAGGATGTCTGCTCCGCCCAGACTGAAACCGGCAAGTGCCTGCACGACCTGCATGATCTGTTCCTGATAGACCATGATGCCGTAGGTCTCTTTGAGGATGGGCTCCATTTTAGGATGGTCGTAAATGGTCACTTCCTCATTCTTTTTACGGGCGATGTATTGCGGGATGAACTGCATCGGGCCCGGACGGTACAACGCGACCAGAGCGATGATGTGTTCGATGGTTTCAACTCCGAGGTTGCGGCAGAGATCCTGCATGCCGCCGGATTCCAGCTGGAACACGCCGACGGTATCGCCTTTCTGCAGCATCGCATAAGTTTTGGGGTCATCCAGCGGCAGTTTTGAAAGATTGATATCCACACCGTGCTGCTCTTTGATCATGTCCATCGCATTGCGGATGATGGTCAACGTACGCAACCCCAGAAAGTCCATCTTGAGCAGTCCGAGGTTTTCGCAGGGCTCTTTGGGGTACTGCACCACCATATCCCCGGTGGCACTGCGGGAGAGCGGTACCAGATTGTCCAGCCGCTGGTCGCCGATGATGACACCGGCGGCGTGAACGCCTGCCTGACGGTTCAGCCCTTCGAGGATCTTGGCGAAGTCAAAGACCTGTGCCACCCGTGAATTGGTGGCGATGAGTTCGGCGATCTCCTTGGACTGTTCGATCGCTTTGGGAATGGTCATCTTGAGATCTTCCGGGATCATTTTGGTCAGTTTGTTGCCTTCGTCAAAGGAGAAATTCAGCACCCGGGCGACATCTTTGACCACCGCTTTGGCTTTCAGCTGACCGTAGGTGCAGATCTGGGCAACGTTGTCGAAGCCGTATTTCTGCCGGACATATTCGATGACCTCACTGCGTCTTTTTTCGCAGAAGTCGATATCGAAGTCAGGAGGGCTGACACGTTCCGGATTCAGGAACCGTTCAAAGAGCAGTTCGTAGCGCAACGGGTCGATATCGGTGATGAGCATCAGGTAAGCCACCACGCTTCCGGCACCTGAACCGCGTCCGGGGCCGACCGGAATACCGTGTTCCTTGCCCCAGCGGATAAAGTCGGATACCACCATGAAGTAACTGCAGAAGCCGGTCTTTTCAATCACGTCGAGTTCGTAATTGAGCCGGTCCATGATGACTTTCTGCTTTTCGGTAAGTTCCATGCCTTCGGTATAGGTGAAGTCATAGCGCATCTGCATATTTCCGCAGCAGACATCAAACAGCACCTTGCGGTCGGCCTCCTTGCCGTCGGGCATGTAGAATACCGGGTAGTGGTTGGTCTTGTAGTCAAATTTCACCGGATCGGCGGCGCAGCGGTCGTTGATCAAACGGGTGTTGGTGATCGCATCGGGAGTATCTTTGAAGATCGCCGCCATCTCTTCCGGGCTTTTGAAATAAAATTCCTGCGTCGGGAAACGGAAGTGGTCTTCGTGCATTCTGCCGCCGGTCTGGATGCAGAGCATGATCTCGTGGGCTTCGGCATCCTCTTTACGCATGTAGTGGACGTCGTTGGTGGCGACCAGCCGGATATTCCGTTTGCGGGCGAGTTCGATCAGCCGGGGATTGACTTCGCGTTCCTCCGGCATGTTGTGGTCCATGAGTTCGATGAAGAAGTTTTCCTGTCCGAAAATATTGACGTAGTCATCCAGCGATTTCTCCGCTCCGGAAAAATCTCCCTGCGCCAGTTTGCGCGGGATTTCTCCGGCAATACAGGCAGAAAGTGCGATGATACCTTCGTGGTACTCCTCCAGCAACTGCTTGTCACAGCGCGCTTTGTAGTAGAATCCGCTGCGCCAGGATTCGCTCATGATCTTGCAGAGGTTGTGATAGCCTTTCTGGTTTTCCGCCAGCAGTACGAGGTGGAAGCCCTTGATGAAGTCCACCGCCGGATTGACATCCTGCCGGGTGGTCGGAGAAACATAGGCTTCAACACCGATGATCGGATTGAGATTTTCCGCGACCAGTTTCCGGTGGAACTCTTCCGTTCCTCCCATGTAGCCGTGGTCGGTGATGGCGATACCGGGCATCTCCATCTCTTTTGCCATTTTGATCAGTCCGGATGCGGTACAGGCGCCATCCAGCATACTGTAATGGGTGTGCAAATGCAAGTGAACAAAGTCGGCGGGCATAAGAAAATTTCCTGATTTTGAGATTAAATATTCATGATGGGAATATATCACGCCGGAGCAAATTTGCAAGTTGCTTTGCAAATATTTTCTGAAATCGTGTTTGCACACCCCCCATCCCTTTTCAAAAAAAGCGGGGTACGTTGCCGCTCCGTTGTCGCGGCAAGAGTGTAAATTTATCATATCCTTACTCGCGTAAGCGAGCGCTTCATGTTTGCCATTAGGCAAACGCTTCACATTGCGAAGCAATGCTTCATGCAGGATTTATCCTGCGCTTCACGTTGGTTTGCAACGCAAAACAACACAAAAGCGGGATACGTTGTCGCTCCGTTGTCGCGGCAAGAGTGTAAATTTATCATATCCTTACTCGCGTAAGCGAGCGCTTCATGTTTGCCAAAGGCAAACGCTTCACATTGCGAAGCAATGCTTCACGCAGGATTTATCCTGCGCTTCACGTTGGTTTGCAACGCAAACCAACACAAATGCGGGGTACGTTGCCGCTCCGTTGTCGCGGCAAGACTATAAATTTATCATATCCTTACTCACGAAGTGAGCGCTTCACGTTTGCCAAAGGCAAACGCTTCACATTGCGAAGCAATGCTTCATGCAGGATTTATCCTGCGCTTCACGTTGGTTTGCAACGCAAACCAACACAAAAGCGGGGTACGTTGCCGCTCCGTTGTCGCGGCATAGCCTTGGGCGGCGGCGGACTGTCGCGGATAACTCGCAGAGCGGCGGCGGATGGTCGCAAAAACGGAATTTTAATTAAACTTTTTATTGTTTCCCGGTGTTGACAACTTAAATCAGCGTGGTTATATTATTGGGCAAGACAATGTATCAGAAAGTATTTCGCAATTAAAAGGAGAAAATATTTATGTTCAAAAAAATTGCTGTATCTTTGCTGCTTCTGCCGCTGATGGCGCTGACCGCCGCCGAATGGCAGATTGCGGATTCTGCGGTCAAAGTGGCAAAACCCGGAAATAAAATACACGCATTGGCGGCAAAAGAACTGATTCTCCATCTTGAACTGATCTGCGGAAGCAAACTTGCCCCCTCCGGAAACGGATTTGTTTTCCATGTCGGCAAAGCGGCTCCCGGCGGTAAAAAGGCGGCAACTCCCACTGAAGCGAACTATGTTATCGATGGAAAAAATGTCTATTTCTGGGGATATGACAAGGTCGCGGACTCTCTTGAAAACGATAAGATGATCTGGCTTGATTCCCGTCACACCATCACCGGAACCATGAGTGCCGTTTACAACTTTCTGGAAAAAGAACTCGGTGTCCGCTGGCTCCGTCCCGGCGATGAAGGCATTGTTTTCCCGCCCCGTACTGCGATCACTCTTGCTGACAAAAAGTCTGACCGCTGGGTGATGCCTCTGATGATGACCGGTGTCCGCACCTATTTCTGGCGCTTCCGGCTGATGAAAGAAGCCAATGCCGCCGCGCCGGAAATTTTCCGCATGACCGAAGAGGAGGTCGATGCTCTGCAGTATCAGGACAAACTCTATTCAAGAAGACAGCGGCACGGCATGCACTTCTACTTCCGTTACGGTCATGCTTTCGGAAACTGGTGGGAAAAATACGGCAAAGAACATCCGGAATGGTTCGGTATGGATTCCACCGGGCGCCGGGGGGTCGACAAGGTTTACCGCGGCAGAGAAAAACTCTGTCTTTCCAACCCGGAAGTCATCGATGCCATTGTCAAAGAGTATATCGCCGCCGGAAGACCTGCCTTCTTCAATGTCTGTCCCAATGACGGGACTCCCGGTTTCTGCTTCTGCAAAAACTGCCTCGCGCTGGATACCCGGGTCAAAGGAGAAAGCTTCTACGCTCACCTCACCGACCGTTACCTCTGGTTCTGGAACCGCCTCGCCGCCCGGCTGATCAAAGAACGCAAAGATGTGACCATCATCACCTACATCTACAGTTACTATCGGCTTCCTCCGCGCCGGGAAAAGGTCGAATTCCCCGACAACATGCTTTTCGGCATGGTTCCCAACATGTTTGATGACAATGTGAAATTCTTTTCAGAATGGAAAAAGGCCGGTGCCAAGCGGATTTTCCTGCGCCCCAACGACCTCTGCCACGGTACTCCCATGCCGCGCGGTTTGGAAAAACGGATCTATGACAAGTTTCAGCAGGCGCGGACTTTCAATATTTTCGGAACTGACTACGACGGCGGTTTCGGAAACCGCTCCATCGATCTGGAGTGTTATGTGGCGTTCCGCATGGTTCACGATCCGGAACTTTCCTTCGATGAGATCATGAATGAATACTGTTCCGCTTTCGGTGCCGCCGCCCCGGAAGTTGCCGGATTCTACGCCAAGTGGCGGGAACAGGGCGAAAAAATCATCCCAATGGTCGATCAATGGCTCAAGGAACGCAACCGTTATCTCAACGATGCCGGTCAAATTCCCGGGGTGGTCAATGTGGAGATCACCCGTTACTATCCGGATGAAATTTTCAACGTTACCGACGCCATTCTGGAAAAGGGTCTGAAAAAATCCCTTTCTCCGGCTGAACGCCGCCGTTTGGAACAACTCGCCATTCAGAACCTTCACGCCCGGCTCTACCGCGACCTGATTTCCGAAAGTAACAAAAAGAATAACCGTAAGCTTAATGAACTGGAAAAAGTTTCCCGCCGTCTGTACGATTTCCGCGCACAGTACCGTAAAGTTATCGGCGGCAAACTGAGTGTCAGTTTCGGCGGCGCCAAAGGAGAGGGCGCGGTCTGGCGGAATATCGCCTGGTATCGTAAGGATATCCTCAAACTCAAGGATGATCCTTCCGGTATCATTCCCCTGATCGATACCGATTTCTCCAAACCCGGAGCCATGCGGCGTTGGAAAGCGCGGGACGGTTTCATTTCTCATGATCATATGACCGGAACCGGCGTTTCGCTCAAAACTGTTCCCGGCAAAGACACGATCGGACTCCACTGCCGCAGTATCACTCTCGAACCGGGTAAAACTTACATCCTCTCCGGCGAAGCCCGGATCCCCAAAGGCACCAAAGCCATCCGTTTCCGGTTGGTCGGCAAGAGCAAGACTTTGAATCAGTATTTCTATTATTCCAACGGCGAGTTGAATAAATTCCGTTGGAAATTTACCGCCCCGGCAGATTTCGATAAAATTTCATTCTACATTTATACCGGTCCCGGTAACGGTACTCCGGTCGTCGTGCGGTCGGTCAAACTCGAAGAAAAAGCCAAAGCATCCCCGGCATCGCTCGATTTCAGCGCTTTCAAAAAGCGTCCGGGATTCATCAATATCACCGGTCAGGGCGCGGCGATCAAGACCTCCAATACCAGAGATGATGTGATGGGATTGAGCCGCAATATCCAAATCGTTCCCGGAAAGAGCTACCAGTTGGAAGCCGAATGCAGTTTCAGCGAACCCGGCACCTATGTCCGTTTCCGTTTCTCCGGATTGGGACGCGCCGGAAATCTTTATGCCCGGAGCAAAGACGGTAAACCGATCGCTTTCAAAGCCAAATTGACCGTCCCGGCATCTTTCAAAGGTAAATTTACCGGATTTTACATTTGCGCCGGACCCGGCAGCGGCAAGCCGGTCTTTGTCAGAAATGTTAAATTTTACGAAGTCAAATAAGCAGTTTCCGGAGAAAACCGATATCCGGAATTGAAAAAATTAAATTTTTTTGAAAAAAATATGAATTTTGATTTGCAAAAGTGATAATCAATACTATATTATCACGGTAAACCAAATAAGGGTGTGAAAACTCTGAACAACAAAAACAGGAGAAAATTAAAATGGCTGATCTCAAAGGAACCAAGACTGAACAGAATTTGCTCTATGCTTTCGCCGGTGAATCCCAGGCCCGTAACAAATACACCTACTTCGCCTCCGCCGCCCGCAAGGAAGGCTATGAGCAGATCGCCGCGATCTTTGAACAGACCGCCAATAACGAAAAAGAACATGCCAAACTCTGGTTCAAGGCCCTGAACGGCATCGGTGACACCATGGCCAACCTCGAAGCCGCCGCTGCCGGTGAACATGAAGAATGGACCGAAATGTACAAGAACTTCGCTGACGTTGCCGAAGCCGAAGGTTTCGATGCTCTCGCCCGCAACTTCCGCCGGGTCGCTGAAATCGAAAAACGTCACGAAGAACGTTATCTCAAGTTGTTGGAAAATGTCAAAAAAGGCGAAGTTTTCGTCAGAGTCGCTCCCAACCGCTGGGAATGCCGCAACTGCGGTCACATCTACATCGGTGAAGCCGCTCCGGAAGCCTGCCCGGTCTGCGCTCATCCCAAGGCCTACTTCGAAATCGAAGCGGCCAACTACTGATCTGTCGATCCCCCCGGCGCGTTCCTGTGAACGCGCCATTTTTTTTTATACAGAGCGTTCCCGCTTCTGATTCCCGGCGGCTTGCAAATCTTCTTCAGATAATTGGTACACCGTTTCAACGGAGCCTTGAAAAAAAATACTTTAGGACTATATTATTTCCCGAACAATTTTTCAAGGAGATATCAATATGAAACCAAAAGCCATCATCGTCTGCAACGCTCCCGCTAATATTGACTACGTCTACACCAAAGAGGTATTGGCGGAACTTGCCGAATTGACCGATTTGTATCCGGAAATCGTCACCGATCTGTCGCAGGGTGATTTCAAAGATGTCGAATATATGTTTTCCACCTGGGGTATGCTTGCTCCTTCGGAAGAGGAACTGGCAGCTTATGTCCCCAACCTCAAAGCGCTCTTTTACGGAGCCGGTGCCACCGACCGTTTTGTCCGTCCGTTCTTTGCCCGCAATATCCGGGTGTTCAGCGCGTGGCATGCTAATGCGATACCGGTTGCGGAATTCAGTCTTGCCCAGATCCTGCTTGCTCTCAAAGGATATTTTCTCAACACCCGCGATGTTCATTCCAAGGGATGGAAAGGTGCTTTCCGCGGTCCCGGTATCTATGGTGATACGGTTGCGTTGATTGGTGACGGTGCGATCTCCACCAAAATTCAGGCACTGCTTAAAAATTTCAATGTCAACGTCATCGCCATTCCGTCCCGCCCGGAACTCCGCACGATCTCTCTGGAAGAGGCTTTCAAAACCGCTTTCGTCGTCAGCAACCATCTGCCCAACCGCGACGACAACATCGGTGTGATCAACCGTACTCATTTTGAATCCATGCGGCACGGCGCCACCTTCATCAACACCGGACGCGGCGCACAGGTCAACGAAGCCGATATGATCGATGTTTTGAAAGCGCGTCCCGATCTGACAGCCCTGCTGGATGTGACTTTCCCGGAACCCCCGGCCGAAGGTTCGGAACTTTACACTCTGCCCAATGTTAAACTTTCCAGTCACATCGCCGGTTCGCTCAACGATGAAGTCCACCGTATGAGCGAATACATGATTGACGAATTCAAACGCTTCATCTCCGGAGGCGAACTCCGCTATGAAGTCACTGAAGATATTCTGATCACCAGCAAATCCTGATAATTCACAACTGCTTTTTGCGGCGTTCCGGTTTAGTTGCCGGAGCGCCGTTTTTGTCTGCGGGGCGGGATGGCTTCCGGATTATCCGATAAAATTTCTATTAATTTCCCGGAGTAACTTGAATAATCTTCCAAATGTGATATATTTCCCTTGAATATGTATATAAATAAATATCGTGTCCGGAATTATGTTCAGTAATCAAAATATTGTATGTGCAGTGGAGTTCGGAACCTCCAAGATCAGCGTCCTTATCGGTGAACTGACCGCTAAAAACAAGGTCGAACTGATCGGTTCCGGAGCAGTCGCCAGCGGAAACGCTGTGGTGAAAGGGGAGATATCCGACATGAAACGCGCGGTAGAGGTCTTGCGCAAGGCTTTCGATATCGCCGAAAAAAAGGCGGATTGCAATCTTTCTGACTGTCGGGTGATCACCGTTGCAGTCACCGGCGGCGGTATCACTTCCCATCAGGAAACCGCCCGGATCACCGTCAATACACCCAACGGTATCGTGACCGAAAATGAAAAACGTACCGTCACCGAAGCCGCCCGCAATCTGGCATTGACCAACGGCAGAGAGATCATCAACCTCTGTCCGTCCAGTTTCACTCTTGACCAGCGGCGGGTCATCGAACCCTGCGGACAATCCGGAAAATATCTGGAAGCGGATGTCCATGTGGTCAGCGCCAACAGCCGCCGTCTGAACCCGTTTGTTCAGGCGCTTCATGAGGCCGGCTTTGAAGATGTGAGCATTGAACCGGTCTTTTCCATCCTTGCCGGAGTCAGCGGCGCCGTTGATAATAATGAACAGGAAAACGGCTTTATTCTGCTGGATATCGGTGCCGGAACTACGGAATATTTGCTCAATGTCGATGGCGGTGTCCGGGAATCCGGTGTCATCCGGGTCGGCATGGAACATGCGGCAAACGATCTTGCTATCGGTTTGGATCTGCCGATCGACACCTGCCGCAACTTCTTTTCAGCCGGAATTCTGGCAAGTGCCATCCGCGATCATCAGGAATTCATCGAAATCCCGCGCGGCCGTTATACCCGCAAAATTCCGGTCAGCAGCTGTGAGACCATTGTTGAACTCCGGCTGCGCGAACTTATTGACATGATCCGCCGCAAAATTTCCGACAAGCACAATCTCAATACGCTTGGCGCCGGAGGATTGCTGACCGGCGGCGGGGCGTTGTATGCTCCGGTGAAAGATATTTTCACTTCTGTATTTGACATTCCCTGCCGTACGGTGATGCCGCTCAATCCCAAATACAAATCACTGGCTGATCCCCGTTTCAGCGTGATCTGGGGAGCATTGCAGATCGCGCCGGATTTTGTGGACGAACTTCCCGGTAATACGATGTTGAGTAAATTGTTCAACCGGATCAAATTCGGGGGGAGGGCGTAACTATGGACGGACACAAAGTCACTCTGCTGGCGCTTGGCGGCGCCGGATGCCGGATCATCCGCCGGATCGCCGGAACTCCCGGCGCGGAAAAATTGCGTTTGCTGGCGATGGATTCCGATACTGAAAGTTTGAAAGAATCCGGTCTGCCTGCCGAAAACTGTATCATCGCCGGTATGAATCTGCGTTCCGGCCGCGGTTGCGGCGGCAACGATATCCTCGGACGCAGTGCCGCCGCAGTCGAACGCCCCCGTCTGGCGAAGATACTTGAAGGTACTGAGATCCTGTTGATCATCGGCGGTCTGGGCGGCGGTATGTGCAGCGGCGGACTGCCGGTTATTCTGGGCGTGGCGCGTCATCTGCACATTACCACGATGCTGATGCTTTCTCTGCCGTTTGCCATGGAAGGTTACGGCAGACGCAAGCAGGCGGATGACCGGATCTGTTCGGATCTTCTGCCGTTGGCGGATTGTCTGATCGCGCTGCCCAATGATCTGCTGTTTTCCACGCTGGCTCCGGAAACTCCGTTGGCGCAGGCGCTGGAACTTGCTGATGTTGAAATGGCACGGACGGCAGTGGCGCTTTCATCGATTCTGCTTGCCGGAAATATTTTCAGCGCGGATGTTGCCACTTTCTCGGCATTGCTGAAGCCCAATGCACTCTGTTCGCTGGGCGTCGGTGTGGTGTCGACTGCGGAGGGCGAATCGCTCGAAGCGGCGGTCGAAAAAATGATGCTTTCTCCGCTGCTCGGAGGCCCGGCTGAACTTCAGCGCGCAGATGCGGTGATTTTTACTGTTATCGGCGGCACGCAACTCTCTCTGGGATCTGCCAAAAGTGTACTTGATCTTGCCTGCAGTCAACTGGATAAGTCGGTCGACCGCAAGATCCTGATCGGTGCCGGAAGCGCCGCCGCATGGGACGGTATGGTGCAGATCACCGCTCTGACCGTGCGTTACACCGATAAAAAACCGGAAACTCCGGCCGTTGCTGAAACCCCGGTGCGCCGCAGTGCCGCCGCCAGAAGAAATTTGAATCCGTCCGATGCCGCATTTGTCCAGCAGACCCTTGATCTTGATACCGATGACAAGGGTATCATGGAAAACAGCACCCCGGATTTCTTCAACGGCGAAGATCTGGATGTGCCGACTTTCAAGCGGCGCGGTATTTTTATCGATCAGGGCAAGTGAGTGCTCCTGCGGCGCTGATATACTGAATCTCTCGAATCAGGAAAGTTTACTGTTATGAAAAAATCTGAAATGAATTGGGATCTTGAGGCTCTCTACAGTTCTGTCGAACTCTGGGAAGAAGATTATGCCAAACTGGAAAGTTATGCCGGAAAATTCGCCGGTTACCGGGGACGTCTGGCGGAATCCCCCGCGATTTTCCGGGAGGCCATCGAAGTTTCCGATGCCTTTGACCGCCTCGCTGAAAAACTTTATACCTACGCCCATTTGCGCTCTGATGAAAATACTTCGATCGGTGTGAACCGGGCGCGGGTCGACCGGATCAGCGCCAAACTCGCAGCCTTATCTGAACTGGAAGCGTGGTTCGCTCCCGAGGTCATGGCGATCCCGGACGAACGGATGAAAGAACTGCTCCAATCCGGAGAACTCGCCTTTTACCGCCGCAGTATCGAAGAACTTCTGCGGGAAAAAAAGCATATTTTGAGCGAATGTGAAGAGCGTCTGCTGGGGCAGTTGTCCGATGTGCTGGGGACTTCCGACGATCTCTTTTCCACTTTGAATGATACCGATCTGCGCTTCGGCAGAGTCAAGGGCGAAGACGGAAAGATGCAGACTCTCACTCATGGCAGTTACCGCCGTTTTCTGGAATCGTCTGACCGCAGCGTGCGGCGGGCGGCTTTCCGCAAACTTTACAACACTTACGGCAAGTTCCGCAACACCTTCGCGGTGACTCTGGATGCCACCGTCAAGCGCCATGTTGCTTCTGCCCGGATACGCAAATTTGATTCAGCGCTTCAGCAGGCGCTCTATCCGGACAATATTCCGGAAAATGTCTATCTCAATCTGATTTCCGCTGTTCACGATAATCTGGACGGACTTTTTGATTACTTCAAACTCCGGGGCGAAGTACTGGGATTGGAAAAGGTCGATATGTACGACCTTCATTGTCCGCTTGCCTCCGATTGCCGCCGGGAATACTCCTTTGATCAGGCTTCAGAACTGGTCAAAAATGCCCTGCTGCCCCTGGGGGAAGACTACGCGGCAAATCTCAAGCGGGCATGGGATGAACGCTGGATAGATGTACCGGAACGGCAGGGAAAACGTTCCGGAGCATACTCTTCCGGATGTTATGACAGCCGTCCCTATTTGCTGCTTAACTTCCAGAATACTTTTGATGATGTGTTCACGCTCGCGCATGAACTGGGACACTCCATGCACAGTTTTTATTCCCGCAAGTATCAGCATTATCACTATTCGGATTACGAAATATTTGTGGCAGAGGTGGCAAGTACCACCAATGAACTTCTGCTGTCGCGTTATCTGCTGCAGAATACCGATGATCCGGCATTCCGCGCCTATCTGCTCGGCCATTTGGCAGATGAGATCCGCGCCACCATCTACCGGCAGACCATGTTTGCCGAATTTGAACTCGGCATTCACCGGGCGGTCTGGGATGGTGAAGTGCTGACGGCAGATTTCCTTGATGAAAACTACTTCAAACTCAACGCCGAATATCATGGCCCGTTTGTGGAAACCGATCCGCAAATCGCTCTGGAATGGGCGCGGATACCTCACTTCCACTACAATTTCTACGTCTACAAATATGCAACCGGCATGTCGGCGGCGATCCGCCTGTCGGAACGTATTCTCTCCGGTGACCCGGCGGCGGTGGAAGCCTATTTGAATTTCCTCAAAGCGGGTGATTCCAAAGATGTTCTGGACATCATGCGCGATGCCGGAGTCGATCTTTCCACTCCCGAACCGATTTCGGCGGCGCTCGGATTTTTCAAAGATACGGTCTCCGGGCTCCGTAAGGAATTGAAACTGCTCTCCTGATATGGCAAATTTTTCTGCTGAAAACAATACAATTTCCGCCGGGATTTCCGGCTGGAGAGTGAAACTGCCGGGAATTCTGCTGGTGGTGACGGCTTTGCTGCTGCCGCTTAAGTGGGGGACGATCGCGGCGATGACCGAAGCATCCGGATTTTTTCCGGCAGATGTTGCGGCGTATTTCACTATTACCTGGGCGGCACACTCTTTCGGGATCTGGAGCAGTTTGCTGCTGCTGATCACTGCGTGCTGCCTGCCGTACCGGGGAAATTTCCGGAATTCCAGCGGTGTGATGCTGCTGCTGTGGAGCGCCGGGATCGTGCTTGCGGCAGTGCCGGGATCACTGACATCCGGCAGAGATATCGATTTTGCCTGGGGGGAATTTTCCAATACCGCCGGGATCGCGGCGTGGGCCCTTGCGGTGGGAGTGATGCACAGCGTCGACTCCCGTTGGCTGAAACGGATGGCGGCGGCGCTGTTGGCAGGCGTATTGATAACCGCATGTTATGCCTACTATCAATACTTTTTCGGATTCGATGAATTGAAAAAGTTCATCGCTGAACAGATGGCGGCGGGAATCAATATCCCGGAAGCGATACGTTTGAAAATGGCAGATACCCGGGTCACCTCTTTTCTGGCTTCGCCCAATGCGCTGGCAGGGATCATCCTGATCGTATTGCCGTTGATATTTTATTTCGGCAGAGAGTGGGGAAAGAATTTTTCTCCGGTCAATGTCAGTGTGCCGCTGTTCTGTTTTGCCGGATTGCTTGTGACCGGAGGAGCACTGCTGCTGTGCCGCTCCCGGAGCGTGATATTGACGGTCGTCATCGCCGGAGTGATCGCGGCATTTTCCGCTCCGGCAGTGAAACTGCGTTACAAATTGATCGCCGGGATATTGGCCCTGCTGCTGCTTGCCGGCGGAGCGTGCTTTGCTCTGCGTTACGGCAGAGGATTCGGTTCGATGGCGGAGAGGGCAGATTATCTGCGGACTTCGGCGGTGCTGGTCAGAGAAAATCCATTGACCGGAGCCGGATGGGGCGGTTTTTTCTACCGTCACATGGAGATAAAACTTTCTTCGACTGATGAAGCCGCCCGCGATCCGCACAATGTGGTGGCGGCATTTGCCGGACAATGCGGCATCCCGGCGGGATTGCTGATGGCGGCGGCGCTGATCTATCCGCTGATGCTGTTGTGGAAACACCGTTTTGACCGGAGTTGGCAATGTGCGGTATTCTGGAGCGGATTATTTTTCACCTTGCACATACTCATGGATTGTGATTTTCATATCCCGGCGATCATGGCAGGGATCCTTTTGCTTTACTTCAGTGCTCTGCCGCCGCCGTGCGGTGAATTGTCCCGGAAATCAGGATGGATGCTGCCGCTGTTTGCCGGATTTGCAATTCTTGCCGGTGCGGGGAATATCTATTTCCTGCGGGGAGAGATCAAACTTGCCGAATTCACCGATTTTCTCAATCCCGGTGATGTGAACACCCGTTCCCGTTACGCCGGGGTATCGATGGAAAAAGTGGAATCCGATGCTGCTCAGGCGCGTCCAGGACTGGCGCTGATACCGGAACTTGCCGGTGATTATTTTTTCGCAAACGGCGATTTGGAACGGGCGCATGAACGCTATTTGAAAGCGCTGATGCTCAATCCCCGGCGGCCGGGAATTTACCGCCGCCTGGCACGGCTTGCCTGCCGGAGAGGGGATTTCGGTGCCGGGGTGAAATTGTTGAAAAAGGCGCAAGGACTTTTTCCGCGCAATCCCAAATATTCGTTGGAACATCCGGATAACCGACTGATGTTTCCGGTTGATTTCAACTTTACGGTTGAGGATGTTAAATGATAAAGAAATATGTTTTCGGTCCGGTCACTTCCCGGCGGCTGGGATGTTCGCTCGGAGTCGATATGGTTCCGTTGAAAACCTGCCCGCTGGATTGCATTTACTGCGAAGCAAGAGCAACCACTTTACTCACTATGGAACGCCGGGAATATGTCCCGGTGGATGTCGTACTCAAAGAGTTGGAAGAGACCCTCAGTCCGGCTCCGCAATTGGATTATATCACCTTTTCCGGTTCCGGGGAACCTACCTTGAATTCCCGTATCGGTGATGTGGTGGATTTTCTCAAGAGCCGTTATCCGCAATACAAGGTGTGTCTGCTGACCAACGGGCTGCTGCTGGGAGATGCCAAACTGCAGCAGGAGATCGAAAAGATCGATCTGCTCATTCCGTCGCTGGACGGTTCCAATGCCGCCGAATATGAAGCGGTAAACCGTCCGGTGGCAGAGATGCCGTTTGACAAATTCATTGCCGTGCTCAAGGATTATCTGCCCCGCGCGCCGATGCCGGTGCATCTGGAATTATTCATTACGCCGGGAATCAATGACAGCGATGAATCGATCGGCAGATTTGCCGAAATCATTGGAGAATTGCAGGTTGACCGGGTTCAGTTGAATACCCTTGACCGTCCGGGGGCTGTCAAAGATCTCAAATGCGCCGATGAAGCAACGGTCATCCGCTTTATGCAGGAATTGAAAAGTATTACCGCTGTCGAAGCAGTCGGAAAATACAGTTACCTTAACTGAAGTTTGCGCCCATCCGCCGCTCTGCGAGTTGTGCCGCGACTTTTGTGTTGGTTTGCGCAGCAAACCAACGTGAAGCGCAGGATAAATCCTGCATGAAGCATTGCTTCGCAATGTGAAGCGTTTGCCTTTGGCAAACATGAAGCGCTCGCTTACGCGAGTAAGGATATGATGATTTTATATCTCCTGTTTGCGACCAACGGGAGCAAACATACACCGCATTTGTGTTGGTTTGCGCAGCAAACCAACGTGAAGCGCAGGATAAATCCTGCATGAAGCATTGCTTCGCAATGTGAAGCGTTTGCCTTTGGCAAACATGAAGCGCTCGCTTACGCGAGTAAGGATATGATAAATTTACACTCTTGCCGCGACAACGGAGCGGCTTTTGTGTTGGTTTGCGCAGCAAACCAACGTGAAGCGCAGGATAAATCCTGCATGAAGCATTGCTTCGCAATGTGAAGCGTTTGCCTTTGGCAAACATGAAGCGCTCGCTTACGCGAGTAAGGATATGATGATTTTATATCTCCTGTTTGCGACCAACGGGAGCAAACATACACCGCTTTGCGTGAGTAAGGAGATGATAAATTTACACTCTTGCCGCGACATCGGAGCGGCAACTACCCCGCTTTTTTTGAAAAAGGATGGGGGTGTGGGGGAAGGGAAAAACTTTTTTTCTCGTGAAAAAAAGTTTTTCCCTTCCCCCACATCATTATGCCTTGAATGGCGTGATGACTTTGTCCAGGACTCCGGTGCAGCAGGAGATACAGATGCCGTAATTGACAACCGGGGTACCGGCTTTGGCGAGTTGGTGGAGGCGGTTGAGCATTGCCTGCCGGTTGAGCATACAACCTCCGCAATGAACAACCAGACGGTATTTATTCAAATCTTCCGGGAAATCTGCCCCGGAAAAGAATTCAAAATCCAGTTTGCAGTTACATTTTTTCTGCAGGAGCATGGGGATTTTTACTCTGCCGATATCATCATTTCCAGCATGGTGGGTGCATGCTTCGGCGATCAGGATCTTGTCGCCTTCTTTCAGCGTGTTGATGGCTTCGGCGCCTTTGATCAGCTGGGGAAGATCACCTTTCAACCGGGCCATGAGAATCGAGAAGGTGGTGCAGGGAATTCCCGGCGGCAGAGTGTCGATCATCTTTTTGACCACCTGCGAATCGCAAATCACCAGATCGGGCATTCGGGCAAAACGGGAATAGATTTCCGGGAAGGCATCTTCTTTGGCGACCGTGCATATTGCATTCCCGTCCAGCGCATCCCGGATCGCCTGTACTTGCGGCAGGATCAATCGTCCTTTGGGTGCCTGCGTATCGATCGGAGTCATCATCAGCACCATGCCGCCCGGAGGGAGCAGATCATGGAGAAGCGGAACTGATTGGAAAAATTCTGCCGGGATCACTTTGAGCAGCCGTTCGATCAGTTGTCCGATGAAGCGGCTGCGGTTCTTCTCCGAATCATCCGCTGCATTGACCGCAATATACGGGGTGTCGGTACTCTGTGCGATTTCTGCAATGAATTCCGGTGTAATGACACCGGTATCGCATTTATTGATGATCGGAATTACTGGAATATTGTGTGCTTTTGCTTCGGCGGCAAGCTGTTTTTCATTATCCTGCCATACACCGGGGGTGGTTATCAGAAGCATCACATCAGCGCGATTGATCGCCTGCCGGGTGCGTTCGACCCGGAGTTTGCCCAGATCGGAAGTATCATCGATCCCGGCGCTGTCCAACAACAGAACCGGCCCGATCGGGCGCAGTTCCATGGCTTTTTCCACCACATCGGTGGTGGTTCCTCTCCGGTCGGAAATGATAGCGGTATTCTGACCGGAGAGCAGATTCACCAGAGAGGATTTGCCGGCATTTATCCGTCCGGCAAAGACCATTTGAAGCCGTAATGATTTAGGCGTATTCTGCATGGTATGCCTCTCTGAAGTGATTATTACTTCCAGTTCAGGACGCTCGGATCGTAGTTTTCCGGGGCCTTGAGACCGAGAAGTTCGATGCAGGTGGCGGCGAGGGAACTGATTCCCAGACCTTCTTTGAGCTGGCTCTCATATTCGCCCTGGTTTTCCGGATCGTAGATGATGCACGGAACCGGATTGAGCGAATGACTGGTCTTGCGGGCGGCAACGCCGTTGGCATCGACCTTGAGATTGCCTTTTTTGTCATGTTCGAGCATATCGTCAGCGTTGCCGTGGTCAGCGGAGATGACCAGAACGCCGCCGGCGGCTTTGACCGCTTCTTTGATTCTGCCGAGGCAGAGGTCGAGGGCTTCCATGGAAACCAGAACTGCTTCCATGCTGCCGGTGTGACCGACCATATCGCCGTTGGGGAAGTTGAGACGGATCATCTGATACTTGCCGGAAGCGATTGCTTCGACGACAGCATCGGTGATCTCGGCGCACTTCATCCACGGGCGCTGTTCAAAGGGAACGACATCGGAACGGATCTCAACATATTCGTCATAGACTTCGTCGAATTTGCCGGAACGGTTGCCGTTGAAGAAGTAGGTGACATGACCGTATTTCTGAGTTTCGCTGATCGCCAGCTGCTTGACCTTGGAAGCGCAGAGGTATTCGTCCATGGTTTCAGTGATTTCCGGCGGATTGACCAGATAGAGTTTGGGGGCGTGGAGGTCGCCGTCGTATTCCATCATACCGGCGTACATCACATCGGGACGCGCACCGCGGTCGAATTTGTCGAAATCATCACCGCTTTCAAACGCGGCAGTGATTTCCAGCGCGCGGTCGCCGCGGAAGTTGAAAAGCACCACCGAATCGCCGTCTTTCATCGCGCCGACCGGATTTTTGCCGTCATCGCTGATGACAAAGGCGGGCAGATCCTGGTCGATGGCACCGGTGCGTTCACGCAGAGCGGTGACTGCTTCGGTTGCGGAGGTGAAAAATTCACCTTTGCCCAGCACATGGGTATCCCAACCGCGTTTGACCATATTCCAGTTGGCACCGTAACGGTCCATGGTGATGACCATGCGTCCGCCGCCGGAAGCGATGCGGTAATCTTTGCCGGAAGCGGTGATCGCGGCAAGTTTTTCTTCCAGAGGTTTGACATATTCCATTGCGGAAGTTTCGGGAACGTCGCGTCCGTCGAAGAGAGCGTGGACACGAACTTTTTCCACACCGGCCGCGGCGGCGTTGTCCAGCATGGCAAAGAGGTGATCGATGTGGCTGTGGACATTACCGTCGGAGATCAGTCCGATGAGGTGGAGAGCAGAATTTTTTTCTTTGACATTGGCGACCAGTTTCTGCCAGACTTCGCCTTCAAAGAGTTTGCCGGAAGCGACGGCTTCGCCGACCAGCTTCGCGCCCTGCGAGAAGACCCGGCCGGAACCGATGGCGTTGTGACCGACTTCGCTGTTGCCCATGTCATCGTCCGAGGGCATACCGACCGCTGTGCCGTGAGCCTTGAGTGCCACGGTCGGATTTTCTGCCATCAGGCCTTTGAATACCGGCATATTGGCTTTGGCGACGGCATCGCCGTCGGCGTATTTTCCGAAACCGACACCGTCGAGGATGGCAAGTACCACCGGGCCGCGGCGCGGATTGAATTTACTGTTTTTTTCCAGAGCTTTCAACATGATATGTTTTCCTTATGTCAGGCGCGGTGACCGGCGACTTTACCGCCGACGACACCACGGGGGCTGTTTTCGCAGAATTCAATGAATTCCAACACTTCCGGAATCTGGGGAAGTTCAGTTTTGATCAGTTCCAATGCCTTGCTGGGGGCAAGTTCGCCGCGGAAATAGATGCGGTGGAGATGTTTGATGACATTGATCGTTTCGCTGTCCATTCCGGCACGCTGAAGTCCGACTTTGTTGATCATTTTGACACCACCATTGCGGCCTTCGGCCATCATGAAGGGCGGAACGTCTTTGGAATACGCCGACAGACCGGACACAATGGCAAGTCTGCCCACCCGGCAGAACTGGTGGATCGCCACCAGACCG
Source organism: Lentisphaerota bacterium (assembly GCA_015061805.1). Classification (GTDB taxonomy): domain Bacteria; phylum Verrucomicrobiota; class Lentisphaeria; order Victivallales; family Victivallaceae; genus UBA1784. The sequence goes on along the minus strand of SUVV01000003.1, from coordinate 90,789 downwards.
GAAAGAATGGCGTTATCGTGAACTTCCGCGTAACCGCCGGTGACGGCTCCGTTGACATAGATCACATGGTTGCCGACTTTGCAGTTGTGAGCAACGTGGCTGGTCGCCATGAAGAGGCAGTCATTGCCGATGATGGTTTTGGTTCCCGGTTTGGTTCCGCTGTGGACGGTGGTGCTTTCGCGGAAGACGTTGCGGTCACCGATTTCGACGTAGGTGGCGGCACCTTCTTCGACAGCGTGATCCTGGGCGGGCTGACCGATCGCGGCGAAGGGGTGAAGAACATTGTTTTCCCCGATGGTGGTGTAGCCGTCGATATTGCACTGGGCGATCAGACGGGTCCCGTTACCGATTTTGACGTTGGGACCAACGTAGCAAAGGGGACCGATTTCCACACCGTCACCGAGGACGGCGCCATCCATGACAACACTGGTAGGGTGAATTTTCGGCATAATAATTACCTCACTCGTTCTAAATGTTTATGGTATATTACAATTAAAATATTTTGTCATCCTTATACTATAACATCAAAAATGCAATCCTGCAACTGCTTTTGCTTGTAAAATGTGAAAAGGAGCGCTACTTTATAAATATGACAAAGATTGACAATACAGAATTCAAAGTGGTGCTGGTGCTGGACCGGCTGCGCAGCGCTCATAATACCGGGAATATTTTCCGCATTGCTGAAGCGCTGGGCGCTGAGATCGCGGCTTGCGGCTACACGCCCTTTCCGCCGCATCCGAAACTGGAAAAAACCGCTATGGGCGCCGATAAGATGGTCAAATGCCGCCATTTTGAAACTTCATACGAGGCAGTTCAAACGCTCCGGCAGGAGGGCTTTGAAATGATCCTTGCCGCCGAACCCGGCGGCAGCGGGGCCTGGGAGATGGAATACAAATTTCCGCTCGCTATCGTTTTCGGAAATGAAGCGCTGGGAGTCGCGGAAGATACCCTGCAATGTGTGGATGGAATAGTTTCTCTGCCCATGCTCGGAGAGAAAGCATCAATAAATGTCGGCAATGCCGCCGCCGCTGTGATGTACGCGGTTGCCGCTAAAAACGGGATAACAAAATGAAGATAAAATTGCAGGGAAAAAACCTTGATGATATCCGGCCGCTGATGGCTTCTCGCGGTATTTTGGAAACGGCTGATGCCGCTTCTGCTGATGCGGTTATCGCTTACGGGGGAGATGGTTCACTTCTGGGGGCGATCCGTGATTTTCCGCAGCTGCCGGTGGTCGCCATCCGCGATGCCGCAACGGCTCCAACCTGCGAACTGCATGAAGCCGGAAAAGTTCTGGATGCCATGCTCGCCGGTTCACTGAATTCCCGTAAACTCCCCCGGCTCTGCGCGAGCGCTCCCGGCGGCAGGATTTTCGGGGTCAATGATCTCTTTCTGCATAACAGCGACCGCCGCAGTTCGGTGCGTTATCAGGTGCGTATCGACGGCGAGATCTACGCTGACGAAGTGCGCGGTGACGGGGTCTGCTTTGCCAGTGTCCATGGCAGTTCGGCGTACTACCGCAGTATCACCCGGGGTATGTTCCGCACCGGTTTGGGCCTGGCATTCAGCAATTCGATCGTCGATGTCGACCATCTGGTGCTGGAAGAAAGTTCGATCGTCGAACTTACCGTTATCCGCGGCCCCGGCATGGTCATCGCTGACAATGCTCCCGGAGAATTGATCGTCAATGCCGGAGAAACCGTGGAATTCCGCCAATTGGATGAAACAGTCACCATTTTGGGACTGGATGGTTTCATGTGCAGCAAGTGCCGCAAACTCCGGCACGGGATCTGATCCTGCCTTATGAAAGATCGCAAGCCCACCTTTGCCGGTGTCGCCGGAAAAGTTTTTGATTGCGCCTGCCGGATCGTGCTTGAGTGTGACAGCGGCCGGGTGACTCTGGATGATGCTCTGGATGGAGTTCCAACTGAATTCCGCCGGACGGTCGAGCATTTGCTTTTTACCTTTTTCCGTCAGCGCAGGATCGTTGAAAACATCCTGAAGCAGTTTATTAAAAAATCTCCTGCTCCGGAAGTGATGATACTGCTTGCTCTGGCGGCGGTACAAACCAGATTTCAGCACGGTATCGCCCCGGAATCAGCGGTAAATGTGGCGGTCGATGCGGCAAAAAAATTTCACGCCGACAAATTTGTCAACGCACTCCTCCGCAACTTTCTCCGGACAGAGTTCCCTGCGGGATCCTCTCCGGCAGATATCCTGCCCCCGGCAATTTTTCAGCGCTGGAAAAAGCGCTTTGATAAGGAAACCTTAAAGGATCTTGCCGGTCTCTTTACCGCAGAACCCATATTCACTTACCGGATTTTGCCCGGATTTCAACCGGTTGCGGAGAGCGTGCCGGTTCAAAGTTTCGGCGAAACCTGTTTCGCTTCGGCTCCTGCTTCTGCCGTACTGAATTCTGAAACTCTCACGCAAGGCGGTTTCTATATCCAGGACCCCGCCACCGCTTTTGCCGTTTCTCTTGCCGCCGATGATGCCCCACGCGCCCGTTATGTGCTGGATCTCTGCGCGGCTCCCGGAGGTAAAACCTTGATGCTTGGCGAATTATGTTCTCCGGAATGTAATATCACCGCCGCTGATATCAACCGCCGGCGACAGGAACGCACCCGGAAAAATTTTGAAGTCTATCAGCGCAATTATCAGGTCATCACCGCCGCACCGGAGAAAATTACCGGCAAATTTGATATCATCATGGCAGATATGCCATGCTCCAATACCGGAGTTTTCCGCAAACGCCCCGATGCCCTGTGGCGCTTCAGCGAAAAACATCTCCGGGAAATTGTCCAAATTCAGCACCATATTCTGGAATCCGCCGTCAAACTCCTCGCCCCAAACGGTATCATCATCGTCAGTACCTGCAGTATCGAACCCGAGGAAAATTCCCTTCTTGTCGATTTTCTCACTTCGCTCAACCCCGCTCTTCATTGCGAAATCCAGCAAACTATCCTCCCCTCTGCTTCCCATGACGGCGCTTTCGCCGCCCGCGTCCGTCTGGCGGGGTAAGAGTTGTCGGGGGAAGGGAAAAACTTCTTTTCACGGGAAAAGAAGTTTTTCCCTTCCCCCGAACCCCCATCCCTTTTCAAGAAAAGCGGGGTATTGGATTGGTAGTACGGAATAAAAAACTCTCCTCTCGCCTGTTGGGCTGTCAGCCCAACAATAGGCGCAAAACAAGTCGCGTTATAGGGCGGATGGATCGCGCGGCAAGGTCGCCGGTAAGTCAAGGTGGCGGCGAGGGAGTGGACTTGTGTCCTCGACCGAATCCGACATCCGCTGACTTGCCAAGAGATTGCCCGTGAGCCGCCGCCCTAAAATACTACCGTTGCTTTAACCGGGAAGTGGTCGCTGGATGATTTCCCGTTTTTGTAGTCGTTGATGACTTGGAAGGTTTTCACTTTGACCGTTGCCTTGTCGACGAAGATGTAGTCGATCGGGAATTTTACGCGCCATGCGGCAGGATCTGATTTGTATCCGTGAAATGTTCCGTTCGGGCCGGGAATGACTTTTTCAGCGATATGCCGGGCATCGGAGAGCCGCTTCGCGGTGGCTTGGTAAACATTGCTTTGGGGGCTGGAATTGAAATCTCCCGTGAGGATTATCGGCATATTTTTGAACCGGGAAAGGTTGTCCAGAATGAGTTTTATACCGTTCTCTTTTGCTTTAAGGCTCTTGTGGTCGAGATGGGTGTTGACAAAAGCGAAAACCTTGCCGCTGGCTTTGTGTTTGAAAATACCCCAGGTGCAGATTCTGGGACAGGCTGTCTTCCAACTTGTGGAGCCGGGAACATCGGGGGTTTCGGAGAGCCAGAAGGTTTTCTCTGATTGCAGTTCAAGGATTTCGGGATTGTAAAAAATTGCTGAATATTCCGAATGGCTTTTGCTGCTGCGCGGTTCACCGATGAACTTGTATCCGGCTCCGGTGATGGTTCTGATGTGGTAAATCTGGGTTTCCTGTGAACCGAAAATGTCAAATTTTTCTGATTTCAGCAGTTCACGGCAGCGCGGGGCCCGGTTTTGCCAGCGGTCATGAGGCAAAGTTCCGGAACGACGGAGATTGTAGCTTGCGACTTTGAGTTCAACCGGAGCGGCAGACAGCAATGCCGGAGCGGCAGACAGCGCTGAAATGAGCAACAATTGAAAGAGTAATATTTTTTTCATAAAACACCTTTTATTTTTTGAAATTTTTATCCGGCAGGACTTGAACATTGCCGTTGCCGTAGAGTTCTTCGTTACGCAGATTGCCCCGGATGATATCGCTGAATTGGATTCTGCCGTCCCGACGCAGATAGGGGCGTGACGGCGGTTCGGCAGAGATTACGATATCACCATTTTTGACGGTATAGACCGCGGTATCGCCTCCGGCGCAGGTGAGTTGATTTTTATTGTCCCGGTTGGTCAGGATGACATCGTTTTTACAGACGATGCGTTCGAGGTCGATGCCGTCGGACAATGCAATACGGGATGGCGCACTGTTTTCGGACATATCCAGAGCGAAGGGGTCGGCATCGGGATCATCTTCCGGTTTGGTCTTGGCAACCGGTTGGGGAATCGCGGGGGCTTTGCCGGTGAAAACATACATGTCCCGACAGGAAATGGTGTTGTTTTCTTCCTGAATCAGCACGTTTTTGTGGAATTCGGAACGGTTTTTGATCAGATCGCTCATGGCGTGTTCAGCTTTGAGCATACGCTTCCCGGCGGCGGCAGAACGGATGGTGCCGGGGAAACTTCCGGCGACGACCTTGCCGTCGCAGGCGATGCGGATCAACTGAACATTGTTGGAGGCGAACATGCCCGGAGCGGGTTTGGTTCCTTTGGGAAGTTCCCGGAAATCGAGGGTCATAAGTTCCGTGGTGAGGTCACTTTGCTTATTTTTCATTATGACCTTGCCGGAAGCGATGACTTTCGAGAGGGTCTTCTCATTGGAGGCGCGTCCGCCCAGTGCCACACCGGCGGCAGGCGCCTTTTTATCAGCAGTACTTCCGGCGGAATCTTTGAGGAAGAGATCGAGCCGGTCGCAATCAAGGGTGTCACCTTTGTGAACGACCTTGACTTTTTCGTAGAAGACCAGTTTATTTGCACTGTAATCCAGTTCTGCCCGGAGGGAATTGACGGTACTGCTCTGCTGAGCGGGCGCTCCGGACTGGGGTTTGCTGATGATCGTGACCGGGCCGTCGCAGAGGATGCGCTTGAGTTCTCTGGAGCCGTTCACCGGAGAGAATTCCATATTTTTTCCCTTTTTCGCCGGGGCTGCGGCGGTATTGGTCAGGAATATCCGCATTCGGGAACACTTCAAGTCGGCATCATTATCGGTTACGGTAACATTTCCGGTGAAGATATTCAAATCGGAAACTCCGTCAAAATCCGCCTGATCGGAGGTTATCACTCTGACCGGTCTGGTGCGGTTGGCGGCATCGGCATATTCCAGGATAGTGCAATTGCCTTTTACGAAGGCTTTTTTGGAGAAGCGCAGCATTTCGATCCGGCTGCCGCGGAGAGTGTAGTTATCCTGAATAAGTTCCGGGAGTTCGTCTTCGCCGGTGAGGATGATCCGTCCGCTGTCCAGTTCATACTCCAGATGTTCAGCTCTGGCGTACTGCATGCTTTCCGGGGAGTGATCGTAGTCCGGCCGGCGCTTGAGGAGAACTTCTCCATCGGCGAGGATACGGGAGACGCCTTTGAGCATAGTGCTGCTGTCGCTCCGGTCGTTCCGGGGAAGTATTCCGGTTGCAGGCGTTGCTGATTTGCCGTCGGACTTGAGGAACACGGTCAAACGGTCGCAGGTCAAAGTGGTTGAACCGTCGATGACTTTGACATTTCCGATGAGCATGATCTCGTTGTGGAGCATATCCAGCCGGAGCGAATCTCCGGTGGCTGAGATGGTGTGATATGCCGCCGGGAGCGGAATCTTTTTGGTGATGATATCGATCGGGGCGCTGTCATCCCGACGGTAAATGATTTCCACATCAGAACGGATTTCCAGCTCTTTTTTGTTCAGATCAGAACGGAATCCGATACCGTCCAGGTCGAATTCCGGCGTACGCAGCATAACATCGCTGTTGCCCTGAACCACATTTTTTTTGCGGTCAAAAGTACAACTGTCGGTAAAGAGTACCGCTGAACTGCAATCAAAACGCTTCTGCCAGAATTTCAGCACTTCGGGCAGGGGGGCATTCAGCGGGTACATCCGGGTCTGCCATCCGTCCGGGATCAGGTCGACATTGGCACCGGGCAGCAGACGGTCGATCAGAGTATCGGTTCCGGTTATACTGTCGCCATTGCGTTTACCTCTGGCGGCAAAGATGATAAAGTCCAGCTTGCCCTTCTGATAGACCGGGATTTTTACATGGCCGAGTTCAAAATTCCGGACAGTATCTGACGCTCCGAGCGGTACGATCAGAGAAACCATCAGTAAAACAGCAGCAGACAGCGAAAAGATTTTCATTGGCGGTAGCGCTCCATTATCTGGTCAAGCAGACCTTGTTCCTTCAAGACTTTGCGGATGATTTCGCAGGCGACGCCATGTCCTCCGGCGGCTTGGGTTTTCCACGGAGAAAGTTCATCCAGCACCGGAACCGCATCCGCCGGAACCACCGCGATCCCGGCGCGGCGCAGTACCGGCATATCGATCACATCGTCTCCGGCGTAAAGTGCTTCGTCGGCATTCAGACCGTATTTCGCCAGAAGTTCTTCAAAGGCGGCGACCTTGCCCTGACGGCTGAAGATCACGTCCGCAATCAGTACCTCTTGGGCAAATCTGGTGTTATTCGGGTCATCCCGTCCGGTGATCAGGGCGGTTTTCAGTCCGGCGCGGGCGGCGAGTTTCAGCCAGTGGTGATCCCGGATGTTGAAAAACTTGCCGGTCGTTCCGTCCGCGTTGTAGCTGTAGGAGCCGTCGGTCAGAGTTCCGTCGACATCAAAGATGATGATTTTGATCTTTTTGAAGTCAGCAGCAGAGATCATGGATCGCCTTAACCTGAGTCAGAGTTTCTTTGATCTGAGCGAAATCCAGCGAATTGGGACCATCGGACCATGCTTCGGCGGGACGGGGATGGACTTCGGTAAAGAGCGCATCGATACCGACGGCGGCGGCGGCGCGTGCCAGCGGGAGCACAAACTCTTTTCTGCCGCCGGAAGCGTTGCCCAGACCGCCGGGCAACTGGACGGAATGTGTGGCATCAAAGACTACCGGTACTCCCAGACTGCGCATGGTGGCAAGGCCGCGCATGTCGACGACCAGATTGTGATAACCGAAACTGGAACCGCGTTCGCAGAGCATGATCTTGTCATTGCCGGTGGATTTTACTTTGTCAACGACCCCTGCCATATCTTCCGGGGCCATGAACTGACCTTTTTTGATATTGACCGGCAGCCCGGTCTTTCCGCAGGCAACCAGCAGATCGGTCTGACGGCAGAGGAAGGCGGGGATCTGGAGCAGATCGACCACTTCGGCAGCCCGAGCTGCTTCAGTACTTTCGTGGACGTCGGTCACGACCGGGATATCGAAATGATCTTTGACCGATTTGAGGATTTTGAGTCCTTCGGTGATGCCCAGTCCGCGCTTGGAGGAGATGCTGGAACGGTTGGCTTTATCATAGGAAGCCTTGAACACATACTGGATATCCAGTTCCGCGCAAAGTCCGATGAGATATTCTGCGATTTCCAGACAGAGTTTTTCTGATTCAGCGACACATGGACCGCCGAGCAGCAGGAGTTTTCCGTTGCCGGCGACGACAGATTTACCGATTTTGATTTCCATAAGAGTTGTATATTCCGGGTTGATTGTTGTTATGTTGAACCGGCATCGCTGTCGGGAATTCACCGTTTTATCTGGGATTGCTGTATCCGGGAGAACTCTGTTTGAGCAGACTGTTGATGTATTCTGCCGTATTCAGCTGGTTTTCCATGGAGAAACTTTTGCCGCTGGCAAGGCGGTGAGTGATTTTTGCCAGTTTGTTAAGCAGATTCTGAATGGTTTTGACCTCGTCGGGATTGAGATGTTCGCCGTAACTGCGCATGTAGCGGGTCAGACTTTCGACAGCGCTGACTACCAGTTTTTTTTCCATCAGGATTATCGGTTCTTCCACTCCTTTGCTGTTTTTGCCGGTGATGTTATTGCAGGACGAACGGACTGAATCGAACGAGCGGAGCAGTTCATTTCTGGCGGCATGCTCATTCATCAATTTATCGTTGCGCATCAGGATCGGGATACTGGTGGCGAGAAAGATTTCTCCTGCGATGATGAGAAAGAAGAGCGCAACTGCCAGAAATGTAACATAGTTACGGCGGTATTGTGCAGTAAACTGTTTTTCGATATTGCTCACGCTTTTTCCTCGTCTGTTATTTTTCTCCGGGGGCAAAACCGGAATCACCGGAGATGGGCTGTTTTTTCTTCATACATATATGAAATATAGCACCGAAGCGTTAAAAATACCAGTTTTTTCGACAACACTATTTGAAAAATTCCGTTTTTGGGGGTCTATTATATATAATATTGCTGATTATGGTCAACAAAATAACCAAAAAAATAAGGAGTTTTTATTATGGCAGAGATCACTTGGAGTCTCATGCACCCCACCCCCTTGAATGTCGACTACATGAAACTGGTCGTCAAAAATGCCGCCAGATATCGCGTTGACAGTTTTGAAATCTGCGCTGACTGCCATACCAACCTCGGCGGTATGGACGGGCTTACCGATTACGCTGATTTCCCGGTGACCCACCGTTCCATCGATCTTGCCGGGATCGAAGCCAACCGCAAAAAACTCAAAGAGGTTCTCGCAGTCGCTCACTCCATCGGCAAACCGGTTTACTACTGGCACCGTGAAGCGATGGTTCCCTCCGGTCTGCTCACCGACCGTCCGGATCTGCTGGATTCCAACGGCGAATTCGACCTGCTCGGCAAGGCCTATGAAGACCTGCTCCGCTACAAAATCGACAGCAGTTTCAAGAGCGTTCCGGAATTGGACGGTCTGGTGCTGACCCTGACCGAAGCGACCTATTCGGTCATCCATAACTCCAACAAGGAAAAATATCCGCCCAAAAAGGTGGTCGAACATCTGGTTCGTATTTTCGCTTCCGAACTTGCCGCCAGAGGCAAACGCTTCATCCTCCGTTCCTTCGGTTCGATCGCTCAGGACTATGAAGATATCATCGGCGGTGCCCGCGGTGCCGCTCAGGAATACGGTTTTGAAATCGAAACCAAGATCACTCCCTACGACTTCGACCCCTTCCTGCCGGTGAACCCCTTCCTGCACAGTGTTCCCGGTGCCACCCTCGGTGCGGAGTGCGACTGCCTCGGTGAATTCCTCGGCGCCGGCAAACTTCCGGCTGAAAACGTGGAAAACATCGTCAAGTATGTCCGTTCCGGACAGGCCGCCGGTGTCAACCGCTACGCCATCCGTCTGGACCGCGTCGGCAACAACATCTTTGAAAACTACGAGATCAACCTCTATGCCTATGCCAGGGCGATCGATGATCCGGAAGTGACTGCCGAAACCATCCGCAAGGAGTGGCTCGCTGAACACGCCCCCGATTCTGCCCGCGAAGCATTTTTGAAACTCGGTCTGGACGGTTTCAAGATGGTCGAAAAGAACAACTTCATTGACGGACACGTTATCTTCCATACCTTCCCGCTTCAGAAGATGCTCAAGTATGTCAAGGCGGCGTTTGTTCCGGCATTCTTCAAGAATGGTGTCAGTTTGAAAAACGGCGAAGGCGTCTGGTCGGTTCTTTATCAGAAGAATACACCGGGACGCGATGCCATCATCCGGGAAAAAGAAGAAGCGGTCGCTATCGCCGATCAGGGCTTGGCTCTGCTGATGTCGCTCCCCCGTGAAGCCGGTTGGGAAGCCGAATATGAATGGCGCGAACGCCTGTGGAAAAATGCGGTTCGCATTACGCGCGCGTTCCGTGAATATATGCGCTGTATGGCGGCTTTCTTTGATTCAATGGAAAACGACGATGCCGAAGGCAAGCTGCTTCACGAAGTTGCCGAGAGCGTCCGGAAGAACCTGCAGGAGATCGCTGATTTCCCGCTCGAAGAAGAGATCGTCAACAAGCCGGTCTTTGTCAACGGTCTGGAACAGACTCTTTTCCGCGGCAAAAAGACGGTCGATGAAGTTTATCTCCAGCCGACCTACGTCATCAGTAAAGTTCTCGAAGCTGAATATCAGGCTGAATACAAGGCCCGCAAAGAGTTCGGCAAGGATTCTTATGACTGCATCCTCTGCGGCGGTATGACCGACGAATGGCGCGTCGCCCGCTATATGCACTCCGCTCATGCGGCGGTCGAAAACGGTTATCCCTTCCGCTGGTCGGGCAATACCGTGTTCCCCAACGGCTTCCTCGACATGGAACTCGCCCGTCCTGCTGCGGCTTGCGAGCTGGTGATCTGGGGCGACACAGTTGAAACCTCCGACTTCATTTGCACGGTTGACGGCGGCGAACGTAAACAGTACAAGTTCGATGCTGCCGGCTGCTGCCGGATCGCCCTGGGCGCCGGTGCTGAATCGGTCAAGGTCAGAGTTGAAAAGGCTCCCGGAGCCTTCTATCCCCGTTTCCGTGCGGTCGCCGTCAAGGCGTGAGGTGCGGCGATACGGTAATTTTCCGGGGCGGTTTCGCCCCGGGAAAATCAAGATTTCTGCAAAAAACAGAAAATATTGAAGAAATTTTGAAAAAATATGCCAAAGTGATTTGCAAAATGTAAAACCGGCATGTATATTAGGTGATGTTCCATGTACGATATGTGCGACACACGGCATCGTGAGTGGAATTAAAATGCCCGGGTGGCGGAATTGGCAGACGCGTATGGTTGAGGTCCATATGGAGCGATCCTTGGGGGTTCAAGTCCCCCCTCGGGTACCACTTTGTGATATGCCTGCATAGCTCAGTCGGTAGAGCACATCCTTGGTAAGGATGAGGTCTCCGGTTCAAGTCCGGATGCAGGCTCCATTGTTTATATGTGAGTATCTGGTAAGATTGAAACCAAAGAAAACTTGTCAGGAGGACAAAATGGCTAAAGAGAAATTCGAAAGAACGAAGCCGCACTGCAACATCGGTACCATCGGTCACGTTGACCATGGCAAAACCACTTTGACCGCTGCCATCACCATGTGCATGGGAAAGAAATTCGGCGGCGAAGTCCGTAACTACGACGAAATCGACAACGCTCCGGAAGAAAAGGCTCGTGGAATCACCATCAACACTTCCCACGTTGAATACGAAACCGCTGCCCGTCACTACGCTCACGTTGACTGCCCGGGACACGCTGACTACGTTAAGAACATGATCACCGGTGCTGCCCAGATGGACGGTGCGATCCTCGTTATCGCTGCCACCGACGGCCCGATGGCTCAGACCTACGAACACGTTCTGCTTGCCCGTCAGGTCGGCGTGCCCGCCATCGTCGTGTTCATGAACAAAGTCGACCAGCTCGATGACCCCGAACTGCTCGAACTCGTCGAAATGGAAATCCGCGACCTGCTCAGCAAGTACGACTTCCCCGGCGACGATACCCCGATCATCCCCGGTTCCGCTCTCAAGGCTGTCGAAGCCGAAGGTAACCCCGACAACCCCGATACCAAACCGATCTTCGATCTGATGGATGCTGTCGACTCCTTCATCCCGCAGCCCGCTCGCGCTACCGACAAACCCTTCATCATGCCGATCGAAGACGTGTTCAGCATTGAAGGTCGTGGTACCGTGGTCACCGGTCGTGTTGAAGCCGGTGTCATCAAAGTTGGTGACGAAGTCGAAATCGTCGGTATCAAAGATACTGCCAAGACCACCGTTACCGGCGTTGAAATGTTCCGTAAGCTACTCGATCAGGGCGAAGCCGGTGACAACATCGGTTGCTTGCTCCGCGGCACCAAGAAAGAAGAAGTCTCCCGTGGTCAGGTTCTTGCCAAACCCGGCAGCATCACCCCGCACACCAAGTTCAAAGGCGAAATCTACGTCTTGAGCAAGGAAGAAGGTGGACGTCATACTCCGTTCTTCAACAACTATCGTCCCCAGTTCTACTTCCGTACCACCGACGTCACCGGTACCATCACTCTCGCTGATGGCGTTGAAATGGTCATGCCTGGTGACAACACCTCCATCAGCGTTGAGCTGATCGCTCCGATCGCTATGGAAAAAGGTCTCCGCTTCGCTATCCGTGAAGGCGGCCGTACGGTTGCCTCCGGTCGTGTGACGGAAGTCATTGAATAACACTTGCGGGTAAAATACCAAGTGTGAATCGGTCCCGGACCGCCGGTTTCGACGGTTCGGGATAATCTGTTAAAAAACAAACTGTAACTTTTGAGTGTTAAAATGGCGCGTGAATTGGTTATCATGGAATGCACTGAGTGCAAACGTCGCAATTATACGACGATGAAAGAAAAGCGCAACACTCCTGAGCGTCTGGAAAAGAAGAAATATTGCCCCTTCGAGCGCAAGCACACCGTGCATAAAGAAACGCGCTGACGCCGGGAAGTTTCGATAACACCCTGGAGGAGAGTAGCTCAGTTGGCTAGAGCAGCGGTCTCCAAAACCGCAGGTCGTGAGTTCGAGCCTCACCTCTCCTGCCAGTCTTTTTTTGATTTTAATGTAGATAATTAACGTTGAGGATCACAGATGGGTAAAGATAAGAAAGGCGGAGTCATTGCCGGATTTGATGCCGGTATGGGACGTATCCGCCGCTTTATTGCTGATACGATCGCAGAACTCGGTCGCTGTTCCTGGCCCAGCCGCAAGGAACTTTTGGAATCTACGGTTCTGGTCGTGGTCGCCATGGTAATTCTGGCACTTTTTGTTGCCGGTGTCGATGAATTGGCGATGAAACTTATCCGTCTGGTTACGGTTCGCAACGCCTGATATATAAATTGAGTTTGGAGATTTGACAATATATGGACGGTTCAATCGAAATGCAGGATGATCGCGGTCAATGGTTTGTTGTTCAAACGTTGTCCGGTCATGAAAACAAGGTGCGCGATACCATCAATCGTCAACTCCGTCAGGGTGATATGGTTCCGGTCTACGAGGCAATGATCCCCGTGGAGCGCGTGATGGAAATCCGTCGCGGTAAAAAGGTTCAGGTCACCCGTAAATTTTTCCCGGGTTACATCCTGGTTCGCATGGATCTCTATGATGAAGAGGGCAGAATCGACGAAAAAGCGTGGTATTTTGTCCGCAGTGTCCAGGGCGTTCTCGGTTTCCTGGGCGGTGCAAACCGTCCCACTCCCCTGACTCCGCAGGAGTTTCAGGATATGAATCCGACTTTGGGCGAGGATACTCCCCAGCCGGCACTGGTCATCGGTGTCAAGGTCGGCGATATCGTCCAGATCAAGGACGGTGCATTTATGGGTTATGAGGGTAATGTTCAGGCGATCGATGAAACCCGCGGCCGGCTTACGGTTGTGATTTCGATTTTCGGACGTTCAACCCCGGTCGATTTGGAGTTTTGGCAGGTCGAGCAGGCAGTTTGAGCTTGTTCGGAACTTTAATTAAAGTGTTGACAACCGTTTCGGGAGAACCCCTGTCAGTTCGTACCGCATCGGTGTCGTAATTAAGGAAGTAATCATGGCAAAGAAGGTTACAGGCTTGATCCGGTTGCAGATCCCGGCTGGTGCTGCCAATCCGGCCCCCCCGATTGGTCCCGCGCTCGGTGCCGCAGGCTGCAACATTATGGAGTTCTGTAAGCAGTTCAATGCCGCCACTCAAGCTCAGAGCGGAACGGTTATTCCTGTCGTGATCACGGTCTATCAGGACCGTTCTTTCACGTTCATCTGCAAGTCGCCCCCGGCCGCAGTGCTGGTGAAGAAGGCGGCTGGTCTTGCTTCCGGCGCCCACAAGCCCGGCAGCGAAAAAGCGGGTAAAATCACCCGTGAGCAGATCCGTGAAATCGTTCAGATCAAGAAGGAAGATATCAACGCCCGGAGCGAAGAAGCGGCGATGCGCATCATCGAAGGAACCGCGCGCAGCATGGGAATCGAGGTGGTCGATGCGTAGAAGTAAACTGTACAAAAAGCAGCTTGAGTCTCTCGGAGATCTTCAGCTGCGGCACGGCGTTGCCGACGCGATCGGAAAACTCAAGGCTCTGCCCGGAGTTAAATTCGATCAGACTGTCGAAGTCGCGATGAAACTGGGTATCGATCCCCGTAAATCCGACCAGACGGTGCGCGGCGTAGTTCCGATGCCCCGCGGAACCGGTAAAACTGTCCGGGTCGCGGTGGTGTGCGAAGGCGCCCAGGCTCAGGAAGCCCAGGAAGCCGGCGCAGATGTCGTCGGATACGAGGACTTGGTTCAGAAGATTAAAGACGGTTTTCAGGATTTCGACACCCTGATCGCCACTCCGGAAGCGATGAAGATGGTTCGTCCTCTTGGTCGTCAGCTCGGACCCCGCGGTTTGATGCCGAACCCCAAAACCGGTACCGTTACCGATGCTGTCGGTGCTGCGGTGCGTGAGGCGAAAGCCGGACGCGCTGAATTCCGCGCTGACCGTGGTGCGTGCATCCATGTGCCCATCGGCAAATTCTCTTTTGAAACCGAAGCTCTTCAGGAGAACTTTGATGCTTTGGCTGACGCAATTCAGAAAGCCCGTCCGGCATCCGCCAAGGGTACTTATATCCTGTCTTGCACCATCTCCGGAACGATGACTCCCGGTCTCAAAATCAACCTCAAGGAACTGGCGAAGGTGGCGAAATGAGAATTGAAAAACAATTTCTGGTTCAGTCGATCGTCAATGCGGTCAAAGAATCTGACTTCGTTTACTTCGTCTCCTATGCCGGTTTGAAGGTCAAAGATTTCTCTGACTTGCGCAATCAGATCGCCGCTCAGGGCGCTTTCTGCCAGGTTCAGAAGAATACTTTGATCAAAAAAGCGGCTGCTCAACTCGAATTGAGCGGTGTCGAAGCGATTGACCTCACCGCCAGTACCGCTATGGTCTATGGTAAAGGTGATTGCAGCGCTGTGGCCAAGCTGCTGCTTGAGTTCGGTAAAAAGAACGAACAGGTCAAGGCCAAAGGCGGTTACATGGACGGCGCGGTGCTGTCCACGGCGGAAGTGAGTGCTCTGGCTGATCTCCCGACCAAACCGGTGCTTCAGGCGATGTTGCTTGGCGTCCTCCAGGCGCCTGCGCGTAACCTCGTCACGGTTCTCAATGCCAAGACTGCGAGCATCGTGAATGTGGTCAACGCCTACAAAGACAAACTTGAGAACGCAAACAACTAATATAAATACAGGAGGCATTTAAGATGTCTGAAGAAAACAAAATGGAAGAATTCGTTTCCTATATTGAGAACATGACCGTTTTGGAACTCTCCAAGCTGGTCAAGACCCTCGAAGAGCGTCTCGGTGTCAGCGCTGCTGCTCCGGTCGCCGTCGCCGCTGCTGCTCCGGCTGCTGCCGCTGCTGCTCCCGCTGAAGAAAAAACTGAATTTGACGTCATCCTGGCCGGCTTTGATGCTGCCAAGAAAATCGGCGTCATCAAAGAAGTCCGCGGCGTTACCGGCCTCGGCCTGAAGGAAGCCAAAGACCTCGTCGAAGGCGCTCCCAAGGCTCTCAAAGAAGCTGTCTCCAAAGACGAAGCCGAAAAGATCAAAGCCGCGCTCGAAGCCGCTGGTGCCAAGATCGAAGTCAAGTAATTTTGACTGTTTTTTCACGGCGAAAAGGGTATTTTGCCCTCTTCGCCGCGATTTCGTGTCTGCCCCATGGAGTTTTCTCTGTGCGGCAGACCGCCTGAAGATCACGGTGTGGACATTTTGCCGTGATTTTTCAAAAAAATACATATTCCGGATGCGGTGTGGACTTTTTGCCGCTGCCGGAGAGTGCTGAACGGGTCAGCGATGTGGACATTTTGTCGTTACCCGGTTCCGATGTCTGCGGACAACCGTTCCTGCGGTGCAAAAAATTTTGCAGCGCGGACAACGTTTGTTGGCGGAGGTCGGTTGTTTTGTCTAATGACTATGGTTTTTTGCAGAAAAAGTGAAAAAATTTTCATTTTTTCTGTTTGATGTGTAAAATATTTTTTAATAAACGGACAAATTTCTGTCCAAATAAAAACTACAGGAAAAGTAACAAGTGGAACGGAAAAATTTTGGAAAACTCCGCGATGTTCTGGAGATGCCCGATTTGATCGGTCTTCAGGTCGATTCCTACGACAATTTTCTGCAGCGTTATGTCCCGCCTACCGAGCGTAAGCGGCAGGGATTGCAGGAAGTTTTCATGGAAATCTTCCCGATTGAGAGTTTCGACAAGCAGACCTCTCTGGAATTCATTTCCTATGAGATCGGCGAATGCCCCGAACAGAAGAGCAATGTCATTGACTGCATCAAAGACGGCAAGATCTACGATGCCCCGCTTCATGTGAATTTCCTGCTCAAGACCGAAAAAGGCGAAATTGCTGAAAAGGTCTTCATGGGCGATATTCCCATCATGACCGAGCAGGGTACTTTTATCATCAACGGTGCCGAACGTGTCATCATCAGCCAGCTGCACCGCAGCCCCGGGATCTGCTTTGAAAAGACCCGTCACACCTCCGGCCGTACCCTTTACAGCTATCGTGTTATTCCCGATCGCGGTTCCTGGATGGATGTCCAGTTCGATACCAGCGGCTGTATCTGGATCTATCTCGACCGCCGCCGCCGCCGCCGGAAATTCTACATCACCACCTTCCTCCGCGCCATCGGATATCCCACCAACCGTGACATCCTCAAAGAGTTCTACACTCTCAAGAAGTTCACCATTCCGCAGCTGCTCAAGGAGAAAGATCTTTCCAAGTTCTACACCATTGACGACGTGACCAACGCTGCTGATGAAGTCATCGTCAGCGAACCGGTTCAGCTCAACGAAAAGATCCTCGCCGATATGCAGGATGGCGGTGTCAGCGAAGTTGAATTGGCGATCGTTCCGCCCAAAGAAGACTACATTTTTGCCAGCTTGCGCAAAGACCCCGCCCGCGACGAAGAAGATGCTCTCAAGGAAATCTACCGCCGTATGCGTCCGGGAGATCCCCTCAACCTCGGCAACGCCAAGCTGCTCATCAAACGGCTGTTCTTTGACAACCGCCGCTACGATCTGGGTGCTGTCGGCCGTTACAAACTCAATGAACGGCTCAAACTGGATATCCCCATGGATGTCCGTACCCTCGATCCCCGCGACCTGATGGCTGCGACCAAGATGCTGATCGAACTGCATCACACCAACGGTGCGGTCGATGATATCGACCATCTGGGCGCCCGCCGTGTCCGTACCGTCGGCGAATTGCTGCAGAATCAGTGCCGCGCCGGTCTGCTCCGTACTGAACGTCTCATCCGCGAACGTATGACCTATGAAGATGCGGACATGACTCCCAACAAGTTGATCAATCCCAAGACTTTTGCCGGTGTGATCCGCGATTTCTTCGCCCGCAGCCAGCTTTCCCAGTTCATGGATCAGACCAACCCGTTGAGTGAATTGACCAACAAGCGCCGTTTCTCGGCTCTGGGTCCCGGCGGTTTGAGTCGTGACCGTGCCGGATTTGAAGTGCGTGACGTTCACTCCAGCCACTACGGACGTATCTGCCCGATCGAAACTCCGGAAGGTCCGAACATCGGTCTTATCTCTTCGATGTCGCTCTACGCGATCATCAATGAATACGGTTTCCTCGAAACTCCCTACCGCAAGGTGGTCGACGGTCAGGTCACCGAACAGATCGATTATCTGACTGCTGACAAGGAAGAACAGTTCATCATCGCCCAGGCCAACGCTCTGCTCGATGAAAACAACCGTTTCGTCCGTCCGATGATCATGTGCCGCAAAGCCGGTGAATCCGGCGAGCATCCCCGTGAAAATGTTCAGTACATGGACGTTTCTCCCAAACAGCTCGTCAGCGCCGCCGCCGGTATCATCCCCTTCCTTGAACACGACGACGCCAACCGCGCGCTCATGGGATCAAACATGCAGCGTCAGGCGGTTTCCCTGCTGACTCCGGATTCCCCCTATGTCGGTACCGGTCTGGAAAAACGCATTGCCCGCGATTCCCGTGCCGTGATCGTCGCCCGTGAAGACGGTGTGGTCGCCGAAGTCAACAGCGAACGTATCGTGGTCACTCCCGATGGTTCTCTTCCCACTGAAGAAAATCCGGGACGTACCTATCGTCTTTATAAATATCTCCGCAGCAATGCCGGTACCTGCATCAACCAGCGTCCCCGCGTCCTCAGCGGCGATGTGGTGAAAAAAGGTGATCTGCTGGCTGACGGTGCCGCCACCAGTCAGGGTGAACTTGCTCTCGGCCGCAACGTGTTGGTCGCGTTCATGCCCTGGTGCGGATATAACTTTGAAGACGCTATCATCGTCAGCGAACGTCTGGTCAAGGAAGATACCTACACCAGCATCCACGTTGACGAATTTGAAATCACCAGCCGCGACACCAAACTCGGTCCGGAAGAAATCACCCGCGATATCCCCAATGTCGGCGAAGATGCTTTGCGCAACCTCGACAGCCGCGGTATCGTTATCGAAGGTGCGGAAGTCAAACCCGGCGATATCCTTGTCGGTAAGATCACTCCCAAGAGCGAAACTGAACTCGCTCCGGAAGAACGTCTGCTCCGTGCCATCTTCGGTGAAAAAGCTGCCGATGTCAAAGATTCCAGCTTGACTGTTTCCAGCGGCAAGGGCGGTATCGTTATGGATATCCGCATCGATTATGCCAAAGAACAGCCGGTTCGCGGCGGCATGACCAAAGCCGAAAAACGCAATCAGGAAAAGCAGATCCGCAACGATTATCGCGAAATCTACACCGAACTGGTCGAAGGTTTGACCGATCGTCTTTCTGACGCTCTGCTCGGACTCAAACTGAAGAATCCGATCATCGACGGTGCTGATGAAAACGGTAAAGTCCTGGTTCCGGCAAACCGCAAGATCACCCGCAGTCCGCTGCAGAAACTTGCCGCCCACTACAATACCTGGGCCATGGAAGATTGCGAACAGAAAGCCGCTATCGCCGCCATTATCGATGAATTCAAACCCCAGTTCGCCGAAAATGAGGCCCGTCTGAACAACCTCGGCAATGAAAATGCCGATGCCGCCAACAACGGTACCATCCGCCGCGTCAAAGTCTACGTCGCCTGCAAGCGCAAACTTCAGGTCGGTGACAAGATGGCAGGACGCCACGGTAACAAGGGTATCGTTTCCCGGATCGTCCCGGTGGAAGATATGCCCTTCCTCGAAGACGGTACTCCGGTCGACATCGTCCTCAATCCGCTCGGCGTGCCGAGCCGTATGAATATCGGTCAGGTTTTGGAAACCCATCTCGGATGGGCCGCCAAGATGCTGGGCATCAAAGTCGCCACCCCGGTGTTCGATGGTGTTACCGAGGAGATGATCGTCGATCTCATGGCGCAGGCCAACGAGAAGTTCGCCGAAGAACACGGCAAGAACTATCACTGGGGCTTTGAGAAGACCGAAGACGGTTCCTATGTCTACGACGGTAAAGCCGATGTTTATGACGGCCGTACCGGTGACCGCTTCGATCAGCGCGTGATGGTCGGTCAGATCTACATGCTTAAACTCGACCACCTGGTCGCCAATAAGATCCATGCCCGCGCCGTCGGTCCCTATTCGCTGGTCACCCAGCAGCCGCTCGGTGGTAAGGCGCAGCACGGCGGTCAGCGTTTCGGTGAAATGGAAGTCTGGGCTCTTGAAGCATACGGCGCTGCCTACACGCTTCAGGAAATGCTTACGGTCAAGTCTGACGACGTCAGCGGCCGTTCCCGGATCTATGAATCGATCGTCAAAGGTCACAATGTGTTGTCCGCCGGACGTCCGGAATCTTTCAACGTTCTGATGAAAGAAATGCAGAGTCTGGGTCTGGATATCCGTACCGTCCGCGAAGACGGTGAAGAACGGTAATCAATTTTCGAGGGAGGACTGAACCTTGATTGACAATAGTTATGCTTATCGTGAACTGCTCGGCAAAGAAGCCGGCAGTTCCTTCGGAGCGATCTCTATCAGCGTTGCTTCTCCGGAGGTAATCCGGAGTTGGTCGCATGGTGAGATCAAAAACCCTGAAACCATCAACTACCGTTCGCTCAAACCCGAAAAGGGCGGTCTGTTCTGTGAACGTATCTTCGGACCGACCCGTGACTGGGAATGTAACTGCGGAAAGTACAAACGCATCAAGCACAAAGGCGTGATCTGTGATCGCTGCGGTGTTGAAGTCACCCAGGCCAAAGTGCGCCGCGAACGCATGGGACACATCGAACTTGCTGAACCGGTCAGCCATATCTGGTTCTTCAAGTGTATGCCCAGCCGTATCGGTCTGATGCTCGACATGACCGGTAAACAGTTGGAAAAAGTTCTTTATTATGAAGAATACGCTGTTACCGATCCCGGCGACACCCCGCTCGAAAAAGGACAGGTGCTGAACGAGGTCGATTACTGGCAGGCCAAGGAAGACTACGGCGACGCGTTCCAGGCAGAAATGGGCGCCAGCGCCATTCAGAAACTGCTCCAGGATGCCAATCTGGAAGATATGCGCAATCAGCTGGAAGCCGAACTTGCCACTACCGGCAACAAGGCTCTCCGCAAGAAACTTGCCAAACGTCTCCGTCTGGTCGAAGGTTTCATCGACAGCAATTCCCGTCCGGAATACATGATCATGTCGGTTCTGCCGGTCATTCCGCCGGATCTCCGTCCGCTGGTTCCGCTCGAAGGCGGCCGTTTCGCCACCAGCGACCTCAACGATCTTTACCGCCGGGTCATCAACCGCAACAACCGCTTGAAAAACCTGAAAGGTCTCCGCACTCCGGAAGTCATTATCCGCAACGAAAAGCGCATGCTTCAGGAAGCGGTCGACTCCCTGATGGACAATGGCCGTCACGGCCGTATCGTTACCGGTGCCGGCAACCGTCCTCTCAAGAGTCTTTCTGATATGCTCAAAGGTAAGCAGGGCCGTTTCCGTCAGAACCTGCTCGGTAAACGCGTTGACTATTCCGGCCGTTCGGTTATCGTCGTCGGTCCTGAATTGAAGATCCATCAGTGCGGTCTGCCCAAGAAGATGGCTATGGTTCTCTTTGAACCCTTCATCATCCGCCACCTCAAGGGACGCGGTTATGCCCACACCGTCCGCGGTGCCAAAAAGATGATCGAACGCGGTGAAACCATCGTTTGGGATATCCTCGATGAAGTGACCAAGGGACATCCTGTCATGCTCAACCGTGCGCCTACCTTGCACCGTTTGAGTATCCAGGCGTTTGATCCGGTGCTGATCGAAGGTTCCGCTATCCGTCTGCACCCGTTGGTGTGTACTGCGTACAACGCTGACTTCGACGGTGACCAGATGGCTGTTCACGTGCCGCTTTCCAACGAAGCGCAGATGGAAACCAAGTTGTTGATGCTTTCTCCCAACAACATCTTCTCACCTGCCAACGGTAAACCGATCGCGTCACCGACCCACGACATCACTCTCGGCAGCTACTATCTGACCATTGAACCGCAGAATAAGCCTGCCAAAATGTATCGTGACTACTTTGAAGTCCTCTATGCCATGCAGGCGGGCTTCCTCAAGATCCACGATCCGGTCCGTATCCCGAACCCCGACTATGGCCGTGACACCCTTTACGGTGACAAAGAGAGCCGTTTCATCACCACGACTCCGGGCCGTTGTCTGTTCAACGAGATCTGGGACAAGCGTCTGGGATTCTACAACGCGGTCGCCAAGAAGAAAAATCTCGGTAAACTTATCAGCGATTCCTATGAAGTCGCCGGTCACGAAGCCACCATCAAACTGCTGGACGATCTGAAAGACCTCGGTTACAAGCACTCCACTCTCGCCGGACTTTCCATCTCCATCGCCGACTTGAAGGTTCCGGAAACCAAGACCGCCATCATCGACAATGCCCGCGCGCAGATCGATGAAGTTCTCAAACAGTACACCAACGGTATGTTGACCGACGGTGAACGTCATAAAAAGGTCATCGACATCTGGACTCAGTCCAGTAACGCTGTGGCTAACGAATTGTTCAAGAGTCTGGAAGATGCCAGCCGCCGCGGCGAGATCAACCCGGTCTACGCGATGATGGATTCCGGTGCGCGAGGCAGCAAGGATCAGATCCGTCAGCTCGCCGGTATGCGCGGACTTATGGCGAAACCGAACGGCGACATTATCGAACGTCCGATCATCTCCAACTTCCGTGAAGGACTTTCAGTGCTGGAATACTTCATCTCCACCCACGGTGCCCGTAAAGGTCTTGCCGATACCGCGTTGAAAACTGCGGACTCCGGTTACATGACCCGCCGTCTGGTCGACGTCGCTCAGGATATCATCTGCCGCGAATTCGACTGCGGAACCAGCAAAGGTGTCTGGACCAGCGCTATTACTGAAGGTGATGAAGTCATGCTTCCGCTGCGCGACCGCTTGATCGGCCGCTTCAGCGCCCAGGATATCCGCGACCCGGCATATAACGACGGTCGTATGATCATCCGTTCCGGTGAAGAATTCACTCCGGAAATCGCCGATTTGATCGAAAAACGCGGCATTATGAAGGTTTTGATCCGTTCCGCTCTTACCTGCGAAACTCTGCACGGCCTCTGTGTCAAGTGCTACGGTAAAAACCTCGCCAGCGACCGCCTCGCCCGTCCCGGCGATGCTCTCGGTATCATTGCTGCTCAGTCCATCGGTGAACCCGGTACCCAGTTGACAATGCGTACCTTCCACATCGGTGGTACCGCGTCTGCTGCCTACAAACAGCCGGTCATCTCTGCCCGTCACTCCGGTAAGATCAAACTGATGAATGTCCGTACCGTTGTGAACCAGAAAGGCAAGACCGTTGTGGTCAACAAGAATGGTTGCGTGGTCATCTACGATCCGGAAAAGGCCAAGGCCGCTGAAGACAAGGCCCGCGCCGCTCTGGAAGAAGAAGCCGCGATCCTCGGCATGATGCGTAAAGATTACGACTTTACCGAAGACGCCATTCTCGAAGCCGAACTCGAACGCTACGATCTCGAACCCGGTTCAATTCTCGACCGCGGTGACGGCGAACTGGTCAAAGCCAACGAAGTCTTCGTTCGCTGGGAGCCTGACCACGTGCCTATCATTATTGAAGACAGCGGTATCATCGAACTGACCGACCTGGTCGAAGGTGTTACCATTCAGAAGCAGAAACGCGGCAGCGGTTCCGGTGACCAGGGAACGGTTATGGAACACCGCGATGACCTGCACCCGCAGATCACCGTCAAGGATGCCGATGACAATCTGCTTTCCAGTTATCCGCTTCCGGCAGGTGCGGTGTTGATGGTCAAGAACGGAGCCGTTGTTTCTCCGGGTATGGTCGTCGCCCGTGTGCCGCGCCAGTCCGCCAAGAACAAGGACATCACCGGCGGTTTGCCGCGTATTGCCGAATTGTTCGAAGCCCGCATGCCCAAGGATGTCGCTGAAATCGCCAAGATCGACGGTTTCGTTGAAGTCGACAAACTGGCACGCGGTAAACGTCAGTTGGTCATTAAGGATCCGGTTTCCGGAATGACCGAGGAACACAACGCCATTTCTCTGCACAAGCATCTTGCCGTCAGCAAAGGTGACTTCGTCCACAAAGGACAGAAACTCACCGAGGGTTCCATCGTGCCCCATGCGCTGTTGGAGGTTTGCGGTATTCATGAGTTGCAGCGCCACCTGGTCGATGAGATCCAGTTGGTATACCGCGCCCAGGGTGTGGAAATCAACGACAAACACGTTGAGATCATCATCCGCCAGATGATGCAGAAAGTGCGTATCACTGATCCGGGACAGACTCCCTATCTGGTCGGCGAACAGCCTGACCGGGTTGAGTTCAACCGGGTCAATCGCGAGGTCAGCGCCCGCGGCGAACGTCCGGCGGAAGCCGAACCGGTGCTGCTGGGTATCACCAAAGCCGCATTGGAAACCGAGAGCTTCATCTCGGCGGCGAGCTTCCAGGATACCACCCGTATCCTTACTGAAGCTGCCACCATGGGTAAGGTTGACCGTCTGGCAGGTTTCAAAGAAAACGTCATCACCGGACATCTTATTCCCGCCGGTACCGGTGCCGCCAAACTTCAGAGCATCCGCTTGAAGTATCTGGGCACTGAGATCGAAGAAGAGCTTCCGGTTCAGGAAGATGCTCCGCGTTCTTACGACGACGTCGCCGCCGCATGGCGCGATGCCGAAGGTGATGAAAATGACCTGCCCGAAGAAACCAATGAAGTGGTTTTTGATACGGAGGAACTCGACGGTTTCGGCGAAACTGACGCCGGAATTGATGAAAATTGAGGTTTTTTGAACGAAATTTCAATATCGGATTTGAAAATAGCACAAACTTGTGCTATTTTATAAATCCGTCGATGTGTTGTGTTTGATTCATAGATGTTTTTTATATAAATTGTAGAGTAAAAACAGGAAATTGCCATGCCGACTATCAATCAGCTGGTGCGTCTCGGACGCCAAGAAAAAGAAAAGAAAAGTAAATCAAAGGCTTTGACCGCCTGTCCGCAGCGCCGTGGCGTCTGCTTGCAGGTGACCACCCGTACCCCGAAAAAGCCGAACTCCGCGTTGCGTAAGATCGCCCGTGTGCGTCTGACCAACGGTCAGGAAGTCACCGCTTATATCGGTGGTGAGGGTCACAACCTTCAGGAACACTCCGTCGTTTTGGTTAAAGGCGGTCGTGTTCGCGACCTTCCCGGTGTGCGTTACCACATCGTGCGCGGTTCTCTGGACAGCCTCGGTGTTGATAAACGCCGTCAGGGACGTTCCAAATACGGTGCCAAGCGGCCGAAACCCGGCGCTGAAGATGCCAAGAAGAAAAAATAATACGGGAGTTTTCATGCTATGAGAAGACGTAGAGTCGTCAAGCGGGAGTTGACTCCCGATGTGAAGTACAACAGTTTGCTGGTCGCCCGGTTGATCAACACCATCATGACCCGCGGCAAAAAATCCACCGCTCAGGGTATCGTTTACAGTGCCTTTGAACTGATGGAAGCCAAAAAGCCGGATATGCCGGCTATCGATATCTTTACCCAGGCTTTGGAAAATGTCAAGCCCAAAGTCGAAGTCAAGAGCCGTCGTGTCGGCGGTGCCACCTATCAGGTTCCCATCGATGTCGATCCGGAACGTCAGGTCGCTCTTGCCATGCGCTGGATCACCACCTATTCCCGTGGCCGCAAGGGCAAATCCATGGTCGAGTCCCTCGCCGGCGAATTGCTTGATGCTTTTGAAAACACCGGTGCTTCTGTGAAGAAGAAAGAAGATACCTTCAAAATGGCGCAGGCGAACAAGGCGTTCGCTCACTACCGCTGGTAATCCGGAGCAACTTCAAAAATGAGCGACAAAGTATTTGCAGAGTCTCCGAATCGCGCCGTACCTCTTCGTCAGGTGCGCAATATCGGTATTATGGCTCACATCGACGCCGGTAAGACCACTCTTACCGAACGTATTCTGTACTATACCGGTGTGAACTACAAGATCGGCGATACCCACGAAGGTACCGCCACTATGGACTGGATGAAACAGGAACAGGAACGCGGTATCACCATTACCTCCGCTGCTACCACCTGCTTCTGGAATTTGGATGATGTTCGGCATCGTATCAACATCATCGACACTCCGGGACACGTCGACTTCACCGCTGAAGTGGAACGTTCTCTCCGCGTGCTCGACGGTGCTGTTGCTGTTTTCTGCTCCGTCGGTAAAGTTCAGCCCCAGACCGAAACCGTCTGGCGCCAGGCGCAGAAATACAAAGTTCCGATCATCGCTCTGATCAACAAGATGGACCGTACCGGTGCCGACTTTGAAGGCGCTGTCGGTGAGATCAAGAGCAAACTCGGAGCCAATCCGATTCCGGTCACCATTCCGATCGGTAAGGAAAATGAATTCCGCGGCGTCATCGACGTCTTTGCCAACAAGGCTTACTACTTCGATGGCGACAATGGCGAAAAACTCCGCGTCGAAGATATCCCCGCTGATCTGCAGGATTATCGCGATGAATTCTATCACAACGGTCTGGAAGCCCTCGCCGAAGTCGATGATGAAGTCATGGAACTCTATCTCGAAGGTGAAATTCCGGATTACGATATGATCCAGGCGGCTCTCCGTCGTGCCACCCTGGCAGCCAAGGCTGTCCCGGTCTGCTGCGCTTCCGCCTTTAAGAAACGCGGTGTCCAGCCGCTGCTCAACGCGGTCGTCCGTTATCTGCCCTCTCCGGTTGATACCTGGGAAATCCAGGGTACCGATCCGGATACCGGTCTGGAAAAGACCCGCCACGTTGGCGACAAGCAGCCGTTCAGCGCTCTGGTCTTCAAGATCATGACCGACCCGTTCGTTGGTAAACTTTACTACTTCCGAATTTATTCCGGTATCGCCCAGCAGGGTATGACCGTTTTCAACCCGCGTACCAACAAGCGTGAACGTCTGGGCCGTCTGCTCCAGATGCACGCCAACCAGCGTGAAGAACGTGACGAGATCTTCTCCGGTGATATCGCTGCTGCGGTCGGTTTGAAGAACGTCACCACCGGTGATACCATCTGCTTGGAAGATGATCCCATCGTTCTGGAATCCATGAGCTTCCCCGAACCGGTTATCTCCATCGCTGTCGAACCCAACTCCTCTGGCGACCGTGACAAACTTTCCAAAGGTTTGATCGCTCTTGCCGAAGAAGACCCCACCTTCCAGGTTCAGAGTAACGAAGAAACCGGACAGACCATCATCTCCGGTATGGGTGAGCTGCACCTCGAAATCATTCTCGACCGTCTGGTTCGTGAATTCAAGGTCGAAGCTACCACCGGTGCTCCGCAGGTTGCCTATCGTGAAGCCATCTGCAAGCCGGCAACTTCCGATATGAAGTTCGTCCGTCAGAGCGGCGGCCGCGGTCAGTATGGTCACTGTATCATCAACCTGATCCCGCAGGAACGCGGTGCCGGTATCACCATTGAAAACAAAGTCGTTGGCGGTAACATCCCCAAAGAATATATCAAGCCGATCGAAAACGGTATCCGTGAAGCCGCCGCCAGCGGTGTGCTCGCCGGTTACTCCGTGATCGACTTCAAGGTTGAAATCGTTGATGGTAGCTATCACCCGGTCGACTCCTCGGAAATGGCGTTTAAGATCGCCGGTTCCATGGCGTTCAAAGATGCCGCCAAGAAGGCTGGTATCGAACTCCTCGAGCCGATCATGAAGGTCGAACTTACCACCCCCGATGAAAACATGGGTGACCTTATCGGTGACTTGACCAGTCGTCGCGGTGCCATTGCTGAAATCAATGCCGGCGACAACAGTTTCACCCGCGTCAACGCCAATGTTCCGCTTGCCGAAATGTTCGGTTATGCGACGGCGATCCGTTCGCTTTCCCGCGGCCGTGCCTCTTATTCGATGGAGCCGGCGCACTTTGAGAAGGTTCCAAAGCAAGTTCAAGATAAAATCGTGGAGAAAAAATAAGTTATGGCTACGGCGAAAAGTCAGCGTATCCGCATCCGGCTTCAGGCTTATGAACACCGGATTCTGGATCAGAGCGTTAACGAAATCCTGGATGCTGCCAAACGTACCGGCGTTGTTGTCGCCGGTCCGATTCCGCTTCCGACCCGCATCGAACGGTGGACTGTCAACCGTTCTCCCCATGTCGACAAAAAGTCCATGGAGCAGTTCGAAATCCGCACTCACAAACGTATGCTGGATATCGTTAATCCCAATGCCCGTACCGTGGATGAGTTGAAAAAACTCAACCTGCCCGCTGGTGTGGACATTTCGATCAAAACGGGATTCTGAAAAGGTCCCGGGGTTTCCGGGTGAGGTGCCCGGAAATCCGATACCGACGCTCCCGGCCGATTGGGAGTGAGTATCAGGTGTGTTTTCTCACTAACTTGAGAGGAGAAAAATGAAAGGTTTAATCGGTAAAAAACTCGGCATGACTCAGGTCTACGACGAGAACGGCGTTCTGATTCCGGTGACGGTTATCGAAGTCGGTCCCTGCGTTGTCACTGCGGTCAAGACTGTCGAGCGCGACGGCTACAGCGCCATTCAGTTGGGCTACGGCACTCGCAAAGCAAAAAATGTTACGAAGGCGTGTCAGGGCCATTTGGCCAAAGCCGGTGTCTCCGGCGCGACACTGCCGGCGGTGCTGCGTGAAATCCGCACCGCGGAGACTGTGGAAGCCGGTACTGTCCTCAAGGCGGATATCTTCGCCGCCGGAGAGTATCTGGATGTGACCGGTACGACCAAAGGTCGTGGTTTCCAGGGCGTTGTCAAACGCTGGAACTTCGGAGGTGGACGTGCCAGCCATGGTGGCGACTGGGAACGCCGCCCCGGTTCTATCGGTTGCCGTGAATGGCCCGGCCGGATCCTGAAAGGCAAAAAGATGCCCGGACACTACGGCAATGACCGTTGCACCGTGCAGAATCTCAAGATCGTCCGTGTCATGGCTGAGGAAAATGTTATCCTCGTCAAAGGTGCCATCCCCGGTGCCAACGGCGGTTTGCTTACAGTCAAGAGCGCGCTGAAAAAGCCCGCAGCTAAATAAGAGGAGGCAATACAATGTCTAATACTTTGGATATCCTCGATTGCAGCGGTGCCCGGGTCGGTGAATACATCATCCCCGAAGGCGTAATCGAGATGGAAAAAGGCGCACAGGCTGTTCATGATGCCGTTGTCGCCTATCTTGCCGGTGCCCGCGCCGGTACTGCTTGCACCAAGACCCGCGGACTGGTTCGCGGCGGTGGTGCAAAACCCTGGCGTCAGAAAGGCCGCGGCGGTGCCCGTGCCGGTTCCGGCCGTTCACCCGTTTGGGTCGGTGGCGGTACCATTTTCGGACCCCAGCCCCGTTCCTTCGCCAAGAAGGTCAACAAGAAAGTTCTGGCTCTCGCCCTCAAGCGCGCTCTCTCTGAACGCATCGCTGAAGGTGATGTCATGGTGCTTGACAAGTTCGCGATCGCGGATCACAAGACCCGCAGCGCCTATGCTGTCCTGAAGAACCTCAAGATTCAGAATGATACCATTATGCTCACCGTTGGTGAATATGATGAAGCCACCGTCTGCGCGACCGGCAACATTCCGAACCTCGTTCTCCGTCGTTCCGGCACTGTCAACGTCTACGAACTTCTCCGTTTCAAAAAGTTGGTCTTCAGCAAAGATGCGCTGGATGCCTTTATCGAACGACTGGCGTAATAAGGAGATATCAAGATGAATAACGCTTTTGATGTTATTATCGCGCCCGTTGTCACCGAAAAGTGCAACGCGCTGATGCAGGAAAACAAGTATACCTTCAAAGTCAACCCCAATGCCGGACGTATCGAAATCGCCCGCGCCGTTGAGGAACTTTTCAAGGTCAAAGTCGCCAAGGTCAACGTGATGAACTATGCCGGCAAAGCCAAACGCGCCGGTCGTACCATGAAAATGGGACGCCGTCCGGATTGGAAACGTGCTGTCGTCACCCTCGCCGAAGGCAGTATTGAAATCATTTAAGGGAGTTTAAGATAACATGGCTATCAAAAGTTACAATCCGACGACTCCCTCACGCCGGCATATGTCCGTGATCGATAATGCTGCTCTCAGCAAAGTCGCTCCCGAAAAAAGCCTGGTGAAGGGTAAAAAATCCTCCGGCGGCCGTAACAATCAGGGTCGTATTACCACCCGTTTCCGCGGCGCCGGCAACAAGCGCAGTTACCGTATGATTGACTTCTATCGTGCCAAAGAAGGTATCGCAGCGAAAGTTGCTACCATTGAGTACGATCCCAACCGTACCGCTAACATCGCTCTGATCAACTACGCTGACGGCGAAAAGGCTTATATCCTCGCTCCCGTCGGTCTCAAGGTCGGTGATACGGTTATGAACGGCGCCAAAGCCGAACTCAAACCGGGCAACTGCCTCAAACTCCGCGACATCCCCGTCGGCATCGAGATCAGCTGTATCGAAATGACCCCGGGCACCGGTGCCAAACTTGTCCGCTCCGCCGGTCAGGTTGCCACCCTTCGCGGTAAAGAAGAAAACTATGCCCAGATCAAGTTGCCCTCCGGCGAAGTCCGCATGATCCATCTGGATTGCCGCGCGATGATCGGCCAGATCGGTAACGCTGACCAGATGAACACCAAACTCGGTAAAGCCGGTAAGAAACGTTACAAAGGTTTCCGTCCGCACGTCCGCGGTGTTGCTCAGAACCCGGTCGACCATCCGATGGGTGGTGGTGAAGGTCGTGAGTCCGGCGGCGGTCATCCCGTCTCTCCGTGGGGCAAACTTGCCAAAGGCAAACGTACCCGCAATCCGCGTAAAGGTTCCAAGAACTTCATTGTTGAACGGAGGAAGAAGTAATGGCCAGATCCATCAAAAAAGGACCGTTTGTCGATCAGTATCTTATCGACAAGGTTGCCAAAATGACCAATGCCAACAAAACTGCGGTCAAAACCTGGAGCCGTCGGTCTTTGATCATTCCGGATTTTGTCGGACACACCTTCAATGTGCATAACGGCAAAACTTTTGTCCCGGTGTTCGTCACTGAAAACATGGTCGGTCACAAACTCGGCGAATTCGCCCCGACCCGTGTCTTCAAAGAACACGGTGTTATGTCCGGTAAGTAATCTGCCGGCAAAAAAAGCGTCCTGCCAAGGACGCTTTTTTTTTGTACACGGAGCGATCTCGCTCCTGTCGTTGGGCTGTAGAACAATAAGGTCGTTGATTATACACAAGTTTTGCGGTTTGCACTCCTCAAATCGCGTTGCTCCAACTGCTCTCGGAGGGGACACTGCATACCAACTCTCCCGTCCGACGAGTCTGACATGTCCGACTTGTCCGACTATCGAGACGCCAAGTCAGCAAGTCACGTTGTTTGCAACCCTCAAATCGCGTTGCTTGTTACTTTCATCTTTTCAGAATTCGGTTTCTTCGATATCAATGCCGCTTGCGCGGAGGCGCTTGGCTTCTTCCGGGGATATTTTTTTGTTAGCGCGGAAATATTTGGCGGTAAGCCAGGTGATTTTTTCCGTGGTAACTACATTTTCATCATAGATCCCGGAGATGGCAATGTTGGTGAATTCCGGACGTTCGCCGCACATGGAAACCCAGGTGATGTGATCGAATTCGCCGAAGTGGACACCGCGTTGTCCCTGACCCACCAGTATATCGCCGCCGCCGGTCGTGCCGAGCATGATATATTTTCTGCCGTTGCGGACATACTTTGTGTAATGGTGCAGATCGCCGGAAATCACGGTGTAGTTGCGTTCGTAGAGTGCATCTTCGATTTTGGCGAACTCTTCCTGAAGCCAGCGGGCAGGCTGATGAAGAAACACAAAAGTCCAGCGGACATCGCATTTTTCTTTTATAACCTTCAGAGCCCATTCGATTTGTTCTTCGCCGAAACCGGATAGGGCATAATTGCTGTTCAGACAGAGGAACAACACATTCTTGTAGATGAAGTAGTAGTAGGACACCCCGAAGAGATCATTCCAGACTCCGCTGCTGTTGGATTTTTCCGGCGGTGCGTAGTCGTGATTTCCGGCGACGTAGAAAAACGGCGGGATGCATTTTTCGATCTCCGGTTTGATGTAATCCCATTGTTTCCGCAGAAACGGCGCAGAAAAATCCTCCATACAGCCGCCTTCGATGAAGTCGCCGACGCTGATGACAAATTCCGGGCGAAGCCGGTTGAATTTTTCAATAGCGCCTTCAAAAACTCCCGGAGTCGGTCTTCCTGTACGGTCGGAGATGATGCCGAAAGTGAAGTCCATCCCCTAGCGGTCACCGAAATTCAAATGAGTCCACGGTTTTTTCTCCGTGGTGACACTGTGAGTGAAAAAATTGTTCATGATCGATAGTTTTGGTATCTTATGTTGATGATAATATTATACACGGGTATATTATAGCATGAATAAAATTTTTTGCAACCGTCACAATCCCGCAGAGGAAGAAAAATGTGACAAAATTTCCGGTTCCCGGTATGGCGGTATTGAAATATCCGAAAAATCATTTAGATTGAAAAATGTGTGCTTCTTCCGGAAGTTATGAGGAGAGCCTCCGGCGGCGGCATGCAACTTCCTGAGTGCTGCAAAATCTTGAATTCTGCAGCACTCCTTTTGATACCTTGTTTTGCAATGCATCTGCAGGAGCGGAGATGGCTTTTTTATTTCTATTTTCTTAATAAATTTTCTGTTTTTTCTCTTGAAATCTGCGGGATTTTAATTTATATTACGGATGACCGGAAAAATTTTAAACGAAAGGAATCTGAGTATGAAAAAAATATTTTCCATGTTGTCAGTTCTGTTTGCCTGTGCGCTTATCGCCGGAACCGATCTCCC
Organism: Lentisphaerota bacterium; assembly: GCA_015061805.1. Classification (GTDB taxonomy): domain Bacteria; phylum Verrucomicrobiota; class Lentisphaeria; order Victivallales; family Victivallaceae; genus UBA1784. The sequence goes on along the minus strand of SUVV01000003.1, from coordinate 58,536 downwards.
GTTGAATGGAGATTTCAAAGGTTCCTCTGAGAAAAATATTCCCGGTTGGATTCTGCAATCCGGTTCAGTGAAACCGATCTATGACGGCGGCGGAGATTATGCCGTCGAATTGACCGGCGCTGCTGAACTCGTTTCCACGCAATATCCGGTCGCCGGAAGCCGATTGGAACTTCAGGCCGAAGTCCGCGGCAGCGGTATCGGCAGGATCAGTTACTATATCTATGATCGCCGCGGCAAGAAACTTGATGTTCCCGCCGATGGTATCCGCTTCAGTGCCCAGACCCGCAAAAGCAAGGTGCGTGCGCTGTTGAACATCCCCGCTGAAGCCGCCCGGATCGCGATTTCGCTGACCGCCGCGCAAGGTTCAACCATCATCTTTGAAGATGTCGAAGCCGAGTTTGAACTCCCCCGGCCGGTCATCGCCGGAACTGACGGCACTGTCCCCCTGGTCAATGAGCGCCGTTACCGGATGAAAGATCTGGAAAATGTCACCTATTCAGTGACCCTTGCTCCCGGAAAAGATGTCGAATTCAAACTGGAAGAAACCGAACTTGCCAAATGGCAGCTTGTTTCTGCCGGTAAAAATTGCCGGGTCGCCATCGATCACGACCGGGATGGTATCTGGCCGCTGGTGCGTTATGATGCCGAAATTGAGATCGAAGCTGTCCGCCGGGGCAAAGGTGAAGTCATTCTCCGTCATGTTTCCGGCAAAGAGATGAAGATCGCTGTTCAGGTCAAGTAGATCAAATATGCCGGATATCCAGTTTTTGACCAAAACCCGGCTTACCGGCGAAATCACCCGTATCCGTTTTCAGAATCCGGATACGGGTTTTTGTGTTGCGGATATCTTGAGCGATGATGAGCGCCGCTTGACCATTTGCGGCGTTATTCCCGGATGCGCCGAGGGGCAGTCCATTGAAGCTGACGGCCGTTTTGAAAAACATGAAACGTTCGGTCTGCGGTTCCGGGTCGAGGAGAGCCGGGTCGTCCCGCCCGGCACCATTGCCGGGATCGAACGGTTTCTGCGTTACCAGATTCGCGGTATTGGTCCCAAGACCGCCGCCGCAATCGTCAGGCATTTCGGCAAGGAAACCATCCGGATCCTCGATCTCTATCCCGGCCGTTTGTGCGAAGTGCCTAAAATCGGCAAGCAGAAAGCCCAGACCATCGCCAAGGTGTGGAAAAACGCCCGGAGCAACCGGGAAGATATGATATTCCTGCAAGGATTGGGACTTACCCCCGGCTACTGTCAGAAGCTCATTCGCTGTTACGGTGAACATACAGTCGATATCGTCCGGGCCAATCCCTACCGTCTGGCAGAGGATATCAACGGCATCGGATTTCTGAAAGCCGATGCGGTTGCCCGGGAATTGGGTTTCGCGCCGGATTCCATCGAACGGATGAGTGCCGCAACGATATTCACCATCAACAACATGATCTCCGAGGGACACGTCTGCGCGCCGGCAGATGAACTGTTGCGGCGAACTGCTGAACTTGCCGGAGTGCCGCCGGCTACGGCCCGTTCCGGGTTGGAAAATGCGGTCAGCCGCCGTTTGCTTATCGTGGAAAACGGCTGCTGTTACACACCGTGGCTCTTTATCGCAGAAAACAATCTGCCCCGGATCATCTCCCGGCTTGCCGGTTCCCGGAAATTTGCCGGACAGCGTCTGGCAAAGGTCGCTTCCCGTGCTGACCTGGTGCTGGATGAAAAACAGCATCAGGCAATACAGGCGGTATTCAAGACTCCGCTGACCATCATCACCGGCGGTCCCGGTGTCGGTAAGACCACCGTCATCGGTGAATTGGTTCGCCGGGCAAAAGCGGCCCGGATAAAACTTGCCCTTGCCGCTCCCACCGGGCGTGCCGCCAAGCGGATGAGCGAAAGTTCCGGGGGTGAAGCCAAGACGCTTCACCGCCTGCTGATCTTTGACCCTGCTACCGGGAAGTTCAATTGTGACAGCAGTAATCCGCTTAAATGCGATATGCTGATTGTCGATGAGGTTTCCATGCTGGATATCATCTTGGCATATCAATTGTTTCAGGCGATCCCGGAGGGGTGTTCGGTGGTGCTGGTGGGAGATTCCGATCAGTTACCTTCGGTCGGTCCCGGACGGGTGCTGAATGATTTGATTGACAGCGGATTTTTCCAGGTTACCCGTTTGACCCGGATATTCCGTCAGGTTTCCGGCAGCCGGATCATCGTCAATGCTCACCGGGTCAATCAAGGTGAATTGCCGGAAAAAAGTCCGGCTTCATCCGGAGAATTGCTTGATTTTTACTGGATCGAACAGGATGATCCGGAGCGTTGCGCCGAGGTGATCGCCAAACTGGTATCGGAACGGATTCCGCAAAGATTCAACTTTGACCCCATGAATGATGTTCAAATCCTCTGTCCGATGAACCGGGGCAGTTGCGGCACGGTGACGATGAATGAACAGCTTGCAGATCTGCTCAACCATGGAGCAAAACAGGAATTTCAATTCGGCAGCCGGGTGTTCAAACTTGGTGACCGAGTCATGCAGACCACCAATAATTACGACAAGAATGTTTTCAATGGGGACATGGGGCGTATTGCGGAGATCGATAATTCCCGCAAACTCTTTGTAGTCGCGTTTGACGGAGATCGTCCGGTCGATTATTCCTTTGATGATGCCGATCAGTTGACTCTGGCTTATGCTGTGACCATACACAAGTCACAGGGCAGTGAATTTCCGGTGGTGATATTGCCGCTGCTGACCCAGCATTATATGATGCTGCAGCGTAATCTGCTCTACACCGGTATGACCCGCGCCCGCAAATTGCTGATTCTCATCGGCAGTCGCAAAGCGGTGGAGATGGCGGTGAAAAATGTCCGTCAGCGCCCCCGCTTTTCCCGGTTTCCGGAAAAACTCAAAGCCGCGGCAAATTCCGGGCAAAATTCCTGAGTTCGTTCCTCCGCAGGCGGTACTCCGGGCAGTAACGCTCAACCGTCTGCCAGAAACTGGCGGAGTGATTCAGGTGTTTCAGGTGAGAAAGTTCATGGATTATAACGTAATCGACTGCTTCTGCCGGGCATTGGATCAGTTTCCAGGAGAGGGCGATGGTTCCTGCGCGGTTGCAGGAACCCCAACGGGCATCGGTACTGCTGATACGCCATTTGGCGGCTTTCAATCCGGTGAAGTTTTCCAGATATTCCGCCCGGCGCAGAAGATATGCCCCGGCGATTTCCCGGTAGAGTTGAATCAGCGCGGCAGATTTTTCTTCTGTGCTGCCGTCGGGGATGATGAAGCGCGAACCATCAAAAATCCGCAACCGTCTGGAGAGATGAAGCGGATGGAATTTGCCGAGCAGAGCAAAAGAATCGCCCTCTTCAAAGTGAAGCGGCGGCGGTTGAAGTGCGGAACTCTTTTCCCGCAGGCGTTCGATATCGTCACGGCAACGGGTCAGGAGCCCGGTCAGAAATTCTTCCGGAACTCCCGGCGGAGCCAGAATTTCCACCGCTCCGTCGGCGGCGATACGCATTGCGGTATGGCGCCGTCTGCGGTTGCGGATGATTCTGCAGTCGGTATTATTCTCCGGCAAGATATTTCTCCGCATCCAATGCCGCTTTTGCACCGTTTCCGGCGGCGATGATTGCCTGACGGTAGCGGGGATCCATGCAGTCACCGGCAGCAAATACGCCGGGAATATTGGTTGCACTGCTGTCGGCGGCAACTTTGATGTAACCGTTGTCATCGGTTTCAACTCCGGCCGATTTGAAAAGTGTTGTTGCCGGGACATGACCCAGGGCGGCAAAGAAGCCGCGAACATTGAGAATGCTCTTTTCTCCGGAAATTTTATCGGTGATTTTCACGCTTTCAACTTCGGAAATTCCGCAGATTTCTTCAACGGTGGAGTTGAGGTGAAAGGTAATTTTTTCATTTTTGCGGGCGCGCTCCACCATGATCGCGGATGCCCGGAAGGTGTCACGGCGGTGTATCAGATGGACGTGTGAAGCAAAACGGGTGAGGAAAATCGCCTCTTCCATGGCGGAATCTCCGCCGCCTGCAACCGCGACCGGCATATCTTTGAAAAAGGCTCCGTCACAGGTGGCACAGGCGGAAACACCTCTGCCCCACAGCCGGTCTTCGCCGGGGACTCCCAGTTTGCGCGGTGTGGCTCCGGTGGCGATGATCAGGGCGCGGGTTTTGAAAACTCTGCCGTCTGCGGCAGTCAGGATGTGACCGTTTACCGGATCAAAATCGATGGACGTGATGGTGTCGTAATCGGTTTCAGCGCCGAATTTTTCAGCTTGTTCCTGAATTGCCATGACCAGATCAAGTCCGGAAATTCCGGAGGGGAATCCGGGGAAATTTTCCACATCGCTGGTCAGCGCCAGCAGGCCGCAGGGAGAATCTCCGGCAAACATCCGCGGTTTCAATCCGGCACGGGCGGCATAAACTGCGGCAGTGCATCCGGCGGGGCCGTTGCCGATGATAATAAGTTTTTCTTCGATCATAAACTCACCTCTATATTGAATATTTACAGAATAAAATTTACATCCGCATCACCGGTTTTTCCATATTGAAAGATCAAAAATCAGTAGTTTTCAAAATATTTTTTCTCTGACTCCTCCATGATGCGGTCGATCGCTCCGGTCGAGGCGGCATGGGCGGAAATCTCAATATTGGAAAAATCCAGATCGTAGAGCCGGGTCAGCGGCAGGGTGTGAAACGAGTTGCGGATAAGTTCCCGTGAAATATTACTCTGATGGGCGAGGCGTCTCTGCAGTTCGGAATAGAGCTGTTTGAAATTTTCCGGGGCATCTCCGGAAATTCCCAGTTCGCGGACTGTCCGGGCGATATTGTAGCAGATCTGCCGGATATCATCCGATTGTCGTGAAGCAAGTTTATTCCATTGCCGCGAATAGTAGTTGCGGATCTCCGTGCTGTCCGGGCGGTCGGATTTTTTCAGCAGTAAATGGGCTTCCTCAAAATCCAGTACCAGCATTTTACCGGTGGGGACATTGGTGCTGTCGAGTTCCGGCATGGTGATTTTTTGGAGAGATTTCAAGTTTTCCCGGAGCAGTATTTCCGGAAGCGGCGTCCTTTGATTCCAGAGGAAATCCGCCGCCAGATCGGTCAATGCTATCTGTGCTTCGCGGGGCGAAGAGTAGAGTCCGGTCCAGTTATCAGGTTTGCGTTTGTCGGCATGATCACTTACCATCTGTTTCAAAAGTCCGTTTTTCGAAGCGATTTCCATCAGAAGCATCGACATCTGGCGGAAAATCTGCCGGGAAGCCGGATCGGACGGCAGGAATTCAAACTGGCACAATCCGGCGAATCCGGGCAGGACGGAGCGTTTTTTCATGATCAGTTGAAGCGCCTGATAATTTTTGTTGCCGGAGTGATATTGTTCATTGGAATTGCGGCTTGCCACTGCCTCATCCACTGCGGCGGTCATCCAGACCGGCAGCGGCAGAGTTTCCGGTTTTTTCGGCTGTATCTGGGCAAAACGGGCACGGAAAAGAATTCCGTAGATGACTTGGCGCATTTCAAAAGATTTTTTCCAATCGTCAGAATTGCCTTTGAAAAAAACGATCTGCCTGTTTCCGGATTCCAGAAATCCCCAGCGCGTTTCGCCGCAGCGGATGTGAACTCTGACTTTGGCGGATTTGACCTTGCTGTTTTTTGCCCAGCGGTCGATCCGGCGCAACGCGGCACGCAGGAAATCGGCATCGCCGGAACCGAATTTATCCTGTTCCAGAATGTAATTTGAACGCAGTACGATCCCCCCCGGCAAAGGCAGGATTGCCGCGCTGAACATGGCGATAACCAAAAATATTTTCAATATTCTGCCTGAACTCATAGATAACAGTTTGTTTTTTTGCCGATTTGGATGTAATTTAGTTCAATGTACAATATAACGCACAAACTCTCTAAAGGCAAGTGTATGGAAAAGAAAAGAAAAAAACAATCAGAAAAATCTTATCCGGCGGCGTTGACCGTTTCCGCAAGTGATGCCTGCGGCAGTTCCGGAATACAGGCTGATCTGCGCACTTTCAATGCCTTCGGAGTCTTCGGCTGCAGTGTCGTGACGGCGGTTGCCAGCCCGAATCCGCGTTTGGCAGGACGGGTCGATCTGCTTCCCGGAGCAAGTGTCGCCGCTCAGATCGAGGCGGTGATCTCCGGTCTGGGTGCCGTTTCCGTCAAGTCCGGGATGCTGGGCAGTGCGGAAAATGTGGAAGCATTGGCTTCGGCGGTGAAAAAATATAAATTATCCCTGGTCTGCGATCCGGCAATATACTCTTCTGCCGGTTCGCGCTGGCTGGATGATGATGGTGTCGCGGCGCTGAAACAGCAGCTTTTGCCGCTTGCCGGGTGGATAACTCCGGGCATTCGTGAAGCCGAACTTCTCCTCGGAACAGAGATCCGGAGTATCGACGATCAGATCCGCGCGGCGGCAGAACTTCAAAAACAGTTCGGCACTCCGGTTCTGCTCAAGGGCGGCGATGCCGGCAACAATGCGGCAAAGGGCAATCTGCCCCGGATCACCGATGTGGTCTGCCGCAACGGAGAATTGTGGAAGATATCTTCACTCAAAGCGAATGTACCGGTTTCTGCCTCATACGGTGCCGGATGTACGCTTTCTGCGGCGCTTGCCGCCTCTTTTGCGCTGGAATTATCCTGGAAAGAGGCCGTTTGCGAAAGCCGTTCTTTCGTCATGGGATCGCTGGTCGAAAATATCCGTATCGGCAACGATCTTTATGCCATGTATCCTCCCGGCAACGATTATATGAACAGTATTCAACTTGAATCGGTGAATTTGAAGTGATGATTTGCCGGAAGATTACAATATTATTGTCTGCGATTTTTATTCTGACCGCAAATTGCCGGGGCAGAAGCGCTGTCGTGCCGGAATCTTCGGTCAGCGGACGGCGCAGTTTTGATTTTATCCGGCTGATGGCGCTGAATGGCGCCCGCGCCCGCCGCATAGGTAAAGCCCATGACTTCATTTCTCCCCGTTTCCGGTGCCGGGTCAGCCGCAATGCAAGGCGCTGTGAGATCAACGGCATCAAGGTCGATTTGAATTTCCCGGTGGCATATATCGGAAACACCCCCTATGTGACCGGATTTGACTGGCACAAAAGTTTCCGGCCGCTGCTTTATCCTGCCACGTTGAAAAAGCATCCGATCTCCACCATCACGATCGATATGGGCCATGGCGGCAGTGACCCGGGTGCCATCGGCGCGTTTTCCAGAGAAAAGAATATCACGCTGAAGGTCGGGCGACGTCTGGGAGAAATTCTGAAGAGTTACGGTTTCCGGGTCCGTTTCACCCGGAACAGTGATATCAAACTGCCTCTGGAACGGGTAGCGGCGATTCAGCGCAGTCACAAGAGCGACCTTTTTGTTTCTCTGCATGTCAACTCTGCCAAAGACCGTTCGGTTTACGGCATTGAAACTTTTTGTCTGACCCCGCTTCATGCGCCGTCCAGCGGAGCAAAGGTGGTTCAGCGGGATAATAAGCGGGGGAACTGGTTCGATGAAAACAATCTGGCTCTGGCTTATTCGGTTCAGCGGCAGCTTCTCCGCCGCACCGGAGCGCCCGACCGGGGCGTGAAGCGCGCCAATTTCGTGGTGCTGCGGGATTTGAACGTGCCGGGAATACTGGTGGAAATGGGCTTTATCAGCAATCCGGCGGAAGAACGCCGTTTGAATAATTCAGGTTACATAGATGCTCTGGCAAAGGGTATTGCCGACGGCATCATTCAATATCGAAGATCAATGAAATAAAGGAGAAAAAACAATGAAACTTGGTACAGCGTTGACTGACAGTGCATGCAAAGTACTGCTTTGCGGTTCCGGAGAACTCGGTAAAGAGGTGGCAATCGCCATGATGCGCCTCGGGGTTGAAGTTGTCGCGATCGACCGTTATCCCAATGCCCCGGCAATGCACGTGGCTCACCGTTCCTATGTGGTCGACATGCTCAATGCTTCTGAACTGCGCCGGATCGCCGAACTGGAAAAACCGGACTACATCGTTCCCGAAGTCGAAGCCATCGCCACCCCGGAACTGATCAAACTGGAGGAAGAGGGCTTCAATGTCATCCCCACTGCCCGTGCCACCTGGCTTACGATGAACCGTGAAGGTATCCGCCGCCTCGCCGCGGAAGAGTTGGGGCTGCCCACCTCTCCCTACCGTTTCGCTTCAACCTATGAAGAGTTTACCGCCGCCGTCAAAGAGATCGGTCTGCCCTGCGTAGTAAAACCGGTCATGAGCAGTTCCGGTCACGGTCAGAGTACCATCCATACCGCAGATGAGATCAAATCGGCATGGGATGAATCCCAGTCCGGCGGTCGCGCCGGTGCCGGTCGGGTCATCGTCGAAGGTTTCGTCAACTTCGATTTTGAAATCACTCTGCTCACCGTCCGCCATGTCAACGGAACCAGTTTCGTTGAACCGGTCGGACACCATCAGGTCGACGGTGATTATCAGGAATCCTGGCAGCCCCAGCCGATGAGTCCGGTCGCCCGCAAAAAAGCCGAAGAGATCGCCGGTAAGATCACCTCTGCGCTCGGCGGACGCGGTATCTTCGGTGTGGAACTCTTTATTTGCGGCGATGATGTCATTTTCAGTGAAGTCAGTCCCCGTCCCCACGATACCGGTATGGTCACGATGATTTCACAGGATCTGTCGGAATTCGATCTGCACGCCCGTGCCATTCTCGGACTGCCGATCCCGAACATCGCTTTCCACGGACCTTCTGCCAGCAAGGCGATCAAGGTTTACGGAAATTCCAATGCGGTGAGTTTCGGCAATCTGGAAGAAGTTCTTGCTGAACCTGATACCGATATCCGTATTTTCGGTAAAGGTGAACTCAAAGGCAAACGCCGTCTGGGTGTTGTGCTTGCCCGCGCCGCCACCGTTGAAGAAGCGCTGGAAAAGGTCAAACGGATCCATTCCAAACTGGAAATCGAACTGTAATACCTTACATTATAAAAGGCTGCGGCAAAACAACTTGTTTTGCCGCAGCCTTTTTGTCATTTTACTCTGCAAACACGAAGAATATCGTGATGTTATAAAAATGAATTTTTATACGCGTTTATGATTTATGATTTTATTCAAATTCTCATTCATACAACTGGTACGAAAGATGTTTTCTTTAACAAATTTCTTTGATTCAAGCGGAGTTGGAGTCGTGATGGCGATGGCATCGGTACTGACTGCTGTTTCTGCATATTCAGAATCAACTGCTTTTAATAAGGGGTGCGTACATTTTTGATCTTTCCAGAAGTAGAGATTTCTTCCATAATACTCTTTGTAGTGGATAAAATACAATTCATCAACGTAGAACGTCTTTATATTAAAAGTGCCCTGTTCCATTAAAAATGAGAAAAACCAGTCTAAATTGTAGTGACCATTGAAGAAAGATGAATAATAATCCGTCCATGCGTTTCCATGTTTTTTTATGCAGTCAAATAAATTGTCCATCCGGTTGATATAGCAGACTCCGAATGACCAGTGTTTTGAATGGAAAAAACTGAAATGCATATCCAGAGAAAATGCATTTATCGATTGTTCTTCAGCAACATTTTCTGCATTGGTGAGTATGTTCGCCACCTGCGAAGCGTCACAGCATAACTTGGTATCATCAGCATCTATTTTCCAGAAATTTGAAATATTATGTTCTCTGGCATGGTCAAAGCATGTCAACTTTGCGCAAGCGGCCCGCGACCAGGATGGATCAGAGGTGATTTTGACCAAATCAGACAAACGGCTGGTTCTGCTTTTGAGCCAGATAAATTCAATATTGTGAAACGTTATGCGCTTTTTTATATTTTCTGCAACAGTTTCGCTGTCACATACAATAACAATGATTGCATTCATTTTATGGGCAGTATCCACCCAATGCTGGAAACAATCAAACGCATAAAAGTCATTGATATTTATTTTCAAATACATTACCCGCCGGTTTTCAAATGTCATTTTCCGGAACAGCGGAAACACCCAATGTTTGGTTTTATCAGTTCCATTTTCGCAATACCAGTATCCGACGATCGGGATATTGAAAAGAGTCCAGAGACGGTATTTCCCGCAACTCATTTTATATTTTTCTTTTTTGATAAACATGATGTTACTCCTGATTACTTACAAATTTTCGTCTATTTTATACTGGATATCCAGTTTTTCATCCCGGTTTTTATTTACGGCAAACGCCATATTCAATCCGCTGGGTTTTCTGTCATTGATCAAAATGCGTTCTCCCATTGGCATATCAGTCAGGAGAATATCATAACGGATATTATTTTCCTTGAGGAAATCTTTCAGCGCAGGCAGATATTCCTCTTTTCTGGCGGTCAATAAAATGATTTTGTCGTCAGGAGATACGTTTTCAAAAAATTCGGAAACCCCATCCAGCAGAGTGTCATAGCCATCGATTTTGTAACCATTATGCTTGACCAGTGTGCCGTCAACATCGAATAACCAGGTTTTGGCAAGAGGTGAAAACTCCAACAATTTACAAAATCTCCCCTAATTTGACGATGCCGTTGTAAAATGCTCCGCAGATTGAATCATAATCTTCCCAAGCATAAGTTGTCAAAGAGAGCCAGATTATGGAGTGGATAAGTTTGATTTTCTGATGGGCAGTTTCCGGCAGACATTCAAAGAAAAACTCTTCCATATCAGCCCAATTGTTGGGCTTGATCGCAAATTCCACATCCTTTTCGCGGATATCCAGAGTGAATTTTTTGCGGTTGAACTGATCATAATCGCCAGCAAGCGAATAGTACAGTTTTGCCCAGTCGTAATCGACATCTCCGTAAAGTTTGGTTTTACCGAAATATCCCCGGGGATCGATCAGAATGGCTTTCATGTCAAAGGTATCGAACATCAAGTTGGAGAAAGTGCAGTCCCCGTGGATCAAGGCGAATTTTTCGGGATAATATTTCCGCATCGCTTCGGTCAATTCATCTTTGCAGAAGAAGACATTTTTATAGTATCTGCCGTTGATTTTAATAAATTCCTGATCGGCAAAAGGTACCAGTTTTTCAACTTTTTTCAACCGTTCAAAGGTTTTGGTCAAATAATTGTCTTCTACATCATTCAAGTTTGCCGGCTGCAAAGGTTCCAGATCATGCAGCTCCTTAAGAGCGACGATCAATTTTTCCAAAATCTCACGTTTCTGGGTTTTGGTCAGGCAATCGTATTCAAAAATATTCTTTCCCTGAACCCGTTTCATTTTCAGAGGTTCATATTCGTAAATTTCGGGAATATTATTGAATCCAAGTTCTTTGACATGTTTATACCAGGCAATTTCATCAACGGCGATTTTTTGTCCCTGCTCGTTGATCCCCCGTTTTACGATGATGTCTCCGTTGAACTCCAAAGAGTTGAAAGGACGGCAGCGTGGAGTTGAATCATTGTTGTCAGAATAAGAAAGCAGTGTTCCGATCTCCTTTGATCCATACAGGTCAAGCCGGTTGAATTCGATGCTCTGCTTGTGCAGCCAGCCGACCAGAGCACCTTCGGTTTCAATATCTTTGAGAAGTTTTTTGTTTTCAAAAATGAATAATCCGGCAACCCCGTTTTCTTTTGACGGCGTTTTCACAAACTTGCCGTCAATGAAAGACCAGCGGCACTCAAAATCTTTAGAGATTCCGATGTAATTGCCTTTCGCCGTGGGAAATTGGAAATCTTTTGACAGAATCAAATCACACCACATGACCATAAACGGTTCATCATCAGCGTAGTCGGCGATGGCCTCCTTGATACCGGAAACAGTCCCTTTTTTGGGGGCTTTGACAATTTTGAATTTGTATTGCGAACCGAATGCATTCAGGTATTTTTCCAAAACATCGATTTTGTAATCAGCAATGATCGTAAATTCGGCATCTTTAAACTGCTGAAATGCGTAGAAGATAATAGGCAGATTATTTACCGGCACCAGACACTTCGGCTTATTTCTGGTCAAACCTTCCAGTCTTGTCCCTTTGCCGCCTGCTTGAATTATAATTTTCATAAATGCTCCGGAAAAATTCTGCCTGCAATTTTAAATGTTTTTACATAATATAGTGTATGTTTTTTTTTTTCAAGGAGTTGCGTTTTTTTGAGCGGATGATTGATGATGCTGTCAAGATGCTCTTTGGGCAAAAGATTGCCGTGTAATCTTGCAAAATTATTTTCAGATGCTATTTTAAGGTGATGATCAACAAACTGTCAACAGGAAAATATATCATGCTTCCGGAACTCTATACTGTTTCTCCCCGTATCGTTGCCGCAGATAAGTGTACTGAAATCACCGTGCGCGGCAGATTCCCGCACTCCGATTTGCGGAGTTTCAATGGCGAACCCGTTTTGGAAGGGGTCGGCCCGGACGGACTTTTTATCAATGGCGATATGCCCGGATACACCTGTTTCAACGGTTACGACATGAAGCGTCCGCATTTTGAACCGATGGAAAAGGTGATCGATGAAAACGGCGTTTTGCGCTTCAATTACCGTTTTCATGGTGTCGGCGTCTGCTCATTTCAGTTGCGGATCGGTGAAAAAGTTGTGTATGAATTCAAAGTTTTTGCTGTCCCCGAATCCTGGCTTAAACTCCGTCCGTTCCGGGGCGATCTGCATTTGCACAGCGGCTACTCCGGCTGTTGCGCCCAGCGCGAACTGCTCTCTCCGGAATATTATGCCGCGCTGAATCATGCCAAAGGAATGGATTTTATTTCAATTTCCGATCACCGCCAATATTATCCGTCGGTAAAAGCCGCCGGCTTTGCGGTTCAATGTACGGAAAACTTCCGCGTCTATCCCTCGGAGGAGGTTCATCTGCCGGATCTGCATACCATCCACAATTTGAATTTCGGCGGCAAAAATTCCGTTGCAGACCGGCTTGGACGGGGAAAACCGGAATTCGATCGGGCGTTGGAGAAATATTTGAAGATCGTTCCGAAATTCAAAGATGATTATCTGCGCTATTTGGCGGCATCTTACCATATCGTTGCGGATTTTGTCCGTGAAAGCGGCGGGGTGAATGTTTTCTGTCATCCTTTCTGGCGTCCCTATTCCCGACTGTTTCTGCCCCGCTGTATCCGCGATTATGTGTTGGAAAAACAACTTTTTGACTGTATCGAACTTTTCGGCGAAGGGGAGTTGAACTGCGATGAAACCCATGCGCTTTACAGCGACCTCTGCATCGCTTCCGGGCGCCGGATCCCGGCAGTCGGCAACAATGATGCTCACAGGACAAGTGCACTTGCCGTCAATTCAACCGTGATTTTCGCTGAAAAAAATGATTTTGCTTCACTCCGGGAATCTCTGCTTGCCAATCTCAACGTTGTTGTCAGCACTCATTCCGGAAAGATCCACCGGACTTCCGGCACATTGGATCTGGTAAGTTTCTATCATTTCCTGCGTGAAACCTACTATCCGCGCCACGACGAGCTCTGCAAAAAAGAGGCTCAACTCATGTTTGAAGCGCTCGACTGCGGAACCGCTGACCCGGAATATCATCAGGTTGTCAACATGCCTTACGCTGAACGGATTGGAAAAATCACCGACTTCCGGCACATCAACTATGCTCCGGACAAAGCGGCATTTGCTGCGCTTCAACAGGAATTCTCTGAATTGGAAGAGGAATTCTGGGGCTGTTAAAAGCTGTTTTTCAGCAATGCCATGATCAATATCGCCGCAAATGCCGCCGCGATGGCGATAAGCATTTTTGCCCATTGCGGCATCGGTTTATTGAGGTGCTTTTTCGGTTTTTCGATAATGGCGCTGCGCAACTGTTCCGGTTTTTCGGGACAAAGTTCTTTCCGGATGGTTTCCAGAGTTTCTCTGACCTCCTGCCATGACTGCGGGCGGTCTGCCGGAGATTTTGCCAGCATCCGGTCGATAAGAGATGCCAGACGGACATTCATATCCGGGTTGCGCTGAAGCAGCGGCTGCGGTGCCTGCGAGATGTGCATATTGAGCAAGTCGTCCATTTTGCCGTTGAAAGGCGGTTCGCCGCAGGAGAGTTCATAGAGCATCACGCCGAAACTGTAGATATCACTGCGGGGATCGGTTTCTCCGGTTTGGGTGATGACCTCCGGAGCAACATAAAGCGGCGTTGCCATGATCTCATCCGAAGTATTGCTTCCGGCGACCCGTGCCAGACCGAGGTCGGCAAGTTTGGCGCCATTGCCGTTGCGCTGGATCATGATATTTTCCGGTTTGATATCGCCGTGGATCATCCGGCGGGTGTTCCAGGCATACTCAAGGGCGCCTGCCAGCTGGATGGCGGTTGTCAGGAGAAACTTCGGAGTGAGTTGTTCCGGTTTGCTGATGCGGATATCTTCGAGCATTTCGCCGTCGATGAACTCCATGACAAAGAAGCATTTGCCGTTATCATTGCCGACATCCAGCGCCTGAACGATATTGGGATGGGATATCTGGGCGGCGGTACGGGCTTCCCGGAAAAATGCTTCTGCGTATCCGGGTTCTTTCATATATTCCGGGAGCAGCACTTTGCAGGCGACCAGCCGTTCCAGGATCCGCTGCCGGGCGAGGTAGACGACACCGTTGTTTCCTCTGCCGAGTTCCTTGATTATGACATAGCCGCCAATGATATCGCCGGAAACGATTTTGAAATCTTCATCGCTCATAGTGAAATCCCCTTAAGTTTCTGGTAAAGATTTACGGCGTAACGGTCAGTCATGCCAGAAACGTAGTCCAGTACCCGCAACAGTCTTGAATAAGTGGAATCCACCTCATCCGGGCGCGGGTAATGAAGCACCGGAAGCAATGCGGAAACCCGGCGGCTCCGGTAACTGGCTTTGGTTTTTCCGGCGCACTCCAGCGCCATCTCGTTGACACAGGGGATGAAAATATCCAGCATACCCTGAACCAGTTCAAATCCGGCTCCGACCACCTCTGCCACGCTCCGGTGGTTGTAAATATCGCGCACACTGCGTTCGCGGATATTTTTGAGCAGCGGCGCCTGCGGGATCAATTCGGTAAGGGAAGCGTTGAATTCTCCCCGCATCAATTCATCGTGGTGGGCGATGAAACAGTCTGCCGCCGCCCGGACGAGGACGCCGATCGCCTGGGCGCGGAGGAATTCGGCTTTGCGCTCTTTGGTGGCGAGTTGTTTGACATATTCAGAAGAGCGCGGAGAATCGATTATGTTCAAATAAAGTTCTTCAAGACAGGAATAATCGATCATACCGAGCCGGGAAGCATCTTCAAAATCCACCGTGAGGTAAGCGATGTCATCGGCGGCTTCCAGCAGGAAACTCAATGGATGACGGCACCAGGTGCCGGGAGTTTTTTCTATCATTCCGCAATATTCGGCGACCTCGGAAAAAAGTTCCGCTTCCTGTTGAAAAAATCCGCATTTTTTCCAGTCGCTCAAAGAATTTCCCGGATATTTGGCAAATGTGCCCAAGGTGGCGCAGGTGATCTGCATGCCGCCGTAATTGTCCGGCATTTCCAGGCGGGACATGATGCGGAATCCCTGAGCGTTGCCGTCATAACGGCTGATGTCAGCGATTTCAGCCGGGGTCATGGATTCGTGGAGTTTCTTTCCTTCGGCGGTGTCGGTGAACCAGTAGCGGATCGCCTCTTCACCGGCGTGGCCCAGCGGCGGATTGCCGATGTCATGGGCAAGGGCGGCTGCGGCGACGGCGGCGCCGATATCGCTGGGGTGGGCGCCCCCGGTGTCGAATTCCCGGCAGATGAATACTCCGGCGGCAGTTCCCAGACTGCGGGCGATACTGCTGGTTTCCAGACTGTGGGTGAGCCGGGTGCGGACATAATCATTCTGCGCCAGCGGGAAAACCTGGGTTTTGTCCTGAAGCCGCCGGAAACTTCCGGAAAATATTATCCGGTCAAAATCCCGCTGAAACGGAGAACGTTCCGGGGTGATCTTACCCGGCAATTGACTGCCGAGCCGGTGCGGTGACAACAACTTGATCCATTCCATTTCTGCCATAAAAAACTCCTGAAATTCTGTTCACAGGAAAATATAACCACATTTTAGCGATTTATCAAGTTGAAACTATTGTAAAATCGGCCGTAACACATTATATTTATGGGAAATATAACAGAATTCATCCAAAATAAGGTAATATGGCTATGAATGAACAGTATGAAGTGACGTTTATTTCCAAGTTGGACGAAACCCGCCAGCCTGCGCTTTTTATGCCCGCTTCCGGTGATGAACCCCGGCCGCTTCTGGTGGCTCTGCACACCTGGAGCGCCGACCTCACCCAGTCTTGGGAACCCTACCGTTCCCGTTGCGAACAGCGCAACTGGCACTGCATTTATCCGCTGTTTCGCGGTCCCAACTGGAACCGCAAGGCGTGCGGTTCCGATCTGGTGGTCTCCGATATCGAAAGCGCCGTCGAATATGTCAAAAGTGTCTGCAAAGTCGATGAATCCCGCATTTATCTGATCGGCGGTTCCGGCGGCGGTCATGCTTCTTTGCTGATGGCCGGCCGCGCTCCGCAGATCTGGACGGCGGTTTCGGCATGG
Source organism: Lentisphaerota bacterium (assembly GCA_015061805.1). Taxonomy (GTDB): domain Bacteria; phylum Verrucomicrobiota; class Lentisphaeria; order Victivallales; family Victivallaceae; genus UBA1784. The sequence goes on along the minus strand of SUVV01000003.1, from coordinate 42,063 downwards.
TGTCCCATCAGCGATATCGCCCGCTGGCACGATGAATGCAAGCGTTCAAATCGCAACTATTTTGAACATATTGAAAGCGCCTGTGACGGAGATCCTTCGGTTTCTTCATCGGCGGCGGCGCAGGCGAAACGCCGTTCTCCGGTGACTTATCTGGCTTCTGCGATCGGCAAGACCATCGTCGATATCGGTACCGGTATCCATGACGGACACAAAGGAAGTGTTCCGGTCGGTCATACGCTCCGGGCATTCAATCTGCTCGCTGCTCCGGAAGACCGCATTTCCGCTGAGGATATCGATTTCATCGAAAAGAATGAAGCGATTCCTGAACATTTGCAGTACAAGGGCGAAGAAGACCGCGCCTATGGTCCCTATAAAGTTCTGCTGCGCCGGGTTTCCGGCATGGCGCGGGTAACTGTTTTTGAGGGCGGTCATGACCTGCTTCCCGGCCCCGCGTTCGGCTTCCTTGAACAGCAGACCCGGGGCGCCGCTCCGGTCTGGAATTCCGGCATCGACTACGATATGGAAAAATCTAAATTGGGTAAATAGGCGATGATCAGGGGGTTGGGGAACCGTCTGGTTCTCATTATATTTGCGGCGCTCGTGCTTCTGGGCGTTGCCGGTTGTCATCATCCGGCGGAGAGATATCCGGAGGCTCATCCGGAAGCATGGACTCCGACCGATGTCGAAACCATGCTCGGAGGGGACGATCCATGTGAACCGTGGAACCGTTCCATGTTCGCCTGTACCGATTTTCTGATGGATTATGTGGCTGACCCGGTGGGGCGGGTATATACTTCGATCTTTCCCCGGCCATTTGTTGAACACTTCAACAATGTTTGCGTGAATCTGGAATACCCCGCGCGTTTGTTCAGTTCGCTTTTGCGGGCGGAGTGGGGCGCCGCCGGAGATGAAACTCTGCGGTTTTTATTGAATACCACCGTCGGTATCGTCGGTATTTTTGATGTGGCGCAGAGTTGGTTCCATATCCCGTCCAGCGAGGCTGATTTCGGTTCGACCTTTGCTCACTGGGGAATCGGTTCCGGGCATACTTTCATGCTGCCGATCGTTCCGGCACTCAACGGCAGAGATATGCTCGGAATGTTTTTTGACAGCGCCTTTGACATCAAAACCTATATCCCCTATGCCGGTTATGCCACCTTTTTGAACCGGATGGTGATCGCGCATTCGGCATATTCGTCAGTGACAGATGATGCGCTTGACCCCTATAAGAGTTTCCGGCAGATGATGCTTCTGCGCAAGGAACTGCAGATAAAAATGTGGTTCTACCGTTACATCAAACAGCAGATCGCCATGTATAAAAATTCCAAAGCCGGAGAAAATCCGCTTCCGGCTCCGGCAGTTTCTCCGGAAGTGCGCCGTCCGAAACCGGACGGAATAAAAGCAAACTGGCATGAACTTGCCTTTTTCAACTCCCGCAATCCGGTGACAGATTCGTTGCGGGTGATGATGTTCCAGCCCCAGACCGACTATGACAAATGGTATATGCCGCGTTCACTTTTTGATTCATCTTTCAACGGTAAGCGTTCGGTTTACAAACTTGAACTTGTCCCCGGCCGTCCCCGCGCCCGTTACAGTTATTACGAGCGGAATACCGATAAGAAAAAGCCGGCGGTGAGACGTGAGGAACTGGTGCTGATCCTGCCCGGTATCGGTGGTTCGATCAATACCGCAAGCGCGGTGGCTTTCGCTGAAATATTCCACCGTAAAGATTGCAAAGTTGCCGTTTTTGACAGTACTTTCAACTGGAACTTCATCGTTGCCGACAGCAAGGGTAAGCTGCCGGGATTTCTGCCTGATGATGCCGAACGGGTCCGTACTCTTTTGAAATCAGCGCTTTCCGATATGCGTAAGCGGAAACTGATTCCGGAAAACTGCCGCATCACGCTTGCCGGATACAGCCTCGGCGGGCTTCACACCTTGAAAATCGCTGAATTGGAAACAAAAAAAGCGGAACTTGGCATCGATCAGTTCATCGCCGTCAATCCGCCGGTTTCGCTCCGTCATGCAATGGCGCGTATCGACGAACTTGCCGGAACTTCAGCCAATTGGAGCAAAACGCAATTGCTGAAAAAACTGCACGATGCCTGCGGTAAGGCATTTATTTTGTTCACCAAACGTTATCAGACTTTTGCCGGAGACAAAGAGAATAAAAATTACCGGATCGATATCGGAGATGATGTCGCCCGGATCTTTGCCGGATTCTACTTGCGCCTTGCATTGCGGGATGTTCTGCTGGCTTCCCACCGGGAAAAACCGCTGCCCGGACTTCCGGCCTACAGTTGGGGGCGGCGCCACAAACTCTACGAAGCCATCGACCGGGTGACGATGCAGGAATACGCTGAAAAATTTCTGCAGCGTGATTACCCCGGCAGGAGTGTGAATGAACTTCTTGCCAGGTCGGAACTGAAAGATTTTGCCGATGCCATCAAAAATCATCCCGGAGTGAAGATCATTCACAATTACGATGATTTTCTGCTCAACGACGACGAGCGGCGCTATCTGGATGAGGCTTTTGCTTCAAAACTCACCTGGTTCAGTCACGGCGGCCATCTGGGCAATCTCTACTATCTGCCGGTGCAGGCTTTTCTGCTGACTCCATTTTTTACGGATGCGGAGAAAAAATAATGAAAAGTATTTGGGTTTTCATATTGATCTGTTTTCTGGCGGCATTGCCCGTCCCGGCTGCCGCCCGGACAACTGCAGCAAAACGTTATCCTGCCGGGCGTTATTCTGTTGTGAGCAGTATCCTGCCGGTAGCCGAAGGAGGGATGCCGGGGAAATGGTCATTCGTCATTGCTCAACCGGAGGATAATATCTATCAGAAAGTTTCAATTTCCGGACGTTTCCGGGGCAAAAGTGTTGCTCTGCGGGATAATTGCGGCAGGGTGATTTTGTTTTCCGGCAGAAAAAACAAGATGGAGAATCCACTTCAATATCGTTTTGATGTTACACTTTATAAATTGCAAACCAATTGGAAAAAAATCAAAAGTGTTCCTTCTCCTTCCGGCAAATATCCGGAATTCACCCGTCCAAATCTGCCATGGATCGCCCCGGCTCATCCGGAAATAAAACGGATATCAGATGACCTCCGGCGCAAATCATCCGGGACTTTGGAATATATCAGAAATTGTTACAAATATGTTACGGGGAATTTCAAGTATCTGAACCCCAACACCGGACTGCACAGTCTGGATAAAATAATCCGTTCCGGCGGCGGTGATTGCGGCAATCTTTCGTCAATATTCATCTCATTGCTCCGGTGCGCCGGTATTCCTGCCCGGCATGTCGTCGGCAGGAGAGTTGATGGCAGCAATCACGTCTGGAGCGAATTTTATCTGGAAAAATATGGCTGGTTTCCCGCCGACGTTACCGTTGATCTCGGACGGAAGAATTTCCGCTGTTTCGGCAACTGGGATGATTCATGCGTGGTGATGCACCGGGACGTTGGATTTGAATTGCCCGGATTCAAAGATTTCGGCAAAAGTCCTTTGCTTCAGGGATACTATTACCGTTATTCCGGCAACCGGATGACGATAAAACATTCCTTTTCCGGGGACAGACGGTGAATTTTGCGTTTCTCCGTCAGTGGACGGAACGGTTGTTGAATCTGCCCGCCGCCGGGAGTTGGAGATTGTAGCGGATGGCGATCAGCCGTATCGCCGTGACCAGAGCGGCAACGATCAGAAAGTTGAGGAAAAAGTGCAGTTTAAGCGGCAGCAGCAGACAGAAAACGATTCCGCCGATAAGTGAAGCCGTGGCGTAAAAATCGCTTTTCAATACCACCGGAATTTTTCCGGTCAGGACGTCACGGATGATTCCGCCGCCAACCGAGGTGAAAACTCCGCACAGCACGATACCGGTGAAGGTCAATCCGAAATCCATCCCTTTCTGGGCGCCGATCGCGGTGAAAACTCCAAGTCCGATCGCATCGCAGAACTTTACTATGTTGCGCTTCTTGATCAGGAATCCGGCGCTCATGTAGGAGAGTATGCCGACTGCAATGCAGATGAGAATGTAGTGCTGATTCTGAAATGCTGCGACCGGAGTACAGCCGATGATGCAGTCTCGGGTGATGCCGCCGCCGACTCCGACGCAGCAGGCAAGTACCGTCACTCCGAAAATATCCAGATGCCGCCGGATGCCCTGAACGGCTCCGGTGATGGCAAAAACTGCTGTTCCAAAGAGGTCGAGCAATAAAATTATCCAGTTCCCCATGATGAGTTCTCCATATTCTGATTTGCAATTTTTATAAAATATTCCATAAACGGCAAAAAGTCAACAAACATTGCAAATATTGCTTGTAAAAAGTTGTCATGGGGTATATATTATGCTTTCAAGTGTTTTTTGATGATATTAACAAATTATTTATATTGGAGGGACTAACTATGCCGGTTGATATTTTGGTCGGTACTCAGTGGGGTGATGAGGGTAAAGGTAAACTGATTGATGTGCTTACCCGTGATGTGGATATGGTCGTCCGTTTTCAGGGCGGAAACAACGCCGGTCATACGGTGGAAATCGGCAGTGAACGCTATGTGCTTCACCTGGTTCCCTCCGGCATTTTCCGTCCGGATGTGACCTGCGTTATCGGCAACGGAGTGGTGGTCGACCCGATCGCTCTGGATGCCGAACTGCGCGACATCGAAGGCCGCGGACTTTCCACCGCCAACGTCCAGTTGAGCAACCGCGCTCAATTGATTTTCGTCTACCACCGCATTGCTGATTCCATCAACGAAAACGGCGGAACCCGCAAAATCGGTACCACCGGACGCGGAATCGGACCTGCTTACATGGACAAAATGCGCCGCAGCGGTATTCGCGGTGTCGATCTCAAGTTCCCGGAACGCCTTGCTGAACAGTTCCGTACCGAATGCAAACGCTACAATGCTTTCTTTGCCGCCAACGGTGTCGAAGAGCTGGATATCGAAGCCGAACTTGCCAAGGTGCTTGATGCCGCCAAACGGCTTGCTCCCATGGTATGCGATACCGTTTATTCGGTCAACGCCGCCGTCAAAGCCGGTAAAAAAGTCCTGTTTGAAGGCGCCCAGGGCGCTCTGCTCGACATCGACCACGGCACCTATCCCTTTGTGACCAGCAGCAACACCATCTCCGGCGGTGCCTGCACCGGCGGCGGTATTCCCCCGCAGAGTGTCCGCGACGTCTGGGGCGTTATCAAGGCTTACACCACCCGTGTCGGAGAAGGACCGTTCCCGACTGAACTTTTCAATGCCCAGGGTGAAAACCTCCGTCAGCGCGGCCGTGAATTCGGCGCCACCACCGGTCGTCCCCGCCGTTGCGGCTGGTTCGATGCGGTCGCTTCCCGCTACGCCTGCATGGTCAACGGTGTCAACAAACTTGCGGTGACCAAACTTGACGTGCTGGACGATCTGGCTGAAATCGGTATCTGCGTTGCCTACAAGGTCAACGGCGAACTTACCACCGAATTTCCGGCTTCGGTTGCTGAACTGGAAAATGCTGAACCGGTCTACGAATATTTCCCCGGCTGGCAGTGTTCCACCGAAGATGTCGACTGCTATGAAAAACTTCCGGAAAACGCCAAAAAGTATCTGGCTAAAATGGCGGAACTGGTGCAGTCGGAAGTCGCGATCATCTCCGTCGGTCCCCGCCGCGATCAGACCTTCCCCGCTCCCGGTGTGAAGTTCTGACCCTTCCGGTTGTAATAAAATGTACCGTCCGGCATTCAACGTGTCCTGGTTGCGGGAAGTAATGAGCAAGTTGGATTATCTCCAGCTTGCTGTTGTTTCCATTCTGCTGGTTACGGGCGCGGTATTCATCCGTTCGATCGGGATTCAGATCGGAACGGCTTCGGCGGCGAATTTTTTTCACCAGCAGCTGCAGTGGATCGCCGTCGGGACGGTACTTTACATCATCATTGCGGCGATGGATTACCGGAAAATCGAATTCCGCATCGCCTCAATCATCTTTTATCTGCTATGCCTTTGCCTGCTCGGGGCGGTGCTGATATGGGGTAAGGAGATCAACCATGCCACGCGTTGGCTGGTGATCGGGGGTTACCGTTTGCAGCCGTCGGAGCCGGCGAAAGTGGCGCTGATCATGGTGCTCGCCGGATTGTTTGCTTCGCGCAGTTGGCAGATCCGCCGCTGGCAGACCTTTCTGTTGACCTTGTTTGTCTTGGGCATGCCTTTCTTTCTCATCGTCATTGAGCCGGATTTGGGCAGTGCGCTGTTGCTGTTGCCGATATATTTTTCCATGTTGTTCATCGCCGGGGTGCGGTGGAAATATGTGTTGATCGGCGTGGTGGCGGCGTTGCTTATCGGGGTGGTCGGATTTCTGGATTACTCCAGAGAAAATCCGGTTTTGCTCCGCAAATACCAGCGTGACCGGATCCGGGTTTTCCTCGATCCGCAGTTTGATATCCAGAATCGCGGTCACCAGCCCTATCAGGCACGGTTGGGGGTCGGTTCCGGAGGACTTTACGGCAAAGGTCTGGGCAACGGCACTCAGAATGCCTTGGGATTTCTGCCGCAGATGGCGGCGCATAATGACTTTATTTTTTCGGTAATCGCCGAAGAAACCGGATTTTGCGGAGTTCTGGCGCTGCTGCTGCTCTATGCGGCATTGTTTTACACCATATTGCGAACCGCATTTCTGGCGCCGACTTACGGCAGGCTTCTGGCATCGGGTACGGCGATATTGCTGTTTTTTCATGTTTTCATCAATATCGGTATGAGTATCGGTGTGGCGCCGGTATCCGGGTTATCTTTGCCGCTGGTAAGTTACGGCGGTTCATTTATTGTTATCACCATGGCGGCATTGGGATTGATGCAGTCGATCCGTCTTCACGGCTGGAATTACGATGCGTAAGATCATCCATATCGATATGGATGCTTTTTTTGCCTCCATTGAACAGCGTGACCGCCCGGAATACCGGGGCAAGCCGGTTCTGGTCGGCGGCGCACCGCAGCGGCGCGGAGTGGTTTCCACCTGTTCCTACGAAGCGCGTAAGTACGGGATCCATTCAGCGATGCCGACGCGTACGGCATTGCGTTTGTGTCCCCATGCGGTCTTGATTGAACCGGATTTCCGGCGTTACAGCGCAGTTTCCCGTCAGATCAAAGAGGAATTTTTCAAACTCACGCCGCTGGTGGAAGCGGTTTCCATCGATGAAGCCTATCTGGATGTGAGCGCGCTGTGCGACACTCTGGAAGATGCTTCAAATATTGCATCGATTTTGCAGCAGCGGATTTTTGAAAAGTGCATGCTTACCGCTTCCGCCGGGGTTTCTTACAATAAATTTCTGGCGAAAAGTGCCTCGGACTTCCGGAAACCTGCGGGATTGACGCTGATAAGCCCGGCTGAAACGCAGGATTTTCTCGACCCGTTCCCGGTCAGTAAATTTCACGGTATCGGCAAGGTTAGCGCGGCGAAACTTCATTCGATCAACGTCCGAACCGGGGCTGATCTGCGGAAACTGCCGTTGGAAACATTGAAAAATATTTTCGGTAAAGCCGGAGGATTCTATTACAGCATCGTCCGGGGCGTGGACGACCGCCCGGTCGAACCGGAATGCAACCCGAAAAGTGTCAGCAGGGAAGTGACTTTGTATGAAGATTGTTCTGATTTGCGGCGCTTGCGGATATTGATCCGTTCTCTTGCCAACCGGGTGGCAAAGCGGGCGGAAACTGCCGGATTTGTCGGCAAATCGGTTTTTATCAAACTCAAATATGATGATTTTCAAACCGTCACCCGCTCGGTGCTGTTGGAAGAGCCGGTGACTTCCGGCAGTGAAATCGCCCGGTCAGCGCTTCATCTGCTGGTAAAAACCGAAGCCGGAAAACGTCCGGTCCGATTGGTCGGTGTCGGAGTTGCCCATCCGGCAGACAATGCGAGCGGTATTCAACTGTCCTTGCCCTTTGGTGCAAGGTAAAAAAAGAATGCTGTGTATTAAACGCAGACTGATTTTTATTTGCCAATCAGTGTGAAAACGGGATGTATTACTGTTCGCCGGCCGCAATTGATCACACACAACGGCAGAGTCCATTTGCAGAAATGATTTATAAACGGGACCGTACCGGAACAATGATCTTTAATATGAATGTTTTGTCCGGCGCAACGGTTTCCCACGAACGTTTATAATTCAGGCGAATCTCTGTTTCTCCGGGGCCAACAGCTTCGCAGATAAATTCTGTCTCACCGGGTGCCCCGACAAGCTCTTTCTGTTTTTGTGCAGAAACAAATCGTTTTGCCGTCAAACGGATCACATCAGGATCCGGGTTCTCTGCTTCGATCCAGCTGAATCCTGTCGTTGGATTGCTTTGCAGGGCAATTCGGACAGTGTCTCCTGGTTTCAGTGAGAGTGTTCGTCCGGAATCCTGCATTGTCAGTTGAGAATGGTATTCTCCTGCCGTTTTGCAGCCTGCTGTGAACATAAGCAGGATAGTAAGAATAAAACAAAAACGGATCATTTAGCTATCTCCGCAGCTGTCCGGTAAAATTACCGGAGTTAATCGCAAATTTCGGGATCTGTTATATTAAAAACGCCTGAATCCTTAATATATAACCCCAAAAAACGAACGACGTATTACAATATCATATATTCTCAACTTTTCAACTTCATTTCCCGATATCGTTTTGAAAAAAAATGTTAAAAAAGTCAGGTGGAGAGCGATATTGCAACTGGCAAATCTTATGCCTGAAAAATCTGTAAAAGTTATAGAAAACGCCTGTTTTAGAGGTTTCGACTCATTTCAAGCGGGGCGGATGGACGATAAGATTAAAAATGACGTTTGGAAAATTCTCTGCCGGAACCGGTTTTCAGATAGTCCTCAAAAGCAACAGCTTTTTCCTTGTTGTCAAAGGCGATTGCTGTTTGGATACGCCACGGTCTGAATTTTGAGGTGTGCGGCACTTCTCCCGCATTGTGTTTGGCAAAGCGGGTTTGCAAATCTTGCGTTGAACCCACGTAATGATGCGTTTCTGTCGCAATGTCTATTAAAATATAAACGTAATGGAAGTTTTTCATAAACGAACCTCTTTTCTGATATATGACGCAGCAGTCCGCCTTCGCCAAGGCTACGGCGGGACAGACTTCCTGCGGTCGCTTCGCATCCGCTTTACGCTTGTCAATCCCCCCGCTGTTCGCGGGATGGCTTGCCCAGACGTAAAAAAAGCCGTCAGATTTTCTGACGGCTTTGGGAAGTCTGGTGGAGTATGGACGCTAAAAACAAACTCCCTCTAACTTTCGGAACATTTTCGGATACTCAAATTTCGTAACTGCAACTTTTACCGCAGCACTTCCCACAACGGGTCAAGCTGCATCCTCCTCCACATATCTTACTGAAACCATGAAAATCGATCTTGTTTCACGCTGAAACGTAAAAAGTTTTATCAAACTCACGACACGAAACATCTTTTCTTTCCGGAAGTGCTTTGCGGCGACGCAAGGTTTCACGCAAAACCTGAAAAATAATATCCGGCCGCCCTTTCAAGGAGACAAAACAATCTTTCCGCCAATGAAAGATCTGTTCCGGTTCCGCCATTTTTTTAGCCTGAAAACAGGTGTCTTTGGACTGTACTATATTGGCGATCGCTTTATCACAATGCCTGCGCAGTACCCGTCCTGCCATCTGAATCATCGGCAGCCGTGAAGAATTGCGCACAAATACGGTCTGCAATTCCGGCATATCAAAACCTTCGGTCAAAAGTTGACAATTCACCGCCAGTTGACACGCCCCGTTTTCAAACTGTTCCCTTGCCCTTTCATCCCCACTTCTGATAAACAGGCAATTTCTGCCCTGTTCGCGGATCAATGATTGAAATTTGGCACACTCCGCCAATGTCGGCATGAAAACCAGGGTTTTTCCCCACTCCTTTTCCCGGGCAAGATAATGCTTTGCCACATTTTCAGGAGAAAAACTTTCAATGATATAGGAGTTGAATTTACTTAAAAAACCGTCTTGGATCAGTTGATGGATGCTGCATTCGTTGACCGTCGCGGAAAAAGCCAACTTTATTTTATCCGTCCGCAAAGGAGTTGCCGAAAGCCCCAAAAGATATTTTGGGCGCATCCGGGTGAACAAGTTGATAAAACTGCTGGTGGCTTCGTGGTGAGCTTCGTCGATCACCACAATATCAAACTGTTCTGCATTTTCCGGTTTGGTAAACATCGAAACTGTTTTTATCGGCAGATCAAAATTGTCGTTGGATTCCATAAGTTGATCAAGCAGATAATGACGCGGAGCGACCCATGCGCAGGAAAGTTTATTTGGGGAACTCTTCATCAATCCCTGCACGATTTTCAATCCCATGATCGTTTTTCCCGAACCGACCGGAGCTTCCAACAGAACGGAATTGACTCCTTCTTTGAACAAAGACAACGCCTTATCAATACTTCTTTGCTGATATTCACGATATTCAACTTGCATACTGCACTCCGTGTTTCAAGTGATTGAAAAAGAGATCTTTAACCGGCTGATTGATGGTATATACTCCCTCAAGATCGGTCGGTTTGGTCATAAGCGAAGTATAAAATCTTTCAAGTTCACTATTGTCACCGTAGTAATGATGGGTCATAACTTCGCTGATCATATTGAGCAAATTGAGCAAACTCAACTCCACAGGGATATCTTTGCGCCGGGCAGCCGGAATTTTTTCAAAAGAATCGCATTGATAATACTGTTCCGGATAATTCGCAAATTCTTCCATCTTTTCAACGACTTTTTCCGCCACTGCATTTCCGGATAATATAAAAAGCTGTATGGCTTTAAGATATTCCGCCGCGCTGATTTTTATATGGCGGGCTTCTGCCAGACGCTTCTGCATAGCAGCAAAAGCACGATCATTGCGAAATGTTTCCAGAAGCTGTCTCAAATGAGTGCCATTTTCTTTTTCTACAATGACTTTACTGGCAAATATATCTTTAGTCACGACCGCTCCGTTAGAACAGATTTCCCGCATCATTCCCAGCTCGATTCTGCTGTCTCCCCAGCAGTCTACCGGAGTGGAAAAACGTATACGACCCTGATAGCCGCTGTCCATTCTCAAATTCCATTTATTCGGCTGTTCAATAAAAGTTTCCAGAATACCATCTTGGGGACGATATTTTACTTTGAGGAGTTTGTCATTCTGCTGTACAGCATCAACAACTCTGGCAAGGGGAAAAAGGTGATTATCGCTTTTAGTTGCTGCCATAACAATTTTTTCTTTCTGATCAAAACAAACCTGTATCGTCTGATCCTGATGTCTGCTGATGATCCTTTCAAACAATTCATCGGGAGAAAAATATTCAAAAATATTGCAGGCGAATCCGAACATATACATCAGGCTTTTGAGAAAACGCGGTGAAACATGAAAGGCATCATTGCCTACGCGGATACCCAGCAGGTTATATTTTGAATTCTCCTGTTGTGTAATGGGTTCAATTTCAGAAAATTTCACTTTTGTCAATTCAAAGCGTTGACAGAAATTGCTCATTTCATCCGGCTCGATAGAAACCGGAGCAGTGAAATTCGGTTTGACTTCAGCTGGTGCGACCATAATCAGTTTACTCCAATTTCAATATAATTTTTCTTAATGTTTTCAGCGATGGCTTTTTCCATAAATCCCCGTACTTTTTCAACGGAATCAGCTATTTTGATATCCCGTTTCAACGGTTCTTTCCGGTCGGAACTGTAATCGGTGTGGAAAAAGATATATTTACCATATCCGAAGTCAGCCTTGTTGCTTGCCCAAATCAGAAATTTCTGAATAAAAACTTTACTTCCGGAAGTTTTACGGAACACCCGGCGGTCAAGCAGAGTGCTTCCCGGTAATTTATCCGGCAATTCCGGAGATAAAGGAAACGGAACCAGATTGGAAAGCTGCGAACACCTTATATCGCTGATATCAGAACTTTTATCCGGACGGAAACGTTCAATTTTCATGCCCAACGCGGAAACTCCGGGAACATTGCCGCGGGATTCCCAGATGCCGTTCTCAAGAATAAGCAGTTGATTTTTCTTCAATGTTCCGGCAAAATTTTCTCCCAACAGCTCATTTACTGAAACTTCCACCACGATTTCAGGTTTGACCATTTGAAATACGAATTGCTGTTCATCAACGTGGATGTAATTGGATTTTTCCGGAATGAGTTTTTCCTTGAGGTACGCCTTTTTTTCTTCATTGAGACCGCTGGAACATTTGCCGAAAATACGGAATAATCCATTTTCTTCCCGGACTGCAACAAGCAGATTACGGATCTCTTCTTTTTCCATGCTGTAACCGGCGATGACGGCATCAATGGTGTGCCGGGGTTTGAGTTTCCAGACGATCGGCGATTCAGAGTGAATAACCAGACCTTCCGCATTTTCTCCGGTTACCCATTCGTCAAAGATTTCACTTACTTCATCTTTGCTGTACGCCATGCGCAGTTCCACCGGAGAAACCATTTCTGCGCCGGAAAACAATTCTGTCAACCGGTGATGCAATTCCTGGTAACTGCCGGAAATTTCCCCGCCGTTGAGTTCCAGCAGGTCAAAGGGGGCAAGGCGGCAGCGGGAAACATCGTCCGTTTCGCCCAAGGCAGAGTTGACATCATAGCAGCGGGGGCGGTCATCCGGATTGGGTACATAGAGTTCGGCGGCGATCAATGCCGATTTGACACCTTTTTTATCAAGCACCGACGCAAATTCTTCAAGGCAGGGCATATTTTCCCGGATGACGCCTCCGGTACCGGCCATGACAGCTTTACCGTTTTCAAAAGAGATCAGCTGCATCAAGCCGTCGATTTTGCGGGTAACGGCGTAAGTTTCTCCGTGAAGTCTGAACTTCATATTATCCGGTTCAATAAGCATATAATTTCCGGCGATCCGTCTTTTGTAGTTGATTGCTTTTTGGGCAAGTTCGTTGAATTGGGTACACATGATTCAAAATCCTTTCAGTTCCAAATTGGTCAAATGAAGCAGCAGACAAAAACTGTCTCCGTTTATCCTGCCTTCCAGAAATCCCCGGTAAGGCGTTCCATTGTTGGTCATCACCAGAGGCGCATTGCCTTTTTCACCACCGCCCAGCAGCATCATTGAATCGCTGTCATGGAGTTTCTTTGCCATTTCATAAAGAAAGTCGAAAGTCAATCCGTTGACATGGCGCAGCTGATAGGTGCGGGCAAAAACAAATTTTCGCAAAGCTTGATTTTTGGCAAACATTTTCCCCGTCCAGCGCAACGGCAATACTTCATCGGCGATATTGGCAAGTTGGGGAACCGCTTCTTTACTCTCCTTTTTACTGCCGTCAGGAGTGTAGATGTTTTCCATCAGGCGTGCCGAATAAACCACTTTGTCATCGGCTGAAAGATAAACTTTTGCCAGCTCATCCAGCTTTTTCCCGACGAGTTCCATTTCAATTTCCGGATCACCGCTGATAAGTGCGTTTTCAAAATCGGCATACTTGGCAAAAAGTTTTTCCGTGGCAGTTTCTCCGGAATAACGCAGAAAACGTCCGGAAGAGACCTCTTTCCCGGAAGCAGTACGGTAATGACAGGAATCTTTGGTTCGGTTCAATTCAAATCCGATCAGAGCATCCCGCTTTTTATCATTGGCAATATTGATTTTACGCATAAGAATTTCCTTTACATCATATCAAATTCAAAGTCATCGTCTTCACAGCTTTCCTCAACATCATCCAATACGCCGGAGTCCGGAGCATTGAGAAAGGGAAACTCCAGTTTTTCTCCGCAAAAGAGAAAACATTCACCGTTTGCCGCCAGCAGAAATCCTTCATCACAGGTGTGCCCGCCACGGTAACTGAAAGGGAATGCATATATTTTTTCCCCCACAACCGTTGCCAGTTCAGTATTTTTGATCTGGTACACACCTTTCCAGAGATGATCCAGAAAATCTTCTTCATTCACCGTCTGTTCCAGCATGACCGGAGCATCGAAAGATGATGGGAAATATTCCGGAGGATTACCATTGGCATCGACCAGGATCATTTCGTTGCGTTCAACGGTGTTGCCATCTTCATCCAGCGCAGAAAGTTTCACCGCTCCCGGTGGGATCAGGATCGAACCGGAAGCATCAAGATAACACTGCCGGCATTCATTCCTGGTCGAATCCAGTGCAGAGATCTCCTTGTAACCATAGATTTTTTTGCGCTCGATTTTTACCGGTTCAGCCTCGTAAAGAGTTCTTCCATTCATAAACTGCAATACTTTTGCCATAATGACCTCCTTTTTTATTGGCGTGTTGAGTTTACGCCAATAAATGACTTTTTTAAAAAACTTGCCCAAAAATTTTTACGGGTAAAGTTTTTTTGGCATCAATTTCCCTTTGCCGGAGCATATTTTTCAAATTCCGGATGCTTTTCAAGCAACTCTTTCCAGTTTTCTTCCGAACCTTCCGCTTTAAGCATTTCCCAGGGCGCCCGGTCTGAAAGGTGAGGAATAAGCTGCAGCAGAAAGAGCCATTCATCGGCATCGTAGAAATCCAGATCAGCTTTTTTCAGGAACGCTGACGGCTCAATGGCGCAGTAAAGCAGCTGACGGAGCTGCTCATCAGGTGAAAACTTTTCAAAAGGATAAGCGTCATAACCGATAACTCTGTCAATAATCAAATCCGAGGCCCGCCAACTTTCGAGATCTGTTCCCTTGATGATACCTTCCTCAAGCAATGCTTCAATTTCATCACAATCAAAATCATTGGAAATGTCATAATCTTTGATGTTGGTGATGCCGGCGATGATTTTTTTGATTTCAGTCATATTTTCCTCCATGTTATTTTAAAATCCAAGTTTGTTGACCACACTGCCCAGCCCTTTATAGTTGGCTCCGGAAGTTTTGCTGGTAATTTCGGTTGCCAGTGCTTCGATGATTTCGGAATTGCTCAAATTCTCATCGGCAAGGTAGAAGAACTGCTGTCTCACATTGCGGAAATCACTGGGGGTCATGGAATCAATGGAACCGAGTTTTTTCTTTTCCTCCTCATTGAGTTCCGGCAGCCCCATCGGTTTGGTAAAATAGGTATTGAAAAAAATCTCCTTGCCGTCATTGGTCAGATAGTCAAAGTGCAGCCGGAAACTGAATCTCCGCAATGCCGCCTGATCGAGTTTCTGGATCAGATTGGTTCCAACGATGAAAATACCTTTGAAGCGTTCCATTTCAGAAAGAAGCGTATTTACCTGACTTACCTCCCAGCTGCGCAAGGCGCTGTCCCGCGCACCCAGCAATGAATCGCCTTCGTCGATAAAGAGGATATCTCCATTGAGTTCCGCTTCGGCAAAGGCGGCGGCGATGCGCTGTTCAGTGCCGCCGACATACATATTCAGCAAATCACCGGCATTTTTGATGAGCAATTTTTTACCGAGCTGTTTGGCAAGATATTTGACAAATTCAGTTTTACCGGAACCGGGAACACCGAAAAGGAGCAGATTCATCCGGGGCTGATCCCGGTTGAGCCGGATGTCGGAAGCATTTTTCAAAAAGTTCCGGCACACCTCGATCAAGCGGGGCAGTTTGATACCGCTGCGGATATTCAAGCCATCCAGCGAGTAATCCCGGGCGGGTTCCAGCAGCTCATCGGGAGACTCCTGAATTCCAAGAAGCGAACAATGTGCCTTGAGAAAGGTCATGATTTCATGTTCAAAATTTATCTGCGGATCTTTGCGGAACAGCATCGCCGTATTTTTTACCGCCAGAGCAATGCCGCCGGGATTCACCGGATAACGGCTGCTGATGCGCCGAATGAAAAAATCATCCAGTTTGTTTTCGCAGTGGTTGAACTTCAAGGCATTCTGCCAGATGTAGGTGCGGGCAGTGGTGGAGAGTTCGTCAAAGAAGATATTGTAATCAAAGCGGCGGCGCGAACTGGGATCGATGGCACTGCGGTTGGAGTTGCAGATCCACAGGATCGTGTGGCGGTTGTTGTCGATAACACTGTTGAGCTGTCCTTTGCTTTCGCCGTCCCGACCACCTGCCATATCTCCGCCCATGAGCCAGGAGATGAAACTGCCGCCGAGACCGGTGTTTTCCACAAGTTTGTCACATTCGTCGATAACGAGAATACTTTTTGCCGGATCAAGCTGTTTCTGGGCAACTGCGAGGGCGGCGTAACGGAATGCCGGACTGTAACTCATGCGGCGGGAATCATCATCGTTCTGGGCGATGAAGTAGAGTTCTTTGCCCATATCGGCGGCAAGGCTGGCGGCGAAACTGGTTTTTCCGGAACCGGGCACACCGTAGAGAAGCACCGAAAGTCCGTTGTCATCTTTGGCAGAAATCATCTTTTTGAGGAGTTCGCCGTGTTTTTCCGCAAGTTTGCCGTGAAAGTTCCAGGGGAGGACTTCGCCCTCATATTTCACCCAGAAACGTTCTGCCAGCGGTTTGGAACAAATTCCGGAAAGATAGGCGAGAAACGTCCGGTCAAGATCAAGGTCATTATCCACCAGACCGTATTTACGGATATTGTTGTTGTCGTCGAGCAAGGCGGCGGCTTCAACTTCCGGAATGCCGATGATTTTTGCCAGTGCGCTGACCTTTTCGCCGGAACGGAAACGGTTGATGTCGAAATCGCCGTATTCTGCGTTGTTGGTTTCAGAGAGGAAGACCGCCATCAGGGCATGGACTTCTTTTTCAGAGAGGGAGAAAAGTTCCTCCATCTCCTTGAAACGGATTTCAACGGCAGATTTTTTCCGGTCTTCAGCTTCAAGAGCGGTTTTGTATTCTTCCAGACGCACTTCATAGATCGCAAGCATTTTCTGCCACATTTTTTTGCGGTACAGAACATTTTTGCTCAAATAGGAAATGACATCGTCAGGATCGTCTTCGGTGAGTTCCGGAGGGTTTCTGTAAGCTGTTTTGGTGCATATCGCCCGGCGTTTCCGGGGAGAGATGATGCTGTCGTAAAGTTCAGAAACTTCTGAACTGGTAATGAATTCTGCAACCGCCTTGAACCAATCAGAATCATGGCTGGTACGGACACCGATCGTTTTGAGAATATTGCGGATGCCGAGGACAGCGTAGTAGTTTTTGAAGAGATCGACACCTTTGCCGAAAAGACATTCATATTCGGCTGCTGCGGTATTGGTGTTTTTCTTATTGTCATTTGAAGTATTCATCGTTTTATCTCCTTATTATTTATTGTTGCTGATAACTAAATCGACGATGCCGTAGTCAGCGGCTTCGGAAGCGGACATGAAAAAGTCACGGTTGGTATCTTTTTCAATGGTTTTGAGATTTTTTCCGGTATGCCGGGCAAGGATATTATTGAGCATGGAGCGCAGACGCAGGATTTCTCTGCTCTGGATTTCAATGTCAGCGGCCGTTCCTTCCGCTCCGCCCCAGGGCTGGTGGATCATGATGCGGGAGTGAGGCAGAGCGAAACGTTTGCCCGGAGTTCCGGCAGCGAGCAGAACAGCCCCCATACTGGCGCATTGACCGAGGCAGAAAGTTTTGACATTGCAGGAAACGGTCTGGATCGTGTCGTAAATGGCAAGTCCGGCAGTGACGGAGCCGCCGGGGGAATTGATATAAAGATCAATATCCTTTTTCGGGTCTTCCGCCTGCAGAAACAGCAGCTGGGCAATAACCAGATTGGCGACATCATCATCAATGGGAGTTCCCAGCAGAATGATGCGATCTTTGAGCAAACGCGAATAAATATCGTAACCGCGTTCGCCGTGTCCGGTACTTTCAACGACCATCGGGACAAGTTGAGACTTGACTGTTTTGTTCATAATAACCTCCTGTTTTAATTGCTGTGTTGAGTTTACGCCTCTATATGACAATTTTTAAAAATCATTCAAAAAATTTTTACATCCGGGAAAAAGAGTTTACAGAGTAACTGGAACAATACCAATCCTGCAGGGTATTTGCTCCGAGGGGGGCAGAAATTTTTTCCTGACAGGACATTGCCAGCTCAACAGGTAATTCGTCATCCACCGAGCCGATGGCAACGTGGATATCTGCCGCCCGACCTTTGTTGGCAATATCGACAAGAAGTTTCAGTTCTTCATCGTGCAAGATGTGAATAAAAGGAAAGACCATAAAATATTTTTTGAACTGCAAATCAGCATTCCGGTTATATTCCATAATGGTTTTATAACCGGCTTGGCGGCATACGTCGTACCGTTTTTCCAGTTCACGTTTTCCGTTCTGCAGCCGTTTGAAAATATCCCGACCGTCGGCATTGATCAGATACAGTTTGCAAAGTTCCAGAAGTTCGTCTTTAAAAAATCTCCGGCAAAAATGGTAAAATTCATACAATTCCGGCGCGGCGCCATATTCCAACAGCAATTTGATTGCCTCTGGATTGTTTTTAGCATACCAGAGCGGTGATTTTTTCAAAATCGCGAGATTGGGATCGCGGCCATGCTGCAATTCAAATTCGATTTTGCTGAGATCGCCGTTTTTACATGCAGAAATAAATTCAGCATTGGCTTTTTCTTCGGCAAAGCGGTCAAGAACTCCCCACGTATTTGCAATCGTCCAGTCATCCATAAGAAATCTCCTTTTGGTTTGTGTTTTCCTGTTCACATTCATATATGACGATTTAAAAAAATTATGCAAAAAATTTTTTCTTCTGCTGATCTCAAAAAGATAATACGCCTGTATATGACGTTTTTTTCAAAACACCCAAAAAATTTTTATAGATGGCAGAAAAAAGACAAAAAAACTGCCGCTCAACTTAACGTCGGGCGGCAGCCGCTGATACTGAAGATCAATTCAGTTTAAAATTCACTCTTCCGTGAAAAACAGTTTTGCTGTTTATCGTTTCACTTCTCTTGGGGTAATATTATTCTTTTTGCAATAAGCATCCGGATCGGCACCTTTTTCAATAAGAAATTTTGCGATGTCATCATATCCTTTTTGAAATGCCGTAACCAGAGGCAGAGGGATGATCCAGGTTGCACCGCAAGCATAGGTAAGATTATGATTCAAATCCACCTTTCCGCCATTGGCATAAAACTCTTTTACCTTTTCCAAATCTCCCTCTGAAACCGCACTGAAAAAGTCCAGCACATTCATTTTGCACTCCCCATTTCTATTAAATTACCCCAGTTTGACTTGACAAACTGTTTTGTCGTTTATATATGACGTTCTTTAAAAAACAAGGGGATTTTTTATTTGGCATTACTCCCATCTGATACTGAAATATGAGTAACAGTTTCAGCAAATTCAGGGTGTTTTTGCAAAAGTTCTCTCAAAGCCCTGCGATACAATTTTTCCCAGTCACATTTATCGGCGAACTGCGGCTGTTTGTACAAGAGACAGCTCCAATCTCCGCCATTAAATTTTCTCCACTTATTGCACTTGTCCGCGAATTGAGGTTGTTCTCGCAAAAGAAAGCTCCAATCTTCGGCATCAAATTCACCCCACTTGTCGCATTTATCGGCGAACTGCGGCTGTTCGTACAAGAGACGGCTCCAATCTTCGGCATCAAATTCACCCCACTTGTCGCATTTATCGGCGAACTGCGGCTGTTCGCGCAAGAGTTCGCGCCAATTTACGGCATCAAATTCATCCCATTCATCGCATTTATCGGCGAACTGCGGCTGTTCTCGCAAGATTTCACGCCAAAAAAAACCGCTAAACTCGTCCCACTTATCGCACTTATCGGCGAACTGTGGTTGTTCTTGTAAAAGCTTGTGCCACCTGTAGATATCAAATTTTCTCCACTTGTCGCACTTATCGGCGAACTGCGGTTGTTCTCGCAAAAGCCTGCTCCAATCATAGCCATCAAAATCATCCCATTTGTCGCACTTATCGGCGAACTGTGGCTGTTCTATTAAAAGATATATCCAATCTTCGGTTTTAAATTTTCTCCACTTGTTGCACTTATCAGCGAACTGCGGCTGTTCTTGTAAAAGCCCGTTCCAAGTTTTATTATCAAATTTTCTCCACTTGTTGCACTTATCAGCGAACTGCGGCTGTTTGTGCAAAAGCCTGCTCCAATCTTTGGCATCAAATTCATCCCATTCATCGCATTTATCGGCGAACTGTGGCTGTTCGCGCAAGAGTTCGCGCCAATCTACGGCATCAAATTTATCCCATTCATCGCATTTATCGGCGAACTGCGGCTGTTCACACAAGAGGTGGCTCCAATCTACGCTATCAAATTTCCTCCACTTGTTGCATTTGTCCGCTAATTGAGGTTGTTCTCGCAAAAGAAAGCTCCAATCTCCGGCATCAAATTCACCCCACTTATTGCACTTGTCGGCGAACTGCGGTTGTTCTTGTAAAAGCCATTTCCAAGCATTTCCATCCAATTTGCTCCAGTCGCACTTGTCGGCGAACTGTGGCTGTTCTCGCAAAAGGAAACTCCAATCTTCGCCATTAAATTTTCTCCACTTGTCGCACTTGTCAGCTAACTGCGGCTGTTCTCTTAAAATATCTATCCAATCTTCGTTTTTTAATTTATCAAACACATTCATGTAAATGTTCTCCTTTGGCGATTCCGGGATTAAACTGTTTTGCCGTTCATATATGACATTTTTAAAAAACAATGGGATTTTTCAAAATTATGATTTTTTCTGCTCTTTCATTGAGCGCCACAGCTCATAATCTTTTTCTACCTCATTTTTTAAATCCAAATACTCTTCTTCGCTCAAAAATTCCTGTGGCATTATCTCTTCCCCGGGAAAAACAAGAATATAATCAGGATTTTGCCGCAGAATTGCCACTTTGGCAGCAAGTTTATTTACGGCCTCTTCCAAAGTTTTACCGCAAGTGCTGAAAGCATTGTCGCCGCAAAACTTGTCGCAATCACATTCGGATACTTCCAAAACATCCTCTCCAAGTTCTCCATCGACATACCGGTATGCTCCTGCGGCATGATAAAAACCATCGACAGCATCAATACTGTCTGTCAACCAAACCGTCCATCTACCATCTCTATTATAATGCATTGCCACTTCACATCCTGAAAATATTGTATTGCTGCATTCAGTGGTATATTTGAGATCACTGATATCATTCAGGATTTTTTCAAGTTCACAAGTTTCCATATAGAATTCCGCCTCAAAGTTCTTTACCGCACCAGGGGCAATATTTTATAATCAGAAAAGAGCTGCCGCCGTCCAGGATCGGAACGCCGTACTCTTTGGTTCTCGATACAAAAACGATACTGTTTTCCTCTTCGACCATATAGGTCATCTGCTCGCAGCAATGCTTCATATTTCATCCTTTCTATTGATGGTTGATAAGATCTCCTTTCCTATATGACGTTTTTTAAAAACTTATGGATTTTTTGTCATGTTGTCGATGCCGTTGTAACGCTGCTCAAAAAATCAGCATTGATTTATTGCTTTTTCTCCTTATTTCAGCGATCAGAGGGGGATTTCTGATTGGCAAACGGCATATTTGCTTTCACAAGTTCAGCTAGTTGTTCCAATTTTTCTTTTGTCATGGGCAGATCAATATCAGTCTGTTTCATTTCGTGGTAGGATTCTTTCGGAGTTTCGGCATCGCCGTAGACAAAGATCCCCAGACGATCCATCAGAACGTGATAGTTTTTGGAGTTTTTATCCTGATCGAATGTCTGCAAACTGATCATCATGACTTTTTTGCCATTTTCTTTGACATACAGCCACTGCCAGTTGGAAAGATCATAAGGGACCTTGAACTTGCCGCCGCAGGTATAATCTCCGATCCCCTGAGCGCAGGAAACGTCAAATCCTTTGGAGTTCAAATACTCCCGTATCAGTTTTTTCTGTTCTCTGCGCAGTTCGGCGTAACGCTGACGCACCTCTTCAAATTCCTGGACTTTTTTTGCGGTATTCATTGCTCTTTTTTCTTTTTATCATAACGGAATCTTCCCAAAGCTTCTGAGATAATTTCGTTTGATTCTTTTGCACCTACTTTACTTGCCACCGTTTGGTCCTGTTTACGCATAAACAACTCATAAGAATTGTTTCCATCTTGGGTTAATTTGATGTAACACTGGGCTTGATTATGCAGTGCAGCCAGTAATTTTTGATTTTCAAAGCCCAGATCCTTCCACTGCCAAACCTCGGTCATAATATCAGCCCACTGATACTTAAAAACGGTTTTACTTTCTTCAGCTTTTCTCTGCTTTTCAGCACAAGGTGGAATCAATCTTCTGGCGTGAGGAATTTTTTCAGACAATGCTTTTTCCAGGGCTTCTTGTCTTAATTTTTCTACCCAAGTGCAGAATGCTTTTGCAATATCTGCTCGCCGCTGTGTAACCCAAATGTCAAAATTCGAGTTTTCAGCCATTGAAATCGTTGTATTGGGTGTCATTGAGTTATAAAGTGTTTTTGCATCTTCAGAAATAATATGTCCCCCCAGCAAAATAGGATCCGCAGCTTCAAGATTGAGCCAATATCTTCCCAAACCGCCGGTTTCGTAATGATTCAGCTCGCGTGAAATGTAAGTGATATTACCAATATTATTCGCATAATCGTTGGATTTTCGACCCTTTGTCGGCTCAGTATCTTCACTTCCGTTGTGCAGCCAATAATAAGGAACTATATGCTGCTTTTCTGGTGGATTTTCAGACTGACCGCAAACAGATTTCATGTTGGCTTGGATCTCGCGCTTGCCGTTAAAACGACTGAAATCTAATGGTTTTCCATTTTCATCCAGGATGTTTTCAAGGCTTTTTCCGTGGAAGTCAACAGCTCCCAAATGCCTTTCCAAAACATAGAGCAGTAAGATGTAGCGGTTAGTTAAAGCGTTGACATTTGGAAATTTCTTCTTGAGGTTATCTTCCAAACATCCTTCATTTCCGGCATTGCGGATTTTTTCCCAAATGGTCATCAAGGCATTGCAGTCTTTCAAAAATGTTGCTTCGATGAACTTGTCTTCGGGACAATCCACCTTATTGAGACCGATAATTGTACGGATTTTATCTACGGTAATTTCTTCCCGAGGAGCTGTCGTCAGTAGTTTGAGCAGTGAACAGCCGTCAAGCGGAGAATTACGGATTTGGGTCACAAAGTTCATAATATCTATTTCGGAATCTCCTGCTCCCAGTAAAAGACTGAGCAGGATATATGCCATGTGCGGCTTATATGCGTCTTTGATCTTGTTATCTTCCATGAACTTCGGATACTTTATCAACAACATAAATACAGGTCGCAAAGAGCGGCTGTCCGGCAGAAATGCCAGCGTATCGAAGTGTAATTTTTCTGTCAAAAGATCATAAACCGCCAGTGTAACACTTTTTACACATTCCCAAATTTCCGGTATTTTCTCTTGTCCTTCTTCACTTTCCAGCCGTTCATTATTCTGAATGGCAGAAAAGGACATGGCTTGGGTTCCCATTGCCTTGCCAGTATGATAGTTGGCAGCCAGAACAAAAACCCGGATAAACAGACGAAAGCCGAAACGGTTTTCTTTCAAACGCTGCAGGTGTTCATTTATTTCCCCATCTTCTCCCGGGTGAATTTTATTAAACAAATCTTTCAGTACAGAAAAAGCACCTTTTTTTTCTTTGTCATCAGTTTTTTCAGGAGATAACTGAACCAACCGGGCAAGAGTTTTTTCTTCTTCCTGAACAGCTTTTCCACCGCTGTTGATACGGATGAATGTATGGATCACATCGCTGAGATCAGTGGTCTCAAGTACCCGGACCGCCAGTTCTCTTGTTAACATTTTTGCCAGCTTACTTTTCAAATCATCAAGAAGGCTTTTTAAGTTTTCTGGATTTTTTTCACCAGATGTATTTTTATATTTTATAAAAACTGCGTTGTCCGGCAACTCATCAAAAAGTACTTTTATCTCTTCAGATTCCTTTTCAGAGATATAGTCTTCCGCAGATCTGGATAAAGGAGAGTATTCCTCAACAGAATATTGCATATTAACCTTAACAGACACTTGTTTCGGATTATCCAAGTTAAAGAAAAAGCTCAAAGGAATGAAGTTATATTGACATCTGTATTCCGGAGAAAAGGTGATAGTTTGCTTCTTCTTTTTTTCATCGTTTTTTGCTTCCGAACCATCTTTGGGCTCCGTCGCATTCTCTTTTTGCTTTTTCACATTCTCTATTTTTTCTTTGACATATTCAATATATGCCTCTTTTTGCTTTTGGGGATCACGAATTTTTACAAAAAGTCCTGCTGGATTGTGCGAGGGGAAATCCAAAAGGTCTTTGTATTTGTCATCCAATACTGTTTCAGCGAATCTTGCCAAATTTACTGCCCACACATAGGGAATATGTTTTTGAGCATCAGTTGCATTTTCATCAGACTGATCACTATCGTTTTTATCTTCAGAATTATTGCTTTCAGTGTCATTTCCAGTAGCTTCTGTGGAATCTTTACCGGGACAAAATACGGACAGCAAACTGCGGGTACGCTGCTGACCATCAATAATAAATTGTTCAATTTTGTTTTTATCATTTTGAGCAGTCAACGGCACACCGTAATCTTCACTTTTACTTTTATCCATTTCTGGGATTTTCCACAGTACAATATTTCCGCAGGGGGTATCAAAATACAACGATTCAAGAAGGGCAGAAATATTGGCTTCGTTCCATACATAGCCGCGCTGAAAATGTGGAACTCCGATAGATGAACTGTTTTTCAATAATTTCTGAATAGACCAATAGTTGTTGTTGTTGTTTTCATTACTCATTTCACTTATCCTTTATTTTTACTTCATAGCATCTGCTGAGGTTGGGGAGGTGGATGATGGTTTGCAGAACTTTTTTGCCGGTGGCGGCTTCGACGGCCTGGCGGTAGAGCGATAACTGTCCGGCGCAGGAAGCGGCGTATTTTTCGGCGTCGTGGGCGGCAGGATGGGTCTTGTGGTCGATGATGACGAAACCTTCCGGAAGTTCCAGAAGCATATCGATAAAGCCCTGATACAAAGTTCCTTCGGCATTGTGATAGGTCATGGGGACTTCGCAGGAAATTTTCGCTCCGGGATAGGCGGAGTTGAGCCAGTTGTACAGATTCTGACAGCACTCCACCAAAACCTCTGGTTCAACGGATTGAGCTGTTCCGTAATTTTCCAACAGCCTTTGGGCGTAAAGTTTGCCGTTCTTTTGCGGATTCAATGCAATATAATCGTGGAACGCACTGCCCAGCTGATTGAATTTTCCCTTTTCACACTTGATCTTCCCGGTAAAGTAATCCCATTGAGTAAGCAGAAAAGCAACCCCATCTACCTTTTCGGAACTGGGACTCTTTCTTGCCGGTTTCCCCTCGCAGAAAACCGTTTCATCAGCGTAAACTGCCGGAGACGGCAACGGTACAATATCTTCCAACGGCGTCAAAATTTTTGTTTCGATCTCAAACTCTTTGTTCTCGCTGACAGTAGATTCGCAGGTTGTGTCGTTTTTATCTTCTTTGACCCCAATTTCAATTTTTCCAATGCAGTCCTCCGGCTTCGGGAAATGGAAGATATTTTCATTTGTCAGACTATCCAGCCAGTTGATTGCCAAATAGGGATCTTCTTTTTTGGGAATCTTTTTCTCCATCGCAAAAATAATATGATCCCGCGCCCGGGTCAACCCGACATAAAAGAGCCGTTTACCCTCTTCGATTTCCCGCTCTTTAACATATTGCTGAAGCGGATTATTTGCCAGAATGGCATCCAGTCCGGCAACATTCTTCAAATTACCGAAAGGCCACGGCCAGTAATGGATAGTCCGGTTCGCCAACGGATCATTGATGTCAAATTTTTCTGCCCCGACAGTTCTGATATCAAAGGCATTGCTTTTGCCCTCGGAATCCAGAGAACCCAATATCACAACCGGAAATTCCAAACCTTTTGACTTGTGATAGGTCATAATGTTGACCGTGTTTTCTCCGAAGCCGGAGGCGGATTTCTTTTCATCATTGGCAAGCATCGCCACAAATCCGGCGGGTGTCGCCGCAGAGCGGTTAACCAATGCCTGATTCATGTAGTCGTTGCAGACTTTCCGCAACTCATCCAGATTGCTCATCCGCAGATCCGGATTGCTCATAGCAGCGATTTTTTTGTCCAGTTCAAGAACTGAAATGACATGCTCCAAAATTTCCAACGGCGTGGAATCTTTCGGTTTGACCAGTTTTTTCAGCCATTGTGCCTCTTTGATACCGGCAAAGGGATCACACGTTTTCCGCTCGGCTTCCGGAAGCGCAAGCTGTTCCTGTTTTGCCTTGCAGATTTTATTGAGCCAATCCGGTTCTTCTCCGTAAAGCGCGGTCAACGTCACCAATGCCGCCGTGTCGCTGTGGTCAATGCAGTACCGGTACGCCGCCATGACCAGTTGACATTCTGTTTGTTCAAGAAGATTTCCAGCCGGAGCTGAAGCAGAAATATTCCATTTTGCAAGAGCATTGGCAAGGTCTGCACACTCTTTGTTGCTCCAGAACAATACTCCGATATCCCCGGGAGAAACACCTTTGTCCCGGATCAATCCGGCAATACCTTTTGCCAATGCCGCTATGCGGTCTTCAGCTTTACCGCCGATAATGTGCCACGCTTCAAGTTTGCCGCCTTTGGCTTCTTCTTTGCGCTTGGGGGGAATACCCAATACCACTTCGTTTTCGGGAGTGTTGGCAAATGCCCTTTTGAATATTTCGTTGGAAAAGTTGACCAGATTCTTTTTTGAACGCCAGGAATATTCCAGAGTTTGAACATTTTTGATTCCAGCTGCAACCGCTTCCATAAGTTCCGGATCGGTGCCCCGGAAACCGTAGATCGCCGGCTTGGGGTCTCCCACCCAGACTGAACCGTTTTGCGAATACTCATTTAATTTCAAAAACAACGCCAGCTGAATGGGACTGGTATCCTGAAATTCATCGACCATGATCTGATTGATGCGCTGTGCCATCAACTTTTGGAAACTTTCATTATTATTCAAGAGATCCAATACCCGGCTCTCCTGATCCACAAAGTCAACCAGCCCGAAGGCTTTTTTGTATTCGGCGTATGCTTCCAATGCTTCCGCCGCACAGGCAAACACCCCACGGATCATTGCGGTAACATCGTCAAAAAGTTCTTTACTGTTCAGGACCTGTTTACCTATCTCATTGATTATACCAATCGGAGACTCGAAATCCGGATCTTTGGTCTTGGTATATGTACAATTCGCCAAGCCTGCGGCACCTGACCAAGTGGGAAAATTACAGAAATTTTTGATCGATTCAACGCTCTTTTTGGTATTTCCACCTTGCGCATCAAGATCTTTATATTGCGACACCTGATCGGTGATGTCTTTCAAAGAAAGGCTAATGTTTCCGGGAAATATCTCTTGCAATGCGGCACAGGATTTTTCAGCACACATTTGCAGTCCGACCTTGTCAATGGCGTTACTGCGGGCAAGGTTGACTATTTTGCGGACATCTTTGCGCCAATCCGACGTTTGACCGTAAAAATTCTCTTTCAGGGGGTTAAGATTAAGGCGGGAAGCAATTTCTTCCAAACCGTCCTTGTGTTTTTCGATGACATTATGGATCGCCGCCGCAAAGATCGTATCGGCATTATCTTCCGGCAGTACATCCAATGCCGGAGAGAGTCCGCTTTCAATGGAATATTCGCTTAAAAGTTGTCCGCACACACCGTTGACCGTGCCGATGAGACCGTCAAATACGCGTGATGCCATTTCCGGACTGCTGCCTTTGAGCAGTTCCTGACGGATACGGGATTGAAGTTCGGCGGCGGCTTTTACGGTAAAGGTCGTCGCCAGCAGCCCTTCCGGACTTACTCCGGCAGAGAGCTTTTCACTCAGCAGTTCCATAAGACGATGAGTTTTACCGGAATCGGCACTGGCTTTTATCAAATTTATATTTTCCATAATGTTACTCCCCAATAATATCGCAAAGTGCCGCAAAGTCACAATAATCACATCCGGCAGTCAACTTCAAAGGTAATGGCGAATCTTGCAATTTTTTCTCATCTGAAATACCTTTTTCCAACTTATTTGAACGCAGGGCAGCCATCCGTTCCGCCCAGCATTGCCGGGCATTCTGCCACAGAGTCTGCCAATCGGCATCGGGTTGATGTATGAATTTTTGCTTCGGGAAAAGGTAATAGGCACACTCAACATCCATATTCTCCGGGGAGAGCAGCCAGGAGTAGGTTGCCAGCTGCAAGGCTTTGTTCTCTTTCAGATTTTTTTCATAAGAACCGGAAGTTGACCACTTCATGTCGATCACAAATGCTTTGCCGTTTTTATCTTCCAAAAGGATGTCGCTGAAACCGATAAAATCAATTCCTTCAAAGTTGCCGGAAAGCTTGGTTTCGCACCCTTTTACCCGCAAATTTCTGCGGTTGATTTCGCTGACCAGAGAATAAATTGAATCAACAAGAGTTTTCCGGAAACGATCCCGTTCTATATTGCGACCGCCCAGCAGAAGTTCCGCCGCCATTGCGGGAATGAGCTTATCGAAGATTCTTCCTGCATCACGTTTTGCCTCATCTGCAGAAATTTTTTCAGTTCCGCAATAAAGCGTTTCAACAACTTTGTGAGCCAGAGTTCCCAACATTGGTGCTCCGGTCGGCAGGGTCATCGCTGCAGGCTTCTGCAATGCCAGATAATCCTGAAACAGCCACTGCCGCGGACAGGAAAGGAAGGTATTCAACTGGGAATAAGAGAGACGCCGGGCAACTTTGATCTCAGCGCCACAATCCAAAGGTACAGTTGAATTTGAGGTCTGTTTTCCTGGAGTCAATTTCTTTTTCCGGCTTCCCAATTGCCAGATGCCTTTTGAGGTGACAAGTTTCTCTGATGGAACCGGTTCTATGCTGACGATTGCTGGATCATCAAGAAGGGCATGATGAAAAACGGTTTCACCCTCTATCTGCTGCGGAATAAAAGCAATAAACTCTTTTTGTGCTGCGTTTTTTGCCATCTGCCACGCATTATTTTCCAGTTTCCGCTCTTTGGAACGGTTGAAACCGGGCATCACGTCGATTTCATCCGCGGACCATGCTGTTCCCTTTGAATGTCCCCGGTCAATACAATTCCACCACAAAACCGTATCAAATTTGCCAGAAATCATTCCCGGATGGGAAAATACGGCAAAATCAGTAACCTGTCGCTTGTCAGTACCGGGAGCAGTTCCGGTACTCACTATCGAATCCAGCATTCTTGCCAAAGCCACTTTGTTAATGATACCTTTATTTGCAGCAATTTTTTTCAATATCCCGGCATGGGTGACTGGGATCGCAAGTTCCGGGAATTTTTCAATTTGTGGCGCGAGGTGTTTTTCCAGATATTCACAACGTTCAATCAAAGTTTTTTCCAGTGCACCGGTATTGGGGTCAATGGTGAAACACTCCTGTTCAATAAATTTTTGCAGAGCAGCAATCTTTTCAATTTCTGCTTTGGTATTTTTGTAAAATCCATTCGTGTTTTTCTGAATATCGTTTTTGATATTTTCCAACGCCTGCGACCATTCGATGCCATTGATGCCGGGTGCTTTTTGTAAAGCCTTGATCAACGCTCTTGCCACATTAGCGGAAATAATGGAGTGCGGCAATGTCAGAAGTTCCAGAAAACGCAGCGGATTGAATGGCTTCCACAATGTTTCCAGCCATAACGGCAGAAGTTGCAGCGATTCCCGCCAGCGGGAGGATTGAGTATTACCGATCATACCTTTGCCGAAACGGCGCAGAATACCATCAAGCACTTCCGATTTTCCCTCGCAGATAAGTGCAACACGTTGGTTATCTCCCGCACTCAGATAACGGCAGAGTTCGGTGGCAAGAACATATTCGTTATTTCCGGAAACTTTAATGATTTCAGGAGAAGAATTCTCTTCCGGCGGCAGAACGATGATTTTCATGCCGCATTTTCCAAGCTGATTGATTATTTTTTGCCAATAGAAAGGCAGCAGTTCAAAGTTATCCCGGATACAGAGCGTATCAGAAAAGGTGAATTTTTCCAGCTCTGCCAACAGCCGTTTCATCCGGTCAGGTATACCACTGGAAAGCGGTGGAGCAGATTTTTCAATCCGGGCAAGAGCTTTCAGGCGATTACTGTTGCCGTCAGCACCATTCCAGCCGTTGAGATAAAGTTCATCACGCGAAGCGAGCATTTGTTTGGCGGTAGACCAACTGTCAAGCTGAAAAGATGCCCGGCACCACAGGGGATTGACTGCTTCAATTTTTGCCCGGTACTCATTGATGCGCTCAGGAAGAGAAACTTCAACACCGGAGAGTCCGGTACGCTGTTCCAACAGTGCCAGAAATGCGCCGGGACCACAGATGATTTCGCCCAGTGAAGCGGATTTTTCCGACCACTGAGTTCCATCGAGAAACATTCCAAAAGTAATATTCATATAAATCCTCTGCTGTTGTTCACTTTTTATACTCTGATATTTTGCGGGGCTTGATTGAACGAAGCTCTTTGGTATTCAAAATATCATCAGGTTTACATTGAAGAGCTTTGCATATTTTTTCCACCACGGCTGTAGTAACCGGAATATTCTTATTCATCTGTGCAAGTGTAGAGGAACTGATTCCTGCCGCTTTACGCAGATCAGTTTGCGTCATATCCCGATCAATCAGCACTTTCCATAATTTTTTATAAAGTATCTCCACGATATCACTCCTTTTTGAAAATTTCACACAAACCCTGATTCTCAACTATAATGTCTTGCTGAAAATATATATTATGGATTTGTAAATTGCAAATAAAATATTCGATTTTTATAGAATAATTGGAAGATATTTACGACGATTCTGAACAAATGAAAACGGCAGACTTTGCCCGGTCTGCCAGCGGGTGTGCACCGTGGAGGGTGTTGCGGCTCGTTGCGCTGTACGAGTCTCTGGCGGGCGTTATAACATTGATCCGAATTGCCAATTAGGCAAGCCGTTTATTACAACAAAGTTGTTATTTTACGATGACATATTCCATTACGCGGCAGAGAGCTTCTTCATAAGAACTGCTGCCGGTGATATAATCGGTGAATTCTTTAATGAGGTCGGAGCGACCATTACGGCGGAGTGCTTCACGGACTTTGGCGATTACGCAAAAAATATTTCCATCAGTACCGGTAAGCTGCACGGAGATGTTGGTCTTGGGATCTGGCATTATTTCACCCTCCCGTTTTTGCCGGGCCATCCGATGCCCTCAAAATTGCAGTTGCCGGAGCGAAGCGCCGCAAGCTCGGCATCCACCGCTTTCTGGTAGTCCGGATGCTGCCGCTCCTCTTCAAGGCAGTCAAAACATAATGCACTGGTATCAAATCTGCTCATTGAAAAGCCGTCTGCCAGTGATTTGTCGCATCGGTCGCATTTTCGTTTACTGAAAAATTCATCCATTTTCTGTATCTCCTTGTAGGTTAACGCTTTGCTTTGCACTATACATATATTAGCGTACTATTTGCACTTATCCAGTTGAGTTGCAATAATATATGGATATTTCTCGCAATAAAATTGTTATTTCTGTCGATTTTGCTTGTCACGGCGTAATGCAATGAAGCCGGATCGAAGGATAAAAAAAATAATTCAGATATCTATAGATCACCGAATGAAAATTCCCGAACGGTAAGATTTGCTTGCGATACACTTATTTTTGAATATTTTGTTACCGAGCGGTAAGAATTACTTGATTTTTTACTTTTTTGTGTTATATTGTTACCGAACGGTAAGAAAATATGGAGTTTTTTATGAGCAAAGAAGCATTATTGAGCTGCGAAGCTATTGGTAATAAGGTTCGGGAATTGCGGAAAGCCCAGGGCGTTACTCAGGCACAATTGGCTGGCTTGTCCAATACCGGAGTACGGTTTATTGGCGATCTGGAAAGTGGGAAAGCGACTTGTCAGCTGGGTAAGATTTTGAGTGTTCTGGAAACTTTGGGTGTGGATATACATATTTACAGCCCCTTTGAGGAGTAATGACTTATGGATTTTCACGATCAGCTGGATGTATTCTTGAATGAAAATAAAATCGGCACGCTGTTTACTGACAACGGCGTAATGTCCTTTGCCTACGATACGGAATTTCTGAATACGCCGGGAGCTTATCCGCTGTCAAAAAATCTTCCGCTGAAGGAAGGCGTTTTCCCTGATCCTGAAGTGGAAGGATTTTTTTCAAATCTGCTCCCGGATGAACGCATCCGCAACACCGTGGCGATGATTCTTCATGTATCGCCGGGCAATACTTTCCGCTTGCTCAAAGAAATCGGTGCAGACTGTGCCGGGGCGGTCTCATTTTATCCGCAGGGCGAAACGCCACAGTCGGCAAATGATCCCGTTTACCGGAAACTTTCAGCTGAAGAAGCCTATAAAATCCTCGATAACCTCGGACAACGCCCATTGGATGTGGGCGATGAAGGCGTCCGTATTTCCGGAGCAGGTTCGCAGGAAAAACTGGTGGCGTGTGTACAAAATGGCGAGATTTCTCTGCCCCTTTACGGAACTCCGTCAACTCACATCATTAAGCCCGTAATCCCGAATTTTCAAAGCAGTGTTCACAATGAATATTTCTGTATGAAACTGGCAAAAGCAATGGGGATGCTGGTCGCAGAATGCGATATTCTGACCATTGATGACGATGTTTTTTATATGGTGGAACGCTTTGACCGCAGTACAAAAAACGGCATTACACGGCGGCTGCATCAGGAGGACTTCTGTCAGTTGCTCAATGTGCCGCCCCATCTGAAATATGAAGAAGACGGCGGTCCGGGAGTTAAAGATTGTCTGCAATGTATGAGTGATATGCATATATCTGCGATGAGCCGCTTGCAGTTTATCCGCTTGCTGATTTTCAATTTTCTTATCGGGAACTGTGATGCCCACGCAAAAAATTATGCGGTGCTTTATAATAATGGAGTTCCGTCATTTGCTCCTGCGTATGATTTGCTCTGTACTATGGTTTACGAAACGATGTCACGCTGTTTTGCTATGAGTGTCGGCGGCGAAAGCCGTATGGGAATGTTGAAAAAAAAGCATTTTTCCGCAATGGCAGAAGAGTGCGGACTCAACCCCAAGATGGTACTTGCCGAGCTCGATTCCATGGCGGCAAAATTGCCAGCCATTGCCGATAAACTTGACCGGGAACTCAATGCAGTGCATCCGTCAACCGTTTATGGCAGCATTGCCTGGCAGGTCAAGCACCTCTGCTTACAGGTAGCCGAGTAAAAAGTATTTCAAAAAATTTTTCCGTTCGCAATCCAATAGGACACAAAATGTCCACTTGCGGGGTGTATATTATATTTCGTAAGTGTATGTTGGGGTATTTTGTCGATTTTGTCGAAAGTAATTAAGGGAAATTTGTCGATTTTGCTTGTCCCGCCGTAGCCTTGTGCGAAGGCGGATCGAAAGGTTTTATGATAAATATCAACGCAGATGAACATCCGGGACTGCACCGCTATTCTCTGGAATTGGCGAAGTATCCGGAGCTTACGGAGACTCAATACAACTCCGTCTTATCCGACTTGAAACAGCCGGAGGGGAGCGTATTGTATCAAAACGCCCGTGAAACGTTGATCTGCTCTCATCTGGCAATGATCCTCGGCATGGCAAAGGACACCTACCGCAGATATTATGGCTTATCAATGGAAGACTATGTCGGCTTGGGTAATATGGCAATGGTGACAAAGTTCAGCCGCTTCAAGGTCGGACAGAAAGTACCGTTTGCCGCATATATGAAAAAAGTCATTGAACGGTATATACTTGCCAATGTTAAAAAGCATGTGGTCTGGGATCGGGCAGAAGATGTGGATATTGAACTTGTCGGCACTACCGATAACCTTGCAGAAGACCGCAACTATGATTTTCTGCACCGTGCTATCGGTGAACTTTCCGAACTCGAACAGAATATTATCCATTACTCATTTTTTGATAACTTTGAACCGGATGACCGGGAAATTGCCCGTAAACTGCGGATTTCTAAAAATTACCTTGCTGAAACACGGCAGAAGATATTTGAAAAACTGCGGGGCAAGCTGCAACACCGTTATTTGCCCGTCCCCGACCGCCGATATATCGTTGAACCACGAACCCAAGAGGAACTGTCATAATGCTTGAAATAACATCCATTGCTGCAGACTTGATGAAGATCTTTGCTCAAAGAAGATATAATTCTCCACGATATGATGATTCCATCGCCATTGAGTTGCTGAAGTATCTGCAAACTTTGGCTCAAGCGGAAAAAGTACATACTCCGAAACTGGATCAGTATCTTGCCGGAGAATATCCGCCAGTGCATATGGGGTGTCATATTGCCAATATTTTGTGCAATCAATGCGGTATGGAAGATGTGGAAGTTCCGGATATGACTACAATGCCGTTAGAGAAGTATCAGGACATCTGCAAAAACATTTTCCCGGAAGTCATACTGAAAATCTTTCCTGAACCAATGGAAAAACTCGATCCGTATATCAATCTGCTTCCGATATGGGAGTTGGAACTGTATAAAAAAGTATCTGATGAAGTGTGGTACGGTTCAGATGAACTCCGCAATACCTTTGCCCTGATACGGGATTATATTTATCTTTGCGTCAATGATTGGGCGTTGAGTATAGCTAAACAATTTTTCATTTCCTGGAACGAATATCTGCTTACCCAGAAGTGGCCAGACCGCATTGCCGAACTGGAAAGTGAATTGCAAGATGCTCAGGAGTACAACCGTACTGCCGACCTTATGCTTGAGTTACAGTCACGCCGGATGAATGCACTCCGGAGTGCTGCCGAAGAACACTATATCACTCTGACCGATGCGGCAAGGCGTGTGCTGACAGTGGAATTTGATCATAATCCCTGCGATAAAGATGTCCGGGCATTGGCGATGTGGCTTTCCCGGCAACTGGAAAACGCTGAAAGTATTCAGCTGCAACCCAAACGCCCGCGATATTTCCGCTGTGAGGATGTTTTGAATGCTTTTGAAAAACATTCCGACATCAAAATGACAGCGGAACAAATGCGTATTCAAATCCTCGATGCCGGCACTCCCAAGAGTAAAATCAGTTAAGCTATTCGAGTAAACTCAAAACATTCTGACTCGCCTTGCGGCGTCTTGCAAAAGTCCCACCGCCGTAATTTT
Source organism: Lentisphaerota bacterium (assembly GCA_015061805.1). Lineage (GTDB taxonomy): Bacteria > Verrucomicrobiota > Lentisphaeria > Victivallales > Victivallaceae > UBA1784. The sequence continues at coordinate 7,145 of SUVV01000003.1, read as the reverse complement.
TCGGCTGTTACCACAATGGGTAGCAGCCTCAAAATTCCATCAGCGGTCTTTTTTGCAATCCATCCACAATTCTTTGTCACACTGTTTTCAGTTCACTCGCGGTTCACACGGCAACTTTTCTCTAAAAATTTTCAAATTTTATTTCCCTGAAAGTCAACTACTTTCGTGGATTTTTTTATTTTTACGCAACTGCTTTTGGTTCACATCAGTTCACACGCTCCTATTTCAGCGGCAGGAAGGTGCAATGGAGCATCTTCCGTAACTCAAGGAGCGTGTTTATGTTGACACCAGAAAGAGTCCGTTGCGGGAAATTTCTTATCCGCAAAGCCGCCAGTTCCTGCCAAATGTTAAGTGGGAGGGACAAATGAATAACGACTATCAAAGCGCAATGTCTGTGTTGCCGCTGATCGATAAGCGCAGAGCCGATGATACCAGAGCATGGAACGCCATCTGTATTGCTTTGAAAAACTGCGGTGTGCCGTATGATGTCTTTGAGCAGTGGAGCTTGACAACCAGGTATCAGGACAAAAATCAGATACGGCGGGCGTGGCAGAATTTGAATGGCAATCACACCATCGGCACATTGCTGTTCTATGCAAAGCAGGATTCCGGAACAGTACCGGTGCAAGCCTACCGCCAGCCGGACAGATTTGATGGAGAAAAAGCATTTGCAAGCATCATCCAGCCATACAGTAACTATTCTGAAATGGAACTGGATTGCGAATTGTGGGAGCGTTCTCCATACCGCCTGTTGGAAAAATCCGATGAAAAAGATTTTTGTGCGGTATTGGAGTCTTTGTATGATCCTGATGATATGCTCTTTGTCGGTACACCTCTTGCCAATGCTGCCGAGCAGCAGCGGTGCATAAAAAGCGTAAAAGAGCATCTTGCCCGTCCGTGCGTGGCAGAATTCTTTCGCCCGAATCCGCTGACCGGGAAACCGGTGATGAAAGCAAACAATGTTCCAAGTTTTGTTTCCGATGCGTGTGTGGCAAAGTTTCGCTATGCGGTACTGGAATTTGATGACAAACCTCTGCTTCAGCAATACGCCTTTTTTATGGCGATGCTGGATAAAGGTCTGCCGATTGCGGCGTTGACATTTTCCGGAAACAAATCCATCCATTGTCTGCTTGCAGTGAACTGTGCAAATGCCCAAGAGTGGACTAAAAAAGTGGAAGATACACTCTTTCGCAACAATCTGGAACTCCTCGGCTGTGACGGAGCGTGCAAAAACGAAAGCCGCAGTTCACGAACTCCCGGAGCGATCCGCAGCAGTAACGGAGTACGGCAGCGGTTACTTTATCTTAACCCTGAGGTGAAAAAATGAGAAAATGTATAAAAAACCATCGACAAAATCGACAAAATAAGGATTTTAACACAAAATGAATATTGATGATACGATCAAAACCATTGAAAGTGCCATTCCGGAGGAGACCAAATATCAGGAATGGCAGCCGATAAAAGATACGCTGAAACTGGATGATCCTCCGCCGTTTCCTGTGGAAGCATTACCGCCAGTTCTCCGGAATATGGCTGAAGGGATCTCTCTTTCCCGCAAAGTCCCGGTAGCAATGTCTGCGACAGCTGTTCTTGCCGCTGTGGGAATGGCAATCGGACGCAATGCCTATTTTCAGCGTAAACGCGGCTTTATCGGGCGGGCTAATTTATATGCGTTGGTTTTTGCTGCCCGGGGAGAACGTAAATCTGTCACCTTCCGACCGGCACTCTTGCCGTTTTACAGTTGGATGAAGAAAAAAGATCCTGCATACAAACAAAAAATCAAAGAATACCGCCGTAATCTTGCTTTGATGCAAAATCTGGAAACAGCATTGAGTAAACCGGGCTTGAAAGGAAATAAGCGTAAGGAATTTGCGGACGAATTGGCAATGCTTGAACATGAAATCGGTGAAATGCCACGCAACCCGTGGTTTCTTGCCGATGATGCCACTCCGGAGGCGTTATTCAAATTGATGAGCGAAACCGGAGGAACTGCCGGGATATTCAGCGATGATGCCCGACTTTTGGTCAAGATGTTGCTGGGCAATGTTTACAGCAATTCCGGAGAGGGGCGGGAAGAGTTTCTGCTTCGTCCGTATGATGGCGAACAGCCTTTGATCAGACGGCGGGTCGGTACTGGCGATGATCATATCGACCGCCCCTGTATCGGAATGTTACTGATGCTGCAGACAGACTTCCTCAAAAAAATCGGAACTTCCGTATCATTTTTTGACAGCGGTCTGGCTTCACGATGTCTCTTTTGTTACCCTGAAAGCTGGGTCGGTAAACGTGATGAAAATGGTAATCTGCTCCGGGCGGATGATGATTACGAAATCCCATGGGAGGTCGAGGAAAAGTATAATGCTTTGATTTATGACCTGCTGGATAGAGCTTATGATTCAGATGATGCTTACTATTATACTCTGGACAAAGCAGCTCTGAATGTGTGGCGTGATTTTTATCACGAGGTCGAAGCAGAAAGTTCTCCGAATGGAAAATATGCCAATATGCAGGATTTTGCTATCCGCTATCCGACATCATTATTGCGGCTGGCATTGCTGTTGGCGGTAATAGATGATGGTGAGCGTATTTCCATAAAAAATATGGATAACGCGGTTAAACTGATGCACTATTTCATGGCAAGTGCCAAACGCTGTAACGATGCTATGCGGCAGACCAATATTCCGGATAACGCACGGAAGATAATCTCTTACTGGCACAGGAATCTGTCTGACAGACCACGTCCGGTTTCTATCCGGGAGTTGGAGAACAGTATCGGATTGCTCAAAAGCGAAGTTGAAGAAGCGTTGCAAGTTCTCATTGAACGCAACTACTGCCGGTATCTGCCGCAGGAGTCAACCGGGGGCAAAAAAGGCAGAAAACCCGGTCCGAAACTGGAAATAAATCCGCAGTTTTTTGAATAGCACTGAAAAAAGTTTTCTGTTCGCCCACAAACGCGTTTTAAGGGGCATTGTGCGCTCGAAACACGCAAGACGGAGACATGGCAGGTCGGCTGATAAAATTCGCTCTACGGGGCTTTCCGGGCATCTTCACGGTTCCCCTGAAAAGGGATTTGCTATGAGGGCGCGCGGAAGGACTCGGCATACTAATTTGAGTTGGTTGTCAACTGGGAAAATACAGAAAATCCCCCACGTGGGGGGATAAAGCAGACCAACTGTGGCAAAAGTTCAAAAGCCTCGTGCGAGGTTTTCGGTTTTGCCCAATGCGTACCACTCACTCTCCGGTGTAGATGAACTTGCCCTTGATGTTGCTTTTGACGATTCTGGGATGTTCTTTGGTCTTGTTTTCACGGACGATTGCGCCGTAAAGCGTTTGTTCGGGTGTTTTTGCTCCGGTTGGCTGCCAGAGTTTCAGCTCGATAGCCGCTTCGATGATTTCGCGGGTGTTCATCGGCATCTTGGCAAGCCGCAGAACTCCTACTGCGGCATCAAGCAGTGAGCGTTTTTTCTCCGGTTTTTGCGTGGCACATTCCGGAGCAGGGTTCGGAGTATCATCTTCGGTGATTTTCTCCGGCTCGGTGGCAGGGGTGTCGGTATTACCGACTCCCTCATCGGTATCCGGCAACGCAGTCAACCGTACTGCGTGAAACTCCTTTCCGGCATTGTTCCGGACAAGGTAACTTTTTTCCTCCACTGCGAGGATCTCCACATTGATTTCATTGCGACCGACTTTGGCTATAGCACGGTCTCCAGCTTTGAATTCATTCATCTTAACTTCTCCTATATGATTGGTTATGAGCATATTTTCGCTCTGACACTAATAAAGCGTACTATTGCCGCATATCCAGTCGCACAGGGGAATATTATCAACTATTTATCTTAAAGAAAGGCATATTATGCAAAATTCTGAAAAATCAAAAATAGATATTATTGCTGACATCCTGCGTACAGTTTTGCTCCGCATTGTGCAGGAGCAAAAAATAGCGGGATAATTATAGCAAACCAGACTGGCTATATCGGGCATAACACGCTTATATATAACCAGTCCCAATACTTAACTTTACAGAAAGGAAAATTATGGAAACTCAAAATTCAAAAGATGAATCGGTAAGGCGGCAACTCTTGGCACTTGCCAATATGAGCCGTCCGGAGTTATGCGAAAAATGGCGTGACCTCTACGGTAATGAACCACCCAATTCCAGCAAAGAATTCCTGTGCCGCAGATTATCGTATCGGGTGCAGGAACTTTTTTATGGCGGACTTGATGCAGATTTGCAAGTGGTATTGACTTCAGATGCTCCCAAAGCCAGACCGAAGAAAAGCGTTCTGCGGGATGGCGCAAAAATCTTCCGGGATTGGCACGGAACACGCTACGAGGTCACTGTGAGAGGCAATAAATATGAATATAACGGAACGCTTTACCGTTCGCTTTCCGGTGTGGCAAAAGCAATCACCGGCGTATTATGGAATGGTAAAACATTCTTTGGAATAACTACGGAGTAATTTTATGCAAGTTATTGAACCTAAAAGATGTGCTGTATATACCCGGAAGAGTCACGAAGATGGGTTGGAACAGGATTTTAACTCCCTTGATGCTCAACGGGATGCGGCAGTAAATTATATTGCCAGTCAAAAATCCAACGGCTGGCAGTTGATCAATGAGTCCTATGATGATGGCGGTTTTTCCGGTGGCAACACCAATCGTCCGGCGTTACAGCGTTTATTGCAAGATGTCCGGGCTGGCAAGGTGGATATTGTGGTGGTTTACAAAATCGACCGCTTGAGCCGCTCGTTGATAGATTTTGCCACGGTGCTGGCAGAATTCAATAAACACGGAGTTGGCTTCTGTGCGGTCACGCAGGACATCAGTTCTGCGACCTCAACGGGACGGATGATGCTCAATATTTTGATGACTTTTGCCCAGTATGAACGGGAAATTATCGCCGAGCGTATCAAAGATAAACTTTCCGCTTCAAAACGCAAGGGAAAATATGTCGGCGGACTGCTTCCATTGGGGTATGAGGCAGACTCTGAAGCAATGAAAATCATCATCAATCCGGAAGAAGCAGAATCGGTAAAGTTGATTTTTTCGGAATATGTCCGCACCGGTTCTCTGAAACAAGTACAGCGGTTATTGGAGGAACGCAATATTCGCACCAAGGCGTGGACATCTAAAAAAGGAATTGCTCACGGTGGCAATCCTATAAAACTTCCGGTTCTGCGCGATATGCTTATTAATCCTATTTATATAGGGAAACTCCGCTATCAGGGTAAAGTTTATGATGCCGAGCATGAGGGAATAATTTCTCCGGAACTGTGGCAGAAGGTCCAGGCGGCACTCAAGGCAAATAAACGCGGCACGCCACAACGGACAAGCAACTCCATAAAACCATTTGCAGGTTTGGTCTATTGCGGAAACTGCAATGCTCCGATGTTTCTTTCCAAGGCGGTCAAGAAAAACGGCAGAGAATATGTTTACTATGTCTGCCAGAAAGATGACCGCAGAGCCAATGCTGCGTGTCCGGTGCATCGTGTTCCAGCGGAGCATCTGGAAAAGGTACTGCTTGCCCAGGTGGGGCGGTTGTTCCGTACACCGGCGGTATTGGCACGGATTTGCAATGAGGATTTTGCCGGAGTACTGACTGCACCGCAAACGGAACAGGTGTTGAACAGTATTCACAGCGTATGGAGTCAGATGTTTCCCTTGGAGCAGCATAAACTCATTCATACGCTAATAAGCAAGGTGGTGGTGTTTGAGGATAAAATACAAATCAATTTTGAAGCGGCAGGTTTGGCAGGACTTCTCAAAGAAGCAGGAGCGGGTTTTGAAATCGCTGACGGCAATCAAATGTTGGAGTGCGTTATTACTGTACCGTGTCTGCTGCGCCGGTCAAGCGGTAAACTGGAAATCCAAGTGGAAAGTGAAGATGTTCCGGAACAGCCTGTGACACCGCTTAAAACGGCAATGTTGCAAGCTCATCAGGAAATGGCACAATTGACTTCCGGCAAAGCCTCAACAATGCGGGAGATTGCCGATAAGTTGAAAATGGATCGCTCATATCTTGGCAGAACACTTAAATTGGCGAACCTTGCTCCGGATATAGTGAAACTCATCTGGGAAAACCGTCAGCCGGAAACTTTGACCTTGGATAAACTCCGTAAGGGTATTCCGGAAAGCTGGGAAGAGCAGCGAAAGTTATTTCTGCCGTGAGGATGCAAGTTCGCAGAATTAAAAAATGGTATGTATAGAGTTAAGCAAACTCAACTTTTGGTTTGAGGGGGATTTGAGAGCGGGGCAAGTCCCCCTCTAAATCTGTAAAAGTTATAGAAAACGGCGATTTTAGAGGTTTAGACTCATTTCCAGCGGGTCGGATGGACGACAACAACGGAAAGCTCAAAAATGCCTCTTGGAAAATTCTCTGCCTGAACCAGTTTTCAGATAATCCTCGAAAGCAACAGCTTTTTCCTTGTTGTCAAACGCGATAGCCGTTTGGATACGCCACGGCTTGAATTTTGAAGTATGGGGAACTTCTCCGGCATTATGTTTTGCAAGACGGGCTTGCAGGTCTTGCGTTGAACCTACATAATGATGCGTTTCTGTTGCAACATCTATTAAAATATAAACGTAATGGAAGTTTTTCATAAACGAACCTCTTTCCCGATACATAATGTTGTAGTCCGCCTTCGCCAAGGCTTCCGTCTTCGTAAAACTACGCCGTGACAAGCCGGCGGGACAGACTTCCCCGCCAGCTTCGCTGTCGTTTTACGCTTGCCAATCCACCCGCTGACTTGCTCGGACACTCAAATTTAAGGTTGCAGTCCGCCTTCATTTCATTCCGGCGTGACAGACTTCCCCGCCAGCTTCGCTGTCGTTTTACGCTTGCCAATCCACCCGCTGTTCGCGGGATGGCTTGCCAAGACGTAAAAAAAGCCGTCAGATTTTCTGGATATAATATCGTTATTGTCCGCCTTCGCCAAGGCTACGGCGGGACAGACTTCCTGCGGCTGCTTTGCATCCGCTTTACGCCTTGTCAATCCACCCGCTGTTCGCGGGATGGCTTGCCCAGACGTAAAAAAAGCCGTCAGAAAATCTGACGGCTTTTGGAAGTCTGGTGGAGCAGAAGAGACTCGAACTCTCGACCCTCACACTGCCAGTGTGATGCTCTAGCCAACTGAGCTACTGCCCCG
>SUVV01000016.1 GCA_015061805.1 Lentisphaerota bacterium | reverse complement strand
GGGGGGTGGGGAGGGGAAAAACCTTTTTTCTCGTGAAAAAAGGTTTTTCCCCTCCCCACAATTCCCGCATCAGGAATTTTTGATCCGGGATTCTTCGGCATCAAATGCCATGAGGTGTCCGTCGAGCATCTCTTCCGGGGTGGCTCCCAGGCAGGATTGATCCTGATTGGCGACTGCGCTGATGAAGTCTTTCATCAGTCCGGCATCGCCGCCGCCGTGACCTCCAGCCAGAGATTGGTTGGCAAGTGCGGTATCGTAGTGTTCAACGATTTCCTCCCCGTCCTTGAAACGGGTGACGGTGAGGTTTTTGCCATCACCTTTGATAACGCCGTGAGTACCGCGGAATTCGCTTTCGCGGGCGACTTCCTGGGAGAATGCGGTCATGGTCATATTGCCGGTGATGCCGCCTTCGTAAACGAAATTCAACACCTGATTGTCCACCACGTCATTGTCGCAGGCGAAAACACAGCGTCCGTAAGGACCGTTTTCCAGAGCGGAAATGACACCGGTTTCGGTGAGATCATTGGTTATGACATTGAGCGGCCACAGAAGTTGATTGCGGTGCAAACGCCCAAGGTAGAAACTTTTTGCCGAGTAGATACATTCATCGGCGTATTTGCACTGCATGCAGCGGTCGGCGGCTCCTTCGGGCTGGTTTTTGCGCTTGAAATATTTGAGCGAACCGAAACTGGATATTTGCAGACACTTTTTGCCGATAAGGAAGTTGAGGATATCCATATCGTGACTGCATTTGGCAAGGATCATCGGACTGGATTCAACGGAGTTGCGCCAGTTGCCCCGGACGAAACTGTGCGCCTGATGCCAGAAGCCGACCTTTTCGATATGGCGGAACGTTACCAATTCGCCGATGACTCCGGAGTGGATGAGTTCCCGGAGTTTGCGGAAGTAGGGGGTGTAGCGCAGAACAAAACAGACTCCGAAAATGACTCCGGCATCTTTTACCGCTTTACAGATTTTGATACATTCTTCGGCGGAGGTGGCCATGGGTTTTTCCAGCAGGATATCATATTTTTTTGCCGCAAATGCCACAGTCGGTTCAAGGTGCATTTTATCCTGAGTTGCGATGATGACGGCATCGGCAAGTTTGGGACGGGAGAGCATTTCCTGATAGGTGCGGAAAACGTTTTCCGGCGGGATATGGTGGGCCTCGGCAATCCGGTTTCGGCGGAAATCGTCGGGATCAGCGACAGCGACAACTTTTGCTTCTTCCGGGTGGGCGAGAGCATATTTTGCATACCCGGTGCCTCTGGAACCTGCTCCAACAATGGCAATAGTAACTTGTTTCATGAAAGTAGATCCTCCGGTTGTTAAGTTGGATATAATATAACTCTTTTCAGGTGAAATACAAGTTGCAACAGTGGTGATCTGCAAGATTTACAAACACAATACGCGGCGCCCTGTGTTCGTGAACATCACTTCTTTTTCAATGCGGAGATGCGGTCGCGCAAATCAGCGGCGCGTTCAAATTCGAGGGCTTCGGCGGCGGCGAACATATCGCGGGTAAGTTCTTCGATCAATGCTGCCTGTTCTGCGGGGGGCAGGGTGTCGATATCAAATCCGCGCGAACCGTCATCGGACATGATGTCACAACCGAAATCCGGCATTTCTGCTTTGCCCTTGCGGCGCGGTTTGGAACCGATGATTTCACCGATAGTCTGGCGCTTTTCTTTGATGATGGTACGCGGAGTGATGTTGTGGAGTTGGTTGTATTCCATCTGGATCTTGCGCCGTCTGGCGGTTTGGTCGATGAGTTCTTTCATGCCGGGAGAGATGGAGTCGCCGTAAAGAATAACTCTGCCGGCGCTGTTTCTGGCGGCGCGTCCGGCGGTCTGGATGAGGGCTCGGGCGGAACGCAGGAAACCTACCTTGTCGGCATCGAGAATCGCCACGAGAGCTACTTCGGGCAAGTCGATACCTTCGCGGAGCAAATTGATCCCGATCAGGCAGTCGAAGTCACCGTTTTGCAGTTTATTGAGGATGCGGACACGTTCGATGGCATCGAGTTCGCTGTGAAGATAACTGGCGCGGATGCCGATTTCAGAAAGGTAATCGGCAAGACGTTCGGCATTTTTCTTGGTAAGGGTGGTGACGAGCGCGCGTTCACCGCGGCCGGAACACTCCCTGATCTCGGCGATGACATCGTCGAGTTCGCCTTCGAGGGGGCGGACTTCGACTTCAGGGTCGAGCAATCCGGTCGGGCGGACGATCAGTTCGACCGGCTTCCCGCTTTTTTCCAGTTCATAATCGCCGGGGGTGGCGGAAACGAATATGGTTTGTCCGGTGAGTGCGGAGAATTCTTCAAACATCAGCGGACGGTTTTCCAGCGCTGACGGCAATCGGAAGCCGTGGTCGATAAGGGTGGTTTTGCGTTGACGGTCGGCTTTATACATTGCCTGCAATTGGGGCAATGTGACATGTGATTCATCGATGATGGTGAGAAAATCATCGTTGAAAAAATCAAAAAGACAGTAGGGGCGCATACCTGGTGCGCGCCGGGATAAGTGCATTGAATAGTTTTCAATACCGCTGCAGTAGCCGAGTTCCCGCATCATTTCGAGGTCGTAGTTGACCCGTTGATTGAGGCGCTGGGCTTCGACGAGGAGGTTTTGGGATTCAAACCAGGCGCAGCGTTCATTCATCTCCTGCAAAATGGCGGCGGAAGCACTTTCGATGCGGTCGGGGGGCATGACGAAGTGTTTGCAGGGGAAGAGGGTTCCATTGTGCAGAACCGCTTTGAGTTTGCCGGTCAGGGCATCGCGCCGCTCCATGCGTTCGATGCCGTCACCGAAGAAACTGATGCGGACGAAGTCATCACGTTGCGGTTCAAAGACATCGACGATATCGCCGCGGACACGGAATTCACCTTTGCCGGGGGCGGTGTCGTTGCGGTTGTATTGGATGGCGACCAGACGGCGGAGCAGTTCATCGCGGTTCAAGGTGTCGCCGGAATCAAGACGCACGCACATTTCGGTGTATTCTTCCGGAGCGCCCAGACTGTAGATGCAGGAAACGCTGGCGACGATGATGACATCGCGGCGTTCGGTCAGACTTGCGGTGGCGGAGAGGCGGAGTTTTTCGATATCTTCGTTGATGGAAGCATCTTTGGCAATATAGGTGTCGGTCTGCGGGATGTAGGATTCCGGCAGATAGTAGTCGTAGTAACTGATGAAGTATTCGACGGCGTTTTCGGGAAAGAAACTTTTGAATTCGCTGTAAAGCTGGGCGGCAAGAGTCTTGTTGTGACTCAAGACGAGTACCGGACGGTTTTCCTGCGCGATGGCACAGGCAAGGGTAAAGGTTTTACCGGAACCGGTCACCCCTTGCAGGGTCTGGAATTTCTGCCCGGAACGCAGATTGCTTTGGAGTTGGGCTATCGCCCCCGGCTGGTCGCCGGAGGGCTGATAGGGCGCATGAAGTTTGAATATTCCCATGCTGCGAACACTCCATGATCAGAACCGGAAGTCGCGGGAACCGTTGCGGATCGCTTCGATGTTTTCAGTGGCGATACGGCGGACTTTTTCGTTGGGAACCCGTTTGAGTTCTTCACCGATGATCTTCATGCCGATAGCGCGGGTTTCCGGAGAAGCGTAATCTTCGAGATATTCCATCAGTGTCATCAGCGCATTGGGCTGACAGCAGTTGGCAATCTGTCCGGTCTTGACCAGCGACATGAAACGGTCGCCGGTTCTGCCTTCGCGGTAACAGGCGGTGCAGAAACTGGGGACATGGTTCTGTTCGAGGAGCCAGCGGACGACTTCGTCCAGAGTGCGGGTGTCACTGACATCGAACTGGGCGGTTTCGTCGTGGCGTTCGGGGGTGGTGTAGCCGCCGACGCTGGTGCGGGAACCGCCGGAGATCTGGGAAACACCGACCTTGAGTACTTTGGCTCTGGCAGCGGCACTTTCGCGGGTGGAAACGATGATGCCGGTGTAGGGGACGGCGATCCGCAGGACGGCAACGATCTTTTCAAACATTTCGTCGGAAATGGCATCTTTGAAATCTTCGGTATCAATGTCGTCAGCAGGGCGGATGCGCGGTACGCTGATGGTGTGGGGGCCGACACCTTTGAATGCTTCAAGGTGTTCGGCGTGCATCAATTGTCCGACAAAATCGTAGCGGCAGGTGGTCAAACCGTAGAGAACACCGCAGCCGACATCATCGATGCCGCCGTCCATGGCACGATCCATCGCTTCGGTGTGGTAAGCGTAATCATGTTTGGGGCCGGAGGGGTGAAGATATTCGTAATTCTTCTTGTGATAGGTTTCCTGAAAGAGGATGTAAGTACCGATACCGGCATCTTTGAGGCGGCGGTAGTTGTCGACGGTGGTTGCGGCAATATTGACGTTGACACGACGGATCGCACCATTTTTGTGCTTGATGGAATAGATGGTGTCAATGCTTTCGAGGATGTATTCGAGCGGGTTCAGAATGGGGTGTTCGCCAGCTTCAATGGCGAGGCGTTTGTGTCCCATATCCTGCAGGGCGATGACTTCATCGCGGATTTCAGCTTGAGAAAGTTTTTTCCGGGCGATGGTCTTATTCTGTCCGTGATATGGGCAGTAGATGCAGCCGTTGACGCAGTAGTTGGAAAGATAGAGCGGCGCGAACATAACGATACGGTTGCCGTAAAAACGCTGTTTGATCTTTCCGGCAAGTTCAAGTATCTGCGCGTTGAATTCCGGAATCTTGCAGTCGAGCAGGACGAGGGCTTCGCGGTGGTTGAGACCTTTACATTCTTCTGCTTTGGCGAGGATATCTGCGATCATTCCCCGGTCGTTGCAGTGTTCAGCGGCAAATTGAAGTGTCGCGTTGATTTCCGCATCGTCGATAAAATCTGCGGCGTGCGGCGACATTACATCATACATATTCCAACCTCTCAAATAAACGGATCATGCTCCGGCAGAGTTTCAGAAAAACACCTCGATCTGCCGGAAACGGCAACAACCTATAATATACACTTGAAACTGTATCATTTCAAGCAAAAATAAATCGCTTTTTATGCAGGAGTTAAAAAGATTGTGCCACGTGATTGGGATGGAGTTGTCGGACATGTCGGACTCGTCAGACATATCGGACGCAGTATAAACACGGTTTGCGAACATCCGCCGTCGCTCAGGGAGCTGTGGCGGGACAAGTCGTGAGCAAACCATCGTTCGCTTTTTTTGAAAAGGGTTAGGGGGCAGGGGATGTGAAGAGACGGATTTCATCCGTCGTGAAGAATTGCGTTGCAATGTGAAGTGTTTGCCTGCGGCAAACGTGAAGCGCTCACTTCGTGAGTAAGGATGTGATAATTTTTAACTGCCGCGACAACGGAGCGGCAAAATAGTTCGCTTTTTTTGAAAAGGGTTAGGGGGTTCGGGGGGAAGGGAAAAACTTTTTTTCTCGTGAAAAAAAGTTTTTCCCTTCCCCCCGAAATATCCCTCAATCGTTATCAGTCAGCTTTGCTGAAGCAGCTTTTGGGGGCGCCGCATTCGGGGCAGGCCCAGTCTTCGGGGATATCTTCGAAAGCGGTTCCCGGGGCGATACCGTTATCGGGGTCACCTTTTTCCGGATCGTATTCGTATCCGCAGACGTCACAAATGTACTTTTCCATAATTAATTCTCCTTGTTTTTTTCAGGGTTGTTTTACTTTATTTCCGACTTGTTCAGCCAGATTGAATCCGGCATCGAATGCGGCTTTCATTTCCGCGTCGGTGGGTCGGTATTTGCTCTGGATGAATGGAATCGGCTGTTCAAACTTCATAAGGTTCAATTGTTCAGAAATCTGTTTTGCGCCTTCTCCGCTCCAGCCGCATGAACCGAAAGCAAACCCGGTTTTATTCTGGGGTTTCAAGCCGCGGACGTAGGTGAGTGCATCCATCATCAGCGGGAATACATTGTTATTCATCGTCGGCGCGCCGAAAGCGACCAGACCGGCGGCGGCGACTTCGGTCATGACTTCGCTGCGGTCGGCAACTGCCAGATCGAGGACTTTGACCTCCATGCCTTGAGCGCGGACGCCGTCGGCGAAAGCGCGGGCGAGCATTTCGGTTGCCTGCCACATGGTGGCGTATACGACAACTGCTTTGGGCTGGGGTTTCTGTTCGGCACATTCACGGTAGAGCTGCATGACTTTGCCGAAGTCCTTGCGGAATAACGGGCCGTGATCGGGCAGAATGGCTTTGATATCCAGGTTGAGTTTCGGAAGTTCTTCCAGGAGGGCAAGCACTTTGCCGCTCTGGGCGTTGATGATGTTGCAGAAATATTTACGCATTTCGTAATCGATAATGCTTTCCTGATATTCATCAGCCCAGAGTTTGCTTCCAGCGAGGTGCATACCGAAAGCATCCTGGGAAAACAGCATGCCGTCGGCATCGTAGAAACTTATCATGCTGTCGGGCCAGTGGAGCATCCTGGTTTCGACAAAGGTGAGTTTTCCTTTGCCGAGATCGATGGATGAACCGTTGGGGACAACTTCTGCTTCGATGCCGTAGTATGCTGCAAGTGTCTTGGCACCGAAACTTGAAGCAAAGACCTTTTCCGGTTTGATTTTTCCGATCGCTTCAAGGAGTCCGCCGGAATGGTCTGGCTCAGCATGGTTGGAGACGATATAATCGATTTTTTCCAGCGGGACGACGGTTGAAATGCGTTCGAGCATTTCGTTGGTAAAGCCTTTTTTGACGGTATCGACCAGAGTGATTTTTTCGTCAATGATCAGGAAGGCATTATAGGTGGTGCCGCGCTGAGTTTTGTATCCGTGAAAATCCCGGACGTGCCAGTCGACGGCGCCGACCCAGTAGACGTTGGCAGAAACTTTTTCCGCATTATAGAAACTGTTCATGTTTTATGCCTCAATTGTTCTGCCAGACACCGTGCAAATTGCAACTGATACGGGCAGTGAGTTCCGGAGAATAGGGAACCGCAAAGTGCGCCTGCGGAGCATCGGCCGGGGACAACTGAACACGGCAGACCCGATTGCCGCAAATGAGTTCGATCCATTCGATGAAGTGTTCCGGAGTCGCCGGATGAGTTACGCTGCCGACTTTGACCAGAGTGCCGTTGCCGTCGGCTTCGATGACCGGGACATGTTTTTCTTTGGCGGCATCGACGGTGTTGGCTTCCTGAAGCTGCATGGCTTCGCCGCAGCACTGTGGAACCGGCATGTTTTCATTGGCGACCAGAACTTCGATCTGCAGTTTGCAGTGAGCGCAGCGGTAGATTTGATTGGTTTTCATATAAAGACCTCCTCTTTGTTTTGGTGTTGACAATTTTTGCACAATCCGCAGAACTCCAGACTCAAAGTCCGGCAATCCAGTTCCGGGAGCATGTCGATCAATTCTTTCTGCAGTTTGTCGATTTTTGAGTGTTCCACATCGGAAACGGCTCCGCAGGTGCTGCAGCGCAGATGCGGATGGATGTCGGTGTTTCCATCGAAACGTTTGAGTTCGCCGCCGCAATCCAGTTTCAAAATTATTCCGGCGCGGGAAAATTGTTCCAGATTCCGGTATACGGTGGCAAGGCTGATATTGGGCATCGATGGCCGCAGCAGAGAATAAAGTTCTTCGGCGGTGGGATGGGTTTTGAGAGAGCGCAAGGTGTCAAGTATCGCTTCGCGTTGAACGGAACGTTTCATTTTATGCCTCCTCGGTGATTGTAAGTGATAATGAATCTCATTTATAATATAAACTTCTTTATTCCGGTTTCAAGTATCCGGAAGGCAAATTTCAGAAAAATTACGGAATATTTTACCAAAGACAGGTTTTTTTACAGTATTCTGCGGATTTTTTCATAAATAAAAACGTTAATTCCGGAGTGATGGAAAATATTTTATTTGTAATTTATGCTGAATCGTGGTACTTTATATTGTGAGAATTATTGAACGCAACTCAAAAAAAGAGGTATTTTATGAAAAAAGTTTTCTCATCCCGATTGTCAGCAGTGGTGCTGTCATTTGCCGCGCTTTTCGGAGTGGCATCTTGTCAGGTGTTTCCGGTGGAAAAAGCAGCCGCAGAAAAAACATCTTCTGTGCAACCGAAGTTGCGCGTTGCTCTTTATGTCGATCGCGGCAGTTCCGGTGGCGGAGTTTTCCATTGGGCAAAATTGATTGAATTTTCACCGCAGGCAGAACTCGTTACTATTACGGGACAGGATATCCGGGACGGTAAATTGAAGTCGGTGGACGTTCTCCTGATGCCCGGCGGCTATCCCACCCGTCAGTACGGTTCGATGAAGCCGGAGGGTATAAAAATTCTGCGGGAATGGGTCAAAAACGGCGGCGGTTACGTTGGCAGTTGCGCCGGACTTACCTGTGCGTTGAATCATAAGGAACGTCTGCGGCTGCTGCCCTTTATCCGTCTTCCGAATTCCGGAGGAGCTTCCGGCAATACCCAGATCGAAATTTCAGAAAGAGGTGCCGCCATCCTGGGGGTGAAGCCGGGAAAACGTGTCGTAACTTATGCCAGCGGTCCGATCCCCCGTCCGGGACGTAAGCCGGATGCCGACAGTACCGGAGAGGTGCTCGGAGTTTATAAAAATTCCATCAGTTACTATGGGAAACCGGCAGGAAATATGTTCGATCAGCCTGCAGTAGTTTATGGGACTTTGGGCAAGGGCAAGGTGCTCGCCAGCAGTTACCATCCGGAATACCGGGAGTCGACAACCGATCTTTCTGTCGGCGCGATCTATGCCGTAAGCGGAGTGAAGCTTACTCCGGTGAAGCCGGTCAAGAGCCGCCGTCCGATCCGGGTCGGCGTGAGTGCTGCAGCCATTATCGGGCATGAGCCGATCAAGGCGGCGATGGCACTTGAACGGCAAAAACATATCGATGTAAGATATTTCTCATTGTCCAATGTTGACGATGGTGAACTCAACCATATCGATGCTCTTATCCTGCCGGACGGAATAGCCGAAAACAACCGCAATTTTTTCAGCAGAGGAGCACGCTGGGAGAAGTTGAAGGAATTTATGGATCGTGGCGGGATCATTCTTGCTTCCGGAAATGCCGCAACTCCGCTGCCCGATCATCCGAATCTGAAAAAACTTCCTGCCGGAGCCGATTTTACGGAATATCTGACTGATAAGTGATTTTTATTCTGCTTATGCTTCAAGGCAGGTCGCAATGAGGTTTGCCGCGATGTATATTTGTGAGGAAAACAGGAGATGAAAATGGATAAGCCGCTTGAAGAACTTTCTTTTGAAAATGCTATCGCGGAATTGGAAGCGCTGGTCTCCAAAATGGAAACCGGCCGCCTTTCGCTGGATGAACTGGTCAGCGGATTTGAACGCGGCCGCAAACTTGCCGGATTCTGCCGCAGTAAACTCGATCAGTTTGAACGTAAGATAACGCTGCTTTCCAAAGATGACGGCAGTAATGGGGTGTGGCAGGATTTCGTTCCGGAAAGTGCTTCGGCAATGGAAAATTCCCGCAGTATTTCCGCGAGTCAGGAAAATATTCCATTTTGAAGGTCAGATGTGATGAAAAAAATTCTTGTTGCCGGAGGCGCCGGTTATATCGGAAGCGCCTGTGCCGAGTATCTGCTTGATCGTGATTACGAAGTGACTGTGCTTGATGCACTTTTCACCGGACATCGGGACGCAGTCGATCCCAGAGCAAAATTTATCAAAGGTGATCTCGCTGAACGTGATGAACTGATCGACCTTTGCAAGAGAGAAAAATTTGATGCTGTCATGCACTTCGCCGCGTTTTCGCTGGTCGGAGAGTCCATGCAGAATCCATCCAAATATTTCCGCAACAACCTTGCCAATGCCATAAACCTGGCGGATGCGGCTGTGGAAAGCGGAGTTAAGTCGTTTGTGTTTTCCTCAACCGCTGCGACATTCGGAATACCGGAAAGTGTGCCGATCACTGAAGAAAGTTCCCAGAAGCCGATCAACCCTTACGGTGAATCCAAACTCTGTTTTGAAAAGGTCCTGCAATGGTACAGCGAGATCTATGGTTTGAAATATGCCGCATTGCGCTATTTCAATGCCGCCGGTGCTACCGATATCCATGGCGAAGATCACCGCCCGGAATCTCATCTTATTCCGCTGGTGCTGCAGACCATCCGGGGCAAGCGGGATAAATTTATGCTTTTCGGCGATGATTACGATACCCCGGACGGCAGCTGTATCCGTGATTACATTCATATTCTGGATTTGGCGCAGGCTCATGAAAAGGCGCTGTATGCCAAGGAGAGCGGATATTATAATTTGGGAACCGGCAACGGTTTGTCGGTTTTTGAAATCATTCGCGCCGCCGAAGAAGTAACCGGAAAAAAACTTAATTTTGAAATCGTCCCCCGCCGTCCGGGAGATCCGCCGCGACTGATCGCAGGCAGCGGACGGGCGAGGAAGATTCTGGAGTGGAAACCGGAATTTGAAAATGTTTCCGCTATAATCGAGTCCGCGTGGAAGTGGCAGCTCGCCAATCCCGATGGCTACGCCGAATGATCGTGATACGGAGTGGGGAATAGTTATGGAGTGGTTTGAGCTTGGACCCTTTACGGTCTTTGATGTTGAAACAACCGGAATGAGTCCGGTCAATGACCGGATCGTGCAGATTGCCGCAGTCAGGATCGACCGGGATGGGACGGTTTCCCGCTGGGCAAGTTTCATCAATCCGGGCAGGAGTATTCCGGCTGGCGTGGTGGCGGTGCATCACATTACCGATGAATTAGTGGCTTCTGCTCCGGTATTTGCCCGGGCGGGGCGGGATTTCATTGAGTTTGCGTCGGGCTCCACGCTGGTGGCTCACAATGCCCGGTTTGACCTCGGATTTCTGCAGGAGAGTTTGAACCGAACCGGACTGCCGTTGTGGAAGGGGAAAACTCTGGACACTTTGCGTTTGATCAAGACCACACATCCCCATTTGCCGTCATATAAATTGCAGAGTTTGCGGGCGATATTTCAACTTGAATCAGATGATTCAATGCAGGCTCACCGGGCAGATGCCGACGTGGAGTGGACATTGCAGATATTGTCAATCGCCCTCAAAGCGGCGATGAAGCAGTAAAAAATCCGCCGCTCCCCAACGGGAGTTATGAGTCGTCGTCAGGCGTAAACGGTACATATAAAAGTTATCATATCCTTACTCGCGCCAGCGAGCGCTTCACGTTTGCCGCAGGCAAACTCTTCACAATTGGCGCAGACCACACTGCTGTCAGACATCACGAAATCTCATAAAAAAGTTATCATATCCTTAACTCGCGTAAGCGAGCGCTTCACGTTTGCCGCAGGCAAACTCTTCACATTGCGGAGCAATGCTTCACGCAGGATCTTTATCCTGCGCTTCACGTTGGTTTGCTGTGCAAACCAACACATCGCCATCCGCCTGCCGGACGATCAGTCCGGCGATTGGCGCAAACCAAGCCGCCCGGAATCAGGAGCGATCTCGCACAGCCGGGCGTGTTTTGCAAGTGAGAGCCGACAGGAGCGTACTGGAGTACGTGACTGGAGGATCGAACGCCGCAAGGCGCGCTTCGGAAAATCCTTTCGCCTGTTGGGCGTTCAGCCCAACGATTGGCGCAAACCAAGCCGCCCGGAATCAGGAGCGATCTCGCACAGCCGGGCGCGTTTTGCCGAGGAGTCCGCGAGGGGAGTGTACTTGCGTACTCGACCCGAGCGGCGACGACCGCAAGGCGCGCTCCGGCACAGCGAGATCGCTCCGTGAACACAAAAAAAGAAAGCAGGCGTAATGCTCAGCGGCAACACGATGTACAATAAGCCCGAAGATGGACCCGTATAAAAAATTGTTCCGAGACAAACCTGCTTTCTGGTGTATAACATACAATGCCGGAGCGTAAAAATCAAGGGTAAAAAAGAAAAAACATGGCTTTCCTGGGAAAAACCATGTTTTTGCAACTTCGCATTGACAGCGGAGGTCAAGGCTCCGGCAGAAAATCAGCGCCGGGGTTCCCGGGGACGGGCTTCGTTGACGACCGCTTTACGTCCGCCGATATCGTTGCCGTTGAGGGCTTCGATGGCGTTGCGGGCTTCAGCATCGTTCGGCATGTCGACGAAACCGAACCCTTTGGGGCGTCCGGTTTCACGATCGCTGACGATACGGACAGCGGAGACCTCTCCGAACGCTGAAAAAATGCTGCGCAATTCTTCCTGACTGGTACTGAACGGCAAATTGCCTACATAAATATTCATTACCTTTTTTATCCTTTCTTTATGCAGCCGCCTTACGGCTTGCAGTTGATGTCAAGTTCAGGCGTTACCGGCATTTACGACGAAGCTGACCGGTATAAACCACAACCCACCCAAAAATTGACTTTTCATAAACCATACTGCATGGATTGATAAATGTCAATAGTCTTTTGTAAATAAAATTGAAAAAAATTTGTAAAAAGCGCTGTTTCAGCACATTCTGATAAAAAAATACTTGACAAACGCTCCGGTTGAATATACATTAGATGAGATGTAATAAGGAGTTTTTATGGCAACGAAAACGAATGCTTTAAGGATAATTGAGAGCGCCGGGGTAGAGTTTCAGGCGTATGAATATGAAATTGCCGACGGAATGATCGATGCAGTGTCCATCGCCCGGAAAATAGGCAGGTCACCGGAAGAGGTTTTCAAAACGCTGGTGACGGAAGACCCTAAACATGAACATTTTGTATTCGTGGTTCCGGCGTGCGCTGAACTTGATTTGAAAAAAGCCGCGAAAATATCCGGCAAAAAGAGTATCGATCTGATACCGTCCCGGCAGCTGTTGGGTTTGACCGGATATATCCATGGAGGATGCTCTCCGGTCGGTATGAAAAAGAACTTTCCGACGTTTATCGATGAAACCGCGATTCTTTATGAGACTATTTGTGTGTCCGGCGGCAGAGTCGGTTTGAATGTTGCAGTTGATCCGGAGGCTCTTGCTGAACTTATCGGAGCCGAGTTCACCGATCTGGTGAAAGATTGACCTTCCGGTCAGTCGATCTCCAGAAAATCCGGCGCTTCAGTCAGGCAGTTTACCGTCCCGTCAGGGGCGAGATATATGAGGTCTTCCAGACGGATGCCGCCCCATTCCCGGTAGTAGACGCCGGGTTCTACGGTGAAAACTTCACCGCCGGACAGTTTTTCGGTACTGCGCGGAGAGAGGCGGGGGGCTTCGTGGATCTCCAGCCCGACGCCGTGTCCGAGACCGTGAAAGAATCCGAACGGTTCCCCGTCGGATACTCCGGTGAAAAAGCGGTGTTTGTCCAGAATTTTTTCCGCAAGTTTATGAAGTTTGGCGCAATCTGCGCCGAGTGAAATATTTTCTTTTACCGTATCTCTGGCATCTTTGACCGCGAGATAGGCGTTTTTTACGATCGCCGGGGCTTTGCCTTTGACCACGGTACGGGTGAGGTCGCCCCAGTATCCGCTTTCCGGATTGCGGGGGAAAATATCCATGACTATCGGAGCTGCGGCATAAAGTTTGCCGCTGCCGCAGTTGTGCGGCTGGGATGATTGAATGGCGCCGGCACAGATGGTTCCGGTCGGCAGAGAACCGGATTTGAGGATGGCGCAATCGATTTCCGCACGGAGTATTTCGCTGGTAAGCGGAGTGTTCTGCCAGAGAATTTCTCCGGAATTGCTGATCGAGGCTTCCTGCAGGACGGTCACCGCGCGGGCGAAACCGGCTTCTCCGGCGCGCTGACTTGCGGTGATGAGTTCGACTTCCTCCGGCGTTTTGCTGATGCGTCCGGGGCAGAATGGACGTTCGGAAACTGTGAGAGTCAATCCGGCGGCACGCAGTTTTTCGGCAATGCCGAGCGGGAATGACGGCGGAACTTCAAAGGATTTTACCTTCATTGTTCCGGCGGCTTTTGAAATGATTTCACAGCGGGTGGTTCCGTAGTCGCTCTCCGGCAGGACAGAAACTCCCGGTTTGGCGACCTGCCGGGCGCGGGATATCTCCAGTTTGGACATCAGCGCGGTGACGGAACCGGAATACTCAAGACAGATGAAATCATCCGGAGTGGATATTCCGGTCAAATAGCGTATTTCCGGGGAAGATTCTCCGGAGCCGATAAGCAATCTTGCAAAATTTTTGTTCATAAGTATTGACTTTTCAGTAAAAGTGGGGCATATTATCTTATTGCACAGTTATAATGTTCTGTGTTGTTATGTTGAGAACATTTGATAAAATACTCCGCCGGACGCGGAGTTTCAAGAGTAAAACGGAGAAATTTTATGAGTAATGTTGCGATAGCCGGAGTTCTGATTCTTGGCGCTTACCTGCTTGGAAGTATTCCCTGGGGATATATTATCGGTAAATTTTACGGTGTTGATGTCCGTACCGTCGGTTCAAAAAACATCGGTGCTACCAATGTGACCCGGACGGTGGGCAGAATGCAGGGCAAACTCTGTTTTGCACTGGATTTCCTCAAGGGCGGTCTGCCGGTGATGGCAGCGCAATATGCAACGGCTGCTGAATCGTGGAAAAGTTCGGCGCAGTGGGTGGTGATCGCAGTCATGTTTGCCACGATCGTCGGTCATATTTTTCCGGTTTTTTTGAAGTTCAAAGGCGGCAAAGGAGTCAGTACTGCCGCCGGTTCGATCATGGCGTTGGCGCCGTTGCCGCTGCTGGTGGCATTCGCGGTCTGGGCGGTGGTGTTTTTTGTGTTCCGTTATGTTTCTCTGGCGAGTATCTGTGCGGCAGCGGTGCTGCCGGTGACGGCCTGGTTATTCAAGTTGTGTGAGGTCGGCAGTCCTGCCTCGCGTTCGACTTTGACGCTGATTTTTCTGACCATCGTTGCGGTGTTGGCAATTGCCCGTCACCACAGCAATATCAAGCGTTTGCTCAATGGTACTGAAAGCCGGTTCGGAAAAGACAAAAAGTGAGTGTTTTGCTGTAAAACGGTTAAATTTCAAAAATTTTCCGGATAAAATCGGCAACGGTCTTGAAAAATCCGGTTTGATAGACTATATTCAGTAGATGAAGTCAGAATCGTACATAAATTATGTAACTTAAACATATGGAGTAAAAGATGAAATTTGGAAAAATTTGTTTGATCGCGCTGATCGCTGTAATGGGTGTGGTTTGCACCAATACCGCTTCTGCAGCAGAGAAAAATGAGCCGCAGTGGATCTTCCGTCCGGTTGAAAAACTCGGTCGCGGTATCGCCAATGTCGCTTTCGGCGTTTTTGAACTGCCGATGCAGTGGACGGCGGTCACCCGCGAAGAAGGCGGTATCGCCGGACTTACCAAAGGTACTCTCCGTGGTGTTTGTTATGTGGTCGCCCGGCTCGGAGTCGGTTTGACTGATATCATTACTTTCCCGTTCCCGCTTCCGGATTGCCCGGATTATCCGGATGATGCCGGTTGGGGTTATGGACCGATCATGCGTCCGGCTTGGGTGATCCCCGTTGGCAGCGACTGGAACAACTTCGTTTATCAGGATCAGTCGATCGTCAATCCCAATCTGTAACAGATTGTTGAGTGTAAATGTGTGCCGGAGCGCGGAATGCGGTTCCGGCACATTTTTTAAGCAGAATATAATTTATGGTGTAATTGTGAGTTTTTCATGTGGTTTTGTCGGACTTCCCAATGTGGGCAAGTCAACTTTGTTTAATGCGTTGAGTCACGGCGGAGCGGAGGCGGCGAACTTCCCGTTCTGCACCATCGAACCCAACGCCGGTATTGCCAAGGTGCCGGACAGCCGTCTGGCTGTACTGGCAGATTTGGAAAAGTCCGGACGTATCGTGCCGTCAACGTTGAAGTTTATCGATATTGCCGGTCTGGTGCGCGGCGCCAGTCAGGGAGAGGGTCTGGGCAACCAGTTCCTCGGTCATGTCCGTAATGTGGACGCGGTAGCTCATGTGGTTCGTCTTTTCGGAGACTCCAATGTGGTTCACGTTTCCGGCAAGGTCGATCCGGTTGATGATCTGGAAACGATCGGAACAGAATTGATGCTTTCCGATTTGGAAATGCTGGAAAAACGCCGGGACAAAGCGCATAAACTGGCGCGTTCCAATGATGCGGATGCCAAGCTTGAGTATGAATTGGTCAAGTCGCTGATTGCCGATTTGGAAAATGGTTCAGTTCCGCGTTATGATAAGGAAGATAAAAAAATCCGTTCTCTGGTGGAGTCTTTCGGTCTGCTTACCGTTAAACCGGCGTTCATCTGCGCCAATGTCGGAGAAGATCAGGTGGCTGATTTCACCAATTGTGAAGCCGGCAAGCGCCTCAAGGATTATGCCGATGCTCACAATATGGAAGTGGTGCCGGTGTGTGCAAAATTGGAAGATGAACTTGGTTCTCTTTCCGAAGAGGAGGCCGCTGTTTTTATGGAAGAACTCGGTATCACCGAATCCGGTCTTGACCGGGTCGTCCAGACCGGTTACCGGCTGCTGGATTATATAACTTTCTTCACCGCCGGTCCCATGGAATCCCGGGCGTGGACGGTCACCCGCGGCGCGCTCGCTCCGGAGGCCGCCGGAAAGATCCATACTGATATGTGCCGCGGTTTTATCCGTATGGAAACGGTTTCTTATGATGATCTGGTGGAGTGCGGCTCCTGGGCTAAAGCGCAGTTGGCTGGTAAGCTCCGCATCGAAGGAAAAGATTATGTTGTTCAGGATGGCGATGTCATCCATGTCCGTTTCTCTGTGTAATTGCTGTTGAAAGGTCGCTATAATGGAATTCAAAGGTAAAGATTTGGAATATTACAACGCACTGATCAAGGTGCGTGATGAAGTCACTGAACAGATGCGTCACTGTGCTGATACGGCATTGAGTTCAGACAATATCGAAAAACGCGGAGTCACCACTCACATGGCGGACAGTTCTTTTGACAACTCCCGCAGTGAGATGGCACTTCGCATGCTCAGCGAAGACGGCGATATCCTCGCGTTGATCGACGATGCCATCGAACGGCTCGCCAACGGAGAGTATGGCAAGTGTATGGAATGCGGCGAGATGATCGCTGAACCCCGCCTTCAGGCGCGTCCCTATGCGGTCTTTTGCATAAAGTGCAAGAGCCGTCAGGAAGAAATGATGAAAAATCGCTGATGAAAGAACGGCTTACATCGAACTCTCCTGCCGAAAAGCGGGTTTTGGTATTTTCTGCAATAATTGCGCTCGCAGTTCTGGTATCGGATTTTTTGACTAAAATCTGGGTCATTCGCTGTTTCAAACTTCATGAATCAGTAGAGTTGATTCCCGGCTTGCTGGCATTTACCAGTGTCCGCAACTATGGCGCGGCATGGAGCATTTTAAGCGGCCATGTCTGGCTGTTGTTTGCGTTCGCAGTGGTGGCGGCGGTGCTTCTTGTGGTGTTTTTTCGCAAGATCTGCGAAGGCTGTCCCGAGAGATATTTCGCTTTGCTGCTGCTGCTTGCCGGGATCGTCGGCAATGCGTTTGACCGGATTTACCGGGGAGCGGTGGTCGATTTTATCCATGTGCATTGGCATAATGTCTGGCACTATCCGATATTCAATGTTGCAGATATTGCGATTTGCTGTGGAGTCGGTATCTTTATTCTTTCCAATTGTTTAAGAAAGTCTTCTGAAAAAGAAGAAAAAAAATGAGTGTTTTGCAAACTGTTTCTGCTGTCCGGAATGCTGAAAAGTCAGCTGTTGATTCCGGAATTGCAGAATATTCTTTGATGGTTGATGCCGGTTCTCAGGCGGCAGATATAATAAATTTCCACTACCCGGAAGCATCGCGTTTTGTCGTCCTCTGCGGCGGCGGAAATAATGGCGGCGATGCATTGGTCGCCGCCGGGGTGTTGTCCCGGAATTACCGCCGCAATGTCGTGATATACAGCGTGAAAGCGCGCGACGGATTTTCCGGTTGTGCCGGACATGCGGTCAATGATTTGCCGGAAGATATCGGTTTCTTTCACCGCGAAAGCCTTTCTGTAAGAGATTTCAAACCCGGCGATGTTATTATCGATGGTTTGCTCGGAATCGGTTTTTCCGGCGGCGCATTGCGGAGTGAAGTCAAATCATTTATTGCCGCCGCAGTTGCTTCCGGACTTCCGGTGGCGGCTCTTGATCTGCCCAGCGGGATGAATGGCGATACCGGAGTTGTTTCACCGGATGGGGTGATCGATGCAGATATGACCATAACTTTCGGAATGCTTAAAGCCGGACTCTTTTCCGGCGAGGGCAGCCGGTACAGAGGAAAACTCCGTCTGGTCGATATCGGTCTTGATGCCGGAGCATCCGTAGCAAACGGAATATTTACCAACCTCGATGCAGTAAAGTGTGTAACGCATCCCGGTTTTGACTGTCATAAAAACAGCCGGGGCAGGGTGTTGGTGTGGGGCGGAAGTTCGCTTTATCCCGGCGCACCGGTTTTGAGTGCTGTTGCCGCGCTGCGGTGCGGCGCCGGCATTGTCCGGATCGTTTCAAACGGCGAGTGCCGGGAACTGGCTCCTGCTGAAGTGATTGTGAAAAAGATTCTTTGCGGTTCCGATGTCGGTCGGGATGTCCGGGAATTTTTCCCGCTGAGCGATGTTCTGGTCGCCGGATGCGGCTGGGGTGATGAAACGCCGGTCGAAGCGCTGGATGTGTTGTGGGAATTCCCCGGAACTCTTGTCCTTGATGCCGATGCCTTGAATATGTTCAGCGCTCACATTGACAAATGGCGTTGCCGAGACCGGGTGATCATAACCCCTCATCCCGGCGAAGCCGCCAGGTTGGCTGCCGCACTTGAATTGCCATTTTCTGCCGGGAACCGGGAACAATCGGCAAAGGAACTTGCCGCGAAACTTCAATGTACCGTTCTGCTCAAGGGCAGGGATTCGGTCGTCGCTGACCGGAATGGCAATGTGATGCGGATCGCTTCGGGCAATCATGCTCTGGCGACCGCCGGAAGCGGTGATGTCCTTGCCGGAATAATTGCCGCATGTGCCTGCAGTATTGAAGACACCATGACCGCCGCCGCACTGGCAGGTTTTATTCACGGCGTTGCCGGCGAAACTGCTCCCGGAATACCGCTCGCCGGTGAATTCGGAGAACGCGCCGGAGTTGTTCTGGCTGCCGCAAGGCAGAACGCATTATTTTGAAATCCCCTGATCGGAATTGTGAAATTCTTGAAAAAAACAGTATATATTTGTATTTTTTTAATAGTTAGATATTGCAAAATATTATGACCGCTGTTATATTAAGGTGATGACATTAGCAGCAACAGGAGAAATTTTATTTTCAGGATGCCTAAGATGAGTGAAGATAAAAAAAATACGATGACGTTTCAACGGATGATCTGTGATTGCGCCGATGAGTTGCGTGATTACTGGCTGGTTCGTCAATCCGAACAGGATATCAAAGATATAATGGCGCTTTCGATCAGTCAGCAGCGGATGATCCGCAAAGTGTGGCGGATGACCCGCAGCCGCTCCGAAGGAATCATGCTCAAGGAACTTGCTGAAAAGCTTTCGCTTTCCAGCAGCGCCGTATCAGTGATGGTCGATGCTATGGTGCGCCGCGGCATATTGGAACGGCAGGTTTCGCCGGATGACCGCCGCCGGGTCATGATCCGGATCTCCGGCAACGGTAAAGAGATCGACGAAAAATATGACCGCTTTTTTGATGATATTTCCGCCCGTTTCGCTGAAACCCAGACCCCGGAAAATCTGCAGATCTTTTTGAATGTTCTCAACGACTTGAATATATTTTTAGATAAACAGAATAAGGAGAAGTAAACAATGAAAAAATTTCTTTTGATCGGAGCAGTCGTTTTCATGACCGCAATGTCGCTTGCCGGTGCAGAACAGCGTCCACCTGAACTGGTTTCTGCCAGCCGGGTCAAAATGGTCGATTCGGTCATCAGCAAACGCTATGTCGGAACTCTGGTTTCCAGTATTGACGTGAGTCTGGTTCCCCGTATTTCCGGTATCATTGAGAAAAAATTGTTTGAAAACGGTGATCTGGTCAAAAAAGGTCAACTGCTGTTCAAATTGGAAGATACCACCTATCGCGCGCAGGTCGCATCCGCCCGTGCCAAGGTCGCCCAGTGCGAAGCGGAATTCAAATTTGCTTCAGCCAATTTCAAGCGTATTTCCACACTGAGAAAACAGAATGCGGTTTCTGAAAGTTCTTACGAAGAAGCCATCCGTCTGGAAGGTACCAGCAAAGCAGCTCTTGCCGCCGCCCGTGCCGCCCTTATCGATGCGGAAAACAATTTGAGTTACACCAAGATCACCTCTCCCATCGATGGCCGGGTCGGTGATGCGGTGCTTTCTGACTTCAACTATGTAACTCCCGGCAGCGGTACGCTGGTTACGGTGGTTGCCACTGAGCCGTTGTATTTGGACTTTTCAATCAGCGCCAGAGATTTCTACAAATATTTCGGTTCTCTGGAAAATATCCGCGAGACTGCAGAGATCACCTTTGCTCTCGCCGACGGAAGCAAATATAATCAGAAAGCCTATCATATCCTGCTCCCGGACAACCGCGTTGACAAAGATACTGACACCATCAAAATCAGAGGTTATTTCCGCAATCCTGATCTGAAACTGATCCCGGACAGTCTGGTTTCGGTTTATATTTCCAGAAATAGCGGCAAAAAAGCCGCGCTTCCGCCCAGCGCTGTTCTCAGCGACGGCAAGAATGTATTTGTTCTGGTTCTCGACAAGAATAACACGGTAAGCCGCCGTCCGGTGGTGCTGGATGAACTCCAGTCCGGTATGCAGTTGATTGCTTCCGGCTTGAATGAGGGCGAGGTCGTGGTCGTTGACGGCACTCATAAGGCGCGTCCCGGCGCTGTTGTGAAACCGGTTTTTGTGGAGAATAAATAATGTTTTCCCAGATTTTTATTGAACGTCCCAAGTTGGCGATCGTAATTTCCATTGTTACGGTTATCGCCGGATTGTTGTGTGTATTCAAAGCTCCGATTGCCGAGTACCCGGAGATCGCTCCTCCGACCATTATGGTCTGGGCAAACTATACCGGTGCCGGTGCGCAGGAGGTCGCCAATACGGTTGCAACCGTTATCGAAGAGCAGATGAACGGTCTGGAAGATCTGCTTTACTTCTCCAGTTCCTGCAGCGATAACGGAAACTACATGCTGGAAATCACCTTCGAAGCCGGTACTGATACCGATATCGCGCTGGTCAACGTGCAGAATGCCGTAAAACGTGCCGAACCGCTGCTGCCGCAGACTGTGATCGACAACGGTGTACGGCAGTTCAAGCGTTCCGGAGATATTCTGTCGCTCTACAACTTTACCACCGATGGCAGTACACTGTCACTTACGGAGTTGTCCAACTTTATCCGTACCAACGTCCGCGACCCGCTGACCCGTATCCCCGGTGTGAGTGAAGTAAGTATCATGGGTGAACGTAACTACAGTATGCGTATCTGGCTGGATACGGCTCACATGGCTTCGCTGGGCATCAAGACCTCCGATGTTCAGGCGGCGGTGCGTTCCCAGAATATTCAGGCGGCGGCAGGTACTGTCGGTGCCGAAGGCGCAAATGATGTGCTTCAGTTGAAACTCAACGCGCTCGGCCGTCTGGACACGGTTGAACAGTTTTCCAATATTATTGTCCGCAGTAAAAAGAATGGCAGCCAGATCAAACTCGGTGATATCGCCCGGATTGAACTCGGTGCCGAAAGTTACTCCAATGGCGGACGCTTCAATAGCAGAGATGCTATTTCTCTGATAATCTACCGCAACACCGATGCCAATGCTATTGACGTGGTTGACCGCTGTAATGCCCTGTTGGACGATATCAAAGCGAAGCAATTCCCTGCCGGTGTCGATTACAAGATCGGTTATGACCCCACCCGCTATATCCGTGTGACGATGGCGGAAATCTTTGAAACGTTGATCATGACACTGATTCTGGTGGTGGTTATCACCTGGCTCTTTTTGCAGGATTGGCGGGCAACCTTGGTTCCGGTGCTGGCGATCCCGGTCAGTTTGATCGGTACGTTTATTTTCCTGATCCCGCTTGGTTTCTCCATCAATTTGCTGACCATGTTCGGACTTATTCTGGTCATCGGTTCACTGGTGGACGATGCGATCGTGGTTACTGAAAACTGCGTGCGCTTGATCCAGGAAGAGAACCTTTCTCCGAAAGAGGCCGCCAGCAAGACCATGAAACAGATCACCGGTGCGATCATTGCAACGACATTGGTGACGGTCGCGATCTATGTGCCGGTGGCATTCTACGGCGGT
The DNA here is from genome assembly GCA_015061805.1 of Lentisphaerota bacterium. GTDB lineage: Bacteria > Verrucomicrobiota > Lentisphaeria > Victivallales > Victivallaceae > UBA1784. The sequence goes on along the minus strand of SUVV01000016.1, from coordinate 35,071 downwards.
ATGGTCGGAACCATCTACATGCAGTTCGCGGTGACGATGTGTATTGCATTGTGTCTGTCTACGGTAAACGCAATGACCTTGAGTCCGGCGCTGTGCGGCATCATCCTGCGCAAACAGAAAGACAACAAATTTTTCAAACCTTTCAACGTTGCATTGGACTGGACCCGTCGCAAATACATGGGAATTTCCGGTTTCATGGTGCGTTATACGGTGATCGCTGTTTTGATCTTTGCGGCGGTGATCTACTTCAACGTGCATTACTTCAAAACGATTCCGACTTCATTCATTCCCCCGGAAGACAAGGGGGCGCTTATGGGTATGGTCGATCTGCCGCCCGGCGCAACGCTGAAACGTACCACCGATGTTATGAAAAAGGCGGAAGCATCGATCAAAAATATTCCCGGTGTGGAAAATATCATCGCCATCAGCGGATTCAGTTTCACCAGCGGTACCGGTGAAAACGTCGGCTGTATCATCGTCACTCTGGACGACTGGTCAAAACGGAAAACCCCGGAAACTCAGATCGGTGAGATCCAGAAAAAGGTTCAGATGGCAGTCGCTCAGATCCCGGAAGCCCGGATCATGTTCTTCCAGCCGCCGCCGATCATGGGGCTCGGCGTTACCGGTGGTGTGACCTTCGTGCTGCAGGCCGCCAACGGTCAGACTCCGCAGGAGTTGTTCGGCGCGATGAATCTGCTGCTCATGGAACTCTACAAACATCCTGATACCAAGATCGCTTTCGGTAACTTTGAAGCGACCACTCCGCAGTTGTATCTGGATATCGATCGTGAAAAAGCGGAATCCCTCGGCGTCCCGGTCAGCCGGATCTTTGAATCGCTTCAGGGTAAGATCGCTTCCAGTTATATCAACGACTTCAACTTGATGGGCTACTCATTCAAGGTGAAAATGCAGGCTGAAGCCGGAGACCGTTCTGCGGTCAATGAAATCGAACAGATGATGGTTCAGTCCAATAATGGCAAAATGGTTCCGTTGGCAAGTTTCGCGGAGATCAAACGTACCATCGGTCCCCGTCTGATCAGCCGTTTCAACCAGTTGATGGCTGCCAAGATCACCGTCGAAGGTAAAACCGGTGTCACCAGTCACGCCATGATGCGCAATATCGAAAATATTGTCAATACCAAACTTAAAGGCTACCAGATCAGCTGGACCGATCAGAGTTATCAGGAACGCGGTAATGAAGGACGGCTGCTGCCGCTGCTGGTGCTGGCTCTGGTCTTCGGTTATCTCTTCCTGGTCGGTCAGTATGAAAGCTGGACGATGCCGATTTCGGTGGTGTTGTCCTTTGCCTTTGCCATGCTCGGCGGCTTCCTCGGTATGAAGTGGTTCGGTCAGGACTTCAGTATCTATGCTCAGTTGGGTATCATCATGCTGATCGGTCTTGCCTGCAAAAATGCCATCCTCATGGTGGAACTTGCCAAGCAGGAACGTGAAGCAGGTGCTTCGGTCTACGATGCCGCCCAGAACGGTTTCAGCAAACGTTACCGTTCGGTATTGATGACGGCGTGGTCATTTGTTATCGGTGTGTTCCCGATGGTCATTGCCACCGGTGCCGGTGCCGGAAGCCGTCGTGCTATCGGTATCTCCACATTCTGGGGTATGCTGTTGTCTACGATCTTCGGTATCGTGTTTATTCCGCCGCTCTACGCATTCTTCCAGCGTTTGCGCGAACGGATCATGGGCTACAATCAAAAGAAAGATTGATCAAATGCTGAAAGCATCCGGAATATTGACCGCTTTCCTTGCCGCTGCCGCAGTCTGTTTTGCGGCGGGGGAGGAGTCTGTTCCGGATGCGTTGGCGACTCTCCGCAAAGAAAACAGTGAACTCCGCGCGAAATTACTGGCGCAGGACAAAGAACTTGCCCGGATGAGAGCGTGGCTTGCCGGTATGATCTCCGGTGAAGCTGAATTGGGAAAAGAGGCGGATGCCGTTAAACTTTTCCGGATGAAAACCGTGATCGATCAGGGGATGCACCTCGCGTTGAAAAGCGACAGTGTTTCCCAAAATTTCCGACGCATTTTGCAGAACAGCAAAATTGATGAGGTCACGCGGATAAATTGTGTATTGCTTCTGGACGAACTCGATGCCGCCGCCCGGAGTTTTTCCGGCAGCGTCCGCAGTAAAGAATCGGCGGAGTTGGATATGCGGGTGATTTCCGTTAATCCAAAGTTGAATATTGCCGTGGTTTCCGAAGGGATGAGCAAGGGGATTTTTCCCGGAATGCTGCTTTATCCGGTCAATTTCAAAAGCCGTAAACTGATATTCCGGGTGGTGAGTGTCCGCCCCGGAGTTTGTGCGGTTGATTTGCAGGAAGGCCGCTGGAGTGAGGTCATTTCCGGAATGGCGCTGACTCCTTTCCGCAAGCGTTGAGCATTGCTGCAGTATATTCCGGTTGCGTAAAATTTGTTCCGGCTCAAAACAGGTGAGCAGGAATATTTCAAGGGAAAATGAAAATGAGAAATGTTTTTGCAATTCTGCTTGCCGTATCCGTCGCCGGATGTTCGTGTTTTAATTGTAAATCTCCGTCCGGCAGTAAAAATGCCGCCGCCGGAGAATACCGGGTGCTGGTGTTTGGCGATATTCACTATGAAGGTCCGCAGTATCACGGAATACCGGGGATGAAATACCGCACGAAATTTTCCAGAAAATATTATGAAATGTGGCAGAAAGAGATGCCGGAATTGTTTACCGCTTCTGCCGCTCTGCTGGATAAAGATGTGCCGTTTGTCGTCCAGCTGGGGGACTTTATCCAGGGATATCTTGCCCTGAAAGAACAGCGGGCAAAAATGCTTGATGATGCTTTCAAAGCGGTCAAAAAATATTATCCCGATCACAAACTCCTGTCGATACCGGGAAACCACGACAACCAGTGTTACGGTCCCAAAAGCGTGGTCAAGTCGCTTAAAGATTACCAGACCTATGCCGAGGCTTTTACGCCGCACATTGCAAAAGAACTCGGTCGTGAGATCAAAAATAATTATGTAATACGTCACGGTGAAGATCTGTTTATTTTTTATGATACTTACATCAAGCCGGATGATTCCATCAAATTCCTCAAAGAAACATTCCGGAAGTATCCCCGGAACCGTCATGTGTTTTTATTCACCCATTTGCCGTTGTTCGCCGCTTGCACCGCCAGTCCCGGTTGGTTGATGCCCTATTACCGCAAGGTTGCGGATATTCTCTTTGAACACAATGCCATTGTCCTTGCCGCACACACCCACGTTCCGTCTGTGATCAAGGTCAGCAATGGAAAAAATACAATTACTCAGATGGTCGCAAGCAGTATCGGTTTTGCCTGGAATACCGGAAAACCATTCGCGGTGCGTTGTAAGAATTTTGATGAAATGCTGGCGCGGGTGCTTCCGGCACGCCGGAAGAAACCGATGCACAAAAAGCCAATCGATTATCTGCTTTCACTCAAGATCGAAAGTTATGAACTTTACGATAATGCCACCGGATTTGTTTATCTCAAGATCAGCGATAAAGGTGTTTTTGCTGAATTTTATACCGATAAATCCGGCAAACCTGCCGCTACGAAAAAGTTGAAATAATAATTCGATGTATTGTGGGGAGGGGAAAAACCTTTTTTCACGAGAAAAAAGGTTTTTCCCCTCCCTACACCCCACCCCTTTTCGAAAAAAGCGGGGTATGCTTGCTCCCGATGGTCGCAAAAAAAAGTTGTAAAAACTTGAAAAGGTCTCTTCTCCGCAAGTCAATTTTGCAACAGTCAATCTTTCCAGCCTGACCAGTGGACGGCAAACTTATCGGTTCCGCCCAAATCCGGGTAAGCATTGTTTACATTGCCGACCTTTTTCGATGAAACGTGTCCATCAGCATAAAGAATGTTTATCGACTTCTGATGACGGGCATGGGGAGAGGAAATCGAATCCGAAGTAAGATAACTTGCTCTGTACGAGAGATTCAAATAGCCGTGAGTGCCGCCGGAACCGAATTGCACCCAGCCATCCAGCAGCGCATACATTTGAGAGGGAAATTTTACTTTGGAACTCTTGAGTACACTTTCACTTACTTTTACGCCGGTATCCACGTTGCAGACATATCTTCCGGCACCGATGTTGTAGTATGGATAACCGTAGCCGGTGTAGTTGATATTGCCGTATTCATCGACCGCAGTTTGCGTTTTTTTATTTGCCGTCGGATGAAATGAGGGACAGGCAAATACATTCAACGGCAAAATACCATATCCGTAAAGATAGCCGGTCCAGTAAACACTCTTCCCCGGCTTCATTTTGGATTCCGCTGTTTTGGTGTAAGGCATAAAGTATTCGGTGTTATTGGTATACATTTGAAACGCCTGCCCGAATTGGCGCATATTGCTGGCGCAGCTTGCCGCGCGTCCCCGCTCCCGGGCACTTTGCAGTGCCGGAAGCAGTATCGCCGCCAGTATGGCGATTATTGCAATCACAACCAGCAATTCTATCAAAGTGAAATGGTAGTGTGCGGGGGACAAGAAAAACTTTTTTTCACGGGGAAAAAAGTTTTCCCTTTCCCCCGCGCCCCCTTTCTCTTTCAAAAAAAGCGGGGTATTTTGCTGCTCCAGTTTGTCGCAGCGTTTGAAAATCAGCGTAAACGATTTTTTGCCGTTCATTTCAGTACACCTCAATTGAAAGATTTTTGACTTTGCCGGTGAAACTCACATTCTTTTTTTCGCCGCCGCCGAGGATACCGGCTTGGGGATACATCTGCTCTCCGGTAACTTTTCTGGGTATTCCCGCTTCGCCGTTGAGTTTCACATAAAAGTTTTTATGATCGTAGATAATTTCCACATCGTTCCACTTGCCGGGAATAAGTTTCCCTTTGGACTTGGCGAAAACCGTGCCGCCTTTGGTTTTCCAGAAAAGATCATTGATAAACATTTTTGCCCGGAGCGTACCGTCTATGACTGCCAGCATGAAACCGTGACTGCCGGAACCGAAAATATGCTGCATTTGTTTGAAGTGCTTCGGCACTTGCAACTGCATTTTTATCTTATATCCGGTGTGCATCGGAACCACCTGCATCGGCAGTGAAAGATGGGAGCATTTGTCGAAAGAGAGGCTCCAACTGCCGTCATCTTCTTTTGTTCTGACCGGGAGTTCCGGGAAATTTTTCCCTTTGGCCATATCATCCGCCAGCAGCGAACCGTAGCGGGAACCGCCGATGCCGATGTTGGAAACCAATGGAGTGCAACCATTCATCAAACCGTAATATTTCCGTCCGGCGGGATTGGGAACGACGGTTCCTCTGCCGGGAGCAAAATCAAATTTCATGGGAGTGAGCAGATTTTCGTCTGCCGAAATTTTGACCGCACCTTTGGAGGCATGGTCGTAAACGGTGAAGCTCTTTTCTTTGCCGGATGGCGTATAAAGCGATTTTTCTCCGCCGCGCCAGGTGTTGCCGCGTTTGTCGATCACCCGCAAAGAAAATACACTCTTTTTTACATCGGCAGGAATGACAAAGCAATCGAATTCAACCGTTTTCCGGTCGATATGCGGCGGGATGGAGATTTGGCTGTTGTAGCGGGAAACCACCAGCGCCAGATTGCGCGTTGTGGTGTGGAACCCCAGAACGTGTTTATCCATCACCTCTTTAATGGAAATATTTTCATCATAAACGCCGGGGATTTTTACCTTGAGCATCGCGTTACTGACTTCGCTTTTGGGCAGGCGGATCAAAAACGATTTTGCGAAAACATGATTCCATTTTTTGTCAATGATTTTACACGGCAGTTTTTTGCCGTTTGCCATTTTCGCATTGGGCGCATTTTGGACATCGAGCGTTAAATCCAGTTTGTGCCGCCCCAAGCCGTGCAGTTCGATTTTGATTACTGCATCGGTGTCCGTTTCCCGCAGGGCAGGGCGGTTGTCCGCCATCCAAACGGTATCACTGCCGTCAAGTATCTCTGCCTGTGCCATGGGAACCGGGCTGGAAATTTTGCCTTTCAACCGGAGCAAGCCATTTTCATAAGGGGTGATGGTGTAATCAGCTTTTATTCCGTCAAGCTGTTCGCGTAAGGGATGTTTTGCCCATTGCCAATCCTGATTCCAGTCGGCGCGTATTTCCTGCGCCCAGAAAGAATCAGGGGAAACATATTTTCCACCCTCCCAAGTGATTTCAAGCCGGGGTTTTACAAGCTGATATTTGAGCAGTTCCACTGCCGGAACGGTGAATGTTACATCTTTACATTCAGTTGTTTTCAAATTTTTCGGAGCAAATTTTCTGATCACTTTGCCGTTGGCATCGCAAAGCGTAAGTGAAATTTTACAGTTGCGTTCCGGCGTCTGGTCGGGGATATTGGTCACTTGAAACTCTGCGGTTTCTCCGGCCAGCAGTCTCCGGCGGTAACAGAAAATCATATTGGGAATGGAAAGGTCATCGCCGGGAAATGCGGTGAATTTTTCGCCGCGGATTTTTTCGGCAAAGTGGCGGAGCATCCGCAAAGAACTCCACCCGGTGTTGACCATCGGGCGGTAACAGGTGTTTTCGTTTTCCTCATCCCATTCCGCCAAAAGGCAGATATCCGGACGGAGAGCGGAAATAAATTCCAGTTCTTTTCTCAAGGTGGCAACTCCTTCAGAATCCCGGTTGCGGTTCCAGCGGTATTGATTTTCCAACCCCTGGATCAAACCGTAGGAAAGAAATTTATCCTTAAACTCCGGTTCCGAAAATATCTTGTGCAGAATCGGTATCATCACCTTGAAGCCGAATGCATTGTCCACCCGGTTGTAGGTGAGAAAATGCGCGGAATGGATATGGATACCCTCCGAGTGCCGCAAGTGTGAGCGCAGATCTTCTGCCATATTTTCGATGTCAGCAGCAGTCAACGGGGGATTCAGCCGAGAGAATTTACGTTTATTATGAAAAGATACATAGGGAACCAGATTGAATTTATCGGCTCCATATTTTTCATCGAGGATTTTCCGCAGATCTTTGATATGACTGGTGTCATAGTTGCTGGGATATACCGTTATCACCGGTTTGCCGTTGAAGCGGAAAACATTGGGGGCTGCCAGCATCATTCCGGGAAGTTTTAATGTCAGGGAATTGGAAATGGAAAGATTTTCTTTTTTATGATATTTGACCGTCATGAATTCTCCATGCAATCTTATGCCGTTATCCAAACTGGTTTTTAAAAAGTAGCTGCGGCCTTGGATAAGAGCGGCAACCCCGGAGATTTTTCCCATTTCCAGAGCCTGCTTCATTGCCTGGGCTTCAACATTATTAGGCATCATATTGGATGTGTTGAATTTTGCAAGTCCGGTATTCTGGTAAAGCGGACGGTCATACCAGCGGTGGAGGTAGTAATTCCGGTGGAGGGCATATTTCAACTGGGCGCGGACGACGAATTCCGTTGAATTATTTTTCAGGCGGCAGTTTTTTCCGGCGCGGGAAAATTCCTCCAACTTCTTTTCGGCATCCGGAGTGAAACGCCATGCAATTTGCGGTTTGTCGGCACCGCACAGGACTGAACACATTATAAAACTCAATAAAACAAAATTAAATTTCATGGCCAACCTCCATCGTTTGTGTTACTGCTATAAGTATACCACGGAACGGAATTTTTGCCAACTAACAAAATGACATAAAAAACTAAAGAAATGACAAAAGATGTTTGCAATTTTTATTTGGTAATGTATATTGTAAAACAAGGGGAACGAAGAAAATGAAATCTTTCAGAGAAGTGTGTGCAGAATTGCCGGAAAACAGCAATTACGGCGGCTTGGGAATGTCCGCCGTACCGCCGCTGATGCCGGAGCATCTCAAGTTGTATTTCCGTATCGGAAGGAATTACCAAATGTGGGGCCGGGTCTTTTCTCACGAATTTTTTTGTCTGGTCTATATGGTTTCCGGCAAACGGACGGTCACGATAAATGATTGTTCCCATGTGCTGAACGCGGGGGAATTTATTCTTATTCCACCCTATGCCAAACACTCGTTCGGTAATGAATACCTGGATTTTGAAGCCCTTCAGGCAGTATTCACGATTTCCGGAGATTCCCGGCGGTTGATCGACATTTCAGCTCAATGCTGGCGTTTGACCCGCAAGGAGGAGAAAACTCTCCGTCAGACGATAGCCTGTCTTGTGCGCTGGCAGAATGAAGATGTTGCCGCCGCCGAAGAAGCTGTATGTTATTTCGCTATATTTCTGCGCCAGATCCAGAGTATTGCCGTGCCGGAACTCAAAGAACGTAAACTTAAGGATTCTGAATTGCCGCTGCTCAATAAGATCATTGCTTATCTTGCCGCCAACCGCCACCGGCACGTTACTGTTGCGGAGTTGTCAAAAAAATTTCATATTTCCGGAAGTACGCTCCGACAGCATTTCCAGAAAAAGATGAATGTTTCCATCGGGCACTATCAGCTGGTGCGGCGGCTGAACCGGGGGATGGAACTGTTGCGTTCTACCGATTTGAGTGTTGTTGAAATCGCGGAAAAAGTCGGTTTTGCCAGTGCCAACGGCTTTATGCTCGCTCTCAAACGGGAGACCGGTGAAACACCGAAGCGCTTTCGCCGGAGGTGGCAATATTAGGTGAAATTTCAGTTTTTTTGCATTTTTTTTGGGTAAAGAGCCATTTGTAATTTGAAATACCCCCCCCTTGGTGCTATTTTAAGCCGATGTTGCTGTTCTCTTGTGCAATTTGAGGGCGGCAAGCACATATAGCAATTTTACTTAAAACAAAAAAACGGAAGCGAGGTTCAATTCCGCAAACAAATGAAGGGCCCACGGTAATGGCACTTAACAATGATCTTATGGAAAAACGCACTGATTTCAGTGGAAAACCTGTAACCAATGCTGACTATATGATTCGTCAGGAACAGACGGAATCCAATGCCAGAAGCTACCCCAGAAAATTCCCGTTTTCGATAGCGAAAGCCCGGGGGGTGTGGGTCGAAGATGTTGAAGGTAACCGCTATCTTGACTTCCTCTGCGGAGCCGGAACTCTCGCTCTCGGTCACAATGATCCCGAAATCAATCAGGCGATGATCGACCTGATTTCCAGTGAAGCCCCGCTTCATACTCTTGACCTCACCACTCCGGTCAAAGATACTTTTGTCCATACTTTGATCTCTCTGCTGCCTGCGGAAATGCAGGGCAATGTCAAATTGCAGTTCTGCAGTCCCTCCGGTACCGATGCGGTCGATGCCGCTATCAAATTGTGCAAAACCGCGACCGGCCGCAGTTCTGTCATCGCTTTCGGCGGCGGCTATCATGGTATGGGACACGGTGCGATGTCACTTACCGGAAACCTTTCTGCCAAACAGCATGTTCACGCGCTGATGCCGGAAGTGAATTTCTTCCCTTATCCCTACAGCTACCGCTGCCCGTTCGGTCTGGGCGGTGAAGCCGGTGTCAAGGCGTGCTGCAACTACTTTGAACGGGTCCTTAAAGATCCCGAAAGCGGTATCACTCCTCCGGCAGCAGTCATCCTTGAACCGATCCAGGGCGAAGGCGGCGTTATTCCCGCTCCTGTTGAATTCCTGCAGACCGTCCGCCGGGTCACCCGCGAACTGGGTATCCCCATGATCTGCGACGAGATCCAGTGCGGTATCGGCCGTTCCGGTAAATTCTTTGCCTTTGAATACGCTGACATTGTGCCGGATGTCATTCTTGTCTCCAAAGCCATCGGCGGCACTCAGCCGCTCTCGGTTGTCATCTACAACAAGGCTCTCGATAAGTGGCAGCCGGGTTCCCATGCCGGAACTTTCCGCGGCAACCAGCTCGCCATGCGCGCCGGTACCGTGGTGATGAACCGCGTTGCCAAACCGGAATTCCTCGCGGAAGTCGCCCGCAAGGGTGAATATCTCCGGGAAAAACTCGAAGAACTCAAAGCCAAAGTTTCCATTATCGGCGATATCCGCGGCAAAGGTCTGATGTCCGGCTGCGAATTTGTCGATCCCAATGGCACTCCTGATGCTATCGGTTCTCTGCCGGCCGCCGGAGATATTGCGGCGCTGGTCCAGAAGAAATGTTTCCAGAACAAACTTATCATGGAAAAGGGCGGACGTCACGGCTCCGTTATGCGTTGTCTGTGCGCGCTCAATGTCAGCGATGATGAACTGAATACCATGATCGATATCTTCAGCAAAGTTGTCATTGAGGTAAACGCCGATGTCTGCAAGTAATCTGTTTCTTACTTCCGGCACCGCCGACAAAAAAGCATATGTGGAAATGATGGGAGCGATGGTTGATGCCATCGCTTCTGCTATGGATCACCCCAAGGCTTATGCCGGTATGGGGCCCTATGAATTGCGCGCTGCGGTGCATACTGATGAACTGCTCCCCGAAAAAGGATGCGGTTTTGAAGCCATTCTCGAAGAGGTCAAAGCCCGGATATTGCCCAATCTGGTTCGTCCGATGTCCACCGATTATATGGCGCATCTGCACAGCGCGGTGCTGATGGAATCCATCGCCGCTGAACTGGTCATCGCCACATTCAATCAGTCCATGGATTCCTGGGATCAGGCTCCGGTTGCGACCGAAATCGAAGTCGAAGTCATTCGCAATCTGTGCAAGATGTACGGATATGATGAAAATTCCGACGGTGTTTTCACCTCCGGCGGTTCTCAGTCCAATTTGTCCGGACTGCTGCTGGCGCGTGACTGGTTCTGCAATGAAAAGTGCGGACACGATGTGAAAAAATCCGGTCTGCCTGCGGATTTCCGCAAGTTCCGGATGTACAGTTCCGAAGTTGCCCACTTCTCCATGGAAAAGAGCGCCCATTTGATGGGTATGGGCTACGAAGCCGTGGTCAAAGTCCCCGTCGACAGCAATATGCGTATGGATGTCGCCAAACTACGGGAACTTATTGAAGCGGATATTAAAGCCGGAAATAAACCTTTCTGTGTCGCCGCCACCGTCGGAACCACCGACTTCGGCAGTATCGACCCGCTGGCTGAACTGCGGCAGATCTGCGATGAATACGGTATGTGGCTGCACGCTGACGCCGCCTATGGCAGCGGTGTTGTCATGTCCGAAAAATATGCCCACCGGGTCGCCGGTCTGGCGAAATGTGATTCGATCACCGTTGACTTCCATAAGATGTTCCTGCTTCCCATCAGCTGCAGTGCTTCGCTGATCCGGGACAAGCGCTATTTTGATGCGTTGACCATTCATGCCGATTACCTCAACCGCGAAGAGGATGAAGAGGACGGCTATATCAATCTGGTCAATAAATCCATGCAGACCACCCGCCGTTTTGATGCTCTCAAGGTCTGGATATCTTTCCGGATGCGCGGCAGAGACGGCTGGTCGGAAATGATCACCAAGTGTATCGATAATGCCGATTACTTCTACAGCATTCTCAAAAAGCGGGATGATGTTGAAGTCGTGGTCGCTCCTGAAATCAGTTCCGTGGTATTCCGTCTGCTCCCGGTTCCGGGAAGCAGCGAAGATGCCGATACCATGAATAAGCGTATCCGCCGTAAACTTCTGCACCACAAAGGCGTGGTCATCGGACAGACTGTCTGCAACGGCAATGTCTGTTTGAAATTCACCTTGCTCAATCCGTTGCAGAGTACGGCAAAACTGGATGAACTTCTTGATTTGATACTTTCTTTGCGTTAAGGGATTATCAGTTATGCTGAACTTTTCAGAACTTCCGGTATTGGCTGAAGCCGATGTCGTGATCGCCGGTGCCGGACCCGGAGGTATCGGCGCGGCGGTAATGGCTGCCCGCGCCGGAGCCAAGGTCATTCTTTTGGAACATTACGGTTTACCCGGCGGTATGGCGGCGATCGGTGAAGTACATCCCTTTATGCCCAACCACTGCAACGATGTGCCGTTGGATGCTCCGGTCTATGGCGAATGGCTCAATGCCATGCTGCCTTATCACAACGATTCTGAACAGCAGAAAATTGCCGCCGAGGAGGGGATGCCCCGAGCTTTCTGGCGCAAGCGTGCGGTCAATAAAGAGATCGCTGCGCTGGCAGCGGAGGATCTGCTGTTTGCCAATGGTGTTGAAGTTCTCTATCATCACGAAGTCGTCGGAGTCTGCAAAGAAGGGCGGAAGATTTCTTCTGTTGCAGTTCACAATTCCGGCGGTTTCGGTATCATCAAAGGTAAATGCTTTGTCGACACCACCGGAGACGGACACCTTGCCGCTGCGGCGGGATGTGAGGTCAAAATCGGTGACGAAAAGGGCGGATGCCAGCCGATGACCTTGTGTTTCAAAGTCGGAAATGTCAAGACCCGGTACGCTACTGAAATGTCGACGTCCTATGAACCGGCGTGGCGGGCTGAACTGCAGGCTCTTTATAAAAAGGCGGTTCAGGATGGCGAGATCAGTTGTCCGAGAGAAAATCTGTTGATTTTCTCCTGTCCATCCATGCCGGATGTGGTACACTTCAACACCGTGCGGGTGATCGAACACTCGGCGGTCGACGGCAAAGAGTTTTCTGAAGCAGAAATTGAAGGACGCCGTCAGTTGCGTGAACTGTTTTTCTGGCTCCGTAAATCGGCACCGGGATTTGAAAATGCCAAACTGCTTTCCATGGCGGCGCAGATCGGAGTCAGAGAGAGCCGCCGGGTCATGGGCAAAGCCTATTTGACCATGGAAAGTTTCTGCGAAGCGCGCAAATATCCGGATGCGATCGCCCGGTGCAACTACTCTATTGATATCCACAGTCCCTACGGCAGCGGAACTTTTTTGAAAGATTTGCCGCCGGATGACTATTATGAAGTTCCCTACGGCTGTATCGTCGCCAAAGATGTGGACAATCTGACTGTCGGCGGACGTCCGATTTCAGTTGACGTGGCGATCCACAGCAGTATCCGGGTGATGCCGATCGCCTGTTCGCTCGGACAGGCCGCCGGGGTTGCGGCGGCGATGGCGGCATTGCAGGGTAAAACTCAAGCTGAACTTGACGGTGTTGCAGTGCGTAACAAGTTGCGGGAAATGGGAGCGAATTTGTAAAACCTCACCCTTCCATAATATGGAGGGCACGGATTTCCCGGTGTTCGATTCGGGACATCAGAGCAAAGGCGTGCGGTTCGAGATAATCATCTTGGACCGCACTTAATTTTTGTGCGGCAAGTTCAGAAATGATTTTTGCAGATATCCGGGAAATGAGTGCTTTTTTGGTGTCGGGGAGGAATCTACCGGTGAGCAGATTTTCCAAATCATCGGCGATATCACTTCCCCACGGCAGTTGACGCATGGCGCGGAATTGCCACTTGTAGTAGGGGGCAAAACGGTGATTGAGCAGGAATACCATGGAAACGGTATGCCGGACGAATTCAGCAAGTGCCATTGCAGCGGCTCCGGGTTCATTGTGGCGCAGACAGCGTTCAAAGTTGTATTGTCCGGATTGCGCCATCATCACGGCACGGGCGGCAAGTTTTTTCAGCCGGACATCGCGCGGCATGGCGGAGGATATCTCCTTACGGATGCCGGAGAATTTACCGCAATCATCGCGGAAAACTTCTCCATTGACAACTTCGGCAAAGGCATGTTCCGGAGTATAGAGCCACTCCTGCCAACCGCGTGGAGCGCCCGGAAATCCCAGGTGACGGTAAAAAAAATCATCGATCACACATATTCCGTGTTCCTGACCGCCCAGCGCACTTGACGCCGACTGGTTTTGCGGAAATGATTTTTGCAGTTCTTTATAGGCGCGGGAAAGAGCAATGCCGTACTTCAGGTCATCTGCTTCACTGATCCAGATAGTGAAGCCGCCGGAGTGATCGTGGTCGCAGGAAACATCATCATCAAATCCGAAGCACTCCGAACCGCGCCCGGCAATGCCGATGGCAAGACGGGGGAGCAGTTCCGGAAATTGTGAAGCGAGCATCGGTTCACCGAATTCCCGGAAAAGTTTTCCGGCAAGTTCAATTCCTTTCATAGATCTCCTTTACGCGGGATCGGAGTTCGGCGGCACGCGCCGTTTCCCCAAGAAATTCAAATACCGGAATGCACTTGGTGCAGGTGTGGGCATAGTATCCGTCGCGGGGCAGGGCGGGGGTGTCGAGAAATTCCATGGTGCACTCCAGCATGACTGAAATCAGCGGATCATCCTGCGCGCGTTGTGCATAGAGCTGGGCAAGATTGACACATGTTACTGCGCTGTCGGCATACTTTTGGTTGGATTTCAGGATATCAAGGGCATCAAGATAACACTGTTCTGCGGAAGTGATATCGGCTTGTGCCGCATATACCGAAGCCATGTTGTTGAGCAAGCCAGCCTGCAAATAATCGTTGGACTTCAACACTCCTGCAAAACTTTTCCGGGCTTGCTGATAGACGGCAAGTGCTTCATCAAATTTTCCGGCGGCTGAAAGTGCCGTGCCGGCATTGATTTGGAGCGTACCCCGGCTCACCGGATCGAGTTCCGGTAATTGTTTCAGTAACGTAAGCCCTGCTTCAACGGCATTGAGAGAGCGCCGGGTATCGCCTTTCATGCGAAAGTGTCCCATGAGTTCACTTTGCAGAAAGAGCTGCAAATACAAATGTCCGTTGTTTTCAGCCGCAGATAGATGCTCAAGCAGAAGCGCTTCAACTCCGGCTGAATTTCCGGCGTTGAAAAATTTGTCGCATTCGGTTGTTATTCCGGCAAAAATGCGGGCTTCGGAACTCTGGGACATGCCGTTATTCTCCGGGGAACTTCCGTTCGATCGTTTCGGTTTGCGGGTCAAAATATTGCCGGTGAGCCGAAATCAGGAATTTTTCTCCGGCACATACTCCGAATTTGTAAAAGGCATAGGGATAGATCTTATTGGACCAGGGCAGTTTCATAACGATATCACCGCGTTCAGAAGAATTTTTTGCCGTTATACCGCGGTTTTCCGAGTAGCACAGTGCAACCCCCAGTTGTCTGGTGGTTCCGTCTCCGAAAAGATCGATGTAGCGTGTCGGCGGATTTTGCGGATCAAGACAATCGGATTTGAACAGATCATAATTGACTTTCGGAGCGCCTTTCATCAGCGTCGGGGTGTTGAGGTCGATGGTGGCGGTTTCTCCGGAAGCATATTCGATTTCCACCGGCTTGAGACCGGGAATATATTTTTCATGGGCGGCAAATCCGATCGTGCCGTAGTGTTGAATGACACCGAATTTGACCATTCCCGGAATGTCCCGAAGGAAAGTTGCGGCACAATCGATCGTGTAGGAGTTGTCCGGGCGGAAGGTGAAATCGTATTCAAAGTGAGTCGTACTTTCCAGTTCCGGTGCGGTCGGAGAAATGTATTTACCCGGATGTTTGCGGATGTATTCCAACATGGAATCAGCAAGGCAGAGATCGATATCCCAATGAAGCAACGCTGATGAACATTCGACGATGGTATTTTCCGGAACGTTTTCTCCATCTGCGGTAAGGGTGACTTTGTTGAAGCGGTAATGCGGCAGCAGTTGTTCGCTGCGGTTGTGACCTAATTGAACTTTTTTGATACTGGAGGCGTTCAATTTCATTCCGTCATCGTAAAGATCCCCCTGCAGTTGATTGAAGCAGGGCAGTTGTCCAGGCACAATATCGCTGTGGACTAAAAAATTGGAAACACTCACGATTTGAACAATGATGAAACGGTTGCCGGCATCATCGGTCAGCACCTTGCCGATATCCCGATCAAAGAACCAGTGCCGGGGCATGGTCACGCTGTAGGCAAACGGCGAACCGTGATTGGCGCCGACAGTGCTGTATTTTTCGGTGAGGAACGGGGCGATGTCATCCCAACCTTCGTGGAAAACTTCTCCGGTTTTCCACATTTCAAACGGAGTGTCTTTGGGGAGAAAAAGGGAATAATTGTTGCCGTCAACAAAACGGTTGAAAATATTTTTCTCTTTGGAAAAACGGCACAAGGTCTGAATTTCATTGCCGATTTTCCGGATCAGAAATTTGCCGGGTGTTTCAAGACGCATAAAAACCTCTCATAAATGGTATCTCAGTTGCATGTATAATTTACCATGGTTTCCGTAAAAAACAAGGATGGAAATCAAACTTTGTTTCTTGAATTTGAAAAACAGCAGAGTTATATTAAAATATAATAGACCGGAAGGAATGAATATGATAAAAAAAGCAGGTTTGTTTGTCGATGACGGCTGTCGTAACTGCGGAGTTCTTCAATGGGCGCGTTTGCTTCATTATTCCCCGCAATTTGAATTGAGTTTGCTCGAAGCAGAAGATATTTGCAACGGCAGTTTGGATGAACTTGATCTGTTTATCTGCCCCGGAGGCGGCAGTGCCCGGCAACTGCGCGCCATGCAGGAATCCGGACAAAAAGCGGTCAAACGCTTCATTGAGAACGGCGGAGCCTATCTCGGAATATGCGCCGGGTGTTACAATATTCTGAATAATCCAGACCGTCTGCAGCTGTTGCCGTTTGAATTTTTCAATTGCGGCTGCGGCGGAACAGCGGTACTTACTGTTGAAATCAATAATGCCGGTGCTGCAATTATGGACATCACACCGGGAAATTATGAAGTCCGTTATTCAGACGGACCGCTGATGAAGTTTTCTGACAATTTCTGTCCGGGGACAGGAGAAGTTCTGGCTGTCTACCGGAATTCAGTCAGCGGTGCAGGGCAGAGCGAATGTTATGATTTCAACGGTGTTCCTGCGATGATCTGTGGACGTTACGGCAAGGGACGGATTGTGGGAATAAGTTTTCACCCGGAATCCAACGAATCCAGTTATCCGATCGCTATCGGAGCATTGTATGCGGCAGCCGGAGTTAAAGCCATTCCGAACTTCCCGCAAACTATCAAGCGGCCATGGCGGGTCGGTTTTGTTGGCAGGGCGATCATCGGACGAACTCCGGTGCTTGAGATGTTTGATTTGGAGAGCCACCCGGATATCGATCTTCAATTGATTGCTGCACCGGAGATCAACGCCGGAATATTGCGTCACCTTGATCTGGTCGTCTTGCCGCATGGGGTTCCGGAGAGTTACAAGGTGTTTTTTACGCCGCAGATAATTGAAAGTTTAACTGGATTCATGGAGCGCGGCGGAAAAATTTTCACCTCAGGCAATGCTTCTGGTTTTCTGAAAAATCACGCCAATTTGAAAATTCTTCCCCCCGCAACTCGTTTTTATCCGGAAATATTCGCTTAATTGAACATTTTTCCGCAGGGAATCACTCCATACCAGTAAAGAAGAGCTGCTGTTGCCAGCACAATCAGAATGAACAGCCCGAGCCGGAGCATCCGGCGGGCAGGTTTCTTTACCACAGCAAAACGGGCGTTTTCCGGATATCTTGTACCCCGGGTGAAAAGGCGGGAGACGCAGATATTCAAACGCATCGGCAGATTGATACCCCAGCCGCCGGCTTCGAGGAACATGGTCAGATTGCGCTTGCGCAGCCGGATGGCGGCAAAAATCGCCATCGGGATAAGGATGATCCCCGCAAAGACCGCGATCCAGGTGAAAATAAGATACCACGGCATCAGGGAAATCGCCACAACTGCACTTACGATCGATTTGAAAATGAAACTCAAACCGGCACCGATCGCGGCTAAACTCAAGCCGCCTGCCAACAGCATCATCATACCGTTTCCGCCGAGTTTCTGAACGAAAGAAGATTTGGGCGGAGCTGCCGGAGCCGGCTGGAGAGTGCCGCTGTCGATGCTTTGGGCAAGCTGCTTTTCGGTGGAGGAAAAGTCGGTGAGTTTCTGGATTTTTCCGCTGATCGCTGCCGATAACCGGCGGAACGGAGCGAAAAGAGTCTGACTGAAAGAGATGGGGCCTTCGACCATGTCGATGACTTTTCCGACATAGGAACGGTTGTTGTTGTCGATGAAATAGGCGGGTTTTCCGACGTAGATACGGTCAAGCGAACCTCCGGTGATGGCAACGGCGGCTTTGCGTTTGTCGGCAGGATTATCGCAGGAAACGACTTCCAGATAGAGCAGACACAAATTGGAACGCACCGCAATTTTCTTGTGGGCGGCTGGATCATCGATCCAGACGGCGAGATTGTAACTTTTGCCATCCATGACCAGCCGTCCGGCTTGGAGCATTGAGCGCTGTTCCTGACTGAAAAATTCCGAGAAACTGACAAAGTTGTTGACAAAAGTGATCATGTCCCGGCTGAAAAGGAGCAGGCGTTCCAGTTTGCGGAGATTATCCACCACTCCGGCAAGTTCCCGGTCCCGGGTGAAAAGTTTGCGCAGAGTATCGGCTTCGCTCTGTTCCAGATAATGCTCCAGTTTTTCCACACCGAGTTTTCCGGCGAGGTCTCCCTGCGCCCGGTTGAGGTAATTGGTGTAATCGGTGAAACTTGCTTTCAAATCCTGCCAGATTTCCGGCGTAAGTTCACGGATGTTGAACAAGGCGGCAAAGTCGGAAGCGCTTCTTTGATAGACCGGATTGCTGACCGCATTGAGGTCGAGAACCATATCGGTTGCGGGGCGGGCCAGCGGAGCGGAATCGAGCAGGGTATCGATTTTTGCTGAATCGTTGATATCCAGTTCCGGGAGTTTTGCCGGGTCGAGTTCAAATCTTGCAGCGTGTGCGGAGTCGATGCAGAGCAAGCGGCAGTAGCGGAAATATTCATCGATCTTACCGGAAAGTTTCTGATAGAGGTCATAGTATTTTTCCGGAGCGTCGCCGTTGTAAAGCGGCTTTTCTGCGGTTTTGCTCCAATCAACGAAACTTTGAGCATCAGCAAGGAATTTTTCCAGAACTGGCAAAGTCAGTTGATCTGGTGTGTTCAGCAAGGTCGTGATCTCTTTGTAGAGATTGGCGGCATCAACATCGGTTACGGCCTTGGCATTGAGTATACCGTTGCCGGCCAGGGCTCCGGAAGTAACGGCGGCAAGTTTTGCACGGACGGCGGCAAGGGTGATCTCGCCGCTGCCGTTATCCAGATCAACGCGGTTGGCGGCGATGAATTCGCTTAACGTTGCGCCTTCGCAAGAGGCGGCATTGATGGCGTTGACAGATATGGCATCGCTGCCATTGTCAATGGATGAGGTATCCGCAAGAATGTCCATCAGCCAGGCGATCGCGGATTTTACTTCCCCGGTTTGGATCATGTGATTGTTGTCATTGTCCAGAGCTTTGAAAAATGCCGGGTCGCCGTTGAGCGAGGAAGCCGGTACACACAATGCCGCCCATGCGGTGGCATCGAGGAACAATATTTTTTTGAGATCTGCGGCGTTGCGGGCACGGAATTGGAAACTTCCGCCGATATTTTCAAAAAAGACTTTTTCAACAGATTTCTTTTGCATGATGACCTCACAGTTACGACAAAAATAATTATGGTGAAATATACCACATTATTTCAGTTTTTTCAAATTGACGGATTGAAAAAATCGTTTCCGGTGATATGTTATTCCGGTATGGAACAATTTATTTGCAGAGAAAAGTGCGGAGCATGCTGTATTGCTCCATCCATAAGTTCGAGTATACCCGGAATGCCGGACGGCAAACCGGCAGGAGTAACTTGTGTCAATCTGGATGAAAACTTCCGGTGCCGGATCTTTGGGGACCCGGCACGCCCGGCGGTGTGCGCTTCTTTGCAGCCGAATCCGGAAATGTGCAGATCCTGCCGCGAAGAGGCACTCGCCTACCTCTCCGAATTGGAAAAACTCACCGCCCCCTGATTTTGAGAATTTGCTTTGTTGGACGCATAGGCAACGGGACTTGCTGGCGCACATACCGTGCTTTGATTGCATCCGCTTGTCTGTCAGGTGTCAGCCAAACAACAGTATTTCCCGAATAGAGGCAATGTTACCGAGATTGATCTGCTTTATGATACCATTTGATCGCTTCTGAAGTACTTCTTTCAACGCCATGTCCAAGGTCATAGCAATCCCCAACTCGGATTTGTGCATTGGCATTTCCCTGTTCTGCGGCTTTTTTATACCATTTAACCGCTTCCGCGTAATTTTTGCTTACGCCGATGCCACTATAGTAACAATTGCCAAGAATATATTGTGCATTGGCATTCCCTTGTTCAGCAGCTTTTTGGAACCATTTGCCCGCTTCAGTCAAATCTTCTGATACACCTTTGCCTTTTACATAGCACAAACCAAGATTAATTTGAGCCAGAGCATGTCCCTGTTCGGCTGCTTTACGATACCATTTTGTTGCTTCTGAGAAATTGCGCGTTTCATAATAACATAAACCTAAACGATGTTGAGCCTCTGTATCTCCGTCTTCTGCAACTTTGAGATACCATTTTGTTGCACTCTGAAAATCTTTTTTTGTATAATATTTTTCTGCCTCTTTTCGTGCATATCCGACAGAATTCAGCCACAACATCCAGACTGTAAAAATCACTCCGATCACCGCGGCTGTGATAACAACCGCTTTTAAGTGACTTTTTAGTTGCATTTTCAGCGAAGCGTATAAATTACTTGCTGCAACAGCTTTGAGACGTTGTTCTTCGGCTTCATTATTGTATGACTTTTGTTCACCCTTGGGATTGCAACCATACTGGTTGCTTCCCGGTTCGGAATCCTGACACAGGAAAATTAAGAATATGATAGGACCGACAATAGGAATTAATACCAATAATAAATTCCAGCCGCTGCGTCCGGTATCATGCAAGCGACGAACTGTTACTGCCAAATGGGGAATCGGAGCAATAAATAAACAGAATAACCAACCGATGACAGGTATCATGCCGATAAGATAACAGGCTAAAGTAAACATCCAGTATTCTGAACGACGGGCGCGAGTTTTGAAGTCACAGAATTTTGCATTAGTTAATGGAACAAATATATTTTGATTGATGCTAGAATTACTTTTTGCTCCTGATGTGGGCGATTTTACAGAATGCTTGCAATATTTGCACACAGTTGCTTTGATTTTAATCTTTTTTCCGCATGAGGGACAGGCTCGCTCCGACGTTTCTTCGGCAATAAATGTTTCGCAACAGCCTTTGCATTCATATGTTTTATCTTTCATTGATTCCGGAAGTTCAGCTGTAGTATAGCACTCTGGACAAATAAAAATGAAGGATGACTCCCGAGCAGTTTCAGGAACTGCTGTTTTATTCAGATCACTATTGCAATGCTTACAAATAACTGCCTGTGTTTTTATAATTTCTCCGCAAAACGGACAACGTTTTTCATCGTTCGCAAGTTGTTTGTCTACTGTAATTATCGGTTGTTCAGTCATAATAGTATTCCTTTTCCTGTTTTTGAAAAAAAAGAGGCACATTCCGAAGAAGTGCCCATTCCTGCGTTTACGACGACGCTGCAAAAAACACATATCGAAATGTGCCGTGTAAAAAATACACGAACACACCGACAGTAAATGTTTTTTGCAATCGTCTATTTGTGAGGTCGTAATTCAGGAATGGACGTTTACAATCAGTTTGCCAAAATTTTTACTCAGTAGTTTTTATTGTTTTTTACCTCAAATGTTTTTTTGTGAAAGAGCCTTTCTCTTGCTACAATGGTTATAATCTATCACATGGTAAGATCAAATGCAAGAAATTTATTCAGAAAAATTATTAAAATTGCGGATAACAGAGCAACGCGTTTTTGGTGCGAGCCATAAGCTGTTGTCAGGTGGTGCTATCATAAAAACTACCTTTCGCCTGCCGGGCGAAAGCCCAGCGACAGGCGCAAACTCCGGACAATCCGGAATCAGGAGCGATCTCGCACAGCCGGTCGTGTTTTGCCGAGGAGTTCGCGAGGGGAACGTACTTGCGTACGTGACCAGAGCGGCGACGACCGCAAGGCGCGCTCCGGCAAAGCGAGATAGCTCCGTGTTAAATCTTGTTATCGTGCCAGAGAGTGCGGTTCTGGCGGAGGGCTTCGTAGAGGACGATGCTTGCGGCGTTGGCGAGGTTCAGACTGCGGTTGAATTCACCCGGCATGGGAATGCGGCAGAAATCATCTTTATACCGCTGGTGAAATTCCTCCGGCAAACCGGCGGATTCTCTGCCGAAAACGAGATAGTCTCCCTCTTGGAATTCCATATCAAAAAACTCTTTTTCGCCGTGGGTTGAGATGAAAAACATCCGTTTTGGCTGATTTTTTTCAATAAAAGTTTCCCAGTCCGGGTAGATCGATGGCGCGAGATATTCCCAATAGTCCAGCCCGGCGCGCTTGAGGTATTTGTCTTCGAGAGAAAAGCCCAGCGGTTCGATCAGATGGAGTTTGCTGTTGGTTGAAACTGCCAGTCGGCCGATGGTTCCGGTATTCTGCGGGATTTCCGGAGAAAAAAGAACAATGTTAAAGGGTTTCATCTTATTCGAACTTCCGTAATCTGGCGGCGAACAAGGTGTCGCAGTTGTAAACTCCTCCGTCAATGCGCAGCATGCCGGGAGCAATATCTCCAGTGAGCGGATTGGGGAACGGATCGAGTTTGAATTCGGGATGTTTCTCCATGAATTTCCGCACGACGCCGACATTTTCGATATCAAATACTGAACAGGTCGCGTAGACCAGTACTCCGCCTGCGCGGACGGCGGCGGCATAGGTTTCCAGAATTTCCAACTGCTGAGCGGCGATATCATTTATCTCTCCGGGACTCAGAATCCATTGGGCTCCGGGATTGCGGCGCCAGACTCCGGAACAACTGCAGGGAGCATCGATCAGCACACCGTCAAAGGGGTGTTTGACTTTGCCGCTGGCAGCGAGATTTTCTTTGGTCGTGATGTTGGGAAATCCGGCACGGCGGGCGCGGCGGCGCAGATCTTCCAGTTTGTAGCTGCGCAGATCGCTGGCGGTGACATTGCCTTTGCGCTTCATCAACTGCGCCAACTGCAAGGTTTTGCCTCCGGCTCCGGCACAGGCATCCAGCCACCGGCTGCCGGGACGGGGAGCGCAGACCAGACCGACGCATTGGCTGGCGAGATCCTGAATTTCAAAAAGTCCCTTGCGGTAACTTTCCAGAGAATACATATTGACTTTTGCCCGGATGGCGAGTGCATCATTGATATTGGCAACCGGGATGATTTCGGCTCCGTTGGAAATAAGTTCCTGCTGCAGCATGGTACGTTCTTCGGGAGTGCACTGCAGCCGCAAATAGAGCGGCGGACGTTCGCCGAGTGCGTTGATAAAGAGTTCCTTATTCAGATTTTCCGGAAGAAAATCATTGATCCACTCCGGGATGAGGTCTGCTGACGTGATGGAAACTTCTGCGTGGAAATAGTCCGCCATCTGTCTTGCCCGGCGTTCCGGGGCAGGGGCGGGATTGGGGAGTGCGGGCATCAGATTATGGCCACAGCGGATGATCTCTGCGGTGGAGAATTCTCCCGCGATAAAAGTTCCGGCCATGAGCAATGCGCCCAACTCCTTGGCAGTAAAACGGATCGAACCTGATTCCAACTCAGTTCTGCGCTCTGCCGGGAGATATTTTCTCATGAATCCCCAGTAGCGCAGTAAACTGTATACCGCTTCGGAAATGAAGGCGCGGTCGCGCGAACCGCAGCGGCGGTTTTCTCTGAAGTATGCCGAAAGCACCCGGTCGGAGTGCTGACGGCGGCCGAAAATCCCGGACAGTACCCGTCTCAATGCGTCATCAAGCAGATTGAGTTGGGCATTCCGTTTGCCGGGAGCCAATGTGTCGTTTTTGATGTAGTTATTCATAATGGTATATAATATAACCTGCTTCTGTTGAAAAAGCAATTTGAAATTCTGCGATATTCGTTTATTATGTCTTTATCAGAGAGGAGAATTTTTCCGCAGTTCCGGCAGGTGCCGGTTCGGAGCGGAAAAATCAACAACTAAAAGAGGAGAAGTTGTTATGAATTTACTTGCAAAACGGGAAAATGAGGTTCCGGCAGAACTGGAAAAAGTTTTTCCGGGCGTAGATGAACTTGTCCGTTCATTTTTCGGAAAGTTTATCGAACCCGGTTCCGGTCTGCTCCGCAGTTCGGTGTTCGATTCCCGCTGGGAAACCGAAGTCAAAGATGATGCAGTCAAGGTTCGCATCGCCTGTCCGGGGTGCCGCAAATGCGATTTTAACCTTGAGATCGTCGGAGATATCCTCAACTTCACAATGCAGCAGAGTCAGGAGTGCCGGGATGCCCAGTGCCGGAAACGTTACATTTTCCGGGAACGCTCTTTCGCCGAATACGAGGAATCCATCAAACTTCCCGTCCCGGTGAAAGGCGCCGAAGCGCATGCCATATATAAAGACGGCATCATTGAAATCGTTATCCCCCGCGATCTCGCCGGTAAAAATCCTGCCCGCACCATAAAGGTCCATTGCGAAAAATAAGGAGTTCCTATCATGAATGACGAACTTATAAAAAAACACTGCGATTGCCACCATGAAAAATGTGAAGCCATCACCGTTCGCCCGGTGGCAGATGTGACCGATGAAAAAGACGGTGTTGAAATCTGTTTCGAGATACCCGGCAGTTCATCCGATGATATCACTTTGGAAATCAAAGATAAACTGCTCACGCTCAAGGCGTGCAGTATGCTTCACCGCCGGGGGATGCCGGTGATGTATCAGCGTTCGTTTTATCTTTCTGATGCGGTCGATGCGGAAAAAATCACCGCCAAAGCCGCTGACGGTTTACTGACTTTGTTCCTGCCTAAAGCCGAATCTGCCAAGGCTCATCGGATCGAGGTGAAGTGAACCTTTGTATAAAAATTCAAGAGTTGCCCCTGTCAAGGAGCAACTCTTTTTTGTGACAAGTTTATCGCTTTGCCGCGACAATCCGCCGTCGCCCAAGGCTATGCCGCGACAACGGAGCGGCAACGTACCCCGCTTTTTTCGAAAAGGGGTGGGGTGTGGGGAGGGGATACACCGAGGCCGACGTTCGGCATTTTTTCTCGTGAAAAAAGGTTTTTCCCCTCCCCACAATGCCATCTTCCCTTATCGGGAACATGGCGTTGTTCAAAGGCTGCAATGAACAAGTTCGCTGCCGTCAAAGAAGCCGAATGAACGCGGGGTCTGGCTTTTGGGCAGCGAAATCGAACCGGGATTGAAAATCCGGATGCCGGCAGATCCGATGATGCGGTCTTCGGGGATGTGGGTGTGACCATGAACCAGAATCGTTCCCGGCAGGAGCGCCGGAAGATTGCCGGCATTCCACAAGTGGCCGTGGGTCAGGAAAAAGCGTTTCCCGTCCACCGCCAGTTCCGCATAGTCGGACATGATGGGGAAATTCAGCATCATCTGATCGACTTCCGCATCGCAGTTGCCGCGGACGGCGAGTATCATGTCGCGCCGGGAATTCAGCAGTTCTGCAACTTTCTGCGGGTCGTAAAAACCGGGTACTCCGTTGCGTGGGCCGTGATAGAGGATATCGCCGAGGATGACCAGTTGTTCAGCTTTAAGCCGGTCGGCGTGTTCAAACACTTTTTCCACGGTCGAAGGCACGCCGTGAATGTCGGAAAAAAAGAGTACGTTCATAAAAAAATCCTGTAAAACGATAAAATTATCCCCGCGATAAATATTTCATTATGCGGGGAGAATTCTGATTACCAGTCCTGTCCTTTGGAAGCAAAGTATTTTGCCACGTTGGGGACGATCGGTTTGATCAACTGTTTGATGGCAATCGCATATTCCCGGATCTCGTACTGGGCGTGTTCGCTGTCGCGCAGTTCGAGGAAGTGGAGCAAGTTGGAGAGATCGACTGTACCCCAGAAAGTCACCATCATATTCTGCGGCAGAACTCCGCGCGCCTGTTCGCGGCAGACACCGGAAGCCAGCAGTTTTTCATAGAGTTCAAAAGAAGCCTGATTGTGGGCGGCGATATCCTGCTGAAGCGCGGTACCATCGAATTCCGGATCGGCGACTGAAGCCTGACGGTCGCTGGCAGCCTGACGGCGGAGCGCTTCCGGAGTGTAGAATTCCATGTCGACTTCGGTGTAGCGACGGGAGATTTCGTTGTAACTCCAGGTGCGGTGACGGTGCCACTGGCCACGGACAAAGAGCGGACAATGGATGCTGAAAGTAAACACCATGTGTTCCAACGGGCTGGTGTGCTTATTGGCGATCAGATATTCCAGAAGTTTAACGTCGCGGTCATCCATTTCAGTTTTGAGTTTACCGAAAGATACCCGTGCGGCATTGACGATAGTTGATTCAGTTCCGAGATGATCGATCAGACCGATCCAACCCTGTCCGCCCAGAACCTTGACATGGTTGGCGGGAGGGATATTGAGATGTTCTACTGCCATAATCCGATTTTCCTGTTGTTAAAAATGTGTTACAAATACGTCAATGATATAAGATAACACAAATAATTGATTAATGCAAATTTATTCAAGATTCATATTTTTGACATGCTGGCGGCGGCGTTCCAATTCGGTGAGCAGAATTTTGCGCAACCGGATGTTGAGCGGAGTGACTTCCACAAGTTCATCGTCTTCGATATATTCGAGGGACTGTTCGAGGGACATTTTTCTTGCGGGAGCGATCTTCATATTGCGGTCGCTTCCGGCGGCACGCATGTTGGTCAGTTGCTTGGCGCGCTGGACGTTGACGACCAGATCGTTATCTTTGCAGTGTTCGCCGACGATCATACCTTCGTAGGCATCGGTGCCGGGTTCGATGAAAAATTCTCCGCGCTGCTGAAGTCCGTCGATGGCAAAGGGCAGGGCTTTGCCGCCTGCCATGCTGACCATCACGCCGAAACTGCGGCGGGGCATAATGCCTTTGAAAGGTTCATAGTGGTCGAAGATGTGGTTGACCACCGCTTCGCCCTGACTGGCGGTGAGCGCCTTGCTCCGGAAGCCGATGAGTCCGCGGGTCGGGATGTGGAATTCCAGCATCTGACGGTTGCCGCGGCTTTCCATTTTGATCATTTCTCCGCGTCGGAGACCGACCATTTCGATTATTTTTCCGGCGAAGTCGTTGGGGACGTCGACGGTCAGAAGTTCGATCGGTTCACATTCGACACCGTCGATCTCCTTGATGATGACCTGCGGTTTGCCGACTGCAAGTTCATAGCCTTCGCGGCGCATGGTTTCGATGAGGATCGCCAGGTGAAGCACGCCGCGTCCGGAAACTTTGAAGGAGTCACCATTCATCTCTTCCACCCGGAGCGCCACGTCGCGTTCGACTTCGTTGAAAAGGCGTTCGCGCAGCTGGCGGGAACTCACATATTTTCCTTCTTTGCCGAAGAAGGGCGAATCGTTGATGCGGAAGGTCATGGAGATCGTCGGTTCGTCGATGGCGATTTCGGGCATTGCTTCGGGGTGTTCGGCATCGCAGATGGTATCGGAGATGTCGATGTCACCGATGCCGACGATCGCGCAGAGGTCGCCGCACTGAACGCTGTCAGTTTCCTTTTTGCCAAGACCTTCAAAGGTGAAAAGCTGTTTGATCTGCGCCGGGAAAGTTCTGCCGTCACGTTTGATCAGGGTCAAGGGACGTTTGAGGTCAAGGTCGCCGCGATAGACCCGTCCGATACCGATTCGGCCGACAAAGGTGGAGTAATCAAGGGTCGCTACCTGGAGCTGGACCGGGCCTTCGCGATGGGGCGGCGGCGGCACGAAGTCGACCATTGCATCCAACAGCGGAGTGATATCTCCCGGAGTATCTTCGAGATTTCTGATCGCCCAGCCGTCTCTGCCGGAAGCAAACAGCGTGGGGAATTCCAACTGTTCATCGCTGGCATCGAGTTCGCAGAAAAGATCGAACACCTTGTTCTGGATTTCCAGCGGACGGGCATCGGGTTTGTCCAGTTTGTTGATGACCACGACCGGACGGAGGTTGAGTTCCAGCGCTTTCTGCAGCACGAAGCGGGTCTGGGGCATCGGACCCTCGGCAGCATCGACCAGCAGCAGAACGCCGTCAGCGAGTTTGAGTACCCGCTCGACCTGTCCGCCGAAGTCGCTGTGTCCGGGGGTGTCCAGCAGATTTATTTTGATGTTGCGATACTGGATGCTGATGTTTTTGGCAAGGATGGTGATACCGCGTTCACGTTCGAGGTCGTTGCTGTCGAGGAAGCACTCTTCGACGATTTCGTTATCCCGGAAAAGTTTTGCCTGACGGGAGATTTGATCGACCAGAGTGGTCTTACCGTGGTCAACGTGAGCGATGATTGCAATATTTCTGATTTCCTGCATAATTCTGTTTTCCGTATATTTGAAAATGTTATCCTGATAATATATCACATAAACTCATCTTTTTCAATCGGATTTGCCGATCTTGGTGCAATTAAATCGCGCAGGCTTGGCATGCGAACTGGAGTGCGGCGGTATTTTTGAAAAAATGTTCGGTTTTGCTATTGAAAAATATCTTTCTCTGTGGTATTTTCCCTCATGTGCAAAAATTTTACCAGAAAGGAGTCGCTTTATGAACTGGATTTGGTTTATCGCCGGAATAATTCTGATCCTTGCCGAATTTGTTATCCCCGGTTTTGTGATATGCTTTTTCGGAGGAGCCGCTTTGATTGTCGGAGGGGTGCTGTGGGTGTTCCCGGCGCTGACCTTTGCGTGGCAGCTGCTGTTGTTCGCAATTATCGGAGTTCTGCTGCTGATCGGATGCCGCCGCTTTATGCCGGATATTTTCCGGGGCAGTGAGTCGGGTGCGGATTCGGATATCGACAATGACGGTATCGCCGGAGAAAATTGTGTTTGTTCAGAAGCGATCGCTCCCGGAATTCCCGGAAAGGTCGATTTTCGCGGTTCGCTCTGGAGCGCTTCCGCCGATGAGAACATTGAAGCCGGCGCTGTCTGCGTGGTGATTTCAAGAAATAATCTTACGCTCAATGTGCGTAAGATGAAGTGATAATTTTTAGAGGAAGGAGTTAAAAAATGGTTCAACTTGTCACTGTTGCAGTAATTGTTTTTGCGGTTATGGTGGTTCTTTTCAAGACCGCTCGCATTGTCCCCCAGAAACAGGCGTGGATCGTGGAACGTCTGGGCAAGTATCATGCCACCTTGAGTGCCGGACTGCACATCCTTATGCCCTTTGTCGACCGGGTCTCTTATCGCCGCGACCTCAAGGAAATGGCGATCGATGTGCCGCCCCAGCAATGTGTTACCAAAGATAATATCATCGTTGAAGTCGACGGTCTGCTCTATTTGCAGGTGGTCGACCCGATCAAGGCGAGTTACGGTATTTCCGATTATCTTTTTGCCTGTTCGCAGCTGGCGCAGACCACCTTGCGTTCGGAGATCGGCAAACTTGAACTCGACCGAACCTTTGAAGAACGCGGCACCATCAATGCCGCCATCTGCGCCGAAGTGGACAAGGCTTCCGATCCGTGGGGCGTGAAAGTCACCCGTTACGAGATCAAAACCATCAAGCCGCCGCTTTCGGTTCTCGATGCTATGGAAAAGCAGATGCGCGCTGAACGCGAAAAACGCGCACTTATCGCTGAATCCGAGGGTGAACGCCAGTCCCGTATCAACCGCGCCGAGGGCGAAAAGTGTGAAGCGATCGCCCATTCCGAAGGTGAAAAGCAGAAGCGTATCAACGAAGCACAGGGCCGCGCCGAAGAGATCCGTCTGGTTGCCGAAGCGACCGCCAACGGTATCGCCACCATCGCCACCGCCATCCGCTGTGAAGGCGGAAGTGATGCGGTAAATCTGCAGCTTGCCGAAAAGTATATTGCTGAATTCGGCAAACTCGCCAAAGAAAACAATACCATGATCATCCCCGGAGATCTTTCCAATGTCGCCGGATTCATCAAGGCGGCATCCAAGGTCATTGAAACTTCCAAAGGAGAATAACTGATGATTTCAACTCCGTTTGAGGGATTGAAGTTCGGTCTCTGGGATTTTGAAGATGCTTCCTCTTCGGTCGAAGCCGACGGACAGCGTTATGATATCCAATGGCGCGCCGGAGCGGAACCTGGATGTTTCACCGCTGAAAATCCTCTCGGCGTTTGGGTGTTATCAGTTTCCCGGCAGAATGACCGGGTGCGTTTGGCTGCCGGAGTGAAACTTCTCTCTCCGGTACGCCACCTTGAATTTATTCTGATGCAGTGCCGGGCTCTGCCGCTTACCCATCTGGTCTGCGGCGGTATGAGTATGGGGCAGTGTTCGATATACACTCCCGACACAGTTTCCGGGGAAGGCGCAAATGAATTTGAATGTTTCTACAACTGCATTTTCAGCAGTGACGGCAAATCGTTGATGCTGAGTCATCCGCTCGGCTTGTCGCAGATGGCGGATTTCCGCGGCCGGATTTACGGCAAAACGGTCGATCTGGATGTGGTGTATAATATCGACCATTGCGCTCTGACCGATATCACATTCCCGGAAACCACCTTCGAATACGGCGCTCCTTTTGAAATGCTCCGGCACTATGCCGATGAAAATGCCGAAGTCAAAAAAGAGTTCTCCGCGCCGGAAAACGGCTGGAACAGTTGGGATTACTACCGCTGGACGGTCAGCGAAAAAGAGGTGCTGAAAAATGCGGAGTTCATTGCCAAAGATCCGGTGCTTTCCAAGCATGTGAAGCGGATCATCGTCGATGACGGCTGGCAGTATTGTTACGGAGAATGGCATGCCAATCACTTTTTTCCATCCGGAATGAAAGCGCTGGCTTCTGAAATCCGCAAAATGGGATTCACTCCGGGGGTGTGGGTGGCTCCCTCCGCCGTTGAACCTCACGCCCGGATCGCTCAATTGGATTACGATATGCTGGCATGTTCCGAGGGCGGTCAGCCCTGTCTGGCATTTCAGTGTATGCGCCGTTACGGATTTATCCTTGATCCGACGGTGGAAAAAAGCCGGAAGTTCCTGCGCGAACTGTTTGACCGGCTGGTGAATGAGGGATTCGGTTACTTTAAGTTGGATTTTCTCTCTTCAACTCTGGCGGCAGCACAATTTTCGGATAAGAGTGTTCCCCGCAGTCATATTGTGCGCCATCTGATGCAGGCGGTCAATGACGGTGTAGCGGGCAGAGCGGCGATCCTCGGCTGCAACTACCCATTTATGTGCGGCAACAGTTATGTTGATGCAGCGCGGGTCGGCAGTGATATCCACGCGACTTGGGAGGGGACAAAAATAAATGCCGTGAATGTGGCATACCGTTTCTGGATGAATAAAAAGTTGTGGGTGAATGACCCCGATTTCGCATTGTGCCGGGGTGTTGAAACCAGCGATGCCGGAGAAACTCTGCAGCCCTGTCTGGTTTTCTGTCAGCCTGATTCGGAATGGAAAGAACTTTACAGCAAGACCTTTGCTTCGGCGAAAGAGTGTGAACTTGAGGTGCTTCTCTCGATAGCGTTGATGTCCGGCGGAGCGATCAACCTTTCTGACAATCTGCCTTTGCTCAATGAGTCCGGGTTGGAACTCGCCCGCAAAGTGGTGAGTGCCGAAGCGGGCGAGGCGGCTTTGCCGCTTGATCTTTTCAGTGCAAATATGCCTTCGCTCTGGCAGCAGAAACTCTCCAAAGGGGGCAGGGTGCTGGTGGTGAACTGGCTGGATGAAGCACAGGAATTCCGGCTTGATGTCACCGGAGTTCCGGAAAAAGCGGTCGATTTCTGGCGCGCCAAAACGATCAATGTTCCGAAAGAGATCGTCCTTGCCCCGCATAGCTGTCTGTTGTTGGAGTATTGAAAATGATCAAAAAAACGTTGATGTTGATTTTTCTGTCCGGGGTGATTTGCCTGCCGGTGCTTCGGGCAGGTAACGAAGTCAAAAAAAGTAAGTTTGAGTCCAGAAGATATAATAACCACAGCATTGTGGTTCGGCAGACCAGACCGCATGTTGATCATATCGGCGGCCGTTTGCCGTCAGAGGATGTGGTAAAAAGAGCGGCAGAACGCTTTTTCGCCGTGCTTGATCAATTGCCGGCAAATTTTATCAAACGTTCCGGATTGAAATATGTGACTTTTCTGAATGATTTGACCTTGAACAATGTTCCGGCTGGCGGTATTGCCAGAGCAGATTCGATTTTTTTGAATGTCAACTTTTCAGACAAAACCGTTTATCATGAGTTGTTCCATATTTTTGATCCCCGTCCGAAAGACCGGAAATGGACCCGGCTCAACAATAAAAAGTTCGTCTATACCGGAAGTGATTTTTACGCAGAAAAGGTCAGTAGTGTCAAACGTAAGCGTAAAGCGAAAAATTTGCAGGATGGAACATTTGATGATGATTTCGTTTCCCGCTACGCCATGAGCAATGAAAAAGAGGACCGGGCAGAAACTTTTGCCTTTATGATAAGTGAAAAACAAGGCTTTCTCAGGCGTACTGCCAAAAGTCCGGTCTTGCGGAAAAAGATGGAATTCATTGTGCGTATCACCAGTAAAAATAATTTGCTGGGCAGTCAGTTCTGGCAGAATATTTTCAAAAATGATTCTGCCGGACAGTGAAAAATCAGTTTAATTTTCACTTCGGACTGGCTTTTTCGTCAGCGTGCACTATATTATATTACTGAAAAACAGCATGGAGAAAATTGTTTATGAAAATGTTTTGTTATCTTGCCGGACTTTTTTGTGTATTGATTATGAGCGGATGCGCTTCCAGTGATGTGCTGACGGTTTCTGATCTGACCGTGGAGGAGTTGGAAAGCAAAATGGCGGCAAAGGTCGACGCCAGTGGAAATTACCGGAAAAGCAAGAGTTTTATTTTCCGTCAGACGATCAAGACTCCGCAGTTTCTGGATGATGATATCGAAAACATGGTTGAAACCAAAATGGTTCTGCCGGACAAGTTCCGGATAACTACACTGCAGGATAATGAACCGGTGCAGATCATCTGTTCCAATGGCAGTAAAGCGTGGCTGGCAGATACCGCCAGCAAAAAACTCCGGAATATCGAAGGCGAAAAACTCCAGCAGTTGCTCACGTTGTCCAAATTGGCAATTCCTGCATTCGGCTATCGTAATATTTTCAAAAAGGTGGAGATTTTCCGTTGTTCCAATGATGATGGAGAGTTTTACCTTTTGAAGTGTGTCGGAAACAATGAGAATACTTTCAATATATATGTGGATGCTTCCGATTTTCTGCTGCGCCGGATGAGCGGACGGATGAAACTCGGCGTCGGTCATCTGGAGTACGATTCCAGAATCAAAAGTTATGGTCTTTACAACGGGGTGATGATTCCCAAGGTGACCGAAACCCGCCAGAACGGTCTGAAACAGGTTGTTGAAGTCATTAGTTATGAACTTGACCCGGTGATTAATCAGCTGGAATTTCTTCCCCCGGTGTTTTGAGTTGGTTTGCGATGCAAACCAACGTGAAGCGCAGGATAAATCCTGCGTGAAGCATTGCTTCGCAATGTGAAGCGTTTGCCTTTGGCAAACATGAAGCGCTCGCTTGCGCGAGTAAGGACATGATAAGTTTATAGTCTTGTTGGTTTGCGATGCAAACCAACGTGAAGAGCAGGATAAATCCTGCGTGAAGCATTGCTTCGCAATGTGAAGCGTTTGCCTGCGGCAAACATGAAGCGCTCGCTTACGCGAGTAAGGACATGATAAATTTATGTTTCCTGTTTTGCGACCGACGGGAGCAAACATACCTCGCTTTTTTTGAAAAAGGATGGGGGTTTGGGGGAAGGGAAAAACTTTTTTTCTCGTGAAAAAAAGTTTTTCCCTTCCCCCAAAATGTTATCTCCCGGTATCAGCGCAGTTTTTTCACCAACGTGGGTTTTCCGGAAGCGTTGGTGTAGTATTCAATGGAAACGCCGCTGTCGGCGACATTGAGTTTTGCGAAACCGGTGCAGTTTTTGTAGAGTTCAAAGACCGGGATTTCGAAGGTCTTCATGTCATCAAAAAAGGGTTTGTGGCGTTTGTTTTCGAGTTTTTTGGTTCCGATACGCTTGCAGAAGGTGTCGAAGCCGTTGATTGCGGTTCCGGGAGCGATTTCCGGAGACCAGTCTTTGCCTACGCTGCTGACGATGACCTGGGTAAGTTGTTTGCCGTCGCGTTTTGCCTGAACCAGAGAGGGGACGTGGGTATGGGCGGCGATGATGATCGCGTTGCGTTCAAGCAGAAGTTGACGGACAGCTTTGAAATCCTTTACCAGCCATGACGGATTGCCGATGCTGCAGTTCAATACGGGGAGGTGGGTGATAAAGAAGGTGTAACGGACATTGGGATTATCCGCGAGCGCTTTTTGCAGAGATTTGAGGCTTTCTTTTTTGCGGAGGAAACCGTCAAAGAAGATGTAGAGGTCTTTGTCGTGACGGACGGTATAGGTGCCGTTGATTTTTGGCACGCCGAGTTCTTTGGCGATACGCGGGAAGAAGGCGTTGACGGTCGGGGCGCCGCTGTTGCCTTTGAACATGCGGATGTCGTGATTGCCGCGAACAGGCAGAAGCTTGTGGTTGGGGAAATAAGTTTTGACTTTGTCGAAACCGTCAGTGATCATTTTTTCCTGAAGTTCGACGGTTTCGCAGTCACCCTGAACGAAGTCGCCGACTTGAATGACAAATGGTATATCATTATTCATCTGTTTAGCGGCGAGGGTCAGCAGTTCAGGAGTTGCTTTTTCCCACATTGTGCAGTTGCGCACGCGTTCTTTGGCGCGGTTCGGGGTGGCAGCCGGGATTTTGTGATAAGCCATACCGTCATAGTGCAAATCGCCCAGCACCATGACCTGATAAGTGTCAGCGGCGTAAGTGAATTTTCCGCAGCCCAGCAAGAACAGCGACA
Organism: Lentisphaerota bacterium; assembly: GCA_015061805.1. Lineage (GTDB taxonomy): Bacteria > Verrucomicrobiota > Lentisphaeria > Victivallales > Victivallaceae > UBA1784. The sequence goes on along the minus strand of SUVV01000016.1, from coordinate 639 downwards.
GGAGCAGAAATAAAAATCTGCTTTTCATAAAAAACATCTCCTTTGTTTGGGATAGGGTTGAATTATTTTAATATACCATTGTCGGGAGATTTTGTCAAATATGCCGGTAAAGTCATTAAAAACCTCCGGTTTTATCAAAACATTCGGGATTTGTATTGAAAAAATCCATTTTTTTTGAGTTGAGGTATTGACAAGAGCGAAGATTAGAGGTATATTAAGCAATGTTACAACGCTCCGGCATAGCTCAATGGTAGAGTAGGTGGCTGTTAACCACTTGGTTCCTGGTTCGAGCCCAGGTGCCGGAGCCATTCTTTAATGTTCCGGTTGTAACGGTCTTGGCATAGACTTGAAAAAGTGTCTTCGCTCCGGCATAGCTCAATGGTAGAGTAGGTGGCTGTTAACCACTTGGTTCCTGGTTCGAGCCCAGGTGCCGGAGCCATTTTTATTTATAAAAAATGGTGACAAACCGCAGGCTCGGCAGATTGAGAATTCAATCTGCATTTTTTGTGTCAGCAAAAAATAACCAAATTCCCCACCGGGGTGGTTCGACAACGCAAAAGCGTTGTGCGTGAGCGCAGCGAAGGCAGCCCAGGTGCCGGCTTGTCCGCCGCAGCCTTGGCGAAGGCGGAAGCCATTTTT
>SUVV01000002.1:133522-182081 GCA_015061805.1 Lentisphaerota bacterium | reverse complement strand
CATAGTAATTCAATCCATTCACCGCCCAATTATGGGTCAAACTGTCAAAATCCGAAGCGATCATGCCGGTTTCGGCACAATGGCGGATATCTTTTGCCATTTCATGCACATATACTACCGGGAAGCCCCGTCCGCCGAGCAGATAATTCGGCCGCAGAATCAATTCTTTGACCCGGGAAGCCCAGAAATCCCAACTTTTGCGATCCTGTTCCAGTCCATGCCGGTTGAGATACTGGAATCCGACAAAGGTGACTGCCATATTATCCGGGAAATCGCGGAAATATTCCGGCGGACGCTGATACCCCGCATACGCCAGATAAAGTATTTTCACTTGCGGATGAGTTTTTTTCAATTCACGCGCCACGGCGGCAGTGAATCGCACCACCCGGTCGCTGAAACTTGGATAGCGGAATGTCGGACGGTTCCGGTTCAGGAAAACTCTTTTGGTGGTAAGTTTTCCGTCTGCCGGATCCCATTTGCGGCAGTTTTCGCACATACAGAATATATCATAATTTCCGTCGCTGGGAGAAACGCTGAGATATTTCACTTCGGGCCGTTTATTGAGAAGATTCCGGCAATCGGCAGCGGCCTGACGGATGAGCGCATCATTGGACTTGCAGAGCCGGGTGTTTTTCGGCCGGATCATCTTCCGGGTGCCATTGAACTGCAATGCCATATATTCCGGATGAGTTTTGCTGAAACGGAAATAATAATTAGTGAAATTACTTCCTCCGGCTATGGGCAACTTGCCGCCGAGCCGCTGAATGGCGAACCACGAACCATGATTCTTCCACAATGCGGCGATCTCTTCCGGGTCCAATCCGGTGAATTTCACTCTATCCAGCAACTCCTGCGACAGATTCAATTTTACGATCGTGCCGTCAGGTCGCTTCCAATCCTTTTTCGATTGGCTGAACGAATTGCGGATATAGCGGCGGCGGAAAAACGGTGCATCGGTCAAGTGGAACGGCGCAAACGCGATTTTCGATGATTTTTTATACACTTCGCCGCTTTTTCCGGGCCACAGCATCCGGTAATCAAGTATCTCACGCAGAAAACAGACCACGCCCAATTGCTGATTCGGTGCGCCGATGATCAATTTATTGTTTTCGGCACGGATAGATATATCCTTTTGAAGGACAAATTCGATCCGGATGTGAAACTTCTCCTTGCGCCATTTCCACATATCGCCTTCACTTCTGACAGCTTTCGCCGGCACTACCGGCAAACTGACACCGGACATTTTTTTCAACACCCGGTTGAGCATCTCACCTGCCGGTCGGTCACCGGCTTGACGGTTCGCAATTACCGCGTGAGCCTTGCCGTCGGAGATCAGACAGAGTTCCCTGCCGGAAAGTTTTTCCATTTTGCGACGGGAGCGAACCGGTCTGATCTCCGGTTTCCAAGAGCCGTCATCATATACCTTTTTGGGGCCCAGCGGCTGGTAATCCCACAACTCTTTGGGGGAATTCTCCGCATCCGGGTTGGCTGCCATTATAAATGAATATATCGCTTTAGCAAATGGAAAAAGCTGATCCAATGCCGCTTGCGCCCCCTGCCCGCCGCGTTGACGGTAAGGAGTGAATGCCTGTGTAAGTTTGACATTGAAAAACAATACGCGACCTTTGCCCAACTCATTAGAGGCAACGACAGCACCGGAATCGTTGCCGACCAGCATTTTTCCGGTAGTCAACTCCTTCAAGACCGCATAACCGTCCCGGAGCATGAATTTATGCACCGCAGGATTTTTCCCGCACGCCTGCCATTTCGGGGCGGGGAAATCCGCCTTGCCTTTAAGAGTTCCCCAACGCGCTGCGCCCAGCAGATTTTTCCACAATCCGGTGGGAGCGGTAATTTTCCGGGGCGGGGCTCCGTCACCGATAATGACCAGAGTACCGCCGTTGCGGACAAATTTTTCTGCTTTTTCGACATGGGATTTCGTCCACTCTTTGAATATTGCCGGACGGTCGTTGCCCATTAAGTAAACGATGACGGAATATTTTTCAAAATCACCGCCTTTGAACACCTCGAATACCGGCTTGAGTTTGCTCCACTGCGGATTCATAACAGTAGCATTAAACAAATCCCTTACTCTGGCGCCGGAATAACTCTGCCAAATCCCCACCGGTTTGGCATTCAACACCGGCAGCAACATACTGAAAATTGTAACAGCAAAAATTTTTCTCATTTTTATAAACCTGAATAATTATTTTACGCGGACAGTTTTTCCCGGCTCGATCTGACATTTTTTGCCATTGACCAGAAGACAGACCGGAAGATCGGAATTATTTTTCAGGAAATTTCCGCATTTACTTGCGGTAAGTTTTTCCGTGGCTTGGACATAGGTGGCGATTTCGCCCATGGTGGCGTACCAGAGTTCCGGTTTGCCGGAGATTTCTTTACAGAAATTTTCAATAACGTGCCAGCAGGGTTTGGACATTTGTCCGGTTTTTCTGTTGCGGCGGGCGATGAATTCATAGCTGTGCCCCCAGACGATCAGCACGGACATCTTTTCCGCTTTGTAATCGAGGAACTTTTTGGCAAGTCCTTTGACCCGGTTGTGGTGGCAGTAGGGATGCCACATCAGAAAATCCTGCGGCAGGTCAAAATTTCCTGCCATTTTACAGGTACGTGCGTAAAGCAGACCTTTGGGGCGCATGATATTCACGACCATATCGCTGAATCTGCCGTAGGGATAGGCGTAACCGAGCAGTTTTTTCCCGGTAAGTTCGGGAAGTTTCTGAATGTCGCCGTCCAATTCGCTGGAAACGAGTTCCGGTTTTTTCCGTGGAAGATTGATGTGATGGGCGCCGTGTCCGGCAACTTCGTGATTGGCATAGAGCGTTTTGACTTCAGATGGATCGACCATATTGCCCGGTTTGGGTTTGCCGAACAAGCCGGAAGGAATATTGAAAGTCGCCTTCATACCATATTTATCGAACACCTTGACCAACTGACGGTCAGCATTATGGCCGTCATCATAACTGAAGGACAATGCTTTAAGTTTCCAACCGGGATAGGCGGCAACGATGCCGGACTTTTTGAGTTGTTCTGCTGAAACCGGCTGATCGGCAACTTCGACCGCATCAAAGGTGCTGCAGCATCCGGCAAATATCGCCGCCGCTGTGGTGACCGCAAAAGCAGCAAAAACAAATTTCCTCATACTGATTTATCCTCAATATTCATAATCCCAATAATCCCGGAACCCAGGACTTTTATTTATTTTCTCCACAGAGAACCAGGGACGAATTTCCCGGAACATTTCAACGTGTCCGTCATGGTGGAATACATTCATCTGTTTATTATGCGAAAATGAATTTGCAGTCGTCAGGTAATAATTCCCATAAACCGTATTACCGCTGGTAACCAATGCACTCTCAATATGCATAAATTTTTTAGACGGATTTTTAACTCTTTTGATATTTGTCCGTTTCCGCTTCCAGAATTCAAAATTGATCCATCCGTAAAACGAAGTACCTCTGGATTTAGGATGCTTGGGGTGACGGTAATATTTCGGACAACAGAATATCGGCACCTTGAGAGGATCTTCGTTTCCGAGAACCACTTTCTTCAACGGGTAATTATTTACCGGAGAATAATTTTTGAACGCCATCCAGGGATAAGAACCGCCTTCTTTCGGGTAAGCGATGTAGCCGTCATAATCATTGCAGTAGGACATATTTATCATTCCGAACTGCTTGATTCGTGAGGTACAGTTTGACGTCATTCCCCGTTCCCTTGCTTTTTGCAGAGCCGGAAGCAGCATCGCTGCAAGTATGGCGATAATGGCAATTACGATCAGCAATTCGATCAAAGTAAATTTTTCTTTTCGCCGGAATGTTTGCATAATGCGTTCCTCCTATTATTTGGCACGGATAAATTTCAAATCATCAAGGAAAACTTTCTGTTCAGTTTTGGTATCGTTTTTAACGGTAAAAGTAACCGTGGCGGCAACCTTTTTGCCCTGCGGGAAGACAAACGGAGTGTAAGTTATCTGCTGCCAATTAGAGTTTTCTTTCAATCCCATTGCGCCGACGGCAAGTTTCTGCACGACCGCTTTGCCGTCCACATCGAAGTTGACCGCAACTTCCGGGATGCCGTTTTTGAAGTAGCCGGAAATAAGCATCCGGGTTCCGGACTCAAGCACCACTTTAACGGTTGAAGTCACCGTCGCCGTCTCCTGCGGGGCAAGGGTGATACAGAGGGATTTGCCCTGTCTGGCGTGATACATGGCGGTAATGTCATGAATGTCATCGTGACAATCCTGCAAGGTGACTTCATATTTTTTGCCATCAATGTTCCAGCCGAAGACCGGACGGTTGAATTCCGGAGCATTGGTCAATTCAAAAGCGTTGTTGACAAAGTAGTTGAAAAATCCGAGCTGAACACCTTTCATCAGGTGCTGGATCATGAACTTATAAGGCATATGCCACAAAGTATATTCCAGTTTGGTGTTATAGTTGATGGAGAAATCCTTTCTGACCGTCCCGGCAAGGGATTGGTTGAGGCGGGATTCACAAACTTTACTTGCTTGGGTGAAAAGTTTAAGCAGCATTTTGTCATTGATTTCAGCAGGTTCTCCGGTCGTCGGCAGTACCAGCGGCAGATTGCCGCCATGGGCATTGACCTGCGAAAGCATCCGGCTCCAGTTGGCACTGGTTCGACCGTAATCGAAACCGGATTTGATATAGAGGATGCGGGCGCGTTCCTCCGGGGTGATTTTGGATCTCAACGCCTTTTTGAAAAGCGCATCGCCCTTGCGGAAAAATTCTTCATCGTAAATAATGCCGATATTGCGCAGTACCTTGCGGTATCCGCCCCAGATTTTCTGGAGTTTCATCGTGTACTCTTCGGTCAGATCGAAATATTTCCGCATCAGCGCAGCCGCATTACCGAAACCGGCACGGCAGTAGTCGTCAATGATTGCATCCACATCGGCATCCGGATTCCACATCAGTTTGGCACCGACGTAGTTGGTCAGACCGCCATTGGCAAAGTTGCCATTGTTTTCCACCCGGAAACCGAAGCCGTTGACGCTTTTGAGCAGTTTGGTTTCCCAGGAGATAAAGTGAGGAACGTTCCAGGGCATACCGTGATTGTAGGTTCCCCAGTACTCATAGAGCCAGAGTTTAAGACCTGATTTTTTATAGTATTCAAACTCCTTTTCGACCTTTTTGCGATCTTTGAGCGAGGGCCCCCAGAGACAGCGCAGAACATAGACATTGTCCGGCATCTGGAAAACTTTTTTCGGCGGCTGCTCGTAGAAAGCATAGGCAAGAAACAGAACTTTGCTTTTCGGGTTGAGTTTTTTCGCCTGAATTGCCACATCCCGGGTGAAGTCATACATCCGGTCGGAAAGATGGGGAGCATCGTAAATGCTTTTCCAGTTGGGATCAGAATCCTGCGCGCGGCAGTTGGCACATTCGCAGAAAGCGTAGCCGTCATTGGGAGAAATCGACTGCATCACATCCAGATTTTTGGCAGCAATCTTTTCGGCAAGGAGGCGGCGGACTTCCGGATTGCTGGTGCAGAGCTGCCGGGAGGTGCGGGCGGCGACGGCAGGTTTGTCGCTGGAACCGATCCAGTTGGCAGCGGAAACCAGACTGTAATATTCCGGATGTTTTTCAAAATACTGTTCCGGCGGGAACCATTTGCTGAAAGAGTGCCCGGTAACATATCCGATAGCTTGACCGAGTTTCATCCGGCGCATCCACTCTTTTTCCGTGCCGTATTTGAGAATACGGATGCCGAAGGCAGGTTTTTCGGTGGAAAATCCGGCTTTTACCTTTATGGATTTACTGCGGGGGATGACTTCGCCGGTAGCGGTGGGCCAGAGCCAGCGCACACCGCACACATCTTCCAGAAAGGTGGTGACGGCGCGGGAATCACCGGGGATCTTTTTGGTATTTTCTGCGCCCCAGAGGAAAATTTTACCATTCTCATCGACTTTGCGGAAAATCTGTTCCGTGTTTTCAGCTTTCACATCCTTCGGCGCAAAGGCTTTGCCTACATAGAAACCTTTTTTACTGCTCTCTCTGGCGCGTTTCACGTTGAAACGTTTGCCGAAGATTTTGCCCAGATATGCGGCAAGTTCCTTTGCATCGCGGAGCGATGACTTTTGGGCATAGTAGACATCGGTCAAATCAGCGATCTCCACTTCTGTACCACCAAGCAGTGCGGGCGACAAAATGGCGGCACAAAGCAGCCATACGGACAATTGTTTGAAAAATTTCATTTTTTCACCTCGTTTATTTATCGTATTGAGTTTTTATACTGTTTTGTTTTTCAAGGAGTTGCCGGGAACAAATTCCGCCGTGACGGACATCTGTTGAAATGGCATTTCCGGATTTTCGAGCCGTTTCAAGGTGACTGAAGCCAACATATCCGCTGTACGTTTCCAGTCGGTATCGTAAGTTGCAAGGGTCGGACGTACCGCTCCGGACAAGGGAGTTCTGCCGTAACTGACAACCGAAATATCATCCGGTATCTTCAAGCCGAGATCAAACGCCGCACCAACCGCCGACAATGCAAGTTCATCATCGTGAAAAATTATCACATCCGGCAATTCTTTCAATGCGGCGATTTCCCGGATAGCAGCAATTCCCCTCTGCTGCAAATCATCGTTCTGCGTACTTAATCTGGCATAAAAATCCAATCCGTGCGCTGCCAGTTCATCGCGCATACCTTTGTAGCGGACTTCAGTCAAGCGGCCGCAGACAGCAATTTTCCGGTGACCGAGAGAGAGCAGACGGCGGATCACATCGTGCCCGTAAGTTTCTTTGTCAACAAAAACACAGTCAAAACCGGGAACTTTATTGCCCCAGATGATGATCGGCACCGGCGAGGGTTCAGTATAATCAAAAGAGGGTGTAATGACGGCATCCACATTGGTTTGAAACTGCCGTTCCATGGCGGCGATAAAACCGTCGAGATTACTGGAACGTTCAAAAAAGTTGTAGGTCAATGTGTAATCATATTTGCGGAAACTTTTTTCCAGTTCCACGATCAATTCATACAGATACATCTGCAGAGAGGGCAGGACAACGCCGATGTTGCGGGTCTTTCCGGAACGCAATGAACGGGCGGTATGATTGACCCGGTACCCGAGTGCTTTTACCGCATTATAAATTTTTTCCCGGGTTTCAGGAGTGGAGGAACCGCGTTCACCGTGGCACAGCACATAAGAAACCATCGACCGGGATACTCCGGCATATTTTGCCACATCATTGATTGTCACACCTTTTTTAGCCATAAATCAGACCCCTGCAAAGCGTTTTTGGAACGTTCCAAAAATTTCATCTTATTAAAAAATATCACAATATATTTGTTTTTGCAAATGGTTTTTTTACAAATATGATATTTTTTTGTGTTTTACTGTTCAAGAAAAATCATGTAATCAGCAGATGTGAATCAACCGCCCTCATAAACAATTGGAAATGGCTCATCCGGCAGTTTCACAAAACAAACACCCGGAAAGCGCAAATAGTACGCTGTCCGGGCGCTGAACACCGCAAGAATAGCGGGGGATGCCGCAGAATCTTTCCTGATTACTTTTTCTGGTACAGGAACATGTTGCGGAAAATGCCGCCGAAACCGCTCTTATCCATGGCAATGACCCGAACCGTGATCCGGTTTTTGCCCGGTTTCAGCACTCCGGCAGGCAAATCCTGCGTCCAGGTATAATTATACCGCGCCCACCAACTGTGGAATGGCTGATAAGCAACGATCTGACCGTTGATCCAAATCCATGCTTCATTATTGATACCGCCAACATAGATCGCGAGTTTATCCGGATCGAATTTGCCATCCAATTCAAAGTCGGTGGCATAGAACATTTCTCCGAGATAGGGAACCATGTGCTTTTTATCGGTGAAATATCCCTGCATTTCGATTGCCCGGGGAACCTGGATATCTTTCCAGTCGGAGATATCCAGATCTTTGCGGAACCACTCATCCATGATACCGAGCGACAGTTCGTCAGTCTTGAATTTCCAAATGCGCGGGAAATCGACCGCCAGAGTGCCTTCGGTGCCGTTGCGCAGGGCATCGGTGTTGCGGTACTGCATCATCTTGCCGTAGGAAGAACGGTTGGCACCGAACTTGCCGTACACCGGACGCTTATCCATACGGTAATCCGACGGCTTGAATGAACTGGGGTTGAGTTTCATCATCTCCGCTTCCAGTTTCTGCATTTTTTCCGCCAGTTTGGCAGCCCGGGCATAATCCAGATTGCGCTCGCACACTCCGCGCATTTCGCTGTAAGTGTGGATATGATCGGCGGTAATGCGAAGCATCTTTATCCGCAGTTTGAGATTTTCATCCGTCGAATTTGCAGTCAACTTTTCGGCTTCATCGATCAGCGGCATCAAACCGGAAATGAATTCATAGTTGTAAAATTCCGGGATCAACTCCTCCTCGTGGGTGTTTACCGTGAAATTACGCACCGCATCTTCGAGGGCGGTATAGAATTTTTTGACCGGGAGAGCGGCGGGGCCGTACAGTTTGCAATAGGCCTCATCGAGCAGTTTTTCGCCGTCACTGTCGGGATTCCAGAGCATTCTTCCCAACATATATATATTGAGGAAGTGCAGATTCCAGACCTGACGGCACTCCCAGCGCATTCCCAGCGGTTTGCGTTCCGGGTGGGCGAGGAATTTCACATCCCGGATGATATTGTGCATCTGCGGGATGGGCAGAGTCAGATTAAACATGAAGTTGGGATAATAGGGACGGTAAATGAACTTGTCCATGCGCCGTTTCCACGCCTTGAACATCGCGGCGATCTGCTGCGACTGCCAGTTATCCGGATGATCGATCGGTTTGACCAGAGAATATTCCAGAAGCGCAAGGTGTCCGCCGACATTATCCGCAAATTTGAATTCGGTGGGCGGCGTGTAGATTCTGCCGCAGTAGATGCTCGCCGAAACTATCTTATCCGGGAATTCCGGCTTCAACCGGGCGGCAACGTTGCTGATCAACCGGTAGTAAGAACCGCTGACCGAAGGTTTGCCGCGGCCGGCAACGCCCTCTTTACGGATATTGCCGTTGGCGGCAAGGCAGTTCGGACAGTAGCAGATGAACATGCCGTCATGGGGGGCAAACCCGACATAGGTGACATCCGGATTCTTTTTGAAAAATTCCCGGATCTTTTTCACCAGGATCTCCTCGACCTCCGGATGAGTCATGCAGATAACTTTGATATCCCTGCCCTTGCCGTCCGGCATCAATCCGAAATATTCCGGGTGCTTTTCAAACATCGAATTGGTGATAAAACGGTGAATTGAACTGTCTTCGGCATTGCTGAATCCGGCACTGAATTCCAAAAAGCGGTTGCGGTGGAAAAACGCATCCAGATCGTTGGCGGCATTTTTGTCCGGAGTGAGCCAGTAACCGCGCATCAGGAAGCCGGGGCGTTCCAGAATATCAAGTTTTCCAATGGAAATATTTTTGTTGGCAGGGACGACTTCACCCAGTTTACCGGGCATATACCAGCGGCAGCCGAGCTGTTCGAGGAAAGCATAGACCGCAAAGAGAGTTCCTTTGTACGCCTTGCCGAAATCCAAATCCCACGGACGTCCGGCAAGGGGAGCAGTCTTTTTGCGCGCCCGTCCGCCTCTGCCGCTTGCCAGATTCCAGCCGTCATCGTTGCCCGCCAGCACCAGATCGCTGCCGACCGTCTTGATGAGAAATCCCTCTTTGATCTCCTCATAACTCTCACCGGAAGGAATATCAAGTTTCATTCTGGCAGTATAACGGCTGCGGCCAACCAGAATTTTCGGACCGGTAACTTTCTGATCGTCGGTCTTGATCACAAAATCCGCACCGGAAATCCGGTCGAGGAAGTGCTTCAACTCTTTGGCTGCGAGTTGATTTTTATACGGAGCATCGGCGGCAACCACGATGGTCGCTTTGGCTTTGCCGTTTTCGGTGATGGTCATCACCTTGTCACCGCAACCGGCGTATATTCCTCCGGGCGCATTTTCCAATGTGGAACACGATGTTGAAATCAAACTCATAGCAACCACGCCTGCAATCAAAGCATTTTTTTTCATAAAATTTCAAGTCCCTTACATATTGTAGCATGAAAACATATTCCGATCATCAAAAATCCGGTGCCATAGCAGTTTTACTTGCCGCCCGTGCGACCTCCCCGGTCGGACTGATGACCACATAATAACGCCGGGTGATGGATTTGGGCGTTATAATAATTCCCGAACCGTCAAAGAAACTGGCCGTACCGGTTCGCAACGAGTTGGTCGCCCCTTTTCCATGACCATAGACTACTTGCTGTTTGGTTTCGCCGTTTACAGCAATCGTCCGTTCATTCACCCCAAAATTCCGGTAATTGGTCTGCTGACCTTCAGCGATAAAGAACACCTGACTCGGTTTGCGAACCCGCTTGAATCCACCTTTATCAGTATTGGAATAGGCTTTGGCTTTGTACCACGGATTGGTTCCCATCCACGCATTGACACCATAGGTACGGTAATCTGCCAGATAGGCACGGGCGGCACTTTTGGAATTCGGGCAGTACATAACATGATTTTTGGTCTTGAGTTTATCCTCGCTGAGCCGGATTTCCTTCATCACACCTTTGATCCAGTCATCTTCAACATATTCTTTGTTGCCGGTGACCAACGCATCGTAATTATCGAAATACTGTTGGGTCGCCTTGGATATTTCCCGGACATTACTCAAACATGCAGTAACCTTGCCACGTTCACGCGCGCTCTGCAGCGCAGGAAGCAGCATCGCCGCCAAAATCGCAATAATTGCAATAACAACCAACAGTTCTATTAAAGTGAAACGGGAGTGTGCGGGGGACAAAGGAAACTTTTTTTCACGGGAAAAAAAGTTTCCTCTTTCCCCCGCGCCCCCTTTCTCTTTCAAAAAAAGCGGGGTATTTTTAAGAGATTCGATCAAGCCCGACCAACGGGATGGGCGCGACACCTCCGAAGCGGCACGTTTGCCGCTCAAGAAAAGCGGGGTATTTTTAAGAGATTCGATCAAGCCCGACCAACGGGATGGGCGCGACACCTCCGAAGCGGCACGTTTGCCGCTCAAGAAAAGCGGGGTATTTTGCAGTTCCAGTTTGCCGCGGCGCTTGAGAAAACTTTTGAGTGACATCATTTTTTATCCTTGATTTTGGTTGCTTTTTCAGTAAAATCAGCCAAAAATTGTTTAGCTTCGTCATATTGTCTGCGGAAAACATTATCCAGCAGTTTCACCGCTTCCGGACGTTTGCCGCTGACAAGCAGCATCCGTGCCTTTTCTCTGGCGGCAAAAAACTCATCAATAAAGCGGGTTTCCACCGTTTCAAATTCCGTAATATGTTTGTGATCAAGCGGCAGAATTTCCGAAAGAGCAATAGCCTTGCTGCCCCAGTCACCATTGACAAGCGACTCCGGCATGGCACTCAAGCCCATCGGAATCGGCAGAAAAACCGTGTGCCGCTGGGGACCGAGCGCAACAAACGCAACGCTCAGGTATTCCGGAAACTGCCGGTCAGGAACAAACATGGTACTGGCAAGTGATGCATTGACACAAACTGAACGGTATTTGTAAGTTTTCTCAATGCCGGGCTGACGGAAACGGGCAAGCCGCATCAGATCAAAAGGAGCGATCCTGCCTTTATCAGCGACCACTTTGCGGAGAAATTCCGAAGCGGCATAGCGGCGGTTGGCGCCGTTGAGAAAGGCTTCACGGCTCTTTTTCACCGTACTGCGCATTCCGGGGAGCAGATAGTTATTGGCGCGCACCTCATAAGCGAAATTGACCTCCGCGTAAGCAAGATGTTTTCCGGTAGTTTCAATGATCGCGCCGCTGTCGAGATCAGCGAGCAGATATATGGATGAAGAGCGGCCGAGACCGGTGCGGTAGAATTTTTTCAACATTGCCACCGCTTCTTCAAGGTTCGCACAATGTTCAGCGATGTGCCGGAGCATAAAAATACAACCGACGGTGATACTGCGGCTGGGAAGTTCCTGTTTCAAGACTGAACTGCCGTCATTCTGAACGATCATCAGACCTTTTTCATTCATCACTGCACCGGCGCCGGAACTCCAGAGATCATTTACAGTGATAACTTTGTACTTACCCTGACATGCCCGGTAAAGCCGGGCGCTCAAGAGATTCTGCCCCTTGAAGTCCCGGTTTTTCTGAACCATACACGCTCCGGTTGCCGAAACATCCGGAGTGATTATCCATGAAGTACATCCGGTTCTGGTGTAAAAAGTATTGTTGTGCCAGGTGAAATCACCCTTTTTCCAGCCGAGCGCGCGTTCGATGGCTTCATCTTCTGCCCGGTTGCTGGAAAAAGAATTGATTTCGAGCATCCGGTGAAATGCTTCGGCGCAGGCGGAACGCCGGGAATCATCCGGCGTGATTTTTGCCAATTTTTCCAGATAAAACTTTTCGCGGTCAGCACGGGTCTTCTGAATCGAATTCACAAACCAGCTGCCGGGGATGAGTTCTTCGACCGGGAAATATTTTTCCTTTGCATCAACCATAACCATTCCCCCGAAAATCACGCACAATAACAAGATTTTTTTCAGCATCACGCCCCCGGATCATTTGAATTCAAGCGGATGATAGTATTTCGACTGCCGACGGCGGCCGGAGAAAAGAATCGCCGCTGTCCACGGAACTTTGCCCTCTTCCTTGAGTTGATTATACTGACGGATGAACTGACCGCGCATTTTGCCGGCGGTTGCCGGAGTAAGTTTCAGATCTTTCCACGGCACAGTAAAAAGCGCACACCAGCCGTAATCGGTGATTTTGACCTCATGCTTCCAATTGACTTTGCGGCCTCCGGAGAAACGGTTGCCGGAGGGATCGGTCGCAAGATGGATCAAATTGGTCTTTTTCCCTGATTTATAGGAGAAAATAACCTCAAATCCCTCACCATGCGGAACCGCATTTTTACCGGCACGCAGCGGACGGTATTTCATCTTTTTGACATTGGGGAATTCGCACTTCACCCCGACGTAAATATTTTTGTCATCGAACAGCATCCGGACTTCAGTTTTGTTCGGATGGCGGAAAGCCCCGGTATTGTGGAAAAACTGGTCATGAACAGGAGCAGCAACCCATGCCGCAGTACTGAAATCAGGATCAAGTCCGGGATTACCGGAGGTACGTTTGCCGACGATCAGTTTTTTCGCCTCAAAGTTCATGTGAACATCGAACGCGGCTTTGAGCGCGGCAAAATGCTTTTTACCGGCAGGTTTCACTTTGCCCTCCGCACGTTTGAGCGCCGCACGGCAGGCGGCAACGAGTTTGGGCTTGCTGATGACAGCTTCCTGCCAGGCGGTATGAGCAACCTCATTCCAAATGGAACGGCTGGTCAGTTTGAGCCATGAATTGCCGATAAGTTCGTAGAATTCCGCAATATCCGGAGCCGCTTCTGCACCGTAAACCCGGGTCAGAAATTCCATGCGCAGCGCCTTATAATCCTGCATCGGATCCCAGCAGCCCTGGGTCAGCACCCAGTATTGCATGGAGTTGATATCCCACGGATTGGCGAGGAAAGCAGGATATTTGAAGTCACCGCGCATTTCACTGTAGGTACGGCGGACACCATGCTTGTACATGTACTGCCAGTCACCGAAAGCGGTTTTGTCGATCGCACGCGGGAAGTCACCGCCCAGACCGTAGTATTCACGCAGAGTGATATTGCGGGTGATCTTGATCCAATTCATGAACTGCTTCATTGTTTTGGCAGACTGCGGAGCAGTGATATCAAACTTGGCATCTTTGGAAATTGGCGCAAAAGAGATATCAATATTGTCTTCGACCCGGCACTTGGGGGGGATCACGGTAAAAAGATAAGCAAAGGTGAGAATGCGTTTTTCCGGATATTTCGCCTTGAAGTGGCGGCCGACCTGATTGAGGAAAAGGAAGAACTGGGTGGAACGGAACGCCGGATCTTTGACATCGACAGTCGTTCCATCCGCCAGAACGACCGGCTTCATACATTCGGGACATTCGCAAAGGTTGCGGTTATCCTCATTCATGATGCGGTAGGTGGAAAAGTGCGGATTGCGTCTGACCCGTTCATCCACTTCATGGATAAAGGCTTTGACCATTTCCTGATTGGTGAAGCACAGCTGGACGGAACCTTTGTGCTTGCTGGGCTGCATACGTTTGCCATTCTTGAGCGGATAGAATTCCGGATGGGTCTTGAAGTACTTTTTCTCCCGGATGAACCGGCCTACGATGTTGTGACCGCCGCCGTCTTCCAGAATGGTACCGAATTTGATTTTCACCGGATCGGAATTTTCCAGAGAGTTCCAGTTGGTTCCGTTGCGGGTCTGCCAGATGAAATTGCTGTAGCGGCTCTTGTCTTTGTAAGCAGGCGGCATCTGCCAGCCGCGAAGAAGAAATTTCGGAATATCGATGTAATCGGTCTTGGTCAGGGTGAAATTTTTATCAGGGGTGAAAATCGTACCGAATTCAGGATTGGGGCGCGCCCAGATGATGTCGCTGTTCTTGTAGAGCATGCGGAAAACACCGTTGAGAATACCTTTGGAACAGCCGGCATTGAGATAAACTTTATTATCTTTCTGACGGACAGAGTAACCGTCATTGCCTTTGAACTGCTTGGCATCCGCCGGGAAATTCACCGAAGCCGGATCAAGAACGATCTGACCACCGGCAGAAGCACCACTTTTAACAATGGGAAGTTCAGCGCCGGAAATATTTTTGATCCACAACTGCAACTCCTGCGCCGCGTAATCCAAAGTCACATCGGATTTTTCCGGGACAACGATGGAGGCAACCGGTTTGCCGTTCGCCGCAAGCGGCAGTGCCGCACGCAGAGAAAATGCTGACAACGCCAGAACACAACCAATGACATAACTGCAAAATCTGAACATAAATCCTCCTTTGATAATAAATTGTTTTTAACAATAATCACCTTCGGAACTTAATGTATCACCGATTATTGCAGATTTCAACATCCGCAGAAAGTTTTCAGCAAAATTTGATCGGCAAATACAAAGAAAACCAAAGGGGTACAAACAGCGCGGAACTGCTCAGCAACGCCTGCCGGGCGGACAGCCCGGCGATTGGCGCCCTTATTATCGCCGTCAGGTGAAACAAACACTACCTCCCGCCTGCCGGGCGGACAGCCCGGCGATTGGCGCCCTTATTATCGCCGTCAGGCGAAACAAACACTACCTCCCGCCTGCCGGGCGGACAGCCCGGCGATTGGCGCAGAACAAGCCGCGCAGTTCCGAAACCTTCGCGGCTGCAACCGGCACGATGATCGCGCGATGATAGCGCCGGGAAGTTGAGGGCGAAGTGAACTTTTGTTCACGAGTTTCCCTCAACTTTCCAAGCTGGCGCGCGCGAGGGCGTGCCGCCCGTTTCTTACTTACTTCGCGTTATTATACCGCAGGAATTCGGCGCGGATGATCCGGCGGGTGGCACCGGGGGTAACGTAAGAGTGTTTGCTGCGCCGGGTGTTGGAGAAGTTCTGATCGACATCCCGGTAGAGTTGGCTCCAGCTGTTGCTGCTGTCATCGTAATCGAATGCAGTGGTAAAGGGCTGACTGCCGGAATCGGAATGAACCGAAACGATCTGCTGTTCGACGATCAGAATGGCAGAAGCGCCGCACTTGTGAGCTTCGGAACGGAGTTTGGCGATCATCCGGTCACGGCTGACATCCTGAGTGTAGCCGGAAACGGTGGCAGTACCGAGGACGGAATAGGATTCCTTGATGGCAGTCGCATCGTTGAAAATGCGGATATTTTCAGCAGAACGCACCGGGGCTTCGCTTTTACCTTCGTAATCAAAGGAGATACAGCCGGAAAGCAATGCCGAACCAACGGCAGCGATCACACAAAAAAAGGTTTTCATATCGAGTTTTCTCCGTTCAAATGTTGAGTGTTTTGTATATAATTTAACACAGTTACAGCTTTTTTCAAACAAGAGTATTGATTTTAACTGCAAATGGTGGTAAATTATAACAGAACAATCTATAATTTATAAGGAATCTATCTGCGAGGAAACAAAAATGTTATTTCAGGGCGTCTATACAGCATTGGTAACTCCGTTCAAAAACGGCAGGATCGATTGGAAAGCTTTTGAAACTCTGCTCGAAAATCAGGTCGCCGGAAAAGTTGCCGGTGTCGTCCCGGTCGGAACCACCGGAGAATCTCCGACCCTCTCCACCGAAGAACACATTCAGGTCATCGCCCGCACCGTTGAAATCATCAACGGCCGCTGTCAGGTCATCGCCGGAACCGGAGCGAATTCAACCGAAGAGGCAATCTACCTCACCCGCGAAGCCAAAGCTGCCGGAGCGGATGCTTCACTTCAGGTGACCCCCTATTACAACAAGCCGACCCAGGAAGGCATCTACCGTCACTTCACCACGATCGCCGACCAGACCGGTCTGCCGGTAGTGCTTTACAATGTGCCCGGCCGTGCCGGAGTTCCGATCGCAACCGACACCATCGCCCGGCTCTCTGCCCATCCGCTGATGGTCGCAGTTAAAGAAGCCGGCGGCAGTGTTGACCGGGTTTCGGAAATCCTTGATCTTTGTGACATTACCGTTTTGAGCGGCGATGATTCGCTCACTCTGCCGATGATCTCGGTGGGAGCCAAAGGTATCATCAGCGTTGCTTCCAACCTGATTCCCGGCGAACTTACCGCCATGGTCGATGCCGCGCTTGCCGGAGATTTCAAAACGGCAATCAAAGCGCACCGCAAATACTATCCGCTGTTCCGCAATCTTTTCATTGAAAGCAACCCGATCCCGGTCAAAGCGGCTATGGGCATGACCGGAGCGATAACTCCGGAATACCGGTTGCCGCTGTGCGAAATGAGCGCACCCCACGCGGAAGTTCTCAAAAAGACACTTCAGGACTGCGGCATTCTCTGAAATACCGTTCATCAACGGGGAGACCCTATGAAATTGCATGTTTTCGGCAGTTCTGCCGGCACTGAACCGCAATCCGGGCGCCACCATACCGCGTGGGCAATCGAATACGCCGGTGGATTGTACTGGTTCGATGCCGGAGAAAGCTGCTATCATACCGCCCATTTGATGGGGCTTGATCTGCTGTCAATACGCACCATTACGATCACCCATCCTCACATCGACCACACCGGCGGATTGCCCAATTTGCTGTGGAGCATGGATAAACTGATCGCTGTCGGCAAGGGGACTGGCGGTTTTGATATCCGGCTGTTTCAGCCGATCCCCGGATTGTGGGATGCGGCAAAGAATTGGCTGGGGACGATCTCCAAGAATACGCGCTTCAACGTGATTCCGCAGCAGATAAAGGATGGATTGCTCTTTGATGACGGCAATATTTCCATTGAAGCACGGCACAATTTCCACATGGATCCTCCGGATGCCGCAGAGTTCCGCTCTTATTCTCTGCGGATAAAGAGCAAAGACAAGACCATCGTCGCATCCGGGGATGTCAAAAGTTATGCCGATATGGGGGACTGGCTCGATGAATGTGATCTGCTGCTGATGGAGACCGGACACCATAAAAGTTCAGAGGTATGCGCCGCCTTGCGCCGGGAAGGCCGCAAGATCAAAGATATCATATTCATTCACAGCGGCAGAGAATTGCTCAACGATTACGAAAACGCTCTTGCCCGGGCAGAAAAAGCGTGGGGAGCACCGTTGCGGGTCGCTTCCGATGGTTCCACTTTTGAACTGTAACTCCCGGAACTGAAAGATATAATGCACAAATTCAAATTCAGCGCTGAGGAATTAGAACAATATTTCCTCGACATTATGGCAGGCAGACGGCGCAACCGGATCGACCGGGTGGTACGTTGCGTGCTTTTTGTCGCTTCGCGCTTTTACCGGATGGCTGTGCAGTTCCGTCACTGGCTTTACGACAAACGCTTCATCCGCAATCAGGCACTGGGTTGTCTGGTCGTCAGCATCGGCAACCTGACCTGCGGAGGAACCGGTAAAACTCCGGTGGTGGAGGTCTTTGCCCGTTCACTTTCAGCGCGGGGCCGCAAGGTGGCGATCCTCAGCCGGGGCTACCGGAGAAAAAAGCGCAGTTTCTGGGAGAAATTGATGCATGCTTTCCACTCCGGCGAAATGGAGCTGCCGCCGCAGGTGGTTTCCGACGGAAAAAATCTGCTCATGGACAGCGAACACGCCGGAGATGAACCGTACATGCTGGCTTCCAATCTGCCGGATGTGGCTGTGGTCGTAGATAAAGACCGGGTAAAGTCCGGGATCCACGCCATCGATGAATTTGAAACTGATGTGATCATCCTTGATGACGGATTTCAGTATCTGCGATTGAAGCCCCACATCAATATCGTACTGGTGGACTCCACCGCACCTTTCGGCAACGGTCACGTTCTGCCGCGCGGGATCCTGCGCGAACCGATCAAAAATATCCGCCGCGCGGATTACATCTTTCTGACCAAATCCGACGGCAGTCACAAAAATCAGCACCTCAAACGTTTTCTCCGGCGCCACACCCGCCGCGCGGAAATCATCGAATGCTGTCACCGACCGCGTCATCTGGTGAAACTTTTCACCGAACGGGAAAGCGTCGAACTGGAATTCCTCAAAGGGAAAAAGGTGGCGGCGCTTTCCGCGATCGCCCGTCCGGAAAGTTTTGAAGAGTTCCTCGAACAACTCGGTGCCGTACTGGTTGCCAGAGATCACTTTGCCGACCACCACCGCTATTCACAGCAGGAAATCATCGATTTCATCAATACCGCAAAAAGTCACGGAGCGGAGATGATCGTCACCACCGAAAAAGATGCTGTCCGCATACCGCATATCGAACGTTGCGATGTTCCAATCTATTATCTGCGCATCCAGATCGATATTTTGAGCGGTAAAGAAAGTTTTGATCAATGTATTTCGCGTATATGCTTTATGTAACTCGTTCCGGGAAATAATCACAATGAAAGAAAAATTTATCCAGCGCTTCGGTTTTGCTCCGGCCGCCATTGCTCAGGCTCCAGGACGATTGGAAGTCCTCGGCAACCACACCGACTACAATGAGGGCTTCGTCCTCTCCTGTGCCGTAGGGCAGAATACCCGGTTTGCGTTGACTCCGCAGGAAACTTCCCGCTGTCAGATCGTTGATTTCCGTTCCGGAGAAGAGATGAGTTTTGATCTTGCAGCAATGGATGCTCCTCCGCCCAAAAACGGCAGCGCTTACATCATCGGCATGATGAATGAAATGCGTAAACGCGGCGCGGAATTCACCGGATTCGTCGCCGGATTGGAAAGCGATGTTCCGCTCTCTGCCGGTATGTCCAGTTCGGCAGCGCTGGAAACTGCCGCCGGTCTGGCACTGGGCAAGGCATTCGGATTTGAACTTGACAAAGCGGAATGGGCACGCGCCGGACAGGGCGTGGAAAATAATTTTCTCGGACTTAAAACCGGACTTCTGGATCAATTCAGTTCGCTTTTCGGCAAAGCTGACAATATCATCATGAGCGATTTCCGTTCGGTTGAAGTCATCGATACTCTGCCGCTGCAAAAAGGATATGTTTTCGTGGTCGTCAACTCAATGATAAAACATCACCTGGTCGACTCCGACTACAATGTGCGCAGGGAAAACTGCGAAAGCGCCGCTGCCAAACTTGCCGCTGTCTATCCCGGAATTCAAACCTTGCGGGATATCACTCCGGAAATGCTGGAAAATGCCGCAGATCACCTATCCGCAATGGAACTTGCCCGCGCCCGCCATGTGGTCAATGAATGTTTCCGGGTACAGCAGGCTCCGGCAATACTCCGCGCCGGACGCATGGATGATTTCGGAAAACTGCTCTACGCATCACATGAATCCAGCCGGGTGAATTTTGAAAACAGCACCCCGGAACTCGATTGTCTGGTGGAACTTTCCACCTCCATCCCCGGCTGTATCGGAGCCAGACTCTCCGGCGGCGGCTTCGGGGGAATCACCATCCACCTCGTCGAAAGCACCGAAGCAGAACGCTATTCACAACGGATTTCTGCGGCATATCACTCCCGGACCGGTATCACGCCGCAATGTTTCATCTGCTCCATCGGCGATGGAGCCTCTCTGGTAGAATCTTGATAAATCAATAATATATGGAGAAAAAATATGCGTATTTTAACTGGCATCCAACCGTCGGGTATCCCCCACCTCGGCAACTATTTCGGAGCAATGCGGCAGGTCTGCGAATTGCAGAGCCGCGGTGAAAGCTTCCTCTTTATCGCCGACTATCATTCTCTTACAACCAACCCGAAAGCCGAAGACCTCCGGGCGCGCGTGGTCAATCTGGCGCTGGACTTCATCGCCTGCGGTGTCGATCTGGAAAAAACCTTCTTTTTCCGTCAGTCCGATGTCCCCGAAGTGTGCGAACTGGCCTGGATTCTCAACACCGTCACCCCGGTCGGACTGCTCGAACGCGCCCACAGTTACAAAGACAAAATCGCCAAAGGTTTTGCTCCCAACAACGGACTCTTTTCCTATCCGGTGCTGATGGCAGCAGATATCCTGCTCTACCGCGCCAACCTCGTCCCGGTCGGCAAAGACCAGAAACAGCACTTGGAAATCACCCGCGATATCGCCATCAAATTCAACAATGAATACGGCGAGATCCTCACCATTCCGGAAGGATACATCCCGGATCAGGTCGCCATCGTCCCCGGCGTTGACGGTCAGAAAATGTCCAAGAGTTACAACAATACCATTCCGATTTTCGGCAAGGAAAAAGAGATCAAAAAACAGGTGATGAGCATCGTTACCGACTGTAAAGGCCTGGAAGAACCCAAAGACCCCGAAAACTGCAACGTGGTAGCCCTCTTCAAACTCTTTGCCAACGAAGCCGAAGTCGAAGAGATGAAAGCCAAATACCGCGCCGGAAACTACGGTTACGGCCACGCCAAAAAAGAACTTTTCGACAAGATGTGGAGTTTCTTTGAACCCATGCGGAAAAAACGCGAAGAACTCGCCGCAAACCTCGATTACGTCGACGAAATCCTGCGTAAAAACGGCATCAGAGCCAGAGAAGAAGCCGAAAAACTGATGTCTCAAGTCCGCCGCGCAGTCGGTTTGAGATAATCTGGGGAGATGGCATTGTGGGGAGGGGAAAAACCTTTTTTCCCGTGAAAAAAGGTTTTTCCCCTCCCCCACACCCCCAACCCTTTTCAAGAAAAGCGGGGTATGTTTGCTCCCGTTGGTCGCAAACAGGAAACATAAACTTATCATGTCCTTACTCACGAAGTGAGCGCTTCATGTTTACCGCAGGTAAACGCTTCACATTGCGAAGCAATGCTTCACGCAGGATTTATCCTGCTCTTCACGTTGGTTTGCATACGCAAACCAACACAATCATATCCTTACTCACGAAGTGAGCGCTTCATGTTTGCCAAAGGCAAACGCTTCACATTGCGTCAGCAATGCTTCACGCAGGATTTACACTTTCCACACCACGTCTGATCTCTACAATAACTGCGTTATTATTTTTGAGAATCCTGCCGCGACAACGGAGCGGCAAAACAGTTCGCTTTTTTTGAAAAGGGATGAGGGTTCGGGAGAAGGGAAAAACTTTTTTTCCCGTGAAAAAAAGTTTTTCCCTTCTCCCGAGTATCTCTCCTTATCAGGAACAACGCGTTTTGAAAAAGCGCTTCACGCCTTGTTCGGATGACCGACTCCAACGACGATTTCGCCTTTCCATTGCCGGTTCTGTGCCGCAACTTCAGCGGCGCTTCCGCGGATGATCTCTTCGTGCAGTTTGGTTGCTTCCCGGATGACAGCGATACGGGATTCCGGAGAGATAGCCGCGATCTCGGCTATCGTCCGGGCAATGCGGAAGGGCGATTCAAAGAAAAAACTCGTCCTCTCGTCAGCAACGATCGATTCCAGAAATTTCTGCCGCTTGCCCGGCTTGACCGGTGCAAAGTTACGGAAAGTGAAACTGTCTACCGGCAATCCGGATGCCGTTACCGCAAAGGTGACGGCTGACACTCCGGGAATGACCACCGGTTCGATCTCGCGTTCCAACGCAGAACGCACCAGCAGGAATCCGGGATCAGCAACGGAAGGGGTTCCGGCATCGGAAACCAGCGCCATATTCACCCCGTTTTCCACCTCATCCAGAAGTCGATCCACCTTGCCGTGTTCATTGAAAGCATGGCAGCTTTCCAGCCGGGGGCAATGAATATCGAAGTGGCTCAACAACTGCCGGGTGTGACGGGTATCTTCAGCAGCGATAACATCGACCTCTTTGAGAATACGCAAGGCGCGCATGGTGATATCTTCAAGATTACCGATCGGGGTACTGACAATATATAATTTACCGGACATAAGAACTCTCCTCTGAAATCTTTTTTCTAATATATATGTAAAAAGGGATTTTGGCAACCTTGCAAAGAGTTCTTTGAGGCAATATATTATAATATTATGATGAATTTAGTGAAATTTTTAAGTTCCTGCGGCGCGGCATCCCGGCGCAAAGCAGAGGAATTGATACGTTCAGGACATGTAACGGTCAACGGCGAAGTCATCTGTGATCCGGCATTCCGGGTCGACGGCACGCTGCCGGTCACGCTGGACGGCACTCCGGTTTCTGCACCGGAGAAGCGGCACTACATCCTGCTGCACAAACCAAGAGGTTATGTCTGCAGTAACGCCGATGCCCACGCGGAAAAACTGGCAGTAGACCTGATCGATATCCCCGGAACCCGGCTGGTTTCCGCCGGCCGTCTGGACAAGGACAGTGAAGGCGCGATCATCTTTTCCGATGACGGCGAATTCATCAACCGCCTCGCCCACCCCCGCTACGGCATCTTGAAACGTTATGAAGTCACCACCGTACGTCCGGTTTCCCCTGAGTGGCAGAAAAAAATGGTGCAGGGCATCACCGATGACGGCGAAAAATTGAAAGTGATCTCCATCAAAGAATTGACTCCCTGCCGTTATGAAATAATTCTCAACGAAGGTAAAAAACGGGAGATCCGTCGCCTGACCGCCGCCGCCAATGCTCCGACCAAACGGCTCATCCGGGTCGCCATCGGCAAGGTGGAACTGGGAAAACTCGCCTGCGGCACGTTCCGGGAATTGCGTAATGAAGAAGTGGAAAATTTATTGAAAAATCCGGCAGCATCTGCTGAAACATGATGGATTTGCTGTATAAACTTTTGAAACTGCCTGATCAACTGTCGATAAAGGAAAAATGGAAAATGAAAAAACTCATATTGCTGATACTGTTATTGACTGCAGAGGCGACCTTCGGAAAAAATCCGGAGTTCTCTCACAATGTCACCGGAGCCGTGAAACCGTGGACCAACGAAAATTTTCCTGTTTTGTCGGTAAATGACGGAGATTTTTCTTTTGCCGTGATCCCGGACCGCACCGGCAGACCGCGCAAGGGAGTTTTTGAAAGTGCGATGAAAAAGATCAATATGCTCCGTCCGGATTTCGCTGTCAGCGTCGGCGATCTGATCGAAGGCAGCCCGGCAGAGGCAACAACTTCTGCACCGGTCGATGCCCAATGGAAAAACGTGCGTGCAATGACAGAATCGCTTAAAATGCCGTTTTTCTACTGCGTCGGCAATCACGATATCAACCGCAATACCCCCAAAAACACCAAACGATTCACCATCTCCCGCAATGCCTGGATAAAGAATTTCGGCGGGCAGACTTATTACAGTTTTGTCTACCGCAACGTATTGTTCATGATTATGAACAGCATGGAGGATGGCGACACTTCGTTTTCGCCGGAACCGTTCTCTGCGGCACAGCAGAAGTGGGCTCTGAAAACATTGAAAAAACATCCCGGTGTGCGCTGGACATTTGTCTTTATGCATCATCCGAAGTTCCATCACAAAAGTTTCAACGCCATCGAACAGGAACTGCGAAAACGCAACTATACGGTGTTTTCCGGAGACTGGCACCGATATACCCGATTCCGGCGTTACGGCAGAAATTATTATGTGGTCTCCACCTGCGGAGGAGTGGTACCGGAAACTGGGAAAACCGCCATCCCGGCCCCGCGGGGACCGGAATACGGAGAAATGGATCACATCGTCTGGATAACAATGACCGGAAGCGGTCCGAAAATAGTGAACATTCTTCTGGACGGCATCGTACCGGATGATGTTGTCACGCAGAACAAAGCCAAGGTGCCGGTACGCAAAAAGCTGGATATCGAATGAAGCATTTCCCGGATGTTCCGGCAAAATTGCCCGGATATCCCATAAATTTTTTCTGATTGGACAAATTACTTTTGTCTCTCGAATTACGGCGCATTGCGCGGCAGCGTTTATCAATTCCGCATTGACAAACCGGGCGGCACATGATATATTTTGAAAACGTCAATAGAATTTGAGATAAATAAGTGTATCAAAGTTTTACAAAATTCCGGAATATTACCTGTATATATGATCGATTTTAAGAACCTTTCCAAAAGTTTTGGCGGCAGTTATGTTTTCAAAGATGTGAACTGCCGGGTGAATACCGGCGAAAGAGTCGGGGTCGTCGGCCCCAACGGAGCCGGTAAAAGTACGCTTTTTTCCATCATCACCGGTGAAATGTATCCCGATTGCGGCGAAGTGGTCATCCCGAAAGATTTCCGCCTGGGCATCATGCGTCAGCACATCGCCGACACCGACCGGGAACGCTCCCTGCTGGAATTCACCGCCGATGCCATACCGGAACTGAAAAGTTATTCCGCCGAACTGGAACAACTCGAACACAAACTCGACAACGCTTCCGACGATGAACTTGATACTCTGCTCAAGCGCCACGGCTTCCTCCAGACCACCATCGAACATCTGGGAGTATATCATCTGGAACAGGAGGCAAAAGAGGCGCTCACCAGTCTGGGATTCCCGGTGGAACGCCTTAACGATCCGCTTTCCGGATTTTCCGGCGGCTGGCAGATGCGCGCGGCGCTGGCGCGGGTGCTGATCTCTCACCCGGACATACTCCTGCTTGACGAACCGTCCAACTATCTGGACATCCCGGCGGTGGAGTGGCTCTGCCGCTATCTTGCCAACTTCAAGGGAACTCTCCTGCTGATTTCCCACGACCGCTTCCTGCTGCGGAAACTCTGTTCGGTAACCTTGGAACTCAACAATGCCAAACTGACCCGCTTCCCCGGCAATTACGATTTTTACCGTACCGAAAAGGAACAGCGCAAAATCTCCCTTGAAGCCGCCAAGCGCAACAGCGACCACAAAAAAGAACAGCTCGAACGGATGATCGACCGTTTCAAAGCCAAAAGTACCAAGGCCGCCGCCGCCCGGAGCGCCCAGAAAAAACTCGATCGCATGGAGGATATCGAACTGCCCGATGCCATGGACTACCGGGGTGTCATCCGCTTCCCGGAGCCGCCCGGCTGCGGCGTGGAAGCAGCACGTTTTGAGCATCTGCACTTCGGTTACCCCGGCGGCAGTAAACTTTTCAACGATCTTTCCATGGAAATCGCCGCCGGAGATAAACTGGCGGTCATCGGTTACAACGGCATGGGAAAAACCACACTGCTGAAACTGCTCTCCGGACATCTCACTCCGCAGGAAGGACGCGTAGTCATCGGACACCGGATCATCATCGGCTATCAGGCACAGGAATTCTCCGATCTGCTCAATGACGAATTGTCGGTCTACGATGCGGTGCGCCAGTGTCTGCCCCCGGCAGCAAGTCTGGCAAGTGTTGCCAATGTCCTCGGTTCATTCGGATTTTCCGGAGAGGCGATGAATAAACCATGCGGGGTGCTTTCCGGCGGCGAAAAGATCCGTCTGCAGATGGCACGCATATTCATCAATCCGCCCAACTTGCTGATTCTGGACGAACCGACCACCCATTTGGACATTTCCGCCCGCGAACTGCTGCAGGAAGCGCTCCGCAACTACAAAGGCACGGTGGTCATGGTCAGTCACGATATCGAATTTGTCCGCAATACCGCAACCACCATCTGGGCAGTTTCCCCGGATGGCGTGAAAAAGTTCTTCGGCAACTACGACTACTATCTGGAAAAATCCGCCGGAACCGCCTCTCCCGCCGAAACGATCGCTTCAGCAATCGCCCCGCTCTCCGGAGAAACCGCCAAAGACCGCCGCCGCGCCAGAGCGCAGGCGCGCAACGCCATCGCCGGAGAACTCCGCGCCGCCCGGAAAAAGGTCGAAGAACTGGAAAAACTGCTGGACAAACAATCCGAACGCAAAGCGGTGCTGGTCGCCAAACTCTCTTCCGGAGAAAAGGTGGACTTCGCCAAACTCAACAGCGAACTTGCCGCGCTGGATAAAGAAATCGCCAAAACTGAGGAAGAGTGGGAAAACACCTCGACTGAACTTGAGGCCTTGCGTATTGAAAATGACCGTATAAACAGTGAAAACCGCTGAAATATAAGGTAAAATAAATTATGAATGTAAAAAAAATTGTCGCCGTTATGCTTCCGCTGCTGCTTTGTTCCTGCACAGCGGTCAAATACCAGAACAAGGAGTGTGCTATGACCGGTAAATCCAGTGAATTTTTCAAACTGCCCAACGGCAGAAGTGCCAAACTTTATCAGTTGCGCAACAAAGACGGGTTCGGTGTTGATATCAGTGACCACGGAGCAACCATCATCGCTATCTATACCCCCGACCGCAACGGAAAAATCCGCAATGTGGCTCTTTCCTGGGCAGACCCGGTGCGTTACACCAATCATCCGATCTATCTCGGAGCGCTGGTCGGACGCCTTGCCAACCGGGTAAGTAACGCCAGTTTTGTTCTGGATGACAAAGTTTATCAGCTTCTGCCCAATGACCGTAAAACCAATTCTCTCCACGGCGGTTTCGGCATCTCCGGCAGATTGTGGGAGGTGAAAAAGCATACCGATCAGGAATTGATCCTCACTTTGAACAGCCTCCACGGTGACGGCGGTTTCCCCGGCGAACTTGACATCACTGCGCGTTATTCCATCAGCGATGACCACAAACTTGTTCTTGAGATCACCGCAGTTCCCGACCGCAAAACAGTTGCCGACTTCACCAGTCATGTCTATTTGAATCTGAATGGTGAAGGCAGCGGAGATTGTTCCGATCACAGTATCGTTATGAAAGCTCCCCGCCGCACCGAAGTCAATGAAAAACTCATCCCCACCGGCAAAACTCCGGAAGTTGCCGGAACCATCTACGATTTGCAGAAAGAACGTAACTTTGCCGATATCCTGAAAGATATCCCCAACGGTCTGGACGATAATTATGTGCTTAATGACGGCGGAAAGTTTACTGAAGCTGCCGCAGTTGTCAAAGCCGGAAAGTCCGGTATCCGCCTCACCTTGAGTACCGACCGTCCCGGAATCCAGTTCTACATGGCAAACTGTCTGAAAGACAAACCCGGACGTTCCGGAAACTATGTCAAATTCGGCGGCTTTTGCCTGGAGACCCAGAACTGGCCCGATGCTGTGAACCAGCCGGAATTCCCCTCTGCGGTCATCACCCCGGAAAACCCCTATTCCAGCCGTACCGTCTGGGCGTTTGATACATTTTAATTGTATAAAGGATAAATTGTTATGAGTATAGTGATGAAATTCCGTGAACCGGTCGGGGAGACGTTCCGCGTCGCTGTTGCCGGAGATTTCTGTCCACGGGAAAACAGCACTTCCATTTGTGCCGCTGAAGCTTCCAATATCGTTAAAAATATTCTTCCGGTTTACGGGGCGGCAGATATCCGTCTGCTCAACTGGGAAACCGCTATCGACACAGATTCGGCGCCGATCGCCAAGAGCGGTCCCAATCTGCGCTGCAGTTCAGAAGCACTCGAATTTGCCAGAGCGCTGAAGGCTCAAGTGCTGATGCTCGCCAATAATCACACCGGAGATTATGGTGGAGATGCCCTGCTCAATACCATTGAAGAGTGTGAAAAATCCGGTTTTGCCACCGTCGGCGCCGGTGCCGATGCCGAAGCTGCCGCTGAAGCGTTGATCGTGGAAGCCAAAGGTATCAAACTTGCCATTCTCAATGCCTGTGAACATGAATTCGGTTTTGCCCGGCGTAATACCCCGGGAACCTGCGGAATGGATCTGCCGCTGATACTCGAGCATATCCGGGAACTCAAAAAACAGAAATATCTGGTCATGGTCACGCTCCACGGCGGTCATGAAAACTTCCCCGCCCCCTCGCCGCGGATGGTGAAACTTTTCCGGGCGTTGGCAGACGGCGGTGCTGATGCGGTATTCAATACCCATACTCACTGTCCGCTGGGCTGTGAGATCCACAATGGAGTTCCGATAGTCGGCAGCTGCGGGAATTTCTATTTCCCGGAAAAAGACTACGGCATAAGCAATTTCAAACCCTGGCATCTGGGCTATCTTCCGGTTTACAGTTTTGATTCTCAGGGAGCGTGGCAGCTGGAATTGACTCCATATCTTAATATGCCGCACAGCATTGAATTGTTTGATGAAAACGATGAAGCGGATTTCAAATCATACTTTTCCGAACTCTGCCGCCCCTTTGAAGATATGGAATATTGTGAAAAACTTTTTGATTCATGGTGCTGGAGCAAAGAGCCCAACTATTATTTCCAGCGTATGTTTGAGATGAAAAAAACGGAAAACGGTTGGGATTTTGAAGCGATCCATAAGCAGATGATGCCTTTCCGCAATCTGCTCAACTGCGAATCCCATTGTGATATTCTTCGCAACTGCATGCTGATCATCGAGGAGAAACGTTGCGGCAGCGCAGGAGAGTACGCCGGTAAAATTCAGGAACTCCGGGCTCTGGAATGGTTGAAACTGCCGGGAGTGGAAAAATAATTATTTTTATATAACCGGGTTGAAAATTTGACATTTCCGGTGTATTGTAATTATAAGTAAACACAAGTGTATTAAATAAAACAAGGAGAGTAAACAAAAGTGGCTAATGGCGATGATTTCAACCGCGCCGCAGAAAGCGCCCGGTTACTCACCAAACTGTCGATTTTTGCCGGCATCGGCTCATTGATACTGTTGGTGACAACTCTGGCGGTAAGCGGCAGCCGAGGCAGTACGACTTTGCAGATTGCAGCGATACCCTATGTATTTTCCCTGCTTTTTTCAGCAGCAGCGCTGATTTACGGTATTCTCCGCACCTCGGTCGCACATGAAGATGAAGAGAAAAAATTATTGGAAAAACGCATGGAGAGCCGGGCGCTCAATGTCGAAGAGGACGTCCGCTTCACTGCCGGCAGAAGTTTTGCCAATTACCGGCGCTTTGCCCCCTATGCCATCGCGGCGATCGCGGCATTGCTGATGGGCTTCCTGCTCTGGCAGTTCACTCAGGCAACGGATCCCAAAAAGGTGCTTGCCACGGCAGAAAAAATCACAGCTTCACCGATCCACACCGCACTGCTTTCCGCAGTAATGATGATGGTAAGTGTTTTGGCAGGAGCGTTTTTCGCCGGACAGTCCCGGGTTCGTGAATTCCGTTGGCTCCGTCCTGCCGGAGCATGGCTGATCACCGGATTTGCCGGTATGCTTCTGGTGACGGTCTCATCGATCTGCACCGCCAATAATATCAACGGAGTTGACAAGATCTGTTCACGCATCCTTTTCTGGCTCTTTGTGGTACTGGGGGCGGAATTCATCGTCAACTTTGTCATCGAATTCTACCGCCCGCGCACCATTGCGGAAACCCGCCCGGTCTTTGAAAGCCAACTGCTTTCATTTTTCACCGAACCCGGCGGTGTCATGCGTAACATCGCAGCAGCGTTGGACTACCAGTTCGGCTTCAAAGTTTCCGGAACCTGGCTCTACGGCTTTATTGAACGCTCCTTTTTCCCGGTGCTTATCCTCTGGGCGGTGCTTTTCTGGGGCTTCACCACTATCCACGAGATCGGTCCGGATCAGGTCGGTATCCGGGAAACCTTCGGCAAGATCGAACAGCGTTTGCTCACTCCCGGAGTCTACTGGACTCTGCCCTATCCGTTCGGCACAGTTCAGCGTTTCAGCTGTACCGAACTGAAGAGTTTGTATATCGGAGAAAGCACCACCAACGCCGACAAGCGTTCCGCAACTCCGGTCGTCCTCTGGACCAACGAACACGGCGGCGCCGATGATCCTTTCGTCGTCGCAGTTAAAACCGAAGGCAGCGACAAGAACCTTACCGACAGCGATGCCAGTATCTCATTTGTCCGCATGGGCATCCCGATCGAATACCGCATCAAACCCTCTTTTGAAGATGTTTATAACTATGCATACGGCAACGCTTCCCCGGTAAAAATCCTCCGCAAGATCGGAGAACAGGCCGCCGCCGAATATATGGCAGGCGCCACCATGGATGAACTGCTTTCCTACGGCAGACGTCAGGCAGAACAGACTCTTGCCAAGCGGATTCAGGCTCTCGCCGACCAGAATAAACTCGGTATCGAAATCGTCCGGGTCGGCATTATGGATGCACATCCTCCGGTAGAAAAGGTAGCTCCGGCATATCAGGAGGTCATCGGCGCTCTCGAAGAGAAAGAAACCGAAATCCTCAAAGCCAATGCCTACGCCGCCACCGTCATTCCGGAAGCCAACGCTTCTGCTATGGAGATCGTCGAAGCCGCCCGCAGTTACAGCAACCGCATCAGCACGGTCGCTCAAGCTGAGAGCGAACGCTTCAAGTTCCAGTTGTCCGCCTACCAGGCGCTCCCCGGCATGTTCAAATTGAACAACAAACTGGATGTGCTTACCCAGGAGACCGCCGCTATCCGCAAATACATCGTCGGTGCCGGACTCAAGGATGAGATCTACGAGATGAACTTTGAAACCAGAGAACGGATCGACCTCGTCGATATCGATTCTGCTGAATTGTCATCCAATCCGGCTCAATAAAAGTGATAAAAGAAAATAAATAATATAATTTGGAGGTAATAACAGTTATGGCAACAGGAAATTTCTTCAAACACTGGCCGACGATGCTGCTCGGTCTGATCGTGGCAGTTATTCTGCTCACGGCAGTATTCTCGTTTCAACTCAACCAGACTGATGTGGCAGTCATAACCACCTTCGGCAGACCGGCGGTGGTGGAAACTCCGGGATTGCACTTCCGCTGGCCTTTCCCCTTCCAGAAGGTCTACCGCTTCGACAAACGCATCCGCTGTTTTGAAGGCAGCAGCGGCAAACTCGAAGAGACCGCCACCCGCGACGGCCACAACATCCTCGCCGGCATCTACGTCGATTACCGCATCGGCAATCCGGAGGTTTTCTTCAAACAACTCAAAGACATCCCCAATGCCGAAGAGGTGCTGAACAACCTGATGCGCAGTGAAAAGAACAGCGCTTTCGGTCTTTACAACTTCAATCAGATCGTCAACACCGACCCCAAAAAACTCAAACTGGATGAAATTCAGAACCAGATCAAAAGCAACCTGATCACCCAGACTGAAAAATTCGGTATCGACATCGTCGGTGTCGGCATCAATTCTCTGGGTGTCCCCAAAACCATTACCGAAAAGGTCTTCGACCGCATGGTCGCGGAACGCAAACAGTTCGCTGACCGCAGTATCGCCGAAGGTAAGAGCAAAGCCCGGGAGATCCGGATCTCCGCCGACCGCGACCGCACCATTGCGCTCGCCGAAGCCGAAGCCCGCGCCCAGCGCATCCGCGCCGAAGGCGATGCCAAGGCCGCTGAATCCTACAAGACCTTCAGTCAGGATCCGGCACTCGCCGAATTCCTGCGCAAACTCGAAGCCCTGCGTACGATCCTCAAAGGACGCACCACGGTGGTCTTCGATACCAACGTCCCGCCCTTTGATCTGCTCAATGCCGCCAATTCCAAACCGGTTTTCAAAACTGATCTGCCGGTCGTGCCGGCAGCAAAATAAGCCCGATGCCGCGGAGAAAACATTATGAGTGAAAACAAAAGCGTAATCGCAGGTGACTTCGACCGTACCGACCGTTACGATGCCGGTTTGAAGTCGCTTGCCAACAGCCTCCGGGCGGCATTTTTTGTACTGCTGCTCGGCATCATCGGTACGCTGATCTACTTTTTCAGCGGTGCCGGATACTTTTCTGTCGAACCCCAGCAGGCGGTGATCGTCCTGCGGTTCGGTAAAGTCGCGGCGACTCATGATTCCGGCGGTCACTGGTATCTGCCCTATCCGGTAAACCAGTTCATCCGGATCCAGACCAGCCAGCAGCTGCTCAATGTCGACTTCGTCCCGGCAGTAGTTTCCGCCGGCGAGGAAGAAGGTATTTCTCTTGAACCCGGACGTGACAGTTACCTGCTCACCGGCGATGCCAATATCGTTCACACCTCCTGGACGATCGCCTACCGGGTGGAAAATGCCGCCAAATATTATGAAACTCTCCTCACTCCGGCGTTGCCGATGGTCAACGGCAAGATCGTGCCGGATGAAGAGTTCACCGATGCCGTCGGCATGAAAGGAACCCGCGGCCCCCAGACTTTCCTGCGGAATCTTTTCCGTCAGGCCGTTATCGACGTAACCGCTGAATCCCAGGTCGGCGATATCCTTTATGCCGGACAGGGCGCCTACAGCGAAAAGGTGCAGAACCTCTTCGCCAAACTGGTCGCCGATGCCAACTGCGGCATCAAGATCGACAATGTCGGACTCAACCGTATCTATCCGCCGCGCAAGACCAAAGGCGCCTTTGATGCAGTTACCGCCGCCGGAAACGTCCGTTCCCAGCTCTACAACGAAGCTGAAGCCTACAAGGTCGAAGTGGAAAATGATACCAAAGCCTCGGTCGCAGAGATCATCGCAACTGCCGAAACCTACAAAAAGCAGTTGGTCGCCCGTACCGAAGCACAGGAATTTTACTTCAAAGAGATCTATGCCAAGCACAAAATCCACGGCAGCAGCGTCACTATGGCGCTCTACACCGCAGCGTTGGCAGAAGTCGCCGCCAAACTGGATGGAGATAAATTCATCCTCGGTTCCAGCGGCGAGAAAAAGCAGATCCGCTTCAAACTCAATCCGGAACCGAAAAAATCCGCTGATAAGAAGCGCGCGCAGGAGGAGAAATAATACATCATGGCTGAACACGATCACAAACATTGCCAGTGCGGATGTTCCGCACATGAGCATAATCATCATCACGACCACGGTCACCAGTGTAACTGCGGTCACGATCATAAGCACGATGAGATGGACAGCACCTGCATTTGCGGTCACGATCACAAAGCCGAAGGCGGCGTCGGTCATGACCGTTCCATGGGCAGATTGTTCTTTGCGCTGGTCGGCGGCATGCTGACTGCGAACAGTTTCATTCTGCAGCGGGTACTGCCCGAACAGAGTTTCGCAGCTGACATGTCAGCCATCTGCGGTGCATTCATCCTCGCCCTGCCGATCATCATCACTGCGGTCAAAGATCTGCTCCGCGGCAAAGTCTACATGAACGAACTGGTGGCTCTGGCGATACTCGCCGCCATGGTGAGTGCTGACTTCCAGACCGC
This sequence comes from Lentisphaerota bacterium, assembly GCA_015061805.1. Lineage (GTDB taxonomy): Bacteria > Verrucomicrobiota > Lentisphaeria > Victivallales > Victivallaceae > UBA1784. The sequence continues at coordinate 148,743 of SUVV01000002.1, read as the reverse complement.
CGGAATCATCGCCTTTTTCCTGCTGGTGACCATCATCATCGAAACCCGTACCGCAAGCGGTGCCCAGCGTTCGATCGAAGAGCTGATCAAACTCACTCCGAATATCGCACACAAACTTGACGCTTCCGGCAACGAAAGCGAAGTTCAGGTGTCAACGCTCGCCGTCGGCGACCGTATTCTGGTGCGTCCCGGAGAAAACTTCCCGGTCGATGCCCGCATCGTCACCGGCGAAAGTACCGTCAATCAGGCTTCCATCACCGGCGAATCGGTCCCGGTGGAAAAAAGTTCCGGCGACGATGTCTTCGCCGGTACCCAGAACCTGACCGGCGCCGTCGAAGTCGAAGTCACCAAAGTCGGCGGAGACACCACGCTCGGCAAGGTCAAAGAGATGATCCTGCAGGCTGAAGCCAGCCGGACCCCGGTGGTTCGTCTCATTGACCGCTACGCCGGATATTACACTCCGACCGTGCTGATGATCGCCTGGATCACCTGGTGGTTCAGCAAAGATATGAATTCCGTTATCGCGTTTCTGGTGATCTCCTGCCCCTGCGCGGTAGTGCTGGCAACTCCGACGGCAGTCGTTGCCGCTGTGGCAGCCGCCGCCCGTTTGGGTATATTCATCAAAAACATCTCCCATCTGGAGCTGGCGAGTAAAATCACCAGTTTCGTATTCGACAAAACCGGTACGCTGACCGACGGTCTGCTTTCTGTGGTCAAACTGCAGGGCCATGACGGTGTAACTCCGGCAGAATTACTGCAGACTGCCGCTTCGCTTGAACGCTTCAGCAACCACCCGACTGCGGTGGCGATCATGAAACTTGCAACCGAAGCCGGAATCAATCTGGACGAAGTTTCCGGATTCTCCGAAACTCACGGACGCGGTGTCACCGGTACGATCAACGGTGTGCTGTGCCGGGTCGGCAGAGGAAACTGGATGCGGGAAAATTCCCTGCCGGTTCCCGAAAGCGACCCTGAAAGCGCCAGCGGCATGAGTATCGTCTACGTCAGTTGCGGAGAAAAAGTCCTCGGCTGGATCGGTTTCCGCGATAAGATCCGCAAAGAAGCCCCGATTCTGCTGTCCGATCTCCGCCGCCTCGGGGTCCGCCATTGCGCGATGGTCACCGGTGACCGTGAATCGGTCGCCGAAAGCGTCGCCGCTCAACTCGGTATCGATGATTACCGCAGCGGATGCCTGCCGGAAACCAAAGTCGAATATGTTGAAAATGTCAAACGCACCAGCCGGGTAGCCGTCGTCGGTGACGGTGTCAACGATGCTCCGGCACTTGCCGCCGGTGATCTCGGTATCGCCATGGGTGCGATCGGCAGTGATATCGCTGTGAACAGTGCTTCGGTGGCATTGATGACCAACGATCTGCGCCGGATCGCGGTACTGCTTTTCCTCGCGAAAAAATCGCAGGTGGTGATCAATCAGAACCTGCTGTTCGGTATGCTCTTTGTTTTCGGCGGTATGATCCTCTCCATCGTCGGGGTGATGACCCCGATCTGGGCGGCAGTTCTTCACGCCGGAAGCACCATTGTCATCGTCTTCAACAGTGCCCGTCTGGTCCGCACCGGTGAAGAGTTGACTCTCGAAGAAAACAACGACGGTGACAGCACCGGAGAAGGACGGTGAATTGATTATGGAACAGAAATATGAACCGGTAGTTCAGGCCGTCGGCCTTACCAAACTTTTTCGCGATTTCTGGAACCGCCCCAAAGCCCGGGCAGTCAACGGTATCGATTTTGAAGTCCGTCCCGGTGAAGTGGTCGGTTTGCTCGGTCCCAACGGTTCCGGCAAATCCACCACCGTAAAAATGCTGCTCGGTCTGCTCTATCCCACCGGCGGTAAACTCACCGTTTTCGGACGTTCTCCCCGCGCGGTAGAAACCAAACGCGAAATCGGATATCTGCCGGAAGAGTCCTATCTTTACAAATTCCTTACTGCCGAAGAAACGCTGGACTTCTTCGGTTCACTGTTCAATCTTTCTGCCGCTGACCGTAAACAGCGTATCGATCAGTTGTTGGAAATGGTGGGACTTGCTCACGCCCGCCGCCGCCGGGTCGGGGAATTCTCCAAAGGTATGGCGCGGCGGATCGGTCTCGCCCAGGCGATGATCAACGATCCGGCTTTCCTGATCCTTGACGAACCGACCAGCGGTCTTGACCCGTTGGGCTGCCGGGAAGTCAAAGACCTTATTCTCGCCCTCAAGAAACGCGGCAAAACGGTGCTGATCACCAGCCACTTGCTCAGCGATGTTGAGGATATCTGCGACCGCGTGATCATTCTCTACGGCGGCAAAGTCCGTGCCGAAGGCGCCCTCGATGATCTGCTCGCGGTAAACAATGAAACCCGCATCATGACTCCGACTCTGCCGAAACCGGCAATGGATCAGCTGTTGAATATTCTTCGTAAAAATCTGGACGGCGAAGAGTTCCGTATCGATCATCCGCGCCGGACTCTGGAAGAGTTCTTCCTCGACGTCATCGCCACCGCCAGGCGGGAAAGCGTGGAGACCAGCGGCGTAGTCAGCAGCGGCAAGATTGCCGATTATCTGGCTCCCGATGCCGACAAAAACACCGTTTTGGAAAATCTGCTGGCTACCCCGGAACTCAAAACTTCAGTTGCCGCTCCGGAAGCAGAAAAATCAGCTTCTGCCGCTTCTGAAAACGAAAGCACCAGCGCCAAAATCGCCGAAGCTCTCAAAGAAACCGTCGGCGAAACTCCGGCAGAACCGGTTCAGCCCAAAGCCGATAAGGCGGAAAAACTCGCTGATGCCAACCGGAAACTCGATTCTCTGCTTGGAAATCTGGATGGAACACAGGAAAAATGAGACCGTTTTTTGCCATCATCAATCTGACACTTAAAAATGCCATCCGCTCGCATGTCTTCCAGATATTGCTGGCGGTACTGCTTCTGTGTGTAGGCATCATCCCCTACTCGATAGGCGGCGGCAGTCCGTTGGATTTTGTCCGGGTCTCACTGCTTTACAGCATCTGGGCGATCGTACTGGTACTGGCGCTGGCAAGTTTGTGGTTGGGGTGCTTCATCATGGCGCAGGATGTGGACAGTTATCAGTTGCACATGGTCGTTGCCAAACCGATTTCCCGGGTGGTGATCTGGCTGGGCAAATGGACCGGCATCAACCTTATCAACATATCTCTGTTGATCATATCCCTGACGGCAGTTTATTCGATCGTCATGTACCGTTACAAAAGCGATGACCGCTTCACACAGGCTGACCGCCGTCAGATATCTTCGGAAGTTCTGGTCGGCAGACGGGTATTCATGCCGACCCGGCCGGATTTCCCGGCGCTGGCACGTCAGGCACTGCAGGAAAAGATGAAACAGACCGGAGTTCTGCCCAGCGACGCGCAGGACAAACTCTACGGTGAACTGCTCCAGCAGATCGCCGCCGGTTATTCCGAACTGCCCGCCGGTCAGAGCAAAGGCTGGATTTTTGAAAATCTTCCTGATATCGGTAATGAGCCGCTGTTTTTGCGTTATCGTCCCTATCTGGGCAAGATTTCCAGTGAAGATCAGCGCCAGAGCCATCTGCAGTGGGTCGTGATCCGTCCCAGCGGCGAAGCGGTTCTCCCCTCCGGAGAACGGGTCGCCGCCTCGGAATGGCCCCAGCCGCTCAGCGAAGGCCCGGAACAAACCTTTACCGGCGTATTCTATGAAAAGACCATTCCGGGCGAATGGCAGGTCATCACCCCCGACCGCAAAGTCCGGGTGATGGTTGCCAACTTCGACAAATTCGGAGAAAAGCACTACTATCAGCCGGCAGATGGCCCGAAACTTCTGCTCCGCATCTGCGGATTTGAAGGGAATTATATGCGAATGGTGCTCGTTCTGGTGATCCAGATGCTTCTGTTGTCGGCACTTGCCTGTGCTTTCGGCGGATTCCTCACGATGCCGACGGCGGTCTTTGTTGTGGCAAGTTACCTGCTGCTCGGCAGTTTCTCAACTCTGCTGACCGATCAGTCGTTCTTCGTGTCCACCGCGTGGGATCAAATCGGTCAGAATCTGGCAAAACTGCTGCTGATAATCGTAATTCCGCTGCAGGCATTTGATGTGACGGAACTGCTTTCGACCGGAGAATTGATTGAATTTTCTCTGATCTGGCGGCTCTTTTTCAACTTTTTCATACTCCGCGGTCTGCCGCTCTTCCTCTTCGGAATGTGGATGTACCGCAAGCGTGAACTCGGATTGGCGGTGAGAAAATGAACCGGTTCAAAAGAATTGTCATCTTTACTGTCCTTATCATCATCTCTGCCGGAGCGCTCTTTGCCATCCGCAACGTCGAACGAAAGATGGATGATCTCGTTGATCAGGAACGTCTGCGTTTCAGCGGCGATGTCCGTAACGCGCCTCCGCTGGTGGCTTTCACCTCGGTTGCGCTGGGCAGTTTCCGCGGTCTGATCGCGGACTTGCTCTGGCTGCGTTCCGAAAACCTCAAGCAGGAAAAAAGCTACTTTGAAATGGTTCAGCTTGCCCGGTGGATAACCGACCTTCAGCCGAACTATTCCGGAGGTACGGCTTATCTGGCGTGGAACCTTGCTTACAATATTTCAGTAACCTGTTCCAACCACGAAGACCGCTGGCGCTGGGTCAATGAAGGTATTTCACTGATCCGGGACAAGGCGCTGGTCTACAACCCGGAAGACCCCGTCCTTTACAAGGAACTGGCGTGGATATTCCAGCACAAACTCGGCAATGTCCTTGACGATGCCAATTTGCTCTACAAGAACCGTCTGGGCATGCAGATCACCAATATTCTCGCAACCGGCACCCCCGACTGGGAAGCGCTGGCGGCAGCCCCAAAAAACCGCGGGGAATTCCTGAAACTCTACCCGGCAGATCACCGTTTGTGGCAGATCGCCCGCGAATCCGGTTACAATGATTTCAACGCGTTGTTTCTGGCATTCAAGAATCAGGCTCCGGCAGTTCTGCCGCAGGATCTTGCTGCAAAACTCGGCGAAACTGAGTTCAAAAAGGTCGATAACTTCTTCCGCGCCGAACTGCTCCGGGAACGGATGAAACTTGATCCGTCCAAGATCCTTGAGATCGACCGCAAATACGGCAAAATGGACTGGCGCGTGCCGGAATCCCAGGCGATCTACTGGGCAACCGTCGGAATCGAAAAAACTCCGGGCAAAGAAGATTTGCGCTGTGCGCGTTCGATCACCCAATCGCTTCAGGCGGCATTCCGGGGCGGCAGAATGTTGAGCATGGATGATAAAACGCTTTCATACGTTCAGATCGTCCCCAATCTGGCACTCGCCGATGCGGCATACAACACCTATTTGGAAACACAGGAGAAATATGATGCTTCCAGCGGAGCCTCATCCTCTTTCCGCAGTGCCCGTATCAACTTCCTGAAAGATTCCATCCCGCTGATCTACACTCATGGAAATATCACCAAAGCAGAGGAATTTTTCCGCAAGTTGATCAAGGAGGACGGCCCGCAGAAACAGCGTACGCTGGATGAGTTCGTCATGGCGGAGTTTGCCGAAGATGTCCGGGATGCCGACGTCAAAAAGGTCAGCGCCATCATCAGCGAACTTATCTTCCGCAGTATCATCAGTCTGATCTACAATGATCACGATTCTGCAGTCGCCAATGAACGGCTCGCCCGCTTCATACACCGCAAGTACGTCAAGGAAAATACCGAAGTAAAGCGGAACAATCTGCCGCCTTACAATACAATGAAAGCCGGAGTCGTGGCAGACTGTGAACGCCGCCTGCCTCCGGCAATGGTAACCATTCTCAAGGCCGCGATCGCCGCAGAAAAGGCGGAAGCACTTGAGCAGAGAAAATATGAAAATCCGGCTTCTGCAGAGAACAGTCAAGCCGGAGAGAAAGGAAGGAACTAAATTGGACGACTACCTTATATGTTTTGTTATCAGTCTGACTACTGCGCTGGTGTTTTCCCACATCTGCTCGCTGATGGAAGCGGCATTGTTGAGTTTGACCCCCAGCCAGATCGGCGAATTGCGCCGGACTTCACCATCGGCAGGAAAGGTGGTTCAGAAGTTAAAAGCAGATATTGACAACCCTCTGGCAGTCATCCTGATCATCAATACCGCCGCCCATACCATCGGTGCGGCGGTTGCCGGTGCCAGTTTCAGCAAAATGGGATACGAAAAGTACATGAGTGCTTTTTCGTTGATTTTCACTCTGGTCATGGTGCAGTATACTGAAATTCTGCCCAAGACACTCGGTGTAAGATTCAATATCACGATCATGCGGATAGCCGCTCGTCCGTTGCAGATATTGGCAGTGATCCTCGGACCGCTGATCAAATTTTCGCGTTTGCTCAACCGGATATTTGAACGCAGACGCCCGGAACGTCCGACTGCGGCAGAAGAGATTTCGGCGCTCGCCGCTCTCGCCCGCAGTTCCCAGATCATCTCCAGCCGTCAGGAACGGATCATCAAAATGGTTCCGCACCTTTCCGAAAGAACTGCGGTACAGGTGATGATCGATGCCGACAATATGTCCGTCCTTTCCGAAGATATGACCATTTCTCAAGCGATCAACGTTTCAGCGCGTGACTTCCACACCCGCTACCCGGTGCGCTCGGCACAGGATGCCGACCGGATATTGGGTTACATCAACATCAAAGAACTGGTGAGCGCGGAACGTTCCAACAAGGGAGATGCCAAACTTACCGAAATCATCCGTCCGATCGGCTTTGCTGAACCGGATGATTCAGCAGCGGAATTGCTGGAAAAATTTGCTTCCCAGCATTGTCACATGACCATTATCCGGGATCCCGAAAGCGGAAAAATCCGCGGACTGGCCACCCTTGAAGATATCATTGAAGAGCTGCTCGGCGACCTTGATGATGAATTCGACCCGCTTCCCCGAACCTTCTACTCTCCGCGCGAAAGTTTCTGGATCGTCGGCGGCGGTATTCCGCTCACCCAGCTGGCGCGCGATACCGGTCTGGATCTACCGCGACGGGTGGAGCCGGTTTCGGCGTGGTTTGAACGGATACTCAAACGTCATCCCAAAGTCGGAGATTCGCTGATCTTCCGGAATGCCGAATTCTACGTCCGTAAGATCCGCCGTTATCAGGTGTGGGAATTCAATTTGAAACGTCACAATATTGACGATGATGAAAAAAATACAGGAAATAATAAATGAAAAGTTTTCCGTTGCATCTGTTGCTGCTGCCGGCACTGTTTCTCTTCTGCGGATGTACTGTCGATGTGGATTACACCGGGCAGAAGTTCCCGGTGGACAAAGGCAATTACAATGTTAAATATTTCAAATCCCGGCAGGAACTCGACCTCGATAAATACGCCATTATCGGCAGATTTGTCGTGACCGCCCCTGCCCGGACTGACCATTATGCCTTCCAGAAGATACTGATGGAAAAAGCCATGGAATTCGGCGGCGATGCCGTCTGCCGGGTCGAAGCATTCAGCATTGTCAGCGGAGCATACACCCCCAACTATGAAGAGTTCGGCGCCCCGCGCCCCGGCAGTACCGCACCGGAGATATCTCCCTCTCAGCGCGGCATCCCGGAAGCGCTGACCGGAGAAAAGGTCAAGGTCAGACGCCAGCGGGTAAAAGCACTGCTCTTGAAAGAACGTACCGTCCTGAACCGACTTTTGAAATAACACACCTCCCGGAAATTTCCGGGATTTTACCAAATATTTTGAGGAACCAATATGAAATCATATTTCCGTCCGGAGATCGATGCCCTTGCCGGTTACACCGCAGGTGAGCAGCCCAAAATCCCCGATCTGATCAAACTCAATACCAACGAAAACCCCTATCCGCCGTCACCGGCGGTCGAAAAGGCGATCCGGGAATTTGATATTGCCAGACTGCGCCGTTATCCCGACCCCTTTGCCGACGAATTGCGGGATATTTTCGCAGCGGACTGCAATGTTTCCCGCAATAACGTCATCATCGGCAACGGTTCAGATGATCTTCTGACCATGTGTTTCCGCGCCTTCACCTCTCCGGAACATCCGGTAGCGGTCTTTGAACCGAGTTATTCACTCTACCCGGTTCTGGCGGCAATGCAGGGCGCAAAGGTGATCCGGATCGACCTGGCAGCAGGCGATTTTGCCTATCCGGCAAATGCCGTAGAAACTGCCGCCGATGCCAATATGCTGATCATCACCCGTCCCAATGCTCCGACCGGCACACTCTGTCCCAAAGAATTGGTTCGCAAATATTGCCGGGATTTCGACGGCATTGTGCTGATCGATGAAGCATATGCCGACTTCGCTTCTGACAACTGCATGGATTTGGCAGGCGAATTCGACAATGTGATCGTAATGCGTACCTTTTCCAAGAGTTGTTCCATGGCGGGAGTCCGCCTGGGTTATGCGGTCGCCAATGCGGTGCTGATCGACGGATTGATGAAACTCAAAGATTCCTACAATGTCGATATGCTTGCCCAGCTGGTCGGCAAAGCCAACTACCTGGACAAAAGTTACCGGACAGAATGTATCGCCGCGATCCGTCGTGACCGCGATCTGCTGGCTGATGCACTGAAAAAACTCGGATTTGACATTCCGGAATCCCATTCCAACTTCCTCTTCGCCGCCCCCCCGGACGGTGACGGAGAAAAATGTTTTGCCTACCTGCGGGAAAACGCGGTGCTGGTGCGCTACTTCAAGGGTGCCGTCACCGGCCGTTACATCCGCATAACCATCGGTACTCCGGAGGAAAACCGCCGGGTGCTTGAACTGCTTTCCGCCCGGTACTCATGAGAAAAATCGTCCGGTTCACCGTATATTCTTTGCTGGCAGCGCTCAGTGTTGCAGTTCTGCCGGCAAAAGGAAGTGATTTTCGTATTGGCGATGGCTCCGGCGGCAGCGCGCTCACTCCGCTCCGTCAGGCATTGCTCAAACTTGCCAAAGATGCCGGTAAAGAAAATGCCGAATTTTCGATCTCACGGCTCACTCCGCAACAGGCTCTGAAAAAACTTGCCGCCGGCGAACTGGAACTTATCATCATGGAAAGTAGGGACATCCCGGCAAATCTCAAAAATTTATCCCGCATCCCCTTTGCCGCCGAAGCACTGATTTGCTATACCGGACGCGGCAATCCGCTGCAGTCACTCTCCATCCGCCAGCTCAAAGAGATTTGGGCGGGTGACCGTCCGGTGTGGCGTCCATACAACGGAGAATTCAATGACATTCACCGTATCGGATTGGATTTTCACCACGGCGGCTTCGTCGAAGCCCGGTTTCTTGGTGGAAAGCTCCGCAGCGCAGGAGTTTTCCGGGTGAAAGATATCCGGAGAGCGTGGCTATTTTGTTCGTCATCCGCGTTGCTCTGTGCGCCGTGGTCAGAAGAACTGCCCGCCGATTTGAAAGCGATCGCCATCGAAGGGATCGCTCCGGCCCCGGAAACGATCATCAGGAGAAAGTACCCGCTCAATCTGCGCTATGAATTCATAACACTGAAAAAAACAATTCCTGCGGCAGATAAATTCATCAAACTTGTCATGTCGCCGGAATATTCCGCCATGCTGCGGGAATCTTCTCTGCTTCCGATACCGTCCAAAGGAGGAAAGTTATGAAAAAAAGCCGGAAAAAACGTCTGCGCCGATTAGCCGAAAGAGTCGTTGAACGTCACCGCCGCCGCCAAAATCAAAGCACTATCACCGGAATCCTCCGCATGACCGCTTCCGGTTTCGGCTTCGTCACCCCTGATCCGGAACTGCACCCGGATATGTCAGAAGATATTTTCATCCCGGCGAAATATGTCAACCGCGCCATCGACAGCGACCGCGTGGAGGTGGCATTGCTGCCGCCGCGCCGCAGTTGGGATTCCGGTGAGGAGCGCGGTCCTGCCGGGAAGATCACCGCTGTCGTTCAACGGGAACGCAATGAACTGGTCGGCGAATTGCTCGCCGGTTCCCTCCTCCGTCCTCTCGACCCCAAACTCCCGGAAGATATTCAACTTTACGGCGCCCGCCACGGCGCCAGACGCGGCGACTGGGTGCGGGTCAAATTCGATGATGACGGCTGCCGTCGCAGCGGACACATTCTGGAGGTCATCGGCAGAGCCGGAGTGATCGCCGCCGATCTGGATGCGGTTATCGCCGAATTCGATCTGCCGCCGCGCTACACCGAAAAAGAAGAGGAGATCGCCCTTGCTGCCGACCCCCGGGAAATCCCCCGTACCGATTGCTGTGACCTTTACACCCTGACCATTGACCCGACCGATGCCAAAGACTTTGATGATGCGTTGTCGGTTGAACCGTCGCCGGTTCCCGATTGTGTCACGCTGGGTGTCCACATTTCCGATGTTGCCGCTTATGTTCCGCCCCGGAGCAAGATCGATGAATGGGCGCTGAAACGGGCATTCAGCTGTTATCTGCCCGGCAGAACTCTGCCGATGCTTCCGGCTGGGCTTACGGCAAAGATCAGTTTGCAAGCCAATCAGAAATCACTGGCTCACTCGGTATTTCTGACAGTCAATACCGTTACCGGAGAGGTGGTATCCGGCATCCGCAAACACACCTTGATCGCAGTCGATCACCGTTTGGATTACGATACGGTCCAAGAGTTTCACGACACCGGCAAAGCCCCGGAAAACTGGGATAAAAAGCTGCGTTCCAAAGTTGCCGAACTGCTGAAACTTACTCAGACAATGCGCCGCTTCCGGGAAAATGTGGAAAAATTCATCGATCTGCCGCTTCCGGAGATCCGGGTGATCTGCGATGAAAAAAACAACTCGATCGAAGGACTGAAAGTCAAGTTTTCGCGGGAAGCGGAAAACATGGTCGAGGAGTGCATGCTCGCCGCCAATCAGTTCGTCGGCATTGAACTTCAGGAGAAATCCATCGCCGGAATTTACCGCACTCATGCTATTCCCGAAGCCGAAAAAACAGAAGAATTCGCCCTTTCCATGCGCGATGATTTCAATCTTCCCGTCGGCGATATCAGCAACCGCGAAGTGTGCCGCAACTTCATCGCCGCATTGCCCGATGATCCCAGAAAAAATGTTATTCTCTCGCTCCTGCTGCGTACCATGCCTCGCGCTCTCTATCAAGTTAAGCCGGATATCCATTTCGCTCTGGGCAAAAGCCGCTACTGCCACTTCACCAGTCCGATCCGGCGCTGTACCGATTTGATCGTGCATCAGCAATTGTGGAACCACGACTGCAATATCCGCACCCGCAACGGCCGCACCATCGAAAAAGCCGCGCTCTGGTGCAGTGAACAGGAAGAGGTCATCGACAATGCCGGATTCGCTGCGAGCGACCGGATGAAACTCCGCTATCTCGAAGAGGAATTATCCCGGGATGCTTCCCGGATTTACGAAGGTATCATCATCCGCGTCCTCAATGCCGGATTCCAGGTCGACATCGCTGAACTCGGTATTTACGGGTTCGTCCGCAAGGAGCGCATGCGCGGCAATTTCCTGCACCGTTCCCGCCGCCTTGATGAAGAAAATTCCCGAACCGGCTACAAGGTAGGAAATTATGTCTATTTACGCTTGGACAGCATTGATTTTGCCCGGGGGACTGCCAACTTTGTTCCGGCATGATTTGTTGATTTGTGCATAAAAAAAAGAAATTTTTACATAACATATTTGAACTTGCTGTGATATATTAAAAACATAATTCAAAATAACGGAAAAGGAGAAAAAATAATTATGCGCGTACTGATCACTGGAGGAGCCGGTTTCATCGGCAGTCACCTGGTTGAACATTTTCAGGGAAAGGCTGAAGTCCGGGTTTTGGACAATCTGCGCAGCGGATACCGGAAAAATATTGAAAACTTCGATGTTGATTTTCAACTCGGCGATATCTGCGACCGCGCCGCGGTTGACAAAGCAATGGAAGGCGTTGATTACGTTTTCCACCTCGCCGCGATGATCAGCGTACCGGAATCGATGAGCAAGATCGCAGAATGTATTCAGATCAACAACCTCGGCATGCTCAACGTTCTGGAATCCGCTTCCGAACACGGCGTGAAAAAACTTTGCTTCTCCACCTCCGCCGCCATCTACGGCGACAATCCGGTGGTTCCCAAAGTCGAAACCATGTTCCCGGAACCCAAGAGCCCCTACGCCATCACCAAACTCGACGGCGAATACTACTGCAATATGTTCACCAAAGAAGGCAGACTTCAGACCGCCTGTTTGCGTTACTTCAACGTCTTCGGTCCCCGTCAGGATCCCAAGAGCGCTTACGCCGCCGCAGTTCCGATTTTCATCGAAAAGGCGCTGAACAACGAAGATCTCACCATCTTCGGTGACGGCGAACAGACCCGCGACTTCGTCTTTGTCAAAGATGTCGTCGCCGCCAACGCTTTCTTTGCCCGGAGCGAATTTACCGGTGTCCATAACATTGCCTATGGCGGCAGGATCACCATCAACGATCTGGCAAGTGAGATCATCCGGCTGACCAATTCCAACTCCAAGATCATCCACCTGCCGGAACGTGCCGGAGATGTCAAACACTCCATGGCGGCGGTTGATAAACTCAAAGCCACCGGCTTCGTGCCTTCGCACAGTTTCGCCGATGCCCTCGCCTACACCATCGAAGCGTGGAAGAAAAACCGCTGATCGTAATTTCAACACACCGCAGATGGCACATGTAATTTGTGCCATCTGTTTTATTCCGGGGAATACTGCTGCATGAAGCTCCTGATTTATCTCTTTCCGGCAATGATCAATTTTGTCGTTTCCGGAGTTTTTTTCTATGTCACCCAGCGCTTTGTCGATTCCGGTGCCTCCCGGCTGCTGTCAGCATTGGTGGTTCCGATGTGGGCAATAAACTACTGTATCGCCAATCTCATCATCGGGAAACTGGTCACTTCCAGAAATGCCGCAAGACTCATCGTTTACGGCGGTATGATCTTTGCTGCATCATCTCTGGGATTCATCTTCCTTGATCATCTGATCTTACTGCTGATCTGGACAGGATTACTCGGGATCGGCTTCGGATTTTACTGCAGTTCATTTCAGGTCTGGTGCCGCGAACTGGAACAGAACAGCGAATCCGGTATCGCTATGGCCACCGGTAAATACACCTGTGCGTGGAGCCTCGGGTTTGCCGCCGGAGCAGTTACTTTCGGCTTGCTGAATGCAACGATTGCTTTTTCAATGTGCTTTGCCGTCGGAGTCATCGTCGCAGGCGGTGTAGCCCTGATCGACTGTAATTTGAAGAAAAACCCTGCCATTGCCGCGGTCAGCACCGATGACGAACCCAGTGCCGCCGATCTCATTGTCAGTAAATTCCCGGATTACGCCTGGGTCGGCTGGATCGTCGGCGGAATCGTCAGTTTTTCTGTCACTCAGCTCCGCAGTATGCTGCAGCCCCACGGCGCTGCTATCGGAGTTGACAACCTCAAAGAAACAATGGCACTGGCATTGATGACGGTCAGTCTGGTACAGGGACTTACCGCATTGGCGCTGGTCAAAAGCCGGATCTGGATGTATAAACTTCTCCCGGTGGTATTGATTGCGCTGACCGGTATTGCCGCTATGCTTTCATTCTGTTTTGTCCGGGAACTGCCGGGATTTCTGCTGGCGGCGTTCTTCTACGGAATATATTCCGGATGCGGCTATTTCATCTTTGTCTTTTACGCGCTGGCAAACCGGGAAAAAGCCGGACACAATGCCGCAATCAACGAAATATCGGTTTCCATCGCCAGTATCGCAGGCCCCATGCTCGGCGGATTGCTGGCTGAAAAATCCGGCATTTCCTGGACTCCATTTGCCATGGCGGCGGGTGCCATTACCCTTGCAACAATTTTCCACATCACAGTCTTTGCCGGTGATAAACGGCGGAAATCTGCACTCAAGGAGGTAAAATAATGACTGAAATCAAAATTGCCATGTTGGAAAACTGCGACGATCTGATGCCGGTCAAAGCTCACGATGACGATGCCGCATTTGATCTGCGCAGCCGGGTGGATATGGTTCTGCCGGTTCGCAAAAGTACGCTGGTTCCGGCGGGATTCGCCATTGAACTGCCGCCGGATTACGAAGCACAGATCCGCCCCCGGAGCGGTCTTGCTCTCAAACACGATCTCATGCTCACCAATTCGCCCGGAACTATCGACGCCGGTTACCGCGGCGAAGTCGGGGTCATCATGTACAACGGCGGAACTTCCGAATTCCCAATCCGCCGGGGCGACCGCATTGCCCAGATGGTCATCAATCAACTGCCCAGGGTAACTCTGGCCAAAACTGACACTTTGAGCGAATCCGGACGGGGCAGCGGCGGTTTCGGCAGTACCGGGAAAGCATGATGAAACAGGATTCTCTGCCGGAAACATGGCAAACTTTCCTCGCCGGAACTCCGGCATTGGAGATGATTCCGGAATTACTGGCAAAGGTGGATGCCAGACGGCAGGAAAACTGCGTCTATCCCCCGGCCGGGTTGGTTTTCCGCGCCTTTGAACTTACCCCGCCCCAAGCGCTCCGGGCGGTGATCATCGGACAGGACCCATATCATGATGAAAATCAGGCGCACGGACTTGCTTTCTCCGTCCCCGACGGCGTCGCAGCACCGCCTTCTCTGCGGAATATTTTCAAGGAATACGCCGACGATCTCGGCCGAGATATTCCCGCTTCCACCTCGCTGGAAAACTGGGCAAGATCAGGGATCCTCCTACTGAACAGCGTCCTGACCGTCGATGCCCACGCCCCCGGCAGTCACCGCTCTTTCGGATGGGAAAACTTCACCGATGCCGTCATCTCCGCCATCAGCGAAAAGACTTCCGGGATAAGTTTCATCCTCTGGGGAAGTTTCGCCATGAAAAAAGCCAAACTCATCAATCAAAACAAACACCGGGTGATCTCCGGAGTCCACCCGTCACCGCTTTCGGCATACCGGGGATTTTTCGGTTCCAAACCGTTTTCTCAAGCCCTGGATGATTGGCCGGAAATTTGAATCATTCTCCCCCTTGCAAGATAACACTTTCGGTATTATATTAAACACATGACAACATATTGGTTGTTCCAGGTGTCCGGGTGGCGGAATAGGCAGACGCAGCAGACTTAAAATCTGCTTCCTTCGGGAGTACGGGTTCGATCCCCGTCCCGGATACCATTTTTTATTTTCGAGAGAATCCCCGCAAAAAGCAACTCCTGACATTAGCAAATAAATTTGCATGTCAGGAGTTTTGCTTTTTGCTGCTATTTTTTTGCAATGCAAAAAAATGGGGATTCTCTCTGCGTTGCGGGTTGCCGTCGCTAACGCTCCGGCTCTGCGGCGGACTGACGT
>SUVV01000002.1:0-133512 GCA_015061805.1 Lentisphaerota bacterium | reverse complement strand
GCAAATAAATTTGCATGTCAGGAGTTTTGCTTTTTGCTGCTATTTTTTTGCAATGCAAAAAAATGGGGATTCTCTCTGCGTTGCGGGTTGCCGTCGCTAACGCTCCGGCTCTGCGGCGGACTGACGTCCGCCTGGTCGATCCCCGTTTTGCAAATAAATTTGCATGTCAGGAGTTTTGCTTTTTGCTGCTATTTTTTTGCAATGCAAAAAAATGGGGATTCTCTCTGCGTTGCGGGTTGCCGTCGCTAACGCTCCGGCTCTGCGGCGGACTGACGTCCGCCTGGTCGATCCCCGTTTTGCAAATAAATTCCTTCCATGCTTTTTGATCTTTCCCGGAATTTTTTGCCTTCCAAAAATCCCGACTGCTCTCTGCCACCTGAAAAAATCTCTTTTTTACCGATATTTTCAATATTTTTTGCAAAATTCATTTGCAAAAAGTCTAATCTGTGTTATATTATATAACATCGCAAGAGGGCGTATAGCTCAGTTGGTTAGAGCGCCACGTTGACATCGTGGAGGTCGTAGATTCGAGTTCTACTACGCCCACCATTTTTTTGCCCTTTAGCAGCCTCGTAACAAACAAGTTACGGGGCTTTTTTCTTGTCCTCGTTTCCCGCTCAAAACTGCACCAAAATGCCCCGTTTTTGACACCCGATTACGGAATTTTACGGAACGCATTTTGACCTCCACGTTGTGCAAAATCCTGCAACAACACGCTTCTATTGGTACGATTAAGCGAAAATTACGAAATTTTGCCAGTAACGTTTTTTCCATACCCCAATTACATACGGGTCATACGGGTGGCTGCAACTTTCCTGAAACGGTGCGATGTTTTAATGTCGTGCGCACACATAAGGCGACAGTTTTCCCAATCATCACAATGCAATGATTTTATGTTGACAATATTGGCAATACATAGAAGCCTGTTATTCAGCTAATCATTGCAGAAAGGAAAAAGAAAAATGGGTGTTGATCAAGTTATGCAAATGCTCAATGGAAAAACAGAAATAAAACTTGTAAAGTTTATTTCAGACAAAGGTCCGAACAGTTGTAAGGAGTGTCTCAAGCATCATGGCGAAATTTTCCGTCTTGATGACCCCAACAAACCGGAGTTGCCGATTCACCCTAACTGTCGATGTAAATATGAACCGATTGACACCTCAAACAAAAATACTGCGATGTTAATAGGACACAGGCAAATTGTCGAAAATATTGTCCAGAACAGTGATGTCGCTAAAAATGATGCAATAGAAATTGCCATCCAAATTATGAATGCAAGGAGCGCAAATTCGAAAATAAAGGATCAACCGGTATTTTTGCTCTTCAACGGCAGTAAACTGGTTTCCAGTGATGGAAAACTTGTATTGAAAGCCGTGTCTGGAGTGCCAGTTTCAAAAAAAACAGAATTTAATAAAGCATCAACATTGGGTACCGTCAGACAAACTACATTCAAAACATTCGACTATTCGATAAAACGGCAAGGAGAAGAAAATAAAGGAGGATTACCTCAAGGGCTTTATTCTATTGAATGCCAAGAAAGTGGTTCTTTGTTGAATGGTAATTTAAAAAAACATGGATTGGGAGTCAATGCATGGGGAAATTATCATTGGCGATTACTTCCCGATAAAAATACCGATATGCGCGGCAGAAAGCCTCTGTCATTTACAATTCACGGCGGAAGTGATGCGCAATCTGCGGGGTGTATTGATTTAACCTCACAAGATACTGTTTTCAGAAAATATCTGCAATCCACCGGATTAACCCGCATTTATGTTTTTGTCCAGTACGAACAGGAAAATGTGATCATAGAGGAAGAAAAAATAATTTCCGCACCTTTAATGCCGTTTGTTTATTGAATTTTCGGCATAAGAGTATTATATTACGCTATGAAAAAAGCAATAAAAATTTTTGTCCTGACAACGACTATTATCTTTTTGACAGCAATATTGTTGTTTGGGGCGGCATTTGCCGTCAAGCCATTCGGCGATGTATTCTTCAGTCTTTGCTTTGGCAGTTGTTATGTGTGCAATGGAGAAGCGGTTTTGTATCAGGATGGCAGAAAGACAGTTTTACCGGTTTATAAAGCTGCCGATAAGCCCTTCCTGCTGCTCGGTCCATATAATTTTGGAGATTATGAAGACTTTTTCTTTGTTAACAAGAAGCAAGTAATTGGAACTGCCATTGATAAGGGTGGTGATGCCTGGTTCAGAATCGGCAAATATCTTTTCATATTAGATGATTTGAATCATTGGGATGTTTTACGAATTCCTTGGTGGGATTACATGAGTGCCCCAGTGGCAAAGAGTGAATATGATACATTCGGAAAGAACCGTGTTTATATTTTTCCCCTTGATCCGTCTAACTCTGCGGTACGTTTGGAAATCAATGGGAAATTTTTCACGGAGGATATGCTTGGTGCCTGTAATGTAACAATCGGAAATGAGCATTTTTGATATTTCCGGTATATAAATCGTGGAGATAAAATGTTCTGTTTGGCAACTTTTTTTGACCGGATATCGTTTGCCGTATTTGCGCAATCTATCTGTCTGTTTTCAGCAATCTTCGGCATCGCTTGGGCGGCGAAGTACGATAAATGCCCGGGAGTTGTAAAATTCCTGTCAAAATTGGCAATTTCGTTTTTGCACTTGGGCGTCGGAACTGTTATTTTTTCACACTTCAATTTCAGTCATTCGCTTGCCGGACTGACGATATACACCATATGGGGGACACTCGGTATCATACCGTTCATTCTTCCGTTATTCAAGTATAAAAAAGAAAATCCGTTGAATTATCGGGAGATGATTTCCGGCATGATCACGGTACTGCTTTTTTGCGGAGCATTATCACGAATACTTTATTATGAATGTGTGATAGACGGAACTTTCCTTGCCGACAAGTTGTTTGGAGAAGAAAGTTTGAATACTGTCTGTGCTTATTTAATGCTGCCGGTGATTTTGTTTTTCACTCCGGGATTTTCTATTTTGACCCTTATTCTGGGGACAATCCGGAAAAAGTCTTCTGGATTTTTCAGAAACTTGCTGCTGCTGGCAGTTGCCCCGGTTGGTTTTATCATATTTACCGGAACCGCACTTCAGCAGTTGGGAAAAATTCATTCCGGACAAGCCGACAGCATATTTTCAATATTTGCCGTTGCTGCCGCTTGGGTGGTATTTATGTTTGTTCCATACGGTTTTATGATATGGCGCGGCAGAAAAGAGAAAGATAGAATAAAATTTTACAACGGAATTGCCGGAACATGGGCGGTTCATTTTTTTATGTTTGGACTTTTTCTTTTAGCATATATCAGCCGTTATCACTGATTGTGGTTTGCGCCACATTGCGCGTGCATATTTGGCAACAGTTTGCACGGTGCTGCAACAGCATACAACAACACAAATAGAGCCATAAGATTAAGCAGTTTACGCAAATTTACGGAATTTTGCAAAGCTGCTTTACGCTTTCATTTCACCGCTTCCATCCCCTTTCATTTTTTTTTGCAGAATCGGCGGTCAAACAGGGGCAGTAAACTTTCTTGATTTTCTGTGTTGCGATGCTATATTATCTGCGGCAAGAATATTATAAACCAACAGCAAAAAGGAAATCTGAAATGAAAAAATTTATGGTGATGCAGTTGTTATTAGGATTGATTTCAGGTGTTTTTGCCGCCCCGGCCGCCAATGTGCCGGACCCGGAAGTTTTTGCCGCCGGGAAAAAAATTCGTGACTATACCGGCGTTTTCCCCGCACATGTGAAAACGGTCGGCATGGTCACTCCCGGTTCCTATCCAGTTGCTAAAACCATCAGGAATTCTGCCAAACTTCTGAAAAAAGCCGGTTACAAAGTCAAGATTTACCCCAACGCACTGCGCGCCCGGGAAAAATCGGATGTCGGTTATTATGCCTCCATGCCGGCAAAGTATCGTATTCAGGACTTTGAAGCCGCCTGGAATGATAAAGAAATCGACATGATCATCTGTTGCCGCGGCGGTGTCGGCACCGAAGAGGTCGTCGCCGGTGTCGACTGGAGCAAACTGCCCAAGCGCCCGGAACTTTATCTGCAGGGATACAGTGCCGTAACTTCAATCTTGTGCGCGATGGACGGCAAAGGTTACGGCAGACCGGTCGCAGGTCCCAATGTCAGTTCCATGTCATCGCTTGATCCCGGTATGATCCCGCTCATGAAAAAAATGTACCATGGCGAAGAGGTCGGCCCCTTCAAACTTGAAGCCCTCGTTCCCGGGAATTGCTCCGGCAAAGCCCTTGCCGGTCTTTTGAGCCGCTTCAACAAGGTTGCCAAGACCGATTACAATGTCAACACCAAAGGACGGATCATCTTTATTGAAAGCGTTTTCTGCAAAGCCGACAAATTCCGCAATGAACTTACTGAACTTTGCAATTCAAAGTTTTTTGACGGTGCCGCCGGAATCGTTTTCTGCCACCTCACCCGCGGCGATAAAATGGAAGTGCTGCTGCCGGTGCTGAAAGAATTTGCTCCCAAATTCAAAGTTCCGGTCTACTATGGATTCCCCTTTGGCCACCACACCAAAAATCTTGCGATTGATTTCTCCCGCGAAGCGGTGATTTCCAATGGAGTCCTGACCTTCCCGGCGGTCAAAAAATAACAAATTCCGGATAACTTGAGGAGGTTATATTATGAGATTGCGCATCCTTTCGGTTTTCTGTTTAGTCTCCTGTTCTGCGACTCTTTTTGCACTTAAAACTGCTCCTGTTGTACGGCAGGCAGAACCGCAAATTCCCGCCTATCTGCTGCGCAAGCCGGAAGTCTACAATCCTTTTAAGGGGATGTTTCAGAATTGGGAAAACCGCAAAACCGTGCGTGAATCGACAAATGAACGCGTAAATACCTATATTCGGGAACTGATTCAATTCTACCCGAAAAACAATCCGGAAGATATTCAGTTGTTTATAAAATGGTATTATTTCGGCAGTAAAAATTTGAATATAGCCAAACCGGCTCCAAGAGTCTCTCCCGACAACTGGGGCGAAGCAGCAAGAATTGTAAAACTATTTTATGCAGGGAAAAATTCTGAAGCCAGAAATGCCTTGCGGCAACTCATTAACGAATTACCGTCCGGAGATTTACTGCGTTATGAATTGATCAAACTGGAACGCGGATGTTATAAAAGAACTCAAGCGGAATATAAGCGCTATGAGCAAATGATGGTGGAAAATATTGAAAACACCGTCCTTTCCGGAAAATACATCAACAGCCAGATTTATACCTGGCTTTACAGCAGTTTATCTTTAAGCAGTCATTGCGGCAGCCGCTATTGGGGACGCCTTGAGCAGAAATTAAAACCTCATGCCGATAAAATCGACCCGTGGTTCTGGGAGATGATCCAAGGCAGAGCCGCCATTGCCTGGGCATGGGAAAGCCGGGGTGGCGGCTGGGGCGACACCGTTTCTCAAGATGGATGGAGCGGCTTCGGTAAAAATCTTGAAAAGGCCCGCAAACATTTTTATAAAGCCGTTGAATTGTTCCCCGACCGGATAAGTCCACATATTCGATTGATCACTGTTGAGATGGGCAACGGCTCTCAAAAAGAAATGATCAAAGTTTTTAAGGAACTTGTCTGGTATGATTCAACCAATGAAGCCGGGTGGAACAATTTGATTTGGGGATTGCTCCCCCGTTGGGGCGGTTCCCTTGATTTAATCAAGATGCTGGCGATTGAAGCACTGGATTGTCCCCGCCGCGACGCTAAAGTGCAATATTGCGGCTATCAGGCATTGGCAGATATAGCCAAATATCACGGGAATTACTGCTGGCAGCGTGTTTATATGGATTCCGATGTTTTCGACCGCAGCGAAAGAGTTTTCAAAGAATATTCCGAAAGCCTCACCGATGCTGCCGCACGCAGAACTTTCCTTGGCTACAAGGTATGCCGCTATCTTGCCTTGCTGGAATATGACAAGGCATTGGAAACCGTCAATAACCGTGGCGGAATCAACAGCATGAAAAACTGGTGGCACTGGGGATTCAACCCGTCATCAGCTCCGGTCGGCACTGCGGTTTTTGATAATTTGCCGCTGCGGCTTGCTGTATTTACAGGCCCGCACG
Source organism: Lentisphaerota bacterium (assembly GCA_015061805.1). GTDB lineage: Bacteria > Verrucomicrobiota > Lentisphaeria > Victivallales > Victivallaceae > UBA1784. The sequence goes on along the minus strand of SUVV01000002.1, from coordinate 127,431 downwards.
GAAAAATCTTGCAGCAGGCGGAAAGACTTTTTGTTTCCGGCGCAGATGATGCACAGGCATTATCTGTATTGGCAAATGTTATTCAGAAAGATGACCTGACAGCGCAGGAAAAGGATTATCTCATTGACTTGTACGGACGGTGGAGATTGAACTGTTCTCCGGAAGAATTTCTGAGCGAAAACGGCAAATACAAGAGTGCCTATGTGGTTGCCGGTCGATACAACCGTTCCGATGTCGCTGCCGAAATGGTCAAACTCGGTTACAACATCAGTGCCAACGAAAACTTCCCCGGCGAAAGCGTTTACAATATTGCTTCCGAAGGAGAAAATCTTGAAGGCTTGAAAAAACTTCACGCTTCCGGAGCCAAATTGACTCTTCCCAGTCCCAAAACCGGACACACTCCGATCCATGTCGCCGCCCGTCACGGCAATGTTGAAATGGTCAAAACTCTGCTCGATCTGGGAGTTCCTGTTGAATTGAAAGACCGCAACGGACACACGGCATTGCATATTGCTGCAACAAAGAAATACAGCAGCGTGATTGAAGTACTTTTTGCTGCCGGGGCTGACCCGAATATGGGCGATAACGAGGATGATTTCTGTCTGATCTATCTGCCGCAAGTGAGAGCCCCTTACGGAATCTGGAAACTTTTCACTGATCACCCGAAAATTAATGTCAACCGGCAAAACCACGCCGGAGTATCTTCTTTGCATTATATGGCAAAATGGAACACCCGAACCGATATCTTTGAATTGATGTTCAGCAAAGGTGCCGATATCAATATCATGGATGATCGCGGTAAAACACCACTGGATATGGCTGAATCCGGAGGTCATACTGAACTGGTCAGATATCTGATTGCCAAAGGCGCAAAACGAGGCCGCAAACCCGCCGCAAAGGTGGATTCACCGCTTAATTTTATCTTCGATTATATCTTGATCCCACAATACGCCCTGCCTCCACTGGTACTGATTTTGTATTTATTGTATCGCCGCCGGAAAAAAGCAAAATGAAATTCATCAATAAATTTTTTGAACCTTACGAAAAATACAGCATCAGAACAACGCTTACTGAAGAAGAACTGAAAGAGATCTTTTCCAGAGAATTTGCTTCCTGGTACAACATTCTTGCCGGACTGGAAATCGGCTTTGGAGTGGGCAAAAAAAACTTTGTCAGAACGCGCGATCCGCTGAAATTGTACCCGATTCTCAGAACCAGGAATTCTTTGCGTGGTGAATTGTCCATCAAATGCGAAAAATCACCGTCGTCCCCGGATACCATCCTGCATATCACTATAGCCCCATCCAATCAAAGTTTGCTGATTTGGATAATGTTATGCTTTTCAGCCGGAATCGGTATTCTGATGTCATGCGCTGGAGCATGGCTGCATGCGCTGATCCCTCTGCTGATAATGCCGACGATCATATTCACAATTCTTGCGATATCGGCATCCTGCGCCGAAAACGAAGTCCCGGAGATCCGGCAGATGTTTGAAAGTTGCCTGCGGGATTTTGAGCAACGTAAAATTTCCGACTTGGAAAAATAAACTTACTGTGCCTGACGGCAGAATTTGGCAAGTTTTTCTACCACTTCTTCGATGGAAAGCCCGGTAGTATCGACAATGAGTGCATCGTCTGCCGGCTTGAGCGGGGCGATCTTCCGGGTGGAATCGCGCTCATCACGCTCTTTGATCTCTGCCAGAATTGCTTCAAAATCGGCTCCGGCAGCAATTTCACCACTCTGCGCCATCCGGCGGCGGGCGCGTTCTTCAGGAGTGGCAGTAACAAAAAATTTGCATTTCGCATCCGGGAAAATCACCGTACCGATATCCCGGCCCTCCATCACGATCCATTGCGTTCTGGCAGCATCCCGCTGAACCGGAAGCAAATAATCCCGGACGATCTTCTGACGGGAAACCATACTGGCTCCCTGTGCAATATCCGGAGCACGTAATTCGGCTCCAAGTAATTCGCCGTTGCAATAGAGGTCAGCTCCCCGGAATTCGAGTTTCAATCCGGAAAGAAATTCAGAAGTAAGTGCGCCGGGATCGATCCCGGCACGCTTGGCGCTCAAAGCAAGAGCGCGATAAAGACTGCCGGTGTTCACATAGGCATAACCCATGCGATCCGCCAGCAGTCTTGCTACGGTGCTTTTGCCGGCCCCGGCGGGACCGTCGATGGCAACCACTGTACTCATAACGATCAATTTCCGGAACGACTGCGCAAACGGCCGCTCTTGAGGAAACCGTCATAGTGACGCATGGTCAGGTGGCTTTCCAACTGACTCATCGTATCCAGCACCACGCCGACCATAATCAGCAAACTGGTGCCGCCGAAGAACTGCGCGACCATGAAAGGAATACCGAAGTTGTTGTACAAAAACATCGGGAAAAGCGCCAATACCAGCAAAAATACAGCTCCACCGGCAGTAACACGGGTCATCGCCGCATCAAGATAATCAGCGGTCGGTTGTCCGGGACTGATTCCGGGGATGTAGGCACTTTCTTTTTTCAGATTATCCGCGATTTGCAGCGGATTGAACTGTGTGGCAACCCAGAAAAAGCTGAAAAGAAGAATCAACACACCATAGGTGACGATATATCCCATGCCATCCTGGTTGAAAGATATCGCCAGCGTCTGCCAGATACGCGCGGCATCCGGACGATTAGCCATCGCCGGGAAAACCGTCTGCGGAATCATCAAAATCGCACCGGCGAAGATGATCGGCATAACATTGGCAAAGTTTACTTTAAGCGGCATATAAGTCGATCCGCCCATCATCTGACGGCCGACACTCTTTCTCACCATCTGGATCGGAATCCGGCGGTAGCCCTGCGACAGCATGATCGTCGCCGCAGTCACCACGCAGAATACCGCCATCAGCAGCAGGAACTGCACCGGACGGAAAGGACTGCCATCAGGAGTGGCTCCTTTCATCGCCATATCGAACAGTTCAATAACGCTGTGCGGCATCCGGGAAACGATACCGATGGTAATGATCAGAGAAACACCATTGCCGATACCGCGCTCAGTAACCTGTTCACCCAACCAGGTGAAAACCATGGTGGTACAGGTGAGCACCAGTATGTTGACAATAATGAAAGCAAATTGATTGCCGACAAAAAGCGGCGTCGTCGGAGCAGGAAGCCCGAGTTTGGCGGGGTTGATCATCGCCAGAGAGACCATACAGCCCTGAACAGCACAAACACCCAGCGTGAGATACCGGGTGAGTTGTGCGACCTTGCCGTGTCCGGCTTCACCTTCGCGCTGGAGTTTTTCCAGCGCGGGGATGACCGGCATCAGCAACTGAAGGATGATCGAAGCGGTAATGTACGGCATGATGCCGAGCGCTCCCAACGCGAAGTGCGTCATCGCACCTCCCGAAAAGAGGTCGATCATCGCCATAACACCACCGCTGCTTCTGCTGCCGGCTGTGACGCTACTAATGAAGTTCTCCAGTGCCGTCGGATTAACTCCGGGGCACGGAATACTGCTGGCAAAACGAACCAGCACGATAATCAAAGCGGTGAACAACAAACGGTTGCGCAGCTCTTTGACATTCCAGGCATTCAGTAACGCACGCCACATATCAGTTCATTCCTTATTCAACGATTTCGATCTTACCGCCGGCGGCCTGAATCTTCTCGACAGCAGCCGCAGAAAATTTGGCAGCTTTGACGGTCAAAGCTTTGGTGATCTCGCCGTTGGCAAGGACCTTGATGATGGTGTCGCTCTTGGCAAGCAGCTTTTTGGCACGGAGCGCGTCGAAGTCAACGACATCACCGGCTTCAAAGTTATCATTGAGTTTGTCAAGGTTGACCAATGCGTAGATGATACGGTCGGCATTCTTGAAACCGCGTTTGGGCAGACGGCGGAAAAGCGGAATCTGACCACCTTCAAAGAAGGGACGGATCACCGCACCGGTACGGGACTTCTGTCCCTTTTCACCGCGTCCGGCAGTCTTGCCGAGACCGGAACTGTCACCGCGGCCAACGCGTTTGCGGCGATGCTTGGATCCCGGAGTGGGGGCAATATCATGCAATTTCATAATATAATAATCCTTGAATGATCTCAGTTGTTATCAGCTTCTTTGCTCACAGCGATTCCACGACGGGCATAGACCTGATCGCGGGTACGCAGAGAAGCAATCGCTTTGAACGTCGCTTTGGCAACGTTGGCAGCATTGGAAGCTCCGAGGGATTTCGCCAGCACGTCTTCAACACCGCCGAGTTCCAGGATGGCGCGAACCGCACCACCGGCGATCAAACCGGTACCACTGGAAGCCGGACGGAGCAGCACGCGGGCACCGCCGAATTTAACTTCGATTTCGTGGGGCAGAGTGCCGCCATTCATCGGGATACGCACCAGATTGCGACGGGCAGCTTCGCCACCTTTGCGGATGGCATCGCTGACTTCGTTGGCCTTGCCGTAGCCGTAACCGACCCGACCGGCCCGGTCGCCGACAACGACCAGTGCGCCGAAGCTGAAGTTTTTACCGCCTTTGACGACCTTGGCACTGCGGTTGATCGCAATGACGCTTTCGTCGAATTCGCTGACAACGGCGGGTTCTACGATATTATCACGTTTTCCCATTGTTCGCTCCTTAGAACTTGAGGCCCTGTTCACGAGCCGCATCCGCAATCGCTTTCACCCGGCCGTGGAACTTGAATCCGGAACGGTCAAAGACCACTGCGGAAATGTTCGCTGCCTTGGCGGCTTCGGCTGCAAGTTTACCCAGCAGCGCGGCACCGGCCATGTTCGGCTTGGCGTTTTCAGCTTTGAAACCGGCGGACAAAGTTGAGGCAGAAGCCATGGTGCGGCCGCTGACATCATCGATGAACTGGCAGTAAATATTGTTGGCGGTAATGCTGACGCAGAACCGCGGACACTCCGCCGTACCGGAGATCTTTTTACGGATCCGGGCGTGGCGGCCTTTACGCTGCGCTTTTTTATCGAAAACAGACATTTTAAAAGTCTCCTATGCCGCCGGATCAACCAACGGACTTTCCTTCTTTAAGCACGATGCGCTCATCGACATACCGGATACCTTTACCTTTGTAGGGTTCGGGCGGACGGAAGCGGCGGATTTCGGCAGCGGTTTCACCGACCAACTGCTTATCAGCGCCTTCGACGATGATCTTGTTTTCCGGAGTGACGGTAAGAGTGATACCTTCGGGAACCGGAAATTCAATCGTGTGCGAATACCCCAGAGAAAGCGTAAGCTTTTTGCCGGAGAGCGCAGCTTTGTAACCGATACCGACGATCGCCAGTTCCTTGCGGAAACCGGTGGTGACGCCGATGACCATGTTATTGATCAGACTGCGGGCAAGACCGTGCATGGCACCGGCATTGCGGGTGTCGTCGGCCTGAGTGACCAGCAGCTGATTTTCCTTGACTTCGACCGCGACATGAGGAGGCAGGGTCATGGCAAGTTTGCTCTTGCCTTCGACCGTGATCACACCGTCATTGAGCGCCACTTTGACGCCAGCGGGAATATCAACAGGTTTTTTACCAATACGGGACATAATTTACACTTCCCACAAATTTTGATTACCAGACACGGCAGAGGATTTCGCCGCCGACGTTCTCTTTGACCGCCTTGCGACCGCTCATAATCCCCTTCGGCGTGGACAACACAACGATACCGAGGCCGTTACGGACGCGGGGGATCTCCCGGCTTCCGCAGTGAACGCGGCAGGAGCATTTGCTGACACGTTCGATACCTTCGATGACCGGCTTGCCATCAACGTATTTGAGTTCGATGACGATCTGACGTTTGACGCCTTCGCCTTCGACGGAAACTTTACCGACATAACCTTCGTCCTTGAGCACGTTGGCAATGGCTTCCTTTTCACGGGAAAGCGGAATGCTGACGGTTTCAAGTTCAGCGGTACCGGCATTGCGGATGCGGGTCAGCATATCGGCAATAGGATCTTGCATACTCATAGTGATTTAATCTCCTTTATTACCTTGTTATTACCAGCTGGCCTTGGTCACGCCCGGGATCTGACCTTTGCTGGCCAGTTCACGGAAGCAGATACGGCAGAGTTGGAATTTGCCGATGTAGGCACGCGGACGGCCGCACGCCTTGCAACGGGTGTAGTTCCGGACGGGGAACTTGTTGGGGCGGGAAGCCTTGACTATCAAACTGAGTTTTGCCATTTTTCTTTCTACCCCTTTATTAGTCCTCGAAAGGAACTTCCATCATTTTCAACAACTCACGGGCAGCTTCGTCGGTGGTGGCGGTGGTGACAAAAGCGATATTGACACCGAGCGGGTATTTCAGTTTGTCAGCGTCGACTTCAGTGAAGACCGACACATCGCTGACACCCATATTGTAGTTACCGACACCGTCGAAACCGGTTTTCGGAATACCGCGGAAGTCACGGACGCGCGGCATGGCGTTGTGAACAAAGCGGTCCAGGAACTCATACATGCGCTGTCCGCGCAGAGTGACCATAACACCGACCGGCATGCCGACGCGGAGTTTGAAGTTGGACACGTTCTTGCGGGCTTTGCAGACGAGGGGCTTCTGACCGGTCATAGCGCCAAGGTGGTTCTGCGCTTCAGTGAAGGCATCACGTTCTTTGTCGCTGCCGATACCGGTGGAAATAACGATCTTCTCAAGCTTCGGAATCTGCATCGCATTTTTGATGCCGAGTTTCTCTGCGAGAGCGGAACGGACTTCCTCAACATATTTTTTCTTCATATCAGGCATGGTCTGTTACTCCGTCTTGCCTTTGGCGGCGGCTTTCGCGGCGCGGCGGGCATTCTTGGCTTCAAGTTTCGCCTGTTTGCACTCTTCGGTGAGAGCAACGTTGCTGACCGCGACAGAAACGGAACGTTCAATCAATCCGCCGTTGGGGTTGGCTTTGCTCTTTTTGACAGTGCGTTTGCCGAGCTTGTTTTCACCTTTGGTGAGTTCAAGCACAACACGTTCTTTAGCGGCGAGGATTGCGGAAACAGTCGCTTCGGCACCTTTGAAGTTGCCGGCGTTGACCACAACCTTGTCACCTTTTTTCACATGAAAAGTGTTCATTACAGCACCTCCGGCGCAAGGGAAATGATCTTCATGAAGTTCTTTTCCCGAAGCTCACGGGCGACCGGTCCGAAAATACGGGTACCGATCGGATTGTTTTCCTTGTCGATAAGCACCGCAGCATTTTCGTCGAAGCTCAGATAGGAACCATCGGGACGACGAATTTTGGACTTGGTGCGGACGATCACCGCGCGAACCCGCTGACGGCGTTTGACAGTGCCATCGGGAAGGGCGGTCTCAACCGCGCAGCTGACGATATCGCCAACACGGGCAATGCGCTTGGCCTGCCCGAGAACAGTGATTGTCAGCAACGACTTGGCGCCGGAGTTATCGGCGACTTCAAGGATGGATTGCATCTGAATCATAATGTTACTCCTGGACAGCGCGGCTGATGATTTCGATCAGGCGCCAGCGCTTGTTGCGGCTCAGGGGGCGGGTTTCGCCGATACGGACGGTATCGCCTTTTCTGGCCTCGTTTTTCTCATCATGCGCGGTGAACTTTTTGCTCACTTTAACGATCTTGCGGTAGAGCGGATGGGCGGTACGACGTTCGACCCGGACGACGATGGTCTTGTCCTGGACATCGCTGACGACGACGCCGACGCGCTCTTTGCGGTTGCCGCGTACTTCGATATTCTCGCTCATTATTTCACCTCGTCTTTGGCCGCGCGGGCGGTCACTTCAGTAAGGCAGCGCGCAATATCGCGGCGCACCTCCCGGACACGGGCGGTCTTTTCCAACTGGCCGGTACGGGACTGAATTTTCAAATTCAATTTTTCCCGACGCAGTTCAGCCACCTGAGCGGCGAGTTCGGCATCGGTCATTTCACGAATTTCTTTGTTGTTCATAACATTTCTCCCACAGGATCAGGCCTGGCGCGCCAGGAATTTGCAGCGCACGCAAAGCTTGTTGGCAGCACGGCTCATTGCTTCTTTGGCAACGGCTTCGCTGCAACCGGAGATCTCAAACAGGATACGGCCCGGAAGCACCGGAGCGACCCAGCCTTCGACAGCACCTTTTCCCTTACCCATACGGACTTCCAACGGTTTCTTGGTGTAGGAGCGATACGGGAACATCCGGATCCACACACGGCCGCGACGTTTCAGGTGGCGGGTAATGGCCACACGGGCAGCTTCGATCTGATTGTTGGAAATGTACCCACGGGTCAGCGTCTGGAGCGCGTAATCGCCAAAGTCCACCTTATTGTTGGTAGTGGCGAGTCCGGCGTTACTTCCGCGCTGAACCTTTCTGTACTTTACCCTTTTTGGCATTAACGGCATAATCTTCTTCCTCCGCAGAGTCCTTATGACAAATCCAAACCTTCACGCCGATCTTACCGGCGGTCGTGTTTGCCTCAATGAATCCGTAGTCGATATTCGCCTTCAGAGTGTGAAGGGGGACACGACCCTCTTTATACTGTTCCTCACGGGCAAGTTCAGCACCGCCGAGACGACCGGCGCAGTTGATCTTGATACCGTCAGCACCCATATCCATGGCGGACTGGATGGCGCGTTTCATAGCGCGGCGGAAACCGATACGGCGTTCCAGCTGCTGGGCGACACTTTCGGCGACCAGCTGGGCGCAGGTTTCAGCGCGGCGCATTTCAGAAACCTCGACGAGGACTTCCTTATCAGAGGCAAGTTTGGCGACGGCGACCCGCAGGGTTTCCAGTTCGGCACCTTTTTTGCCGATGAGGACGCCCGGACGAGCCGAAACGATGGTGACACGCACGCGATTGGCAAAGCGCTCGATCTGAATACGGGCGATTGCGGCGGCGGCAAATTTTTCCTTGATGAAACTGCGGATGGCGAGATCCTCATGCAGCCAATCTCCAAACTGGGTACGGCCGGCACTCTTTTTGTCAGAGAACCAACGGGATTCCCAATTCTTGGTCAAGGCGGTTCTCAAACCGATCGGATTAACTTTCTGACCCACGATTTGTTCCTTTCCTTAATTGTCGCTCAAAACGACTTCCAGATGACTGGTGCGTTTGCGGATGCGTCCGGCCGAACCGCGTGCCTTCGGACGGAACCGACGGATGATCGGACCCGGGCTGACGAGCGCCGCCTTAACGGTGAGCGCCTTGCGGTTGACGTCGCAGTTGTTTTCGGCGTTGGCAACGGCGGAGCGCAGCGTTTTGCCGATCAGAGCGGCCGCTTTGCGCGGGCTCAGGTCAACGATCGCGAGCGCTTCGACCACGCTTTTTCCCTGGATCAGGCGGGAAACATGACGCGCCTTCTCCGGAGAAATCCGGACGTTTTTGGTTAAAGCTCTTACTTCCATAATCTGCTTTCTTTATGTTTTTTGAACAAGTTCGCTTTTGTCCGCGTTCGCGAGCGTTTACGTTTCGCGGAGCGAACCCCATTACCCGGCATACCTGAGTCACACGCCTCATCCTTCCCAAGAAGAAGCGATCATTTTCGGGCGTTTTTCGCACGTCCCATACGGGACACGCCGTCAAATGCGACCGGTTTCCGGCTGTCGTGCGCTGCAAGCAGCCACGCGCTGTACGCAATTTCCGCTATCAGCATCTTTGGCGGAAACTCCGTTTCAACGCGCCGCCTTTTGGCAGCACTTTCCTCATCATCAAGGCACAGCAAAGCCCCACCTTCACAATGAAGATTTTATAATATATCGTCAAAAAGTGCATTTATCAAGCAATTTTTTGAAAAAAATCGACTTTTTTGCCATTTTTGAAACGATAAAGCCGTTTTTTCGTCAAGAACGGCAAAAATTGCAAGGGTGCCGACCGGGCGTTTGAGAGATCGGACATGTCCGACGTGTCGGACAAGTCGGACGAGATAGTTGACATGCAGTATCCCCTCCGCGAGCAGTTGGAGCAAAGCCGCCTTGAACTTTGCGAATAACGCGGCTTGCGGACTTGGCGCTTCGGGGTGGGAGAATTGGGAGGATATGGGAGATCGTGGGAAGTTTTGGGAGGCGTTAAATTACCTGCAACGTACACTCCGCGAGCAGTTGGAGCAAAGCCGCCTTGAACTTTGCAGAACCACGCGGCTTGCGGACTTGGCGCTTCGGGGTGGGAGAATTGGGAGGATATGGGAGATCGTGGGAAGTTTTGGGAGGCGTTAAATTACCTGCAACGCACACTCCGCGAGCAGTTGGAGCAAAGCCGCCTTGAACTTTGCAGAACCACGCAATAACTGCCGCCCCCCAAACTTCACCGCTTATTTGAAAAACTGGAGGTAGCCCCAGACAAAGATGACAAGGACAATCACCGGAAGGATATAACGGCAGTAAAAATACAATCCGCAGGGAAACTTCAACCCCTTGCCCTGATTGCTTTCTTCGACAAACATTTTCCAGCGGCTCCCGCAAAAGAGAACCAGTATCAGCGAACCGAGCGGCAGCAGATTCTGACTCATGATGAAATCTTCCAGATCGAGTACATTAGTTCCTTTGCCGAGCGGCTGGAATTTGCTCCACAAATTGAAGCCAAACACGCAGGGAAGCGACAGCACCGCAACAGAAAATCCGGTCAAAAGTGCCGCTGCACGCCGCTTTATTTTCAACTCATCGATCAAAAACGCGATCAGATTTTCAAAAACCGCGACCACAGTGGTCAGTGCCGCGAGAGAGAGAAAGACAAAGAACAGCGCACCGAGCCATCTGCCGCCGCGCATATTGGCAAAGATATTGGGAAGAGATTCAAAGATCAGCGACGGGCCGCTGCCGACATCGACTCCATAAGAGAAGCAGATCGGAAAGATGATAACTCCTGCCAGCAGTGCGATCATGGTATCAAGAACGATGATAACAACACTTTCGCCGGCCAGCCGCCGCTCTTTACCGATATAACTGCCGAAGATAGCCATACTGCCGACACCGATGCTCAAAGTAAAAAACGCCTGCCCCATGGCGGCAAAAACGGTTTCGCCGATGTTTCCGGAGAAAGCATTCCAGTCGGGATTGAGATAAAACTTCATACCCTGCGCCGCGCCGGGAGAGCCCAAAGCGTAAACGGCAAGACCGAAGACCAGCAGAAAAAGCAGAGACATCATGACTTTCACGCTTTTCTCTACGCCTTTCTGCAAACCGCCGAGGCAGATCACCGTACCGACAGCAACGGTTGCAAACATGTAACCTGCACTGCGCCAGGGATCACTTGCAAGTTCAGCGAATTTCGCCGACAACTCTTTTGCGCCGACGGTCGCCATGATGGAACCATCTATATAGTTAAAGGCATACGCCAGCAGCCAGCCGCTGATAACGGTATAGTACATCATCAGCAGAAGATTTCCGGTGAATACCAACTTCACCGGGAGCACCCAGCGCCGGGAATTGCCGGTCAGATTACACATACTGCCGATAAGATTCGCTTTGCCTGCTCTGCCGATTGCAAGTTCCATGGTCAAAATCGGAAATCCGAGCAGTACCAGAAAAATCAGATAAAGCAATACAAACATCCCGCCGCCGTAAGTTCCGGCGACATACGGGAAACGCCATACATTTCCCAAACCGACAGCACACCCGACAGATAGCAGGATAAAGCCCAGACGGCTTGCCAAAGATTCTCTTTCAGACATTATTATATATACTCCATCTAATGTTTTTGGTAAAAATATCACCGAAACATTTTTTTGTCAAGCCGAAACGGGTAACTCTCCTGCCGTTTCTCAAAAAAAAGGAATAAAAAAAGGCTCTGTTCCCAATAAGGATCGGTACTTGAGGAGGGGAAAAAGACCTTTTGAGGAAAGGTCCTTTTTCCCCTCCTCAAACTCCACCCCTTTTTTCCAAACCTTTTCCCGGCATTTATCTATTTGCTTTGCAAATAGATAAATGCCATTCAAGTTTTTAAAAAGTCAAATACAAAAGTTAATCATATAGCCTTTTATTGACCTGCCCGTGTTGGGAACAGAGCATAAAAAAAGCGCGGTGCTTTCGCATCGCGCTTTTTGACTTGGTCAAACTGTCAAATTACTGAACAGTGTTGAACGCATCGCCGCTTTCGCCAGCTTTGATACCAGCATTGGCAGCAGAGTACCATTTGGCGCCGTTGAAACCACGGGTGGAACCGTCGGCGAAGAGGATGTTACCATAGTTGGTGTGGTTGGCTTTCTTGTTGGCCTTGGTACCATCGAGGTCAGCACCCATGGCGGATTCAGAACCGTAGTTACCGGCAACATAACCGGCGATGTAACCATAAGCGAGGTTGGCATCGCCGCCGGTGTAGGTCAGAGCGGAGGTCTGGTCTTCAGCGGAAACGGTGCTGGAGGGGCAGACGAAGACGCCATAGTCAGCGAGGTATTCGTTGGCACGGAGGACTTCGAGTCCGGCCCAGGAACCATTTTCGGTAGCGTCGACAACAGTGGCGGTGCCACGGCAGGCTCCGGTCGGCATCTTTTCACGGTTGTCCTGAGCATACTGCATCAGGGAGGTACCCATCTGTTTCAGGTTGCTGATGCAGGAACCGCGACGGCCGCGTTCACGGGCAGACTGCAGGGCGGGGAGCAGCATGGCGGCGAGGATAGCGATGATCGCGATCACAACCAGCAGCTCGATGAGGGTAAAACCACGGGTTTTTTTCATTTTTTTATTCCTTTCTTTTATTGCTGCACATATTATTCATGTGCTGTTTTACCGTCAAATTTTCTTTGACACGGGTTTATTATACACATAAAAAGTTATTTCCGGAACACTTTTTTTCCAATTTTGAGAAAATTTAATAAAACTTTTCACATTATGAAATTTCAGCGCCATAACGTCCCATTTCCCCCGTCCAGAGAAAGTATCGCCCCTCCTTGCGAAACGTGGACGAACATCTGCCACATCCCTCCACTCTCAAGTGTAAGCGGCGGCATGGAAAGTATGCTCTTATTGCGGTCAACCGAACTCCGGTGGCAGAATACCTTATTATCGGGAGATATTAAATATACTTCAGCCCATTCTCCGGGAATAAGCGGCATGATCCGCAATTTGAAACTGCGGCGGGCATCCGGCAATTCCAATGAAAACTTCAAAAACTGTGCCGCTCTCAACTCCAGCGGAAATTTACCAAGCGGCAAGCCGGTGCGGTAACTTTTGGAAAATTTCACCGAACAATCCGCCGCAGCGCGGCCGGAATATTTCAACAAAGTTCCTGATGCAGCGAGCGGGATCAGCATCTCCGGCGCTCCATTTGCGAAAAATTGTTTAATTCCATTCCGGTCACAGACTGCCAATTCCGCCGCTTCCGGGCAACTTACGACCGCAGAAGTCCCGGATTTTTCCGGAACCAGTTCAACACTCATACCGGGCAGCAGTCCGAAACGCAAGGGCGAATCGTTTTCTCCGGCAAAACGGTATAATATCTCCATTTTGGACATCCCGGTCGAATATTCCGGATAACGCCGATGGAAATCCGCCGCCATCGTCAGCAATTCAAACTGCCGGGAACTCCGCCGGAACGCGCCGCTGATATCATCACAGATCACCCGGCGCAATCCGGAGGCAATGACCCCGGCAAAACGGCGGTCGCGGGTAAGCGCTTCCAGTTTCATCATGCACAAAAGTCCCCGGATGCGCCACCGGGAGCCGGCATGATCTCCCGATGATGCTCCCCCTGAAACCGCAATATGCCTGAACCAGTCTCCGGTATTCAGGTCAAACCCGGAAGCCAGAATCTCGCCCAGACGCAGAGCTTTTTCGCAACTGATTTTCTGACCGAGAAACTCCTCAACTTCCGGAATGAACACCGATGTCAGAACAACTCCTCCGGAAATGTCAGCGTGCGCCGGGGTGTATTTTTCCAAGGCAGCCGTACTTCCGAATGCCCGCAAAAGTGTCCCTCCGGTACGGTCTGAAAGCGGACGCGGCGAATCGACTGCCAGTTTCAGCAGTTGCAGATCTCCGGTGCGGAAGAACACTTCAAGCAACGTTTCCGGCAGATATTCCTCCGGAAATTTTTTCACATCGTCAACGATAGACCGTTCAAATTTTTTCAAAAATTCCGGCAGATCCCCCGGTATCACTCCGGCACGTTCCAGATGCCATGCGGGAACTATTCCGGTCAACTCCGGATCGATTTCAGCCTTTTTGCCGGAAAAATCCAATTTCATCACCCGAAATCTCCCGGAACGCTCCACTGCAGAAGCGACCTTGCCGTTACCGGTAAACTTCACCGGATTATCATCTTTCGCGTTTCCGGGGATGTATTCCACCCGGATATCCGGCAGATTATAGAAAAAATGCACCCGGTAACTGCCGAGTTCCGGCTGTTCCGGCACGCTGACGGCAACTGCCGTATGCAACGCACCGGATTCAATGATCGAAACCGATGCGGATTTCCGGGCTGGCGGCAATGGGGCAAAACTGCCGGAATCTTTGCCGTTGACCATGACCTTATCCGGCAGAGCAAAGCGGTCAAGTGAAAATTCTGCCGAGACAACCCCGGCATCGATAAGCATACGCTGTCCATTCACCGCATGGACAATACCCCGGCGGGCGCTGTTCAACACATCACTGCCGTATTCAACAAATATTTTACGGCTCCGGCTCCTGCCCATGCTGATCAAGCCGCTCACTTTCACCCAGGCGGCATCCCCGGATGCGTGGCGGAGCAGAATTCTGCTCTGCGAAGAGATCTCCCGGCCTTCGGCATCGGATAATTTGAGATTTTTCAAATCGCGGAGCGCCCCCGGCGCCAGCGGCAGAACAATGGAAAACAACCGGGCGTTCCCGGATTTAACGCGGTCATTGCGCAACGTCACCGGAATTTGCACCGTTTCAGCACCCGAAACAAACGTCAGCAATACAAACAATATGAAAAAAAATCGATACTTCATAAAAAACCTCTTTATTGAAATATATATCCTGAACAGAGGTTTTTCAAGCAGAAGTATCGTCAGGGAGGCGCTTTTACGGCAAACGCATTTTCCAGGTGTATCCGGCGATCTGTCCGAAAAGCAGTACTGCCAGAGCCAGCAGGGCAGCGATGGGAGCAAATTCCCGGAAATGAACCGGACGGGGCTGCGTGATGTTGGTCTTTTCCAGAGCGTTGATCTCTTTCATCACCTGTTCCATGCCGGCCTTGTCAGCGGCATGGTATGCGGTACCGCCGGTGATCTTCGCCAGATCGTGAAGCAGTTCGGCATCGTAACTTCCCTCCATCGGAACCAGCCGCGCACCGCCGAACCCGGAAACCACCGCGTAGGCATCATTACCGCCGATACCGATGGTGTGAATCACGACATTGAATTCTTTTGCAACTTCTGCCGCCCGCCGCGGTGTCAACTGATTTTGCGCCGTATTGGCGCCATCGGTGAACAGCAGCAGCAACCGGCGGGGCGCTGTGGAATTTTTCAGCCGCTTCACCGCAGTACCGATGGGTGAAGCGATCCCGGTCTGTTCTCCGACTTCTCCGATTTCCAGTGAATCAAGCCGGGACAGCAGCAGCGCGTGATCCAAGGTCGGCGGCACAAAACTGTAAGCAAGATCCGCAAAACCGATCAAACCGATACGGTCATTTGGACGGCTTTCGATGAAGCGGCGGATCTCCGCTTTGGCAACCGCCAGACGGTTGGGCATCCTGCCGGAATTAAGCGCCGAAATAAACCGGTCGGCATTCATATCCTTGGGACGGTCGATCCCCTGCATACTGCCGGAAAGATCGATCGCCACCACTATATCCAATCCCTGCGCCCGGATGATCTCCGAGCCCAGAGCTTTCCGGGGACGCGCCAGCGCCACGCCGAGTAAAAACAGCGCCAGAAGCACACATATTTCCGGCAGAGTCAAACGCCGTTTACGGGCAATTCGCCGCGCCGGGATCACTGTCGGAATCACCACCGTCGGTCGGCGGCGAACCATAAAGCGCCACGCCATCAGCGGTACCGCCAGCAAAGTCAGCAACATCCATGGATATTGAAAGTCGATCACGATTTCACCTCCGCATCTTTGGCGTTACCATTATTTTCCCCGACCGGGATCGTCGCCCGGATGAATCCGGCAAGATCGCGGGCGGCATCCAGAAGTCTGGAATTATCCGCCGGAGCCTTGGCAAAACGGATAAGGTCGCTGTTTTCAAAAAACAGGTTCAACTGCAGACGGTATTTCTCCGGCAGCGGCGAAGAATTACGGGTGAGTTCAAAAGCGAATTCAGCGGCAGTCTGCCGGGAAACCGGAAGATCGAAGCGCAATTCGAGATAATTACGCAGGATATCCATCAGCACCGTGAAACCGGCAACCGGCAGGATATCACCATTGCGGCATTGCGCTTCCAGGGCGTTGATCGCGGCGAGCGCCGCGTCCCAGCAGGGAATCAGTTTTTCCTGATCGTGCCGCCGGAGATGACGGACGATCAGCCAGAGTACCGCCGCCAGCAGCAATGCCGCCGCAATATAGATGTATTTGTTGCGCCCGGCATGTTCAAACAAGGCGCTGAACTTGCGCGGCGGGGGAGTCATGACTCCCGCCAGCAGCAGTTCACCGCCGCTTTTTTCTCCGGAAGGAATGATGGAAGTGAATTCCGGTATCGCCACGCGGTATTTTTCACCGCTCCGGCGCCCGGTGAGTGTGACCAGATCAAAGGTGACGGCACCCTCCGGAATTTCACCGGATACCAGTGCCCGGATACCGGAAGTAAAGTGCCAGCTGACCTTGTCCCACTTCCAGCGCCGCTTCTGCCAGACCGGGATACCGACAGCGGAAGAGCCTTTACCGCATTGCAATTCGGTATTTTCCGGCGAAACTCCCGCCGGAAGCGTTATTTCAAAAGCAATTTTTCCATCTTCGCCCATGACCAGTTGATCCGCCGGTGTCAGCGCTGCCAACGCCGGGATATCCAGTTTCACCGGGAACCATTTCGCCCGGAGAATACCGGAACCCCAGATCAGCAGAATACTCAACACGGTTGCCGAAAGGGCAATAAGCGCGATTTTTACAGCAGATTTCATTTACGGTCTCCTCCCGCGACGGTAACGGCGGCGGCTGAAAAAACTTATCAGCGGTTTAAGCACATCTCCGCCGTTTTCCACATTGACCAGATCGACCTGCGCCTGACGGCAGATATCTTCGCATTTAAGTTGAAGCGCCGCAAGTTCTGCGCTCAAGGCAGCAGGAGGACGGTCGAAACTTACGACTTCGCCGCTCTCGGCATCTTCCAGTTCCACCGGCGGCATATTTTCCGGCCAGCGTTTTTCGACCGGGTCGGAAATTTTCAATGCGATGACATCGTGGCGGCGGTTGAGCAGCTTCAATTCATCGGAAAAATCGCCGGTATCGATCAAATCGCTGATGAGAAAAACGATCGTCCGTTTTTTGAGCATCCGCGCACACTCCGACAATACCATAGCAATATCCGTACCCTTGTGTTCCGGTTCAAAGGTGAGCATTTCACTTATCATCCGCAACGCATGACGCCTGCCGGAACGCGGCGGCAGAAACAGTTCAATGCGGTCGCTGAACATCATCAATCCGGTGCGGTCGCCGTTCTTCCCGGCGCTGAACGCCAGAAGCGCCGCCAGTTCCGCCGCCGTACGCCGCTTGCTTTGAGAGGTCGAACCGAAACTGCCGGATGCCGAAACATCGACCAGAAACATCACATTGAGTTCGCGTTCTTCAACGAACTTTTTGATGTACGCCGTACCCATGCGGGCAGAAACATTCCAGTCAATCAGGCGGACATCATCTTCCAATGTGTACTCTCTGACCTCTTCAAATTCAATGCCGCGCCCTTTGAATATACTGCGGTAAGCCCCGCCGGTGATCTCTTCGACCACCCGGTCGGTACGGATCTCCAGCAGGCGGATCTGGGCAACCAATTCCGGTGGCAACATAGTTCGGAACCTCGATTATCAGGGGGTACGCAACTCGGAAAGCAAACGGGAGATCACTGCATCAGCATCGATATTCTCCGCTTCGGCTTCGTAGGAAAGCACCAGTCGGTGGCGCAGCACATCCGGAGCAATATCTTTCACATCCTGCGGCAGAACGAATGCCCGTTCCCGGAGCAGTGCCAGACCTTTCGCCGCCAGAGCCAGAGCGATGGAGGCGCGCGGTGAAGCACCGAAACTTACCAGATGGTCGATACCGCCAAGATTCACCCCCGCCTGACGGTTGGAAAGCGATTTGCGCTGTCCGGGGCGGGTGGCGATAACCAGATCGAGGATATATTCCATGATCTTCTCGTCCATGTATATACGGTCGACCATTTTCCGTGCTTCAATGATATCCTCGACATGGGCAACGGAAAGCGCTTCCGGCGGCGGTGCCGGATGTGCCATGCGGTCGATCACGCTCAATTCCTCACTGCGCGAGGGGTAGGTGATGCGGAGTTTGAACATGAAACGATCCAACTGTGCTTCCGGCAGGGGGTAGGTTCCCTCCTGTTCGATGGGGTTCTGGGTCGCCATCACCAGGAACGGATCCGGCAAAGCAAAGCGTTCGCCGCCGATGGTGATCTGTTTTTCCTGCATGGCTTCCAGAAGAGCGCTCTGAACTTTCGCCGGAGCGCGGTTGATCTCATCCGCCAGCACGATATTGGCACTCACGGGGCCGATCCGGGTGGAAAATTCTCCGGTGGGAGCGTTGTAAATGCGCGTTCCCACCACATCCGCCGGGAGCAGATCGGGGGTGAACTGCAAACGGGAAAAACTGCAGGAGAGAGTTTTGGCAAGCGTTTTCACCGCCAGAGTCTTGGCAAGACCGGGGACCCCTTCAAGCAGCACATGACCGTCTGAAACCAATGCCAGAAGCAGTCTTTCGACCAGTGCTTCCTGACCGGCGATGATCCGGGACATCTCGCCGCGAACACTCTGCAGCGGAGTTGCCACCCGGCGGACTTCCTGCTGTAAAAGCTGAATATCGTTCTGTTCCATTTTACATTGACCTCCAAAAAATTTGCAAGCATGATCATTTTACATTTGTCCAATGTAAAACAAATTTCCGTAAAGTCAAGTGCTTTTCAAAAAAATTCACTGATTCGGCGCCGGACTACCCCGCACCATTGAACCGATTCAGCCGAAACCGTAAACCATTCTCCGGCGGGAGCATCGCTGCTCAAGACCGCAGGGCATCCGCTAATCCGGCGGAAACGGCGGCAGAACATCGCTTCCGGCGCATCCTCCTGATCATTCAACCGGACCAGCACCAGCGCATTGTCCGGAATGTCATCAAATGATCCGACCTTTTCCGCAATGACCACATCCCCCGGCAGCAGCAGCGGCATCATCTCATCCCCGGATATCCGGAACGCCCGGAGTTCCCGCCGCGTACCGCCGGCGACCGCGATCGAACCATCCATTGCCAGCGCACCGTTTTCCATACCGCAAAGCACAGGGAGAGTGCGCGAGGTCCCGGCACGGTCAACCGGAACATCATTCCTGCCGAACAATTGCCGCTCCGCTTCCGAAAGGGGAGTTTCTTCAATAGCCACCGACAATACTTCAAACACCCGGGATAAAGTTTCGACCGGCCAGTTGAGGTTGCCGCTGATATGGCGGCGGAGCGTTTCGTAACTGTCGAAATTCATCCGCTGACACAATTTTTCCACATTGGATATCCGGGCAAGTTTCATCCGGCCGGTAATGAATTCGGTCAATTCACAACTGGAAACAATAAAGGAGGTGCCGCGCCCGGCAGATATCTTTTTACAGCTGTTTTCCAGAAACGGAACCAGTTTCTCCCAGTTGTCATCTTTTATACTGCGGGAAATCCCCCGGAGATACCGGGAAATATTGGCAGCATCGACCCCGCTGCAAGCGGCAAATTTTTTCACACCGCCATTCTGTCCGACCACCTCTGCCAGCCGGATGCGGAGTGCATCGTCGATTTTCACTTTTTTCCTCCTTGACAATACAGCCGTTAGTATATTAATATGTTAAAGCCGACTGTTAATCAGTTCACAATATAGCCAGTTTATTGCACAAGCGCAAGAAAAATGCAAATATTTTTCAAAAAAAAGCGTTTCCACCCCTTGATAATTGCACCAATGCAATTATAATGCATTTTCGTAAAGTACTTAAATAACGAAAAGTTGATTATTAATTTTTTATTGCACGAATGCAATTATCTTATCAAAACAAGGAAATGAATATGAAAAAAGTTACCTTCCCCCAGTTGCCGTTGATCTCAAATTCCGGCAGTATCTATTCACTTTCCGGAATAAAGCGCCTGTGCACCGTGCTGAACCGGGTGAAAATCACTCTTCCCGCAGCAAAACGTGTTGACGATCCGGGGCATGGCTGCAAAACCACAGCAACCCAGGAGAACAAACCGGAAAATGAACAACAAAGGTTATGAAAATATCCGGGAACGCCTGCCGGAACTCGCCGGAATGCTCACTTCCGGCAGCAGCATCGCCGAGGCGACCCGGTTTCTCGGAGTATCACCGTCCACCTTGCGGCGCTACCGGAAACAACATCCCGAACTGGATGAACTTTTCAAACGGCGCAATTCCATTTGCGACGACATGGTGGAGGCGGCACTGCTCAAACGCGCCACCGGTTACGAAGACAGCAACGGCAAAGAGATCGCTCCGGATGTCCGCGCCGCTCTCTTCTGGCTTCAGAACCGGCGGCCGAAACGCTGGAAAAAAAACACCTCCGGAAAAAAGAAAAACGACAAAAATAAAATCACCGTCCAACTGAATCCCATCGAAGCAAAACTTTAACTTCACCATCCCACAACCTCAGGAATACTATGAGCAACTACATCTTTCACCGCCGCCACCCGGAATATTCCGCCAACGAATCCCGCTGGAAACATGCCAGTTCCGCATATCGCGGCGGCAAAAATTATATCGATCAGGCACTGATCCGCCACGTTTCAGAAATCGATATCGAATTCGCCGAACGCCGCCGCCGCGCCTACTACTTCAACTACCCCCGCGCCATCGCCCAGAAAATCACCCAGTATGTGCTGGCAATCGAACCGGCCCGGCGCGGCGCACGGGAAGATATGGTCGAAGACTGGAGTTCATCCGGACTGCGCTGCAATGAAGTCATGCGCCAGCTCTCCACTCTGCTCAATGTCTACGGCAGAGCATGGCTCGCTGTTGAAATGCCGGACTTTGAAGGCAAACCATCCATCGAACGCGCCCGCCGGGAGGGGCTCCGCCCTTACGTCAAGGCTCTTTCACCGCTTCAAGTGACCGACTGGGCATACGGTAAAGACGGCAAACTGCTCTGGGCGATCTGCACCGAAGAGGAACTGCTCAACCGCGATCCGTTTTCTCCTCCGGTGAAACTGTGCCGACGGCGCCTTTTCACCCGGGAAACCTGGCATCTTTTTGAACAGACTCATTCCGGCGTACGCGAAATCGATTCCGGAATCAATATGACCGGCATCGTCCCGCTGATCGGCGTCACCGAACCTGACGGATTCGGCATCGGCGGCGGTCACTGGTTTGAAGATGTCGTCAACATCAGCGAAGCGATCCTCAACAATGAATCCGAAGCCCAGATGAATACGGTCAAACAGATGTTCGGCATGCTGGTCGTTTCAGAAAGTTTCGCCAGAGGTGCCCAGAAACTCAATCTGTCCGGCTCCAAAACCGAAAATTTTTCCGCGACCGTCGCCCGGAGCGCCGCCATCATCGAAGCCGTGGATGAAAAGGGCATCAGCCGTTTCATCAGCCCATCCGGAGTGGAAACCGCCACCATCCGCAATGAAAATGAACACCTCAAACGGGAACTTTTTGAAATCGTCGGCCTCGCGCTTCAGAGCAATTCAAGAAACAATCAGAGCGCCGAATCAAAATCCTGGGACTTCCAGAATGCCAGCCAGTTCCTCGCCTCCCGCGCCGATCTGCTCGAACAATCGGAACTCGAAGCCTGGAAGATCATGCAGCGTTACGATCTCGATATCCCCGTTCCGGAGGTGCTCTACAACCGGAAATTCGCCGTCCGCGACCTCAACGCCGCCATCTCCGGAATAATCCAGCTGGCATCGCTGAATATGGGTGACTCGTTCCGGCAGGCCGTGGGTTACGCCGCAACCGAACTGCTCGACGCCATCGAACCTGTCGGCATTAAACAGAAACAGAAAATCTTCAACGAAATCAATCAGGAAAAACAACAATGAATCTCAAAGAGTTGATCAACCGTTCCCTCGCCGGAGAAGAACTCTCTCCCGAAGAACGCAGCCAACTGGAAAATTTCGACCCCGACGCAGCCGGCAGAGAAATGCAGGAACTCCAACAGGAATATTCCGCATTGCAGGAGCGCCACACCGAACTCCAGCGCAGCTGCCGGATCGAAAAAATCGCCGCTGAAACCGGCTGTACCGATCCGGGATACTTCGACTATCTCGCCCGCAAGCACGATCTCGATCTCGAAGACAGTGAAGCAGTATTGAAATTTGCTTCCGATATCGCCCGCACCTCGCCGGGATGCTTCCAGGCACGCATCACCCCCGGAGCCGCCAGAACGCTTCCGGTCAATGCGCCCGGAGAATCTTCCGAAAACAATCACGACCGTATCGGACGTATCATCGATTCCCTCAACTCCGCCAATGCGGAAAATCTGTAAAACATTTCAAGAAAGGAAAAACAGATGCTTTACACCTACAGTTTCGCCAACGCCAAACGCGACCTCGCCGACATCATGTCAACCGTCATCAAAGATGAACCGCGCTTCATCTCCAACTTCCGCCCCGGCAGCGATGCCGTCCAGCGCAAACACGAATGGGTCGAAGATCAGCTTTCCGGCCGCGGTTTTCATGCCATTGCCATTGACGGCAACACCGTTTCCGTCAGCGCTTCCGATGCCGCAAAAGCCCTCCCCGGCATGCTCATTACCGCCAAAGAAGACCCGGCACTCTACCGGATTTCCGCCGTCAGCGGCAACACTCTGACGGTCGAATTTGCCGCCGCCAACGGTTCGGCGGCTTCCGGTGTCGCGGATCTGCCGGAAAACACAGAATTCATCATCGTTTCGACCCCGATGACCGAAGGCAGCGCCAACGGTGACGGCGATGAAACTTTCAAATGCAGTCAGCTGGAGTGGAACGCCACCCAGATCTTCCGTAAAGAGATCGTCATCTCCGGAAGCGCCCTCGCCGTCACCCTCAACGGCAGTGCGGACAATCAGCTCAACCGCCAGACCGCATTTGCTCTTTCTGAACTTGCCCGCGATTTGAACCGCGTGGCGCTCTTCGGCCGCCGTGTGGAGCCCGCCCCCGGTGTCCACGGTGAAGCCGGCGGTCTTTACTTCTTCGGAACCAGAGAAAACTCCCTTTCCATCGATGCCGGCAAAACCCGTCTGGACAGCTTTTCCATCAACGATGCCGCCCAGAAAGTACTCGCTGAAGGCGGCGATCCCATGCAGATCCTCTGTTCCCCCGGTCAGGCTCGGGTCATCTCCAATGAATACCGCGACCGCATCCAGATCCTGCGTTCCGATGACCGCCGCGGTGCCTATGTCGCCGTCATCGTCAACGAGATCAACGGCCGCGGCATGACCATCATGGCGGACCCGGATGTGCCCGATTGCGATGCCTGGATCCTCGACCCGCAGTGCTTTGCGCTCTCCAATCTCAACGGCCGCGCCATCACCGATACCGATGCCACCCCGAAAGGTTTCGACGGTATCCGCCGCGTCGCCATCGGAGAACTCACCTTTGAATTCCGCAACGTCGCCCAGCGCTGCTGCCGCCTGACCAACCTGCAGCCCAGCGCCGAAGCGATCGCCTCTCTGCGCAACGCCTGATCGTAAACCGGTTCTTTTCCGGCAGGATATTCTCCCGTCCTGCCGGAAAAACCTTTATCAAGGAGCCTGTTACAATGCTTACATTGCAAGAAGCCCATGACTTTTTCGCCGAACATCTCTCCAATGAAAGTTTTTCCAAATTTCCGGCAGAAAAACAACTCGCGGCGATCCGTACCGCCGCCAATGACATCGCCGCTGCCGCCGGCATCCCGGAATTACCGGACAATCTGCCGGTAAACCTCCGCAATGCGGTATTTGAACAGGCGATCTTTCTCCTGCTCAACCCTCACCTTATAACCGGCAGCACCGGCAGTGATACGGTACTTGTTCTTTCTCCCCGCGCCAAAGCGTGGCTGCCGCCTGCTCCGGCGGTCTGTCCTCTGCTCCGCGGTTGATCAAACATAAATTTTTCAGGTGATACAATGAAAAAAGAAGAATTTGACTGCTTCGGGAAACCCGATCACCATTCCGGGCGCTGCCGGAAATGCCGGTACCGCAACTCCTGCAACTATTACGCCGCCACTGAAAGTACCGTCAACAGCCGTACCCATCTGACCAGTTTTGAAGCCATTCAGAGCTGGCTCCCCGACTGTGCCGATTTTGAACATATCCCCGGCTGTGAACCGGATGAAAACGATACCGCCGCCCTGATTCCCATGCTCGGACGTTTTTTCCGTTTTCTGCTTGAACTCGATGACTACACCACCGGCATCGTCTGCGAATTGATCTCTCCCTCTGACCGAACCAGAAAATGTACCGTTTCCCATCTGGGCAGACTTCACGGCTGTTCCCGTCAGGCGATGCACCGCAAAATACTGGATATCATCGCCGCCCGGCCGGAGTTGACCTCCCTGCTCAAAAGCACCATGTATAAACTTTCCAGCGGACGTCAGCGCTTCATGCGGTACCGCAGTGAACACGCTGTCGCAGAAAATTGACCATGCCAACTGATTTCTCCTATACGCCCGCCCAACTCGATGCGCTGACGCTCATCAGCGGAGAATGCCGGAACGTTATGCTTTTCGGAGGCTCACGTTCCGGCAAAACCTTTCTGCTCTGCTGTGTACTGGTCATCCGCGCCCTGCGGGCCCCCGGGTCACGTCACGCGATCATCCGCCGTTATGCCAATGCAGTACGGAGTTCCATCGGTGCCGACACCCTGCCTAAAGTGCTGAAATACCGGTTTAACGATGACATCCGATATGAATACCGCAAAACCGAAGGCGTTTTCGCTTTTGAGAATGGTTCAGAAATCTGGCTGATCGGTCTGGATGACAACGCCAAAGCGGACAAAATCCTCGGCAAAGAATTCGTAACGCTTTACTTCAACGAATGTTCCGAACTTGACTATTCCAGCGTTCAAATTGCTCTCACCCGGCTCGCTCAACATATTCCGCCACTGACCGCCAAAGCCTTTTTCGACTGCAACCCGCCCGGTAAAAAACACTGGACCTACCGGGTCTTCATCGAAAAAAATGACCCGGTCGACCATCTGATGCTGAAAAATCCGGACAACTATGCCGCCATCCGGATCAATCCGCTGGATAATGCAGTAAATCTTCCTCCGGGATACATCGAAAATACCCTCGCAGGTCTCCCCCGCCGCCAACGGGAACGCTTCCTCGAAGGAAAATTTCTGGATGAGGTCGAAGGCGCTCTCTGGAAACGCGATATGATCGATTCCGCCCGCATCATCAACCCTCCGGAATTCCAGCGCATCGTTATCGGTGTCGATCCCGCCGTGACTTCCGGAAGTTCAAGCGACAACACCGGGATCGTCGCCGCTGCCGCCGGCATCGACGGCGAATACTATGTTATCGCTGACGACTCCATGCACGGCACCCCGCTCGAATGGGCAAAACAGGTGATTTCACTTTACCACCGTCTCGGCGCCGACCGCGTCACCGGCGAAGTCAACAACGGCGGCGACCTCATCGAAGCCCTTTTACGGAAATTCGATCCCGATGTAAGTTTCCATCCGGTGCGCGCTTCCAGAGGGAAAACCGTCCGCGCCGAACCGATCGCCGCTCTATACGAAAAAGGGAAAGTCCATCATGTCGGAGAATTTCCACTCCTCGAAGAAGAGATGATCAGTTTCGCTCCCGGCAGTTCTATCCACAGTCCCGACCGCATGGATGCTCTCGTCTGGGCCATCACCGAACTCTCGGAAAACAGCCAACGTTTCATATTGGCGTGATAATCGCGATCGGGAGGGCGGCACTTTTTGGGGCGGCGGCTCGCGGGCAATCTCTTGGCAAGTCATCGGACGTCGGCGCAGTCGAGTACAGTCGTACACTCCTTTGCCGCCGCCTTGACTTACCGGCGACCTTGCCGCACGCCCCATCCGCCCTATAACGTTTCTTGGAGTAGCGCCGCTATCGCGGCTTATAGACAAGACACTCCGCACCAACCGCTCGCGGAGGGGACGTTGCATGTAATTTAACGCCCTCCCAAAATCTCCCACAACCTCCCAATCCTCCCACCCCAAAGTGCCAAGTCAGCAAGCCAGCTCTATTTGCAAACCTCAAACCGCCATCGCTCCAATTGCCCGCGAAGGGTACGCCGCACGTAATTTAACGACCTCAAATCCTCCCAAAATCTCCCACAACCTCCCAATCCTCCCACCCCAAAGTGCCAAGTCAGCAAATCTCATTATTTCCATCTCTCAAACCGTTCTACTCGCCATTTGCGCATTATTTATGATTATTTTACAATATTAATACGTTTCAGAGATTGACAGAAAGTGTTTTCGGCAGTATTGTATATAATTGTTTGGTAATCTTTCCATTTTTTCGGAAAAATTACCTTGCCATGATAAAATAATTCAGCGAAAGGGTGCGTTAAAACGGTGTGATATTGAATATTCGGTATACCCCGATACATCCTTCAACCCAAATCATGGAGAGTTACAGATGAGCAAAGGTTTGTTTAAAAAATTCGGATTGTTGGTATTGATGCTGGTTTCCGCAGCGTGCATCGCGGCAGAAGATTTTCCGCCGCAGAACAACGGTACCAGATGGCAGAATTTCGGCGGCGAGCGCGGCAATCGCGGAAACCGGGGTGGTAATCGCAGCGGCAACCGGGGTGACCGGAGAGGCAGCCGGGGCGGAAACCGGAACGGCAGTCGCGGAAATTTCATGGAACTCATGCCGTTGTTGAGCAGCTCCCAGCGTATTATCGCCTTTGAAACCACCCGGCAGAAATTCCCGAAAGAGAGCGCCGAATTGGACAAGTTCATCCTCGAAACTGAACAGAAATACGCTGAACTTGCCAAAAAATCCGGCACCGAACTGCCGTTTTCCGTTGAAATTCAATTGATCAAATTGCGCAATGCCGACCCTGCCGGATATGCTGAAGCATTCAAAGCAGTCAGGGAAAATCCCCGTTCCGGATTGCGCAAGATATTGGAACTTGCCAAAAAACACAACATTCAACTCACTCCGCAGCGTAAGATCGGTATGCAGGAAGCCCGCAACATTCCGGCTCCGTCCGCCAATCGCTCCATCCAACGCCCGGACTTCCGCAAACTCCGCACCAAATATCCCGAGGATATGAAAAAATATGAAGCCCTGCGTCAGGAAAAACCGGAACAGGCGCGGCAAATGCTTACCGAAATGATGAAACGTCTGAACGCAGAATCAGAAAAGAAATAAATCTCTCTTCTAAAAATATGGTGCCAAAGGTGGAGTTACTTGGAGTAAAAAATTTTGCGGTGTTGTTATTTACACCGGATTCAGTACGGGGTGCGCGATTTGATCGTGCCGACAAATCGTGGAAACTTACCCGCTTTGCAGCGGTTCCCCTGGACAAGGAAAACCCGGCGGCATCATGGAAAAGTGTCCTCAAAGAGATCGAACACCGTGACGGACTGCTTCTGTTGACCGGAGCACTGCCCGGTGGAGTGTTCTTCCAGTTCAAATCAGCCGACCTCCCCAACCGTGAACAGCGCGGCGCGGTCGATCTGGAATTACCGCGCCATTTGATGAATATCCCGGAAAAACGGATGCTGCAGTTCGCCGCTTCTGCCGTCGGCGATGATCTCCAGGTCAATGTCGGGGTCTATGTCTTTGAAGAAAGTTCCCTCAACGGCATCAGCGCCAAAATGACTCAAAGCGCCTGCCGCGCCGATGGCTTTATCTATCCCTTCCTGGCGGTCGAACCGGGTGATCCGGAACTCTACCTGCCGGAGATCGAAGCCGGATTCTCCTTTGCCAAAGGCGCATGGAACCCGGTAAACAACCCGGATGCGGCAGTTGAGGCGACCCTGAAAAACTGGCAGGAGATCCTCCGCAAACAACTTTCTTTCCCGGAAGACAAAAGCAACGGCTTTGATCTTGCCGAGATGTTCCCGATACTTGTGGTCGCCCGTTTGTTCGCATCCGGAAAATTTGAACGCAACCGCAGTGCGCTGGCAGTCCTCCCGGAAAAACTCCGTCCGGTCCGTTTCCGCGGTCATCTGATCGTTACGACCTTGCTGCTCGTCCTGATCGCCGCCAATATTCTCTGGCACTACGGCAGAATCTGGACAGCGGACTACACCCGCTACAGCGCACTTCAAAAGGAAAACAAAAAACTCAAAAGGGATATCGATCTGGCACGCCGCAACTCCAAGCGGCTGCAAAAAGAGCAAAAAGAGATGGAACGGGTAATCGAATCCGGCGCCGGTGATCCGGATGTGATCCAGAAATTTGCCCTGCTTTCCAATGCACTTCCCGGAAATGTTCTGGTTTCCAGCATCCGCTGGAGTGACAGCAGCGTGGATATGATCCTGCAGTGCGAAGATGCCAAACTCGACCTTCCCTCCATCATCAATCCGCTGGGCTACTGGAAGATCGGTCAGCTTCAACAGCGGCAGACCGGGGACAGCGCGGTTGCCACCATCACACTTAAACTGATCCCCAATGTCAAAAAAGCAGTTCCGGTCAAAGGATCGAAAAGGGGGAAAAAATGAATCTCAACGAAGCACTCAAAACCCGTAAAGGTCAATTGATCGCAGTTTGCATTCTGCTGGTTATCAGTCAGATATTCCTGTTTTTGACACTGGGAAAATCGTTCCTGAAAAATATTCCCAACGCGGAAAAAATTGCCAAAGCACAGAAAGAACTCGACCGGCAGAAAAAAGAGTATGAAAAATATGCCGCCGAGAAACGGAAAATGGCTGCCGTCAAAAAACAATATCACGAACTCGCCGCCAATTCATGGATAACTTCCCATGACGGCGGTGTTGAAACCACCCTGCGCCGCCGTATCGGCGATATCGCGGCGGCTATGCAGTTCCGGCTCAACTCCATCGGTGCCGTCCGTACCGGCAGAGTCAACACTGAATTCTATTACGCCGAAATCGACATCAACGGTTCCGGAGATATTGCCGACGTCATCAATCTGCTCGCGGCACTCCGCAAAATCAAACCGGTATTGAGCTGGCGGCGGCTGGATTTGCGCCCGGATTACCGTTTCCGCCGCAACACCGGGGTCGGCAGTTCCAATCTTGCCACCCGGCTGGAAATTCCCCCGACCCGGCTGAACTTCAACGGTGCCCTGCGGGTGCTTTGCTACGATGGTCCGCTCTCCGTCCGCGCGTTGAACATCACCCGCCCCAGTCTGATCCAGCTCGACCGGGAAGCCGATGCCCGGAGGCGGCAGATACCGATGCACAAAGCGGCACCTGACACTAAAGAGGTGAAAAAATGAGAAAACTGCTGATTACGATCAATATCGTTCTCGGAGCAATACTGCTCTGGGGATTTTCCAAAAATATTGCAGCGCAGACTAAAAAATCAGGTGCTGCCGGACAACTCAAACTGCTTCCTCTGCCCAAGGCTGCCAAAACTGATTCAGCCAAACGCCAGACGAATGCAAAACTTGCCGACATCGATGAATCTGCCAGGAAGATCATCTCTCACGATGTATTCAACAATGTCCGCAGTCCGCTTGCCAATGTCCGCAATTCCCGTACCCAACTTACGCTGGTCGGCATCTTCCGCTGTGGAAAAACTGAAGGTGCCATCATCCGCCAGAACAACCGCAACCGTCAGTTCAATCCCTACCTCGCCCAGATGATGATGCACAGCGGCATGATGAACCGCCCCGGCGGCATGGGTAACGGCGGTATGGGCGGCAACCGCTTCACTCGCTGGAGTCAAGTCGCCGGACGCACTTCCGGTGCAGAAAAACAGTATGTAAAGGTCGGAGAAACCTTGAGCAACGGCTACACCCTTGCCGAAGTCACCCGTACCGGAGCCACCCTCATTCGCGGCAACGACCGTATCGAACTCGAATTGCAGGATCCTTCCAGAAACCGCAACAGCGGCAACCATAACAACCACCGTCGCAACATGAATCCGACTCAGCAGTTCCAGCAGGCCCAGATGATAATGCAGGGTCAGATGATGCGCACCATGCAGCAGATGCAGCGTACCATTCAGAGCAACCGGAACTACGGCGGCAACAGAGGCGGTGCGAGAAGGTAACAATTAAGATTTTGTAAAAAATAAAAATTACACATAAATTTCAAGAGGTGTCGGATGTTCAAAAAGAGTTCTCATTTAATGATCGTTTCAGCGGTCGTCCCCATGCTGTTGCTGACTGCGTGCCAGAGCGTGGATAAAAAACCGCAGAAAAAAAAGGAAATCGACCGCTTTGCTTTCCTGCGGAAAGATAAAAACATTAAGGATAAAGGCGAAAACTACGAAAGTGCTTCCGCTGAACGCATCCAGCCTAAAGATGCGGAACGCCCGGTGGTCGAAGCTGAAAAACTCGCAAAATTCAATTGGGATTCCCCCGCCAGGACCCCGATCGCCGAACTGGCGAAATCCGCGCCCAAGTTTTACGAAGATTTCATCGCACTCAATGCCGATGAAGAACTTGAAGTTTCACTGGTCTTCAACAGCGCCCCGCTGCTGGATGTGCTTTCCGCATTCGGTGATCTGCTGGGCTTCAACTTTGTCGCTGACAGCGATCTCCGGGGCGTCGTAACGCTGAACCTCAACTCCAAAATGACCCGCCGCGAACTGTGGAACACCTTCGACCGCATGGTTTTCCTCGCCGGTGCCGGAATCAAGGTCGAAGACTCCCTGCTCCGGATCATGGCCCTCAACAAACTCGCCATGCAGCCGGACAACCGTTCAGGGAAAGGTTCCAAAACTGAAATCTACTACCGGCAGCTCATCAATGCCACCAGTACTGAAGTCACCCGACAGATCAGAGGTTTCCTCGGTGCCGGTGCCATTATCGCCGACCTCACCCGCCCCAATGCGGTAATGGTCTGCGATTCAGCCGAAAATATGCCCAAGATCCGCGAACTTATCGAATACCTCGACCGCAACGGCAAAACCGATTGGCCGCGCGCCGTCATCCCCTGCAACCATGTCCTGCCGACCAAGGTCGCGCTTGAACTGCAGGAGATCCTGCCGGTTCTCGGACTCAAGATCCACAAAAGCAGCGATCGTACCGATCAGCCCGGAGCCGTTTACGTCGTCGGTCTTGACCGGATGCGGCTGATGGTCATTTCCGCCGCCACTCAGGAAGCGGTCAACCTCATCCGCGAATGGGTCAATCTGCTGGACAGCGCCGGCAGTGACGATCAGGAAAGCGTTTTCGTCTACAAAGTGCGTCATAACAAAGCCGCGCACCTTTCCCGCGCTCTCTCCATCATCTTTGAAACTCAAGGTACCGCCCTCACCATCGATTCCAACACCGGCAACACCCGGTTGGAAACCATCAACTCGCCCACCCAGCGCCGTATTTCCAGCACCATCCGCACCACCACCCCCTCCAGTACCGTCAACGCCGGAACCAATATGGAAACTGACCAGAATTCCAAAGTTTTCGGTCAGCCGGTGCGGGTTTTCGCTGACGGCGTGCTGAACCGTCTGGTCATCCGCTGTACGCCCAGAACTTATGCTTCGATCAAAGCACTGTTGGACAAACTTGATGTCGTTCCGGCTCAGGTACTGCTGCAGGTGCTGATGGTGGAAGTCACCCTTACCGAATCCACCCAGTTCGGTCTGGAATTCTCCGGCACCGCCACCAGCGGCAGTACCAGCAGTGTTTTCGGAACCAACTATCCCAACACCAACACCGGAACCTATCTTTCCCCCTTCATGACCGACAAGAGCGGCAACTCCGTTCTGCGTACCGGTGCTGACCGTCAGGGCGGTGCGACCTTTGCCATCACCGATCCCAATGATCCTCAGCGCCGTTTCGGTTACATCCGCGCGCAGGCGGGCAACGGTCTGGTCAAAGTCATCTCCAGTCCGCAGCTGCTGGTTTCCAGCCACACCGAAGCCAGCATCAATGTCGGTCAGAGCGTACCTTATGTTTCCAACAGTTTGACCAATGCTTCCAGCAGCGGCAACGTCAGCAACAGTTACACCTACAAAGATGTCGGTGTGATCCTCAAGGTCACTCCCTACGTTACCAGTACCGATTTGATCTCTCTGGAAATTTCCCAGACTATGTCCAGTGCGATTCCCAATACGATCACCAACTCCGATCAGCCGGTCTTCAGTCAGCGTACTCTGGAAACCAGCATGACCATCGCCAACGGTCAGACCATGGTGCTGGGCGGCCTGATCCAGGAAAACACCAACGACAGTCTGGATTCCGTACCGATCATCAACCAGATCCCGATCCTGAAACGCCTGATCGGTTCGACCAATGCTTCGGTTGAACGTACCGAAGTACTGGTACTGATCACCGGATATATCGTCAATGAACACAGCGAAATCGACACCCTGATCCGCCGCTACAACGATGCGATCAAGGCGCTTCACCACTACGACAAAGGTCTGGGTGACAAACCGGATGCCCACAAGCACCGCGGCGTGCTGTTCAGCAATGAGGAGTTCTGGAAGTGAGCGAAGAAAAAGCAAAATTGAATATTGCAGATTCTCTGGCGAAACTTGCCGCATTGCTAAAGGGCCGTTTTCCGGACTATGACGAAAATGATCCGGCGGCAAGTGACCGCAAACTGATCCTCGATGCCAAACTCACCGAAGCGCAGATGGTGGAAATCTATTCCGAAGCCTTCGGAGTCCATGTGCTGGATGAAGAGGAGATCGATCTGCCGGAACAGCCCCCGGAAGCACCGTTGGATTTCTTCAACGCCAACGACTGCCTGGTCTATGAATGGGATGAAGGCAAGGTGACGTTCCTGGTGAGTTCCCCCTATAAACTGGGCAATCTGGAGTATCTGCTCAAACATTCGTGGAAAAGCGAACTCTTTGTCCACTTTGTCCGCCGCCCCTTCCTCGAACGCATGCTCAGCAAACTGCAGAGCCGGGGCGAAGAACAGGAAGAGGAAGCCAATGCCGCCGATGACGAAAATACCTTGCGTTCAATGGCCGGTGAAGCCCGCATCGTCCGGTTGGTCAACGATATTTTCACCCGCTCTCTTGAACTCGGCGCCAGTGACATCCACATCGAACCCGGCGAAGAAGCGGTTTCTGTCCGCTGCCGTGTCGACGGCGTGCTTACTGAAATTTTCAGCTGTCCGCTCAACCAGTTCCCGGCGATCGCCTCCCGTATCAAACTGCTGGGCGGACTCAACATCGCAGAAAGCCGTCTCCCGCAGGACGGCCGAACCAACGTGACTCTGGGCAGAATGTCGCTGGATATGCGTATTTCCACCATTCCGATCCTCACCGGAGAGAGTATCGTTCTGCGTCTGCTCAACAAAGAGAGTGTCAGTTTCGACCTCCGGCAGCTGGGTATGTCTGATGAACACCTCGCCCAGTTTGAAAAACTTATCAAAATCCCGCATGGCATAATTCTGGTCGTGGGCCCCACCGGAAGCGGTAAGACCACCACCTTGTACAGCGTTATCAATCAGCTCAACGATGCCCGCAAAAAGATCATCACCATCGAAGACCCGGTGGAATACCGCACCCCGGGCTTGTGTCAGGTGCAGGTCAATTCCAAAGTCGGAGTCACTTTCGCAGCCGGACTGCGTTCCATCGTCCGTCAGGACCCTGACGTGATCCTCGTCGGTGAAATCCGCGACCGGGAAACCGCTGACATCGCAATCAATGCCGCGTTGACCGGTCACCTTGTGCTCAGCACATTGCACACCAACGATGCCGTCGGTGCCGTGACCCGTCTGCTGGATATGGGTGTGGAAAACTTCCTGGTGTCCAGTGCGCTCTTCGGAGTGCTTTCCCAGCGGCTCGTCCGCAAGATCTGCCCGGTTTGCCACGGCGAAAAGAGTATCAACGGTGAGAAATGCAAAAAATGCAACGGCACCGGATACAAAGGCCGGAGCGGTATCTTTGAATTGCTCTTTATGAATGATGAACTGCGTACCGCGGTCAACCGCAATGCCTCCAGCAGTGAACTTGAAGCCATCGCCGTACGTCACGGCATGGTGACCTTGCAGCAGGATGGTGAAGCCAAAGTCAAAGCCGGTATCACCACTCAGGAAGAGTTGAACCGTTCAACGGCGGAGTTATAATCTATGGCACTGTATAAATATCTGGCGGCTCTCCCCGGCGAAAAGACCCGGGAGGTGCTTATTGAAGCGGATTCTGAAAAGGAGTCGCTGGATAAACTGCGCCGGCGCGGCATGGTTCCGGTGACCTGTTTCGGAGAAGTTGCCGAAAATGGTTCCGGCGGATTTTCCCTCCGGCGCCGCAAGATCGATGTATTCGATTTCACCCGCCAGTTGTCGCCGCTGCTCAACGCCTATATCCCGCTGGAACGGGCGCTGTCCATCATCGCCGAAGGCGCTGTCGAAGCCGATCAGAAAGAGTTTGTCAACTCTATGCGGCAGGGACTGCATGAGGGTAAGAAGTTTTCAGAATTGGTACGTTCCCACGGTTCGCTCTTTCCCTCATACTACGCAAATCTGATCGAAAGCGGCGAAGAAACCGGCTGTCTGCCGGAAGTGGTCAATGAACTGCACAAATTCATGGGCGAAAGCAAAGAGCTGAAAGACTTCATCATCTCCAGTGCCGTCTATCCGGTGTCGATCCTGGTGATCGTCCTCGGCGTCACAGTGCTGCTCTTCACCGTATTCGTGCCGAAATTCGCCAAGATCTTCTACGATATGGGCAGAGAACTCCCCGGCGCGATGAGTGCGCTGGTGGCATTCGGCGATATCGCCAAGTGGGCATGGTGGATGATCCCGGCCGGACTTTATATTGCATGGATCATTTGCAAACATATCTACGGAGAAACAGAGATGAAGCGCAAAGTCAGCGCCTTCATGATCAAACTGCCGCTTCTGGGCGGTATTCTGGTCGACCTTGAAATGTGCAAATATCTGCGTACACTCGCCATTCTGATCGCCAACCATGTTGAAATCATCCGCACCGTCCGCATTGCCGGAAGAATCATTTCCAATCCGGTCGTTTCATCTGAATTCGACGGCATCGACCGCAAACTCAAAGGCGGTGAAAAACTCTCCGCCGCCCTCAGCAACAACCGCTATATCCCCGCCGGCACCGTCCCCATGCTCCGCGTCGGCGAGGAATCCGGCACCGTCGGAGAGATGCTGGGCAATATCGCCGGCAATCTCGAAGCCGACACCCGTTTAAGGATCAAACGGCTGCTCAGTCTTTTTGAGCCTGCCGTCATCGTATTTCTTGCCGCCATCGTTCTGGTGGTAGTCGTAGCGATCTTCGTCGCCATGATGGAAATAAATTCAATCAGTCAGGGAGGACCCAAAGTATGAAAAAACAGAAAAAATTCCGCCGCAGCAGTTTCACCCTTATTGAAGTTGTCATCGTTATCGTTATTCTGGTGACACTTGCTTCAATTGCAACCCCGATGTACCTCAACTACGTCAAGAGTGCCAACATCGGCGCCGCCAAGAGCCAGATCAAATTGCTGGTCGATGCGGTCAACGGTTACAAACTGGCTTACAAGAACTATCCCGAAGGCGAAAACGGCCTGCAGGCGCTGGTCGAAAATATCGAAGACAAAGAAAACTGGCAGCCCAGTCTGCAGGGTTCTCTGCCCAAAGATCCCTGGGGCAACGAATACATCTACAAATGCCCCGGTGACGAAAACCGTCCCTTTGAAATCATCAGTTACGGCGCTGACGGCGAACCCGGCGGCGAAGACGAAAACGCTGACATCAACAGCTGGGAATAATTCCCGCTGCTGACTGCCGGTCAGGAAATCATCACCATGAATTGCCGCCGACGATACTTTACTCTGATCGAAATGATCGTCGTTCTGGCGATCATGGTGATCGCTGTTGCCGTTGTAGCGGCGGCATTCCGGGGTGATGACCCCGCTGTGGTACTGGACAATACCGCGCTGGATCTGGAATCATATCTGGCGCAGGTGCGTTACCGTGCCGCTGAAATGGGCAGGGATTATGTGGTCAAATATCCTTACGGCGGCAAACATCTGATCGCTTCGCCGGATTATTCGCGTCAGGAGTTGGAACAGATCGAACTGGACAACACCGACAGCATTGAGGAGATGAAGTTCCACATTCCGGAAAACTGCACCATGATCAC
This sequence comes from Lentisphaerota bacterium, assembly GCA_015061805.1. GTDB lineage: Bacteria > Verrucomicrobiota > Lentisphaeria > Victivallales > Victivallaceae > UBA1784. The sequence continues at coordinate 91,283 of SUVV01000002.1, read as the reverse complement.
CGAATCCGGTGCCGAAAAGCAGCTTGCCCAGGAGGCAACTCTGGAAATTTTCCGTTTCTTTCCCGACGGCGGCGGCGCTTCAGCCAACCGCCCGGTACTCAAATGCGGCGACGGCAGCCGCAGTTTCGATATCTCATTCCTCTCCGGACGGCTTCAGGTGAGCAACGAAGACTTCTCGGAAACCTATGTCGACCCCGGGGAAATCGAAGAAACTGTGACCGAAGACGAGGCAGTGACCGTAATATGAAAACTTTACGTCTGTCTTTCACCCTTATCGAAGTGGTCGTGGCACTTGCCATCCTGACCCTCAGCCTTGCCGGACTGCTTCAACTGCTCTCCCAATCCCAGTTGCGGATCGCCGATGCCGAGGAGAAGTGGTCCGATATGCACAAACTCATTCAGGCAACGGAATATCTGCTCCTTGCCGGTGATCCGGAAGAACTGGCTGTGCCGGAAGATTTCTTCCCCTATCCCGGCTATTCGCTGGAGTGTTCCGTCGAAGATGCCGAAGGTCTTCCCGATGACTACAAGGAGATCGAGGGACAGCTCCCGCTGAAAAAATGGCAGATCACCCTGATCCGGGACCGGGACAACGCCAACCGGGGAAGTGTGATCGTCGACCGTTTCGGATATGAAGATCAGGAAACGCAGGAGAGCACAAAATGAAACCTTTCACCCGCAAATCCTGCTTTACATTGATCGAACTTATCATCTCCATGGGTATTCTCATGGCAGTGACCGGCATTGTCGCCATGGCATCAAAGAGTTTCTACGACGGCTACGAACGCTCTGCCAAAGTCACCCGCCGACTGAAAGAGTACATGGCAATCGACAATCTTATGGATGTCCATGTCCGCAATCTGATACCGTTTGAATGGAAAGATGACAACGGCAACAGCCGCTTTGTTTTCTCCGGAGAAGAGCATAAACTGCACTTCACCACTCTGCGCCGTTCCTACGGAAAACGGGCAGGTTCACTGATCTTCATCCGGGTATTCGTTGAGGAAAATCAGCTTATCGCTGAATATTCGACGCTTCCCCGTCTGCCGTGGAAAGAGGACGATGAGGAAAATATGCCCTATGAACGGGAAGTCATCGCTGAAAATGTCGAAGAAATCACCTTTTCCTACGCCGAAAAAGCCACCGAAGATGAGGATGAAGACGGTACCGGCATCTCATGGAAAGAAAATTGGCCGGAAGATGAACATGCCGCACCCCCGCTGGCGATCCGAATGCACTTGAAGTGGAGCGACGGAACCTCTGAATACTGGCTCCGCCGGGTCGCCGGAGTCGCCAAGGATTCCACTTTCGGCACCCGCAAAACACACGACGGCAACACCCAGCGCTTCAGCAATGCTCTGGAGGGCGGCGCAACCGGTGGAGGAGAGGCACTGTGAAAAATCTGAACTTTTCCAATCAGCGCGGTTCCGCCATGGTCGCGGTACTCTGTCTGCTGCTCACCGGCGGCGTGATCACAGCGGCGGTATTGTCACTCTCCAAAATCGGAACATTCACCGTTTTCGCCCATGTTGAACGCCAGAAATCGATGTTCGTTGCCGAAGGTGTTGCCACCCGGGTCCAGTACCTCTACGCCGCCGATCTGCAGCTGCATCCATCGGAAAAACTCGGCGAAACCGATTACACCTCCTACGATTACGACCGTTTCCTCTGCGACGGCGTGAAACATGTCATCGACTACTACGGCGAAAAGGTGCAGTTCACCATCACCGATACCCTGAGCGGCGAAGATGTCGCGCAAGATACCACTGCCGCACTCAATAAATATGTCAATGAAGATACCGATGCCGATGTGCAGGAGATGGTCACACAGGTCAAAAGCCGGATATCCGACTACGTCGACAGCGACGATGAAGCCAGAGATGACAGTTGGGAAACGACCGATTATGAAGATGCCAATCAGAAACCGCTGCCCCGTAATGCGGCGATGATGTTCCGCGAGGAACTTGCTTTCATTCCCGATTTCCTCAAACTCTACCCCATGGACAAAGATGGCAGAATGAGTCAGATCCGCCTGATTCCGCCTCCCGGCGGCGCCTCCCTCACCGGCAAGCCGTCACTTTTCACTGCTTCTGCCCGGATGATCCGGAACTACTGCGGCATCGAAGAAGAAAAGGTTCCGGAAGTCCTCGATGCCCTCAGAGCATGGCGGGATGAACGCACCTTACTGAGCGATTCGCTGGATGAAGATATGCTTTCCAAACTCAAAAGCGGTCTTGCCATGAGCGAAAGCGGTATGCTCACAGTCAATATCGAGGCCCCGGACGAAGAAAAACGCCCCTTCTCCCGCCTGGTATTCAGTTTCCCTGCCTTCAAAATCGCCGGGCCGGACAAACAACTTATTGAATATCTGGAATGGAATTTTTACTGAAACACCCCGCGCTGCGCCGCACAATACTGATTTTCGGAATTGCCGGAATCCTTTTCTGCACCCCCGTACCGGCAAAAGCTGAACCGGTAACGATGATCATCCTTGCTCCGCTGGCTCTCAAGGCGGCAAATATGGCTTCACCCTATGTCATCCAATGGATGAAAAATTCCGGCGGGCAACTGCTCAATATCGGCAAAGATGTGGTCGATCTGCTCTGTCTGCCGCTGGGGGTGGTGCAATGTACTCTCGGAGCGCCGCTGGGATTTTTCAGCAACGGAGTGGGAAATATCGGTGCCGGATGTGTGGCGCCATTCAAACTGGTCAAAGATGTATTGCTTCTGCCGCTGGCGATATTCGGTATCGGGGTCAGTACCTGGTGAAATCCCCCGTCAAATGACTGAACAAAGCCCCTTGAGGTAGAAGGTTTCCGGAACCGAAGTCAGCACCGGATGATCCGGCGACTGGGTAAATTTACCGACGATACGGGCATCGGCACCGGCATCCAGAGCCGCCGCTGCGGTGATCTTCTGAAAGAGATCGCTCTCCATCAACCCCGAACAGGAAAAATTGAAAAGCACTCCGCCCGGATTCAACAGTTTGAAGCCCAATCTTGCCAGATCCTGATAGCCCCGGCATCCCCGCATCAGCGAGCGCTGGGAATCGATCAATTTCGGTGGATCAAGGATGACCAGATCGAATTTTTCACCGCGTTTTTCCAATTCGCGCAAAATAGTAAAACCGTCCCCCTGCAGATTTTCATAATTTTTATCAAACCCGTTGAGCTGAAGATTTTTCTCTGCCGTCCGGAGCGCCGGAAGCGAGGAATCCGCATTTATCACGAAATCGGCTCCCGCCGCCAGAGCAACACAACTGAATGCTCCGGTATAGGAAAAAAGATTCAAAATCCGGCGCTTCGGTGCAAAACGGCGCAGCATCCGTCGCGCTTCGCGCAGATCAAAATAAAATCCGGTCTTCTGACCGCGGCGCATATCGACCTGATAGCGCAAACCGTCCTCTTCGATAATCAGCGTATCCGGCGGTATCTGTCCGCAAAGGTGTTCACTGCGTTCCGGCAGTCCCTCTTTCTTGCGGATCGCCGCATCTGAACGGTCGAATACGCCGTCAATGCCGTCGAGTTCCAGCAGGACTTTTCCGATAATATCGCGGTATTTCTCCGTACCGGCACTCAAAAACTGGGTGCAGAGATAACGACCGTAACGGTCAACGATCAATCCGGGGAGTTGGTCGGACTCCGAATAAATAAGACGGCAGCCGCCGTTTTCATCGTCCAACTGCAAGGTGCGGCGCAACGCCGCCGCCCGCTGAATGCGTTCCCGGAAGAAATTCTCATCGATCGGCTGTTCTCCATCGAAACTCCACACCCGGCCGCAGAGTTGGGATTGCGGCGACCAGGCAGCAGTGGCGATCACCTGTTTCCCGGCAACAACTGCCACGGGGTCACCCGGTGCCGGATTGCCTTCGATCCGTTCAACTGCACCGGAATAGATCCAGGGGTGGCGCCGGAGCAGAGATTTCTCTCTGCCGGGACGGAGTATCAGCCGGGCATAACTCATTTTTTCAATCCCTTGATCTCGGAAATAAAATCTGATGCCGCCTGAAACTGACGGTAAACTGAAGCAAAACGGACAAACGCCACCTGATCGAGTTCACGCAGTTCCTCCATGACCCGTTTGCCGATTTCCAGACTGTCGACCTCTTTTTCAAAGTCCCGCAGCAGTCCGGCAGTGATCTTGCCAACGATCAAATCAATATCATCGCCGGAGATATCCCGTTTATAACAGGCGCTGACAATGCCGAAACGGAGTTTGTCCCGGTTGAAATCCTCCTTACTGCCATCGCGTTTGACAACTTTCAACTCTTCCGGGATGACGCTTTCAAAGGTGGAATAACGTCTGCCGCAAGCCAGACATTCCCGGCGGCGGCGCACGCCCAGACCGTTGCGGACGCTTCTGGAATCGATCACCTTGTCATTGTCACTGTCACATTGAGGGCAACGCATTTATCTCTCCTGACGCAAAAATTCGATTACTGCCAGCGGGGAAACAACGATACCGCCGCAGGCAGGGTACTTGTTAAAATGAGTTCCGGCATATTCGATGGCACGGCAGAAATCATTCCAATCCCGGCGGCGGAGTTTGCCCTGATCGAAAGAGGTGTGCTCTGCCAGAGGAATGGTGATGAGTATTTTTTCATGACCGGCATATTTCAATTCATCTTCGACCCGCTTGACCAGCCGGGTCGCCACATTACCGCGGTTGATGACCATGACCTTGCCCAGCTTGGCAAAATCTTTGATGTAACCGCAGCTCAACTTGCCGGCGACCGCGTTTTCATGATAAAAGTCCTGAACGCCGATCGTCAGCGGAAGCATTCCCGGAAGCGCCGCGATCTCTTTGAATAGCGCAAACATCTGCTTCATCAGCATATCGTTGTCCTGACCGATGCCATAGCGGTCTTCCGCCCAGGCATAGAGTTGTCCGCGGGTGCGCTCCACATTGGCATTGGTGAATGTATGCGCGCCGGAAACCAGAGTGATGCCGGAGATTTTGCGGACATCTTCCGGAAGTTCAGCGTTGAACTTGAGTACCGCCAGAGCCGCATCTTTGAGCGTCGGATACTGCCACACCAGATTGCGGATCAACTGATTGGTCTGATTGCGGCGGTAGAAATCCTGCTGCCGCAAAACGACCTCGACCGGCAATCCGGCATTTCCCAACTCCCGGAGCAGAGCGGCAAAATTTTCATTGAGAGCCTTTTCCGTGGTGATCGTGCAGTAGACCCGGTTGAAGCCCAATCCGGAGATTCTGGCAGTCACTTCCGCCGGAGAATAACGGTTTTCAAAAGCCTCCGGATAGATACCGATGCCGCGCACGGAAAATCCGGCAGTGATTTCACGGAACCGGGCGGCACGGGCGGCACTTACCGCATTATCGGCAAGATTCGGCGGAGTTGCGCCCGGCATCACATTACCCGCCGGAGTTGAACATCCGGAAACGATCAGCAATGCACTGACAGCGATCAGCAGGGTCATAAAATTTTTCATCAGAAATACCTTCGATTAAAGGGGGATCTCCAGGCCGTCGTAACCGACTCCGATACCATGGGGATTGTAATATTCCTCCAACTGGGCATGGGTTCCATGGCCGTTGTGGGAGAAGTGGTTGACAAAATAGCGGGTATTGGCATCGACCAGTCCGAGTTCTTCCAGACGTTTTTTGGTATCCAGAACGTACTGACCGCTCATGTGGTTGTTCCGGTTGTCAAAGAAACATCCGGTGCAATCGTTGAGAACTGCGGAGAGTTTGATATTCATCTTGCTCAGAAATTCCCAGTCTTCATCGCAGAAATAGCCGGTATCGTTGGCGATCATCAGATATTTGGCTCCCCAGCGGATGACATAGATCATCGGTTCTTCGGTGGAGACCTGCGCCATGTGGTTGGCTTTCAGCGGATAGATGGTCATATCCACATCGGGCAGTTCCACCGGCTCAAAGGGGTAGAGTTCGTGAACTTTCATCTGCCAGCAGGAGAAATCACCGTGGAATCCGATATTTTTCCCGCTCTGCCAGGCGAAAAGACTGATCTTGCGAACCACCCCGGCACCGCCGTAGATATTCAGCACATTATCCGGTTTGACTTTGGAAAAACATTGTTTCCGGTAGGCAAAAAGCGAAGTTTCAAAATGATCTTCGTGGCTGTGAGTGACGATGATGTGACGGAGATTTTCACTGTGCAGTTTATAGCGCATCTCCTGCGCCATGGCATCCGGTCCGAAATCGATCCGGACAAATTCTCCGAGTTGATAACTCGTACGCAAGCGGAAATCTTTGCCTCCGTTGCGCCACGCCGCCTGACAGGTATCGCAATTACAGAAAATCGCCGGAATACCTTCCGCCGCAGCACTGCCCAAAACCTGAATCTTCTGCTCACTCATTTGCACTCACCTCTTTATTGTGTTACGCCCGCAAAGCCTGATCGAGGTCGGCTTTGATATCTTCAACATTTTCAATACCGACCGAAAGCCGGATCAGATCCGGACTGACTCCGGCTGCGATAAGTTCGCTGTCGCTCAACTGACGGTGGGTCATGCTCGCCGGATGCAGAACTCCGGTACGGACATCGGCAACGTGAACCACGATATTGGCAAGTTTAAGCGCATTCATCGCCCGTTCACCGGCAGCCTTGCCGCCCTTGACTCCGAAGCACAACACACCGGAAGCCATGCCATTGCGGAAATACTTCTGCACCTTGGCATATTCGGGGTTGTCGGGCAGACCGGGATAATTGACCCAGCTGACGTTGGGGTGCTGTTTGAGGAATTTGGCAACTTCCAGAGCATTTTCGCTGTGGCGTTCGATCCGCAACGGCAGAGTTTCGCAACCGATGTGCGACAGGAACGCATTGAACGGCGCCATCGGGATACCGTAGTCGCGCACCAGCTGCACCCGGAGTTTGACCGAGAACGGGCAATCCGGGAAGTCGCGGGTGTAGACCGTACCATGGTAACTTTCATCCGGTTCAGTAAATTCCGGGAATTTGCCGCAGCCCCAGTCAAAACCGCCCTTTTCAACTACGATACCGCCGACGCTGGTCGCGTGACCGTCGATGTATTTGGTCGTGGAGTGGGTCACGATGTCAGCACCGAAATCAAAGGGATTGCACAGCACCGGAGTCGGGAAGGTGTTGTCCACAATGAGCGGCAGACCGTGAGCATGAGCGGCCTTGGCATAGATTTCAAAGTCGGCGACGATCAATGCCGGATTGGCGAGGGATTCGATGAACACCGCTTTGGTGTTGGGACGGATCGCGGCGCAAACTTCATTGTAGGAGGCATCAGGGGTGACAAAGGTGATCTCGATACCCGCTTTTTTCAGCGTGTTGGTGAACAGTGAAACCGTTCCGCCGTAAAGACTGGAAAGCGCCAGCACATGATCTCCGCACCGGGCGATATTGAGCAAACTGTAAGCGCTGGCAGCCTGTCCGCTGCTCAATGCAACCGCAGCGACACCCTTTTCCATCGCGGCGATTTTTTTCTCAAAGCAGTCGACGGTGGGGTTGGCGAGGCGGGAATAGAAAAATCCGCTCTTTTTCAGGTCAAAAAGATCTGCCACACTCTGAACGTCATTGTATTTGAAAGTGGTACTCTGGCTCAGCGGCAGGATCCGGGGATCGCCATCTCCGGGCTCATATCCGGCCTGAACAGCGAGAGTCTCTATTTTCCAATTTTTTTCCATGATAAGTTCTCCTCTTATTTATTTTCGTCTATGTCTATAATACGGGTATTGGCGTTATCGCGTTTGATAGCATCTTCCATCGCCGCGAAAGCGCGGTCAAACCGGGAAAATTCCGGCGTTTCACTGTCACCTCTGCCGCTTATGGCATTGAGAAAATCCAGAACGGTAAAGTTCTCCGGAGGTACTCCGGGCAGAAATGCCAACTCCTGCTGCTCATTCAATGTCCGGCAGATGATCTTTTTGTCCAGAAGTTCAGCGACCTCCTGTTTGAGCATGGTTTCCGGCAGATGAAGTCCGGCAAAGAGAGATTTTTCCGACAGCGCTCCGTTGCCGGAAACAAAATGAGTGAATACCCGGCGGAGAACCGCCAGCTGATGTTCACGGCAAAGACGCATACTGAGTTCTTTTTCCTTGCCGTTTTCAAAAATACCGCTGTCCAGATTCTGGCTGACGAAACTGATCTCGGCACCGAAAAGAACGATCTGCCACGACCAGTTCATCCAGACCAGGAACAACGGCAGCGCGGCAAATCCGCCGTAAAGCCGGTTGTAGGAAAAGACCTTTTTCTGCAGCAGCAGAAAACCATCCTGCAGGAGTACGAAAGCGATTCCGGCGACCAGACCGGCAAAAATCGCACTTTTCACATAAACCCTGGTATTGGGAACCAGCCGGTAAATGACCGCAAAAAGCAGACAGATCAAGATCACTGAAGTCAGATAAGCAAGCATTCTGGTCAGCAGAGCACTGTCCAGAAACGGCACCGTTTCCGCAAGTTTCCCCCACCACCGCCGCATCATCATACCGGCAGTACCGGTGATAATGAGCAGGAACGGCGTGAACAATGTCAGCGAAAGACAGTTGCTCAACTTCCGCCACCAATTTCTGCCGCTGGGCAGATCCCAGACTGAATTGAACGCCCGTTCAATATTGGTTATCAACCAGAAAACCGTCCACAGCAACGCGATAACACCGATACCGGCGACCACGCCGCCGGAGGCTTCGGCGAGGGTGCGTTCAGCGAATTGGCTGATGTACTGCAGCAATTCCCGATGATTGACAGTCCGGGATTCGATCGCCTCCTGCAAATGTTTTTCCAGAGCGAACCCCTTGGCAATACCGAAAAGCAATGCCGCAAGCGGAACAATGGAAAACAGCGTATAGTAGGTGAGCAAAACCGCCCGTTGTGCGTGTGCCGCACTGACATAGCGACGGCCCGAAATCAGAAAGACTTCAAATATCCGCGAAAGTTCTTTTTTGAACATAATAATTCTCCTATTCCGATACCGCCGGCAACTCACTTGCCCAGCAAATATTCAATGAGGGTAATATTATCAGCAATAAAATCCTGATTATCAAAGGATTCCCCCCGGTGTCCCGGCAGGAAAACGATCTGTTTGCCGCCATACGGATTGATACATTCGACGCACTGCGGATAGATACCCTCATCTGTGGAAGTTTCCATCAGCACAGTCATCGGCAGAGTCTGTTCGCATTTAATGTAGATCTCGTCATCGGCGAGTGTGAAATCTTTAAGTTTTTTTGTGAGAGCATGACGGCTCTTGGCAACGGTGACAGTGAATGCACGCACCGGATGAATGGAACGCTCCACCTCATCCGGATCTCCCGGACGGACCCAGCGGAAACCGCTGTTTTCCCGCCACCACTGCCACTGCCAGAATGCGGCACTGGAACCGTGAAGCATGAGAATATTGCCGCCGCGCCCGACATAACGTTTGACGGCACTTTCGGCACCGCTTCCGGCATGGGGCTGACCGCAGGTACATCCGATCATATTGAGGATGAGCAGTTCGCAATCTTTTTCCCAGTCGCCTTTTTCCAGAATATCCCATTCGTTTTCGGTAAATACAATACGCTGCTTCAACTCTTCCGGCAATTGGCGGTAAAGCTGATATCCGCAATGTTTTTCAAAGTGTGAATCGCTGAAAAAGTAGATCATTTTAACTTCTCCCTGCACAGATTATTCTTCATCCTGTCCGGAGGCATTGGCGGCCCGTTCAGAAACATCTCTTGCTTTTTTGATTGCCTTGACATATCCGGTCACACCCTTGACCACCTTTTTGGCGGCGCCGGGATTGTCTTCATCTTCCATGTAGGGCGCAATGTAGGGATTGCGGATAGATTCATACGCTTTCATGACGATCGAATACTTTTCAGAAATTCCATTGGCGCTTTTCACATCCTGCGCCGCAGTATGGATCGTTACCGCATGAGCGGGATCATCAATGATCCTGGTGACCAGATAAAAGGAGAGTATTCCGATCGCGACAGCCAATGCGACAGCAACTCCGCCGATGAGAACGAAAATGGAAATGATCAGCGTGCGGTAATACTCTTTTTCGGCGCCGGTCACAACCCGCTTGGGATGTTTGCGCTGCTGATTTTGAACATCGACCTCTTTGATCCGTTTTTTGATACTGCGCTTGGATTGCGAAACTTCGACCGCTTTGACCGGGGCTTCCGAACCGGGAACCGGCAGGATTTCCGGATCGTGTTCCACTTTCAACGCCAGAGTGCGGCCGTTGATATCATCTTCGGTTACTGCCTGACGGGACTCATTCGGATTTACCATTTTAGCTTGCCGCAACGCCTGCGGATCGATCTTAAGTTTAATTTCTCCAGCCATCTCTTACCTCCCCCCGAAAACAATTAATTTTTCACATTAACGGAATAAACCGTCGGGTCTTCCACTCCGGCTTCGGCGAAACCGCGGTGACGCAGATAACAGCTGTCACAATGGCCGCAGGCATGACCGTCGGCATCCGGATTGTAACAACTGGTAGTCATACTGTAGTCAACTCCCAGCGAAGTACCGAGTTTGATTATCTCCGCTTTGGAAAGTTCCTGAAGCGGCGTATGAATGGTCCATTTCCAATTCTCATCCACCGCACAAGTGCCCAACCGGGCAGTTTCAGCAAAACTGCTGATGAAATTTTTACGGCAATCCGGATATCCGGAATAGTCAACACTGTTCACCCCGATAAAAATATCATGCGCACCCAGAACCTCTCCCCATGCCACTGCCAGAGAGAGAAATACCATATTGCGTGCCGGCACATAGGTTACCGGGATTCCGGCACCTTCGTACTCCGGAACGTCAATGGAATCATCCGTCAACGCCGATCCGCCCCACTGGGCAAGGTCAAGTTTGAAACAGCGGAACTCTTTCGCACCCAACGCTTCAGCGATTTTCTGTGAAGCGGTGATCTCATTGCGGTGCCGCTGACCGTAATCAAAACTCAAGGCATAACATTCAAATCCTTCTGCCCGCGCTTTGGCAAGACAGGTCGCGGAATCCAATCCTCCGCTCAAAAGCACGATCGCCCGTTTCATATTTCAAACTCCTCTCTTGTCGCCCCAGATGATCTTGTGCATCTGGATCTGCATACGCACCGGCAAGCCGCATTCCACCACCCACCGGGCAAGATCATCGAATTTCACCTTGCCCCAAACCGGAGAAAAGAGCAGATTTCCGGTCTTGCGGAACAACTCATATTTACGGATAACCTCAAGTGCAAAATCAAAATCATTGCGGTCAGAAACTACGAACTTAACTTCATCGCGTTCCGTAAGATCCTGATACGCGCTCCAGCAATTTTTCTCCACCATGCCGGAACCGGGCAGTTTGCAATCAACAATCCGGCAGCACCGGTCGGAAAGCACCGAAAAGTCCAGTGAACCATTGGTTTCGATCAGCACGGTTTTTCCCAATTCCAGTAATTTTTCAGCAAGCACCGGAGTTTCCGGCTGCATCAGCGGTTCGCCGCCGGTGATCTCCACCGTATCGCATCCGGAAGCGGAAACTTCAGACACGATATCTTCAACGGAACGCGCCGTTCCTTCCGCCCAGGCATAACTGGTATCGCAGTAGGAACAGCGCAAATTACATCCGGTCAGCCGGATAAAAAAACAGACTTTCCCGGCGTGGGTCGATTCACCCTGAACACTCTTGAAAGTCTCGTTTATCTGAAGCATATTGCAGTATTTTATTCCGAATATATCACCCGGCTGGCGGCAGATTCCGCCACACTGACCCGGGCAATACGGATCCCGTCGGCGTTGAGCCGTCCGGCAAGTTTGCGGTATATGGTCTGAGCCAGAACTTCGCTGGTCGGATTGATCTCCTGAAATTCCGGCAATTCTGAAAGATTGCGGTGGTCGAAGTTGCCGATCACCTCATCAACGGCAGCCTTGAGCAATTTGAAGTCAAGGGCAATACCGATCTCATTGAGTTTGTCAGCAACTACAGTAACCGTGACACCGTAATTGTGGCCATGCAGATTGCGGCAATCACCTTCATACCCTTTGAGCTGGTGGGCAGCGGCAAACGAACGGTCGATTTCGATCTCAAACATATCCTGTAACTCCTGAACTGTAAAAGGCTCCGGGAAACACCTGAATCAGGAGGGGTGGGTGGCCCTGATTAGAAGCATTTCTCCGGAGCGTAACTGTCTTTAGCGATTGGCGCTTTCGAACTTCTTCATGAAGTCGACCAGAGCGACAATACCTTCGGCAGGCATCGCGTTGTAGATACTGGCGCGGCATCCACCGACCAGACGGTGACCTTTGAGCTGGGTAAGTCCGGCAGCAGTCGCTTCGGAAACAAACTTGGCATCGAGTTCATCGCTGGGGGTGCGGAAAACAGCGTTCATGCGGGAACGATCCAGACCCTTGACCGGGCAGCTGTAGAAGGAGCTTTCGTCAAGGAAATCATAGAGGATCTTGGCCTTTTCGTTATTCATCTTTTCAACACCGGCAAGACCGCCGTTGTCCTTGATCCAGTCGGTGACCAGAGCGAGGAGGTAGATGGCGAAGGTCGGCGGAGTGTTGAACATGGAACCGTTTTCGATGTAGGTGGAGTAACGGAGCATGGTCGGAACTTTGGAAACATCAGTGCGTTCCGCCAGATCCTTGCGCAGGATGACCAGAGCGACACCGGCAGGGCCGAGGTTCTTCTGGGCACCGGCGTAGATCATGCCGAACTTGGAAGCATCGAACTGACGGGACATGATATCACTGGACATATCAGCGATAAGCGGCACACCGGCAGGGGCTTCGGGCAGGTTGTAATACTGGGTACCGGCAATGGTATTGTTGCTGGTGATGTGCATGTAAGCAGCGCCCGGGGTCAGTTTCCACTGATCCTGCGCAGGGATGAAGGAATATTTGTCATCGCGGCTGCTGGCGACAACGTTGACGTTACCGAACATCTTGGCTTCTTTGATCGCCTTGTTGCTCCAGACACCGGTATCGACATAATCAGCGGTTCCGCCGTTGAGGAAGTTCATGGCGAGCATGGCGAACTGCATGCTGGCACCGCCCTGGATGAACAGAACAGCGTAATCATCGGAAAGGCCCAGAATTTCACGGACATTGGCTTCGGCGCGATCGATGACCGGCTGGAAAAATTTGCCGCGGTGAGAAAGTTCCAGAATACCACTGCCGCTTCCCTGATAATCAATGAATTCAGCCTGCGCTTTACGCATCACGACTTCCGGGAGCATCGCCGGACCGGCAGCAAAATTGTAAATCTTCATCTCAACTCTCCTTGAACTTGCAGCGTCTTTATTAACGCCATATTTTGTTTGTCATATAATATATACCTGTAAACGGCTTTTTTCAAGCAAAGACAGTTTTCTTTTTTACCTTGCGTGCCAAGGCTGTTCCGAGGTCAGAAAACTGCGGCTGCCCTGAACCGTTTCCCCGGCGGTTCAGGAACGGATTTTACAGAACAACAACACATTTTCCAGAAAAAACACCACCTTTTTACCTTATCGCCTTGACATTTGTACAACAAAGTGATATTTTAATAGCACGCATTGTCGTATAATCAAAAAACAGATGAGGCTTAAAAATGGGCAACCTGAAAAAGAAACGGCGCAAAAAAATCGCCAAGCACAAACGCAAAAAGCAGCTGAAACTGTTGCGTCACAAAAACAAGTGACCTTGAGTTTCATTTCCGGAGTTTGCATCCGGAAAATGTTTGCATCGTCCGTTTCCGGCATGGCATTGTTGGGGACGGACGTTCGCTTTTTTAACCCGAACAATCCTTTGACCGATTTTAGAATTTATGAAAAAAGATCTGCGTAACTTTTCGACCGGAGATATTCTGGTCTCCCCCTCTCTCCTCGCAGCGGACTTCCGCAACCTCGGCAGTGATATTGCCGAAGTCGCCAAAGCCGGTGCCGAACTGCTTCACCTTGACGTCATGGACGGCAAAATGGTTCCCAACATCTCATTCGGTGTCCCCGTCATCGAATCTCTCCGTGCCGATTCCGATCTGCTCTTTGACGTTCACCTGATGATCGACCGGCCGCTTTTCTATGCCGAAAAATTTGTCAAAGCCGGTGCTGATCACATCACTTTCCACGTTGAAAGTTCCGATGATCCCGCCGAAACCATCAAAGAGATCCATCGTCTGGGTGTCACCGCCGGGATGTCACTCAAACCCGGCACCCCCGCCGAAGCACTCTTCCCCTATCTCGATGACCTCGAACTCGTTCTCGTTATGACCGTCGAACCCGGTTTTGGCGGACAGAGTTTCATGGCGGATCAGGTCGCCAAAATCGCTGAATTCAAACGGGAAATCGCCCGCAGAGGCAAAAACATCCATATCGAAGTCGATGGTGGTATCGGCGGTAAAACTGCGCCTGCCGTCCTCGAAGCCGGTGCCAATGTCCTGGTTGCCGGAACTGCCGTTTTCCGCCACCCTGAAGGCATGGCCGCAGGTGTCGCTGCGTTAAGATAAAGGTTATGTTTGGATCGGGAGGGCGGCACGCGCTCACGGGCGCTGGCTTGGAAAGTTGAGGGAAACTCGTGAACAGGAGTTCACTTCGCCCTCAACTTTCCGGCGCCATCATCCCGCGATCATCGTGCCGGTTGCAGCAACGAGAGTTTCGGAACAACGCCACTGGAGTAGCGCCTGTCGTTGGGCTGAACGCCCAACAGGCGTAAGGTAGTTGATAATAGCGCCGCCTGACGGCGGCTTATAGACAAGACACTCCGCACCAACCGCCCGCAACGAGGACACTGCATACTAACTCTCCCTGTCCGTACTTATCCGTACCAATCCGTACACCTCTGTACTCTAAAGTGCCAATCAGCAAGCCCGCTCTATTTGCAAACCTCAAACCGTAACGATTCTGGAGAATTGTTTGATTCCGGCGGCGCCTGTCGTTGGGCTGAACGCCCAACAGGCGTAAGGCAGTTGATAATAGCGCCGCTATCGCGGCTTATAGACAAGACACTCCGCACCAACCGCTCGCGGAGGGGACGTTGCATGTAATTTAACGCCCTCTCAAAATCTCCCAAGACTTCCCAATACTCCCAGTCCAAAGTGCCAGTCAGCAAGCCCGCTCTATTTGCAAACCTCAAACCGCCTTGCTCCAATTGCCCGCGAAGGGGACGTTGCATGTAATTTAACGCCCTCCCAAAATCTCCCAAGACTTCCCAATACTCCCAGCCCAAAGTGCCAATCAGCAAGCCAGCTCTATTTGCAAACCTCAAAGCGTGACGATTCTGGAGAATTGTTTGATTCCGGCGGCGCGGCCGCTGATATGGTCAAAAGTCACGCACACGCCATCCACCCGGATATCGCCGTTTTCGACCACCGGCAGCCGGGTCGCCATGCCGGTACGGAATTTACGCAATACCGCCGGGACTTCCCTGCCGAGGATACTGTATTCAGCGCCGCACATTCCGGTATCGCTGATAACGGCAGTTCCACCGGGAAACACCTTGGCATCCGCAGTCTGGACATGGGTATGAGTGCCTAATACTGCCGTGACCTTTCCATCAAGGAAACGTCCCATTGCCAACTTTTCACTGCTGGCCTCTGCATGAAAATCGACAATGATATTTTTGACATTTGAAGGCAGTTTTTCGAGGATCTTCTCCACCGTTTCAAA
This sequence comes from Lentisphaerota bacterium, assembly GCA_015061805.1. Lineage (GTDB taxonomy): Bacteria > Verrucomicrobiota > Lentisphaeria > Victivallales > Victivallaceae > UBA1784. The sequence continues at coordinate 75,714 of SUVV01000002.1, read as the reverse complement.
AGGGCAGTAGGCGGAATCCCGCATGAACACCTTGCCCATCAAAGCGATGACGGCGATCTCTCCCCCGGCGGGATTACGGAATACTGAATAGCCCTTCCCCGGCTGCAGATCGGACAAATTTGCCGGACGCACCACCTGTGGATAGAGTTGTATCTCATTTTCAAAACCCTTTTGATCCCAGACATGATCGCCGCAAGTCACCACATCGGCGACGGTGAGGAGTTCTTTGACACAACTGCCGGTCATACCGTTTCCGGCGGCAGAATTTTCTCCGTTGACCACTGCAAACGGAGCATTGAATTCCCGGCGCAACTCCGGAAGCAGTTGTTTTACCGCATTCCGTCCGCCCTTGCCGACCACATCTCCGAGAAAAATCAGATTCATTCCGTACTGTCCTTTCGTAAAATTATATTCTGTCACCCTTAATATAACACCTTCAGGGCAAAATATCCAGCCGGAAGAGAATATTTATCAACTGTGACCGCTGACCAGATAGAAAATATAACCGCAATAACCAAGCAGCAGGATCGCACCTTCAAGCCTGGATATCTTCCATTTAGTCCGCATCATCGGCACCAGGATCACTGCACAGAAGACCATCATTCCCAGATCGACCATATTCAATGCAGCATTTTCCATCGGCTTGATCAGCGGAGCAATACCGAGTATTCCCAGAATGTTGAAGATATTGGAACCCACCACATTGCCGATGGCGATATCGGATTCCTTGCGGATCGCCGCCACCACACTTGCAGCAAGTTCCGGCAGACTGGTTCCGACCGCGACCACCGTCAAACCGATCACCGCGTCGGAAATTTTCATCAGCCGGGCGAAATAGATCGCGCTGGTCAGGAATATTTTGGCACCGCCGACCAATGCCGCCATAGCGATCACCAGATAGAGCAATGCTTTATGAAGCGGAATTTCCGGGACAGTTCCGCCGGGTTCAGTTTCCGCCGCCGCTTCATCGCGCCGGGAGATCCGGATATTCCACAGCGTATAGGCGATAAATCCCGCCAGAAGCAATGCCGCCTGAAGCCGGTTCAAACCGTGGTTGGAAAAATAGAACGCCGCCAGAAGCAATGAACTGACGATCATCACCGGACTATCCAGCGTCAGCAGTTGTTTGCGGACAGTCAATGGCCGGATCAATGCAGAAATTCCCAGAATCAAGGCAATATTGCAGATGTTTGAACCCACCACATTGCCGAAAGATATATTGGAATTGCCATCAATGGCGGCGCTGACACTCACCACCAGTTCCGGAGCGCTGGTGGCACATGCCACCAGAGTCAGTCCGATCACCAATGGTGAAATTTTCGCTTTCCGGGCGATTGCCACCCCGCCTTTGATAAGAAATTCCGCACCGTAATACAGACCGGCTACACCGGCTGCAGCGTAAAGAATATTAAGTAATAAAGTCATTTTAAATATGATACAATAATTCGCCGATCAGGATAAATGTGAGGCTGATTCCGCCGACGGTGAGATTATCCTGATACTCTTTCAGATATTTTTTCATAATGATAAAAGCGTGCAGATACGCCGAAAGGAGGACTGCACTGTGCAGAAATCAATGGTTCAAAAACTCCTTTCCGGCTTGTTTCCGGAAAAAGACCGCATAAAAATCAATCAGATCACAAGCGGTCCGGCGCGGGGAGGCAGGGATTTTTGCAGAAAATTCTGAAAAGTAAAAACCGTGTACGGCAATTCAGGCACATTGCCGTACCGGTTGCAAAGATCGGCAAATTTGAACGGCAGTTCCGTAATATCGTTGTTGCGCGGACGGAAATTACGCAAAAAATCATCACTTCTCCGGGAAGAACGGAATACGGCAAAGGTTCCGGGCAGTTCATTGGCAAAACTCAATTCACCGCCGGAAACCGGAATTTCATCCGCCGGATATGAACGGCAGGAACATTTATCCGCGATCCCGGCTGGTTTGATATTTTCAGAAGCGGCAACGGCAAAAAAATCCCCGCCCCATGCGCTTAACAGCGCGATGAGTATCAGCGGAAACAGCAATGACCGTTTTTTATTCAACTCAAACTCCTGTTGACTCTATTGTCTGTTATATCAACAAATATAACATCATGGAAAATATTTTTCAAGTCACAATTTTTCAGCCATTTTCTTGAGTTCGCTCAAATCCAGTTTGCCGCTGCCCAGCATCGGCAGGGCATCGATCCTGATGAAACTCTCCTGCCGGGGTATCCACAGATTGGGGATATTCCGTTTACGCAGCTCCCGGACGATCTGTTCCGGTGCGACCGATTCGGGATCGGTATAGAAGACGATCAGCTTTTCGCCCTTGCTTTCATCCGGCGCTCCGGCGACTGCCAGTATCCGCTTGGACGGCAGCAGGATATTGTTGATTTCGCGTTCGACCAATTCGTGCGGAACCATCTCTCCGGCAATCTTGCTGAAACGCGACAATCTGCCGGTGATCGTGATAAAGCCGTTGCGATCCATTTTACCGATGTCTCCGGTAACATACCAGCCGTCGCGGATGACCTCTTTGGTTTTTTCCGGTTGATTGAGATAGCCCTGCATCACCACCGCGCCTTTGACCAGCAGCAGACCGTCGGTATCTTCCGGACGCAATTCAAAGGTGGATGGATCAACGATCCGGGCGCAGATACCCGGCAGAGATGGACCGATACTGCCGTAGCGTGCCACTTCAACGCCGAGATCGGTGATGGAGTTGGCAAGGTTGATGGAAACGACCGGCGACAATTCGGTACATCCGTAGGCTTCAGCGATGACCAGCCCGGTCATTTCCCGGAATTTCTCCACGATATCGTCGCGGAGTTTTTCCGCACCGGCGATCACCAGACGCAGTGATTTGAACTCTTCGCCGCTGCATTTACGCATATACAACTGCAGAAAACTGGGAGTTGCAAACAGCACCGTCGGATGCCGTTCTTTCAACACCTGCGCCATGCCGGAAACATCCAGCGGATTGGGCAGCATCGTCACTTCGCCGCCGGAAAAAAGCGGCATCCACAGACAGACCGCCATACCGAAAGAGTGGAACAGCGGCAGATTTCCCGGCACCCGATCCTTGCGGTTCCAGGCAATACTCCGGGAGACCGCCAGAACGTCGGAAAATATATTGTGGTGGCTGAGCATGATGCCTTTGGGAATTCCGGTTGAACCGCTGGAAAAGAGCACCACTGCCGTCCGGTGCGGATCATCCCAGCTGCCGGGAGCGACCAGTTTCATCAATTCGGCATTGGGCAGGATCATGATCAGGAACTTCCACCAGGTCGCGACCCATTTGGAACGGGTGATCCGGTTGGTATCTTCGATAAAGATCATTCCTCTGGTTTGCGGGATACCGTACTTTTCCAACAATTCGCGGCTGGTGATAATGGTCTGGATACCGGCATTTTCGATGGCTTTCCGGCGGGCTTCTTCACTGGAAGTGTAGTTGATGATCGCCGGGACACGGTCTGCCATCATCACCGCCGTCATCGCTTGAAAGAAGGCGATGGAATTGGGCAGCATCACGCCGACATATTCACAACTCCGCCGTTTTCTTCTCAAATAGCGGCTGAATAATATACAGCGGCAGAGCAGATTGATGTTGCGTGATGCCACGATCCTGCCATCACGCAGTTCACGGATGATCTTCCCCTTGGGGTGGCGCCTGGCAAGTTGGGCAAACTGGGAATGAAAAGGACGTTCGCCGGGGAATATCCGGTTTTTCGTATCGGCACCGAGTTCGGAAAGGATTATCCGCAACTCATACGCAGAGGTCGCCGGAGAAACCGGAGCGCCGGCGGTGATACTGACCGGATGCGGCAGTTCTTCCGGCCATTGCAGTTTGAATTTTCCATAATAACGGGAAAAGATACTTCCCCACGTCATACCGATATGTACCGGAATGACCGGGATCGCTTCATCTTCGGGGATCATCTCTTTCACTCCGCCGCGCAAACCGGACATCACGCCGTTGCGGGTGATGTTGCTTTCCGGAAAAACGCAGACCAGTTCGCCCCGGCGCAGCATCTCGCGGGTCTGTTCAAAGAGCCGCCGGAGCTGCTTGGGTTTATTGGCAGGAACTTCCAGAAATCCGGCAGTCCGGCACAGCGCCCGGAGCCAGCCGGGTTGATTGAAGTTCTCCGACATCATAAAGCGCACCGGACGGCTGGTCGCGCCGGTAACAAAGAGCAGATCGACAAAACTGGAACGGTTGGCGACCAGTAAAGCGCCGCCCTCTTCCGGAATATTTTCCGGATTTTCCAGATGCAGACGGTAGAGTGTCCGCAGCAGTATCAGCGAACCGGCACGCAACAGTATATGCGGTTCCATCCGGAAGATCAGACAGAGCAAACCGAAAGTCAGCAGAGCAAGTCCATACGCCGCCGTCGCCACCGGCTGACGGTAACTGTAAGATACTCCGGTGACAATGATTCCGATCAACACACCGATACCGAATTTGCGGTAGAAGTGAACACAAAACACCGGCAGCATCTCCCGCCGGACAAAAAATCCCTGAAAACTCTGAAACGGCACCATCAGCGCTCCGAGCGTGATTCCGAAACAGAACAATCCCGCCGCCAGAGCGGCATATTCGTAAACTCCGCCGCGCCATGAGGTCAGAAATCCCAACCCTGCCAACAGCACCACGCAGAGCATACCGGCTCCGGGAATAAGTCCCATTTCGACTCTTTCCCGGGAAATTTTTCCGGCGCTGATACAACCGAAAGCTCCACCCAGAAGCGGAGCGATCATCAACAGAATCAACGCCATCATCCCGTAACGGGGATTGCTTTCAAAAGGCATGTACTCATAAGCATATTGCGCCGTCAGCGAGATGATGAAAATAAGCAATGCCATCACATAGGTTTCTCCCCATGCACTGATCCGGAGTTCCTGGCGCAGTATCTGGTTGTCCCAGCGCACCTGACGGAAGCGGCGCAACAGAGCAAAACGTGCCCGCGGCTGAAGCGCATCCGCCGTCCGGATCCGGGTGACCAGCACCAGTCCGCGAACTGAACACAACGCAAAAAATATCCAGCTCCAAACCGGCAGTATCCGGAAAATATTCCCGGCAGTCACCAGCAAAACACCGCCTGCGGCACCGAGCAGAGCGGCTCCCTGCACCTTGCCGAAACCGATACTGAGTTGACTTTTAGGCAAAGTCGATGCCATGAAGACCCGCAATGCCGGACGGTACATCGCATATTCGATACCGAGCAGCATGGTGGTAAGCGCCAGCAGTACCAGCCTGCCCAGCGGCGGCATCACCGGATAGAGTGCCAGCATCAGCAATGCGGTCAGCAATTCCGCGACCTTTGAACAGGAAAGAATATTCCGGCAGGGGAAACGCGCCATCAGATATGAAGCAAATCCGGTATTGACCAGCATCGGCAGCACAAAAAATGCCGCGACCAGCAGGGTATATCCGGCGCTTCTCTGGAACATCCCGGGCAGACAGCGCTCCAATTCAACAGCGGTCATACCGCACCACAGCACCGGATTCATGGTGCTGTAAAAGTTCATACCGCTCAACGCCGGAAGATCACCGGATGTGGATTTTTTTTCAAAATAACTCATAACAACAGATCAATCAAATTTATGCAATTCGACTTTGACCTTAGCGGCAAGTTCTTTTCCGCGAGCTGGATCGAACTCGGCAGGAACCCAACTTTCGGCATTGGCACTCGCCGCCCCCAGCGCAAACCGGAATGCTTCGACCGGGTCGTTCCCGTTGAGCAATTCGCTGAAAAAAACTGCGCTGGCACTGTCACCGCATCCGATCGGATTGGCGACCTGCGGCAATTCGGGGATGGAATAAACTGCCAGAATTCCATCTCCGGCGAGATATGCCTTGCCGGCACCATCGGTTATCGCCGCCTGTTTTATTCCGGTGGAAGCAAACAATTTTTTCAACCCTTCCGGCACATTGCTGCAGGAGGTAAGTTTTCCCAACTCCTCCCGGTTGATCTTGAGTGTCACACCGGGAAGAGATAACAACGGTTCAACATTTTTATAAAAGTCCAGGAGTAACGGCAATTTATTCAAGACCGCCGCTTGAGCCACCCGGTTATACAATTCCGGGGAAGTGCCGTCCGGCAGAGAACCGCAAATGGCGATTCCGGAAGCATCGGCAATATTTTTTTCAAAACAACGGACAAACTCATCACATTCAGCTGCAGTTGCCGCGCCGGAGGGTTCGATAAGTTCGGTGGCACTTCCGGTACTTCGGTCAATGCAGGTCATGCAGCAGCGCAGGGGAGATACACAGTTGACGGTATAATTTTCCAATCCCTCCTGCCGGAGAGATTCGACCAGAAACCGGCCGTTATCCCCGCCGGCGAATTGGATGACTGCACCGCAGCACCGTCCCCAGTTGGTGAGCGCCCGGCAGAAATTTATTCCTTTTCCGGAAGGTATTTCGGTCATCTGTACCGCCCGGTTGACTTCACCGGGCAGCAGTTTTTCAAAATATAAAGTTTTCTGGCGGGCGGCATTGGCGCCCATGATAAGAATTTTTTTCACAATAATCCCTCCAAAAATCCGGCAAGTTCAGCATCGCTAAACGCCCGGGGATTGCACTTCATACTGCCGGAGCGGCAGTTGGCGATGATAAAATCAAAATCTTCCCGCTTCAAGCCATATTCCCGGAAATTGCAGGGGATCGACAGTTTTGCCTGCAAATCAGCAATAAATTCAAAAAGTTTATCTTTATCGGCAAAGCCGCAGCTGCGGGCGAGGGTTTCAAAACGTTCCGGGATCGCTTCAGAATTCAAACGCAGCACCGGCAGCAGCAATATGGCACAACAGATCCCGTGAGGGATCCGGCAAATCGAACCTGCCGGATGCGCCAGACCATGAACCGCACCCAAACCGCTTTGAGCAAAAGCGATACCGGTGAGCATACTGGCACGCGCCATATTTTCCAATGCCGCCAAATCGTTTCCGGCACACGCCTTTTCCAAATTGTTCAGAATCAATGCGGCGGCGGTCGATGCCAATTGAGAGGTCAAACTGTCGGCTTTGATTGAAATAAAACTTTCCAACGCCTGAGTCAGCGCATCAAATCCGCTTGCCGCCATCACTTGAGGCGGAGTATTTTTCAGCAGTTCGGGGTCGCACAATGCGGCATCGGCAGTCATTCCGGCGCCGCGCAAGGATTGTTTGATTCCGGTTTTCCGGTCGCAGATGACCGAATTTGAAGTGATTTCCGCGCCGGTACCGGCTGTCGTCGGGATCAATATCATCCGGTTATCCCTGCCGGGAAGCTGACGGCGGCGATAGAAGTAATCGGCTCCGCATCCCGGCGCTCCGGTCAATGCGGCAACGGCTTTGGCACAGTCAACGGCACTGCCGCCGCCCCAGCCGATGAAGTTGCGGTAATTTTCTTTACGGACAAGAGAAAGGATATCTTCCAGTTCATTCAGGGGAAGCTCACCGGAAACGGTCACGATGTCAAAATCGATTCCGGAATTGTTCCATTCCTCACGGATACGGAGTTCGGAATGTTTTCCGCAGATGAAAAGAGTTCTGCCGGGAAGCAAAAATTCCCTCAAACAAAAACGGACACCATATCCAAAACGGATATCTTCGGGAATTGCGGCAGAATAGGGCATTTCATCCTCCGGCTTTAAGGTAACGGCACATGTTGCGGGCAGCGGCGATCTCCGCCTGTTTACGGCTGCCTCCGGAACCTGCGGCGACAAAATTGGCGACCAGCAATTCCACTTCAAAAAGCGGCATATGCTGTAATCCGCTCTGACGGAAAAGGCGATAGACCGGAACTGCGCCCCAACGGTGCTGGGAAAGTTCCTGAAGTCTGCCCTTGGGATTGAGTGAAAGCAGTTGTTCCTTGGGGTCCGGACAATATTTTTTGAAAAGATCAATAACAAAATTGTTGGCGAATTCAAACCCGGCTTCAAGATAGATCGCGCCGAGTACCGCCTCGAAAAGATCGGCAAGGGTCGAATCCCGGTCATTGCCGCCGGAACCGATCTCGCCTCTGCCGATGAGCAGATACTTGCCCAGTTCCAGTTTGCGGGCAAGGTCAGCGAGCATACTCTCGCAGGAGAGCGCAGAACGGATCTTGGTAAGGTCTCCTTCCGGCAAATCCGGATAGAGATGGAAAAGGTAGTTGGTATGAATCATCTCCAACACCGCATCGCCGAGAAATTCCAAACGTTGATTGTCGTAATCAATGCCGTGTTCGACCGCAAAAGTACGATGAGTCAGCGCCTCCTTGAGCCGGGCATGACATTCAGGAGGCAGACCGATGACCTTAGCCAGATTTGAAATCCGTTCCACAATAGTATGCTTTCTCCGGTTTTACCGGGGGATATTGAAAACCATGCGGAGCTGGATTTACCACACTCCGCATGGTATTTTCAAAGGTTACAGCGCGGCGGCGACCAGATCGCCGACTTCGGTAGTGGAGTAGCCCATCTTACCGGCTGCCATGGATTTGAGTTTGTTTCCGGTGACGAAAGCCATCGCCTTTTCGATCGCGGCGGCGGCCTCTTTTTCACCGAGGTAATCCAGCATCATCGCACCGGCACCGATCGCCGCCATCGGGTTGATGACATTGAGACCGGTGTATTTGGGAGCGGAACCGCCGATGGGTTCAAACATGCTGACCCCTTCGGGGTTGATGTTTCCGCCGGAGGAGATACCCATACCGCCGGCAGTCATTGCCGCGAGGTCGGTAATGATATCGCCCATGAGGTTTTCGGTGACAACGACGTCGAACCATTCCGGGTTTTTGACCATCCACATGGTGGTGGCATCAACGTGGCAATAGGCGGTTTTGACGGTAGGATACTGCTTTGCCATTTCGTTGAAAGCGCGTTCCCAGAGTCCGCAGACGTAGGTCAGAACGTTGGTTTTGCCGACGAGGGTAAGCTGAGCGGTGTAACCGGCGGCTTTGTCTTCATCGGAAAGACCTTTCCACGGATTTTCTTTGGTGTGGCGCTTGAGAGCCAGTTCAAAGGCATATTTCAAGCAGCGGTCGACCTGTTTGCGGGTGTAGACCCAGTTCTGGCAGGCGACTTCATCGGGAGTATCCTGCTGGACACTGCCGCCCATGCCGGTATAGACACCGCCGGAGTTTTCACGGACGACGACATAGTCGATGTCTTCGGGGGTCTTGTTGGCAAGCGGAGTTTCCACGCCCGGGAAAAGTTTGACCGGGCGGAGGTTGATGTACTGATCGAGTTCAAAGCGCAAACGGAGCAGAATACCTTTTTCAAGGATTCCGGGTTTGACTTTGTTGCTGCCGATGGCGCCGAGCAGACAGGCATCGTACTTGCGAAGCTGATCGGAAGCATCATCGGGGAGGATTTCACCGGTTGCCAGATAGTGGTCGGCACCCCAGCAGAACTCTTTGCGATCCAGTTCAAATCCGAACTTTTTACCGGCGGCATCCAAGACCTTCAGCGCCTCATTGACGACTTCCGGACCGGTACCGTCGCCGGGAATAACAGCGATATTGTACTTATTCATGATCTATGTTCCTCGTGAAATCAGTAGCGATTCTGTTTGCTGCGGGCGAGAACTTTGAGGCGGAGAGCATTCAGGTTGATGAAACCGGAAGCATCCTTGTGATCGTAGGCTTCGGCACCTTCAAAGCTGGCGATTTCGTCGTCATACAGACTGTATTCACTGCGGCGGCCGGTGACATGGCAGGCGCCCTTGAAGAGTTTGACCCGGACATCACCGGTGACGAACTTCTGGCTTTCAGTGATCATCGCCTGAAGCATTTCGCGTTCCGGAGCGAACCAGAAACCATTGTAGATCATGTCGGCATAACGCGGGATGAGGGTGTCGCGCAGGTGCATGACTTCACGGTCGAGGGTGATCTGTTCCAGACCGCGATGAGCGGCGGTGAGGATGGTTCCGGCGGGGGTTTCATAGATACCGCGGGACTTCATACCGACGAAGCGGTTTTCAACGATGTCGACCCGGCCGACGGCATGTTTTTTACCGATAGCGTTAAGTTTGCGCATGATGTTGGCGGGGGAGAGTTTTTCGCCGTTGACTTCGGTACAGATACCTTTTTCAAAGTGGAGCACCACATCTTCGGCGGTGTCGGCGGCTTTGGAAAGGGGTTCGGTCATGACAGCGATATCTTCGGGGAATTCCTGCCAGGGATCTTCCAGGATACCGCCTTCGAAGCTGATGTGGAGCAGATTGCGGTCCATGCTGTAGGGTTTCTTGGCGGAAACGCTGACCGGGATGTTGTTGGCCTTGGCGTATTCGATCATATCCATACGTCCGGTGAACTTCCAGTTGGGATCGCGCCATGCGGCGATAACTTTGATTTTGGGATCGATCGCGGCGGCGTTGAGTTCAAAACGGACCTGGTCGTTACCTTTACCGGTGGCACCGTGGCAGATGGCATCGGCACCTTCGGCCTTGGCGACTTCGACGAGGCGCTTGGCGATCAGCGGACGGGCGATGGAGGTACCGAGCAGATAGTTGTTTTCGTAGATGGCTCCGCCCTGAAGCATCGGGAAGATGAAATCGCGGGCGAACTCTTCATTGAGGTCATCGATGATGCACTTGCTGGCACCGGTAGCGATGGCTTTGGCTTCGAGACCGTTGAGTTCTTCTTCCTGACCGACGTCGGCGCAATAGCAGATGACTTCAGCATTGTAGGTTTCTTTGACCCACTTGACGATGACCGAGGTATCCAAACCGCCGGAATACGCAACTACAACTTTCATTTTTTCCTCCGAAATAATGTTGTTTTATGGCTTTTTCGCCTTTACTGCTTTAAATTTGCCACTTTGGCATTATATTAATATAATACTGAAAGTGCAAATTTTAAAGTGTCTTGCAAAAATATGGCTGATTTTTTCGAACAAATATGTAAAGTTATTGCCGATTCCGGAAGTCAACACACCGGAATCCCGGCAAATTCTCCGGAAGCGGCCGGATTTTTTTCCGGAATGCCGAAAGTTGCAGCAGTTCCGACCAAAAAAGCGGTTCCGCCTGCCCCGGTGACTGCGGCACCCGCCGCGGCGCCGCATCAGGCTCAGGCTCCGGTTCAGGCTTCTCAAAAGAGTTGCGGCGGGGATTTTGCCACCCTTGAAGAGATCAGAAATGCAGTCCACTCCTGCCGGAACTGTCCGCTGGGCAGCAACCGTTTGAATCCGGTTTTCGGAGAAGGCGATCCCAACGCCCGGCTGATGTTCATCGGCGAAGGCCCGGGACGGGACGAAGACATCCAGGGGCGTCCCTTTGTCGGCAAAGCCGGTATGCTTCTGAACAAGATGATCACCGCCATGCAATTCTCCCGCGAAGAGGTCTACATCGCCAATATCGTCAAATGCCGTCCGCCGGACAACCGGGTCCCGACTCCGGAGGAGGCACAATGCTGTATCGGTTATCTCAAGCGCCAGATCGAACTCATCCGCCCGGAGGTGATCGTCCTGCTCGGTGCGACTGCAGTCAAATATCTGCTCAACGTCACCGATGGAATATCCCGGCTGCGCGGCAGATGGCTTTCGTATGAAAACATCCCGGTCATGGCGACCTTCCACCCGGCATTTCTGCTGCGGCAGGAATCGGCAAAACGGGAAACCTGGAACGATCTCCAGCAGGTCATGGCACGTTTCGGTAAATATCACCGTCCCAATGGAGCCGGACGCGGATGATGGCGGCGCTGAAAAAATTTCTGCCGCGCGCCGGAGTATGGATATTCTGGCTGCTGCCGCTGGCGGGATTCCCGCTGAGTTTCGCCCGTCTGACCGGAACAAAAGTCCCGTTTTTCGGAGAGGTGCAATTGGTCAGTTTCACCGGACTTGCTTATGTTGCTCTGGCAGTCATTATTTTCAATCTTTCCCGGCTCAAGCAGCAGTTGCAAGAATCAGGATGCCTGCGGTTTACGGCGGCTGCAGGCGTACTGGTGACCGCAGCGGCAGTTATCCAGCAATTTCTTTACGGCGGCAGTACCGAACATCTTTATCACGCCGTTTTTTATGCGGCAACTCCGCTTGCCGCAAGTGCGATCGCTCCGGAACTGCGCCGGAGTTTACCGGGAATCACCACGCTTACAGCCGGATTGCTCTTATCAAGCGGCATCACCTCTGAAAATTTCACCGGGCTTACCGGCAACTGGAACTGGAACCAAATCCTGTTTTTTGCGATGCTTCCGGGATTTTTCATCCGCTTCAAATTTGCCGATGCGCTGAAATATTCCCTGCTCGCGCTGTTTTTCTTTATCGCTGCCGGCTCACTGTTTTATCCGGAACAACTCTCGCTTACGTTGTGCATAATCCTGCCGCTGCTCCTGATCGGGATGTACTTCTGGAACCGCTTCTCCGAACGTTGCCGCACCATGCTTGCAATGATTCTGTTTGCACTGCTGCTGGCACTTGTCTGCAGCGTATCGATGTGGAAAGATGTTTCAAACATATCGGACAGCCGGATCCAACTCTTTGCTTCAACCGGAAAACTGCTGGGTGATCACGGGATCATCGGCGTGGGGCCGGAGCGCTTCTTTGACTTCATTCAGGAATACATCACGCCGGAGTATTTTCTCGCCCCTTTCTCCGCGCCTCATCATCCCCATCCGCACAATGAACTGCTCTATTTGTGGAGTTCCTTCGGTATTGCCGGAATATTTTTCATTGCCGTGCTCTTTTGCGGAGTACTGCGATCATTTCCCAGACGGCATATAACGTTGCGGGATCTGATGCCGGTATGGATGTTTCTGCTGATCTTCCTCTGCGGTCAGAGCGACCTTACCGCAGCGATCATATCCGGAGCATTCTGGATGCTCGTTTCCGCCGGTATCGCCATGGCGCCGCACCGGAAATTCACATGCGGCAATTCCGGGAACCGGATATTCGGATTTATCCTGCTGGCGCTTTTTCTGCTGGCGGCGATCACCGATTTCCGCGCGACCTGGCCGTTGAGGAAAGGGCTGTTGGTAATCCGCGGCCACCATCCGCAAAATGCCCTGAAATACTATCAGGATTCCCTTGCGGTAAAAGATTCCAAAGAAGCGCTCTACCGGTCGGCGGAAATCGCCCTGCACGGATCGAACGACCACTCCGGCGCACTCCGATATCTGACCCGTCTGCAGGAGAAACTCGGATACTTCAACTATTTGCATTCCAACCGGATGAAAGCGGTCTGTCTGGTCAACCTCAACCGTCTGCCGGAAGCTCTGGAACATCTGAATTCAGAACTTCAGGCGTATCCGTTGAGCATCATCGACCGCCGACTCCACCTCGACCTGCTCAAGCGGATGAACCGCCCGGCAGCAGAGATCAGCGCTGCGCTCAATGCCTACATCGACACCTGCCGGTTACGGGGCATATCTCCGATGCGGGGAAACAGTATCACCATGGTCGAAGATGACAATCCTCCGGCATCAGCAGGAACCGGCAATCAGCAGTTGACCTATCCCGGTCTCTTCCCGGGAATCGTCAATGAATTGATCGCTGCGATGACCCTCTTTCTGGCGGCGCTGGGAACCGGTGCATTGTGCTGTTTCCGCCGCCGACGCGATATCATGACTGAACTTGCCATCGGTATTGCCGGATGTGCAGTTGCCGGAGCGCTGCTGCCGCCGTCACTCATACAACCGCTGCTTCTGTTTCCGGCACTGGCAGGAATCCTCTGCAATCTGGAGAAATTCCGCCGCTATTGGCAAATCGTCGCCATATTCGGCATATTGGCGCTGATCATGCTTCCCAACGCCCTGCTCCCCCCCAACAGTTGGGATGAACAGGTCTACCAGATCGCCCTGCTCAAACAATATGCCGGAAGCGGTTTTTGGAACAGGATCGCGGACAACCCCTATTCGGCATATCCGTCACTTATCCATGCCTTTCTGCTCTGTGCATTCAACTGGGGCGGAGCGACCATGCCGAAACTGATAATATTGATGCTTTACGCGCTGACCGGGATGTTTCTTTTCCGCTGTTTTGCTCCCAAAGCGGGAAAATTCGCCGCAGGAGCAATCATCGCGGCATTGATGTTCTCACCGCTGTCGCTGGTGCTTATCCGGAATTTTTATGTGGAAATATTCATTCTGCTGTTCGCCATTGCCGGAAGCGGAATATTGCTGAAAGAGAAACTGCCGGACAACAGCGATTGCCTGATCGCCGGGCTTATGGCAGGCTGCAGTGCCGCAGTCAAACTTACCGGAGGCGGGGTCGCGCTGGGATTGTTCATCCTGCTGCTTTTCCGCCGCCGGGCATGGAAGCCGGTGGGCTGTTTCATGCTGGGCGCTCTGCTGGCGGCATTTCTCTTTTATCTGCGTACCTGGCTCCTTTTCGGGAACCCCTTCTATCCGTACGGCTCGGCATGGTTCGGGGCTTCGGAAAGCGCCTGTCTGGTGGAAAAATTCCACCGTCTGCTTGGCGGTCATTATGGTCTCAACGCCCTGCATGGAACGCTTTTCGGCTGGCTTTTCACCGCGTTGAAACCGGAACTCTATGACGGCATATCCAGCGGTTTCCAGTTCCCGTTGTTCTTTCTTACCGGAGTTGGTGGAGCATATCTTGCCGGGAAACAGGATGTTCAGCGCCGCTGGTTCTGGTTCGGTTCGATCACCGCATTGCTGGCGGTCTATGTATTCTGGGGAATTTCCTCCCGTCAGTCACGCTTCATCTATCCGGTATTTTTCGCTTCCGGCGGTCTGGCGCTGGCGGCGGCGGAACAACTCTCCGCCCTCTGGAAACGTATTCTGGCGATACTCGCATTGACTGCAACGGTGATATCGCTTATTATCAGCAATCACGGAATGTTGATGCACTACTATTTCAGCTTTCGCATTTTTACCAATGCCAGGAAAATCCCTGCCGGTTTTGCGGCGACCCGCGAACATGGTTACGTCCGGCTGCTCCATCAGATCAATGCTCTGCCCGCCGATGCCAGGATCGCTCTGATCGCAGAACGCCGCACACTCTACATGCCGCGTCCGGTAACGATTTTACTGCCCCACTTTCAGGAACAGTTGACACCGCTTCCGGAAACTCCGGAAAAACTTTTTGAAACGCTGAAAAAATTCGATTATCTGGTGATCCGGATACCGTCATCTGACGTCGACCGCGCTCCGGAATATGATGATGAATTGAATAAACTTTATGCCATGCTTCAGCAATTGCTCAATCAGGGCAAACTGGAAACGCTGACCGATTCGGAAACGATGATTCTGCGGGTGGTGACTTCGGCGGCAGGTACGGCATCTTTCAACAGTTCGGTGAGTTCCGATTCCCGGCACAGAAGCGATGCCCGGTTCCGCAGAGCCGACGGGAAACCTCTGCCCCGGAGATAATCATGGACTATCTTGCGCGCCCGGCGCATGGCGGATTCCTCTCCGTAGAGTTTCACCATGCCGGCAATGTGGGTTGAAACCATATCGCGCCATTCATCAAGAGTCGGCGGCATTCCGCCTTCGATCTCCCGGAACAACCACGGGTGCCCCATGGCTCCCTGTGCCAGCATCACTCTGGAACATCCGGTTTCGCGGCGCATGATCTGACAATCTTCGACTGAATATACTCCGCCGTTGGCAATGACCGGAATATCCGGAAAAGTTTCGCGGATCATGCGGATAATGGCAAAATTGACTGTCCCGGTATAGAAGTGTTCCATCGTGCGGCCATGCACGGTCAACGCCTGCGCGCCGAGTTCGACCAGTCCCCTGCACAATTCAAGCGTGGGAGCGGGGTCTTCGTAATGAAGGATACGCAATTTGGCAGTCGGAGTGAAACGGCAGTATTTTGTCATGGTTTCAAAACAGCGCAGAGCGTGTCCGACATTTCTGCCGAGAGCGGCACCGGCGCCCTTTTTCACCACTTTCGGCACCGGGCATCCGAGATTGAAATCCAACAGATCAAAATCATATTCATTGAGTTTATCACATGCCCGCTTGATGAGTTCGACATCACTGCCGACCAACTGGGTGGCGATAAAGTTTTCACGTTCAAACTCACTGCGCATGAGCAGTTTTTCGCCGCCTCCGGAAGCGTATGCCAGACTGGCGGCATCAACCATTTCAGTAAAGGCATAACGGCATCCGCCGCGGTATGCGGCTTCCCGGTAAGGCAAATCGGTGAATCCGGACAATGGAGCCAGCAGTAAAATATTTTCGGGATATATCATCTTTTCCGATCCGGTAAAAGTTCCCCCGCACCCCTGCGGGAAACTCCTTTATGCGTTGGCAGTCATCATGCGGAAAAGTCTCCGCAACGCCTGATTTTGGATCTGCCGCACCCGTTCATTGGTACAACAGAGCAGTTTTCCGACCTGATCCAAAGTCTGAACCGGCGTACCATCCAGACCGAAACGCAATCTCAACACCTGTCTTTCGCGTTCGGAAAGACGGTCGAGCAGTTCCAGAAGCTGATCAACATCTTCAACTTTGATCATCATCCGGTCTGGAGTATCGGCTTCATCATCGGCGATGAAATCCAACAACTCCGCACCATCGGAATCACTGCTTCCGACGATTTCATTGAGCGACTGCATATCCACCTGCCGGGTGTTGCGCAGCCGTTCAATAGTGACCAGCGGCAAGGCGGTATCAGCTGCCACCTCATCGTTGGTCGGTTCCCGTTTCAACTCCAAAGTCAACTTCCGCACCGAGCGTTTGATCCGGCGGGAATTGAGTTGAGTTCCAACCGGAACCCTCACGGTTTGAGTTTGTTCAGCCAGCGCCTGCCGGATCGCCTGTTTGATCCAGTGGGCGCTGTAGGTGCTGAACTTGGCTCCTTTGTCCGGGTCGAAACGGTGGGCCGCGATCACCAGACCGCGGTTTCCTTCCGACACCAGATCATCCCATGGCAGACCGCGTCCGAGAAAATCGTTGGCGATTTTCAAAACCAGACGCATATTGTCTGTAATCAGACTGTCTGTCTTCAGATTGCGACGTTTCTCCTCTTCCATCGCGCTCCTTTGTATTGTTCCCGGAATACTCCGGGGTGGGGGTTATACGCGGTCGAGAGTGGTCTTGTAACTCTTGGACAGCGCATCAAGCTCAATTTCGCAACCGGCTCCTTTGCCGGTCACCTTGAGCGACTTACCTTCGGTCACGGCCCCCACAGCCGCGAACACAGATCCTGCCATAGCCGCTTCAAAAGCCGCCTGTTTTTCCGGAGCAACCGTCACGAGGAAACGGCTGTTGGTTTCGGAGAACCAGGTTTCGACAGCGGAACAATCACCCTGGCAGGGAACAGAATCCAGATTGATTTCCATACCCAGCGCGCCGCCCAATGCCGACTTGGCACAGGCAACGGCGAGACCGCCGAGCGCCGGTGAGATCATGGACTGCACCAGACCGGCTTCGGTGGCTTTGGAAACTTTGTTGTAAAGATCGATAGCACTTTCAGCATCGACCTGCGGAACACGGTTTCCGGTGCAATCGAGCATGTTGAAATATTCCGAACCGCCGAGTTCAGCTTTGGTGGCGCCGAGGACGTAGACGATATCGCCGGCTTTTTTCACTTCCGGAGAAACGGTCTTGCTGACGTCATCCATCTTGCTGATCACGCTGAACAGCAATGACGGCGGAATGGAGATCTTGCGACCACCGCGGGTGGAATCGTTTTTCATCGAGTCCTTACCGGAGATACAGGGCACAAGATACTTCTTGGTGTAATCGTAAATAGCGCGGTTGGCGCGAACCAGCTGGGCGAGTTTGTATTCGCCGTCCGGAGTCTTGGCGCTCTGCACCGGGTCGGGCCAGCAGAAGTTGTCCAGACCGGCAATCATCTTGAGGTTACCGCCGACTGCGATCACGCGGCGAACCGCGAGGTCGATACAGCTTGCCGCCATGGCGTAGGTATCGATGTCGCTGTAACGGGGCAGGATGGCGGAAGCCAGGATCACACCCTCTTTGCTCAAGGGTTCGATCATGGTGACGGTGGCATCAGCGGCAATGTCGCGATTAACTCCGCCGAAGGGTTTCAGCACGCTCAAACCTTTAACTTCGTGGTCATACTGACGGGCTTTGTATTCGTTGGAACAGATATTGAGACGTCCCATCAGACCGACCGTATCAGCGGCGATATCACGGCCGGAGATTTCCGGTTCCGCAAATTCGGGGCTTTTCCAGGTGGCTTTGAGCTGCATTTTGGGCAGACCGGAGTGCATGAATTCGATATCGAGCAGAGCGACAGTCTTGCCGTTGTAGAGCATGTGGAACTTGCCGTTGTCGGTGAATTCGCCCATGACGGAAACTTCAACATCGCGTTCGGCGGCGAGCGCCTTGAATTCGTCGATCTTTTCCGGGGGAACCGCGAAACTCATACGTTCCTGCGCTTCAGAAACCAGAATTTCCCACGGCTGAAGTCCGGCATATTTCAACGGAGCCTTGGCAAGATCCATGCAGCAGCCGTTGCACTCTTCGGACATTTCACCGACGCTGGAGGAAAGTCCACCCGCACCGTTGTCAGTGATGAAGCGGTAAAGTCCCCGGTTGCGCGCTTCCATAATGAAGTCGCTCAACTTTTTCTGAGTGATGGGGTCGCCGATCTGAACCGCCTGAACCGGGCTGTCTTTGTGCAGTTCTTCACTGGAAAAGGTGGCGCCGTGGATACCGTCTTTACCGATACGGCCGCCGCCCATGACGATCAGGTCGCCCGGTTTGATGCTCTTGCTGCTGCCGGGGATGCCGTTGATGCTCTTGGGGAGTTTACCGACAGTACCGCAGTAGACCAGCGGTTTGCCGATGTAGCGGTCGTCGAAGTATTCCCAGCCGTTGCCGTAGGGGATACCGCTCTGGTTGCCGCCGTCGATAACACCTTTGTGGACACCGTCGCGCAGACGGCGGGGATGGAGCAGACCTTCGGGAACATTTTCATCAGCCGTGAAAGGCGAACCGAGGCAATAGCCCCAGACGTTGATCAGCAGTTCAGCGCCCTGTCCGGTGCCGAGGGGGTCACGGTTGACACCGACGATACCGGTCATCGCGCCGCCGTAGGGGTCGAGAGCGGAGGGGCTGTTGTGGGTTTCCACTTTGTAAGCGACATCGCACTTGTCGTTGAAGTTGATGACACCGGCGTTGTCTTTGAAAACAGAAACGAGCCAGGGCACTTTTTCCGCGATCTCTTTGGTGCTTTTCTGGATGTAACTCTTGTAGCAGGAACTGATATGGGATTTTTCACCGGTTTCAGTATCTTCGTAATCGATTTCAGCGCTGAAGATCTTGTGTTTGCAGTGTTCGCTCCAGGTCTGGGCGAGGACTTCCAGTTCGACGTCAGTCGGGTTGGCGGAAAGTCCGTAGGCTTCGCGTCCCTTGGCGTTGCGGAAGTAGTTCTGAATGGCTTTCATCTCTTCGAGGGAGAGTGCGAGAATACCTTTCTGGCTCAATTCGACCAGTTTTTCATCGGAAACTTCCAGATCGTAGTTGCGTACTTCGACCGCATCGCTGTTTTTAACGAACGGCAGATTGGCGGGAACATTTTCAGCCTGATCGCCGGGGATGACAGTAACGCTGTTGATAAGTTCGTTGGCGAGCAGTTTTCTGCCGATGGTGTCCGCCTGATCGACGGTCAGACCGTTGCCGGAGATCAGATATTCGGTGGAGGAGAAAACATACTCATCTTCGCGGAGTTTTCTGCCGAGGATATCCGCCGCCGCAGTACGGAAGGTGCGGCTGACGTTATCGGTAACGCCGGGACGGAAACCGACGGCGATCAGAAAGTCGCAGCTTTCCAGAGCGGTGAAGTTGTCGGAAGCAGCTCCGGCAGTGCGCCACATCTGCAACACCGGGTTGCAGAGCAGAGCCGCGATTTTCTGAGCTTCGGCTTCACTGCAATCGGAAACGAGGGTGAACACATCACGGGTTAACACCTTGTCCAGTTTGATGTTGCAGACATTTGCCGCCTGGGCGATGACACCTTCGCCGCGGGCATCGCGCCACTTCGGGAGCGTAGTAAGTTCGATCCGGTAATTGTTCATAAATATATTCCTCAATTTTATAATTGGATTTCCTGTGATAAGGTCACGTTGAGTTGTTCAAGCAGAGATTGATTGTATTTCACGCATCCGGCATAAGACCGTTTGTAGCGTTCAGCGTTTCCGGAACTGAAATTTTTGCAGGCGTAAGTCCGGTAACGAACCACCCGGGAATGGGTATTGCGGAAACTCTCCTGCATCCGGCAGAGCAAATCATTTTCAACACTGCTGAAAGAAACCGTGATCTGCCGGATCGTTTCATCATCCATGGCGTTCATGGTATCCCGGAAGATATCATTGGTCGCCATATTCTGCAATTCGACGAAATTGGCAAGCGAAGCACCGATAGAGTCCAGCATTACGCAGTGTGCCAGCATCCGGCGTTCCCGTTTTTTGGTATCCGGGCTGTTGAGCATCAAAAGGATCTGGCGCGAATCGGCACAGACCCTTTTGAGCAGCCGAGAAATTTTCCAATATGACGAAAAACGGATCCCCGAACTGCAGGAAGCAAAATCTCCGGTACAAATCAACCGTTCAGCAATATCAAAGGCGGCATCGCGCCGCCCCATCAGAGGGGGCAGATTGACTTTAAGCAGCCAGTCGGCGGGACGGTACAATGAATCATTGACGCCGGAGATCAACTCCTGCAGTCTGCCATTGCGCCCGCCGGCAAAACTCTGCACTGCCTCTTCCATGCTGAACGGTCCGTTCCGTGATATCAGGGAAGATAGGTGAAACTGAACGCCTTGGTGGCGTTGACCGCTTCACGGATCTTGTCAACGAGCATTCCGGGAACTTCAACATTGGTGGTGATGACGCTCAGAGAACGACCGAGTTTGACATTCTGGGGAGCGCGGATATCGATGATGTTGATATTCTTTTCACCGAGGATACCGGCGATGCGGCCGATGACACCGGGTTCGTCGGCGTATTCGACGAAGAGATGGTGGCCGGCGGGGTCGAAGTAAAGTTTGTCGAAGTTATCCAGACGGGAGATCATCACCGTGTTTTCAGCGATGGTTCCGCGGGCTCCGGCCTTGACGATGGCATCACCGGCACCGACGAAAAGATCGATGGTCATGGATTCGCCGTAGTTCTTGGAGTTGTCGACCATGCGGTTGACCAGTTCGACACCGGCATCGGAGAGGAACTGTTCGGCTTCTTTGGGTCCCTGTTCGACCGCGAAGTCTTTGGCGACAGCGGCGACCACGGGCGGAATGAGCCACTTGGCATAGTCGGCAAGTTTGCCGTAGAAACTGGTTTCGATCTTGGTCGGATTGTTGCTGTCACCGAGATAAGCACGGGTCAGCGCAGTCAACGCATAAGCAAGTTTCTGGAAACCGGCATCGAGACCGTCGGGCAGAGCTTTGTTGACAACGCAGTTGGTAACACCCTGTTCAAAATAGTCGATGGTCTGTTCTGCAGCGCGCTTGGCAGCGTTGAAGTTAGCTTCGTAAGTATTGGCGCCGAGGTGGGGGAGCATGATGTCAGCGACATCGGCAACGCTCTTGGGACCGGCAGCATCTTTGGGATAAACGTCGTTGCAGTAGACGATCTTTTTGGTGGCTTTGACAGCGCGGAGATCTTCTTCATTGATGATACCGGCACGGGCGCAGTTGACCAGGATGGCACCGGGCTTCATCATTTCAAAGAAGCGGCGGCCGATCATGCCGCGGGTCTCATCGTTTTCGGGGATGTGCAGAGTGATGCAGTCGGCTTCGGCGAAGATCTTTTCGATGCTGCAGAGTTCAACGCCGATCTTTTCAGCCAGAGCGGGGGAAAGCATCGGGTCATAACCGAGGATCTTGACATCGAAACCGGACATGCGTTTGACCACCAGATTACCGATGTGGCCGAGGCCGAGGATACCGACGGTTTTTCCGGTAAGTTCGTGACCCATGAATTTGCTCTTTTCCCAATCGCCGGCGCGGGTTGAAGCATCAGCCGGCAGCACATGGCGGTAAGCAGCGAGGATCATGGCGACAACTTCTTCGGCGACCGCGTTGCTGTTGGCACCGGGGGTATTCATCACATCGACGCCGCGTTTGCGGGCATACTTGATGTCGATGGTATTGTATCCGGCACCGGCGCGGACGACGAGTTTGAGTTTGGGAAGAGCATCGATGACTTCAGAACTGACCTTTTCGCTGCGGACGATCAGCGCTTCGGCGTCGGAATGCTGTTTGATGAGTTCTTCCATGGGGGTCGCACCATCGAGAATGGTCTCGTATCCCCGCTGGGTGAGCAGATCAGCAGCGAACTTGTCAAGTTTGGTCGGAATAAGAACTTTGGGCATTTCTGAAGTCTCCTTTTGTTAGACAATAATTCTATCTGTTTAATATACCATGCCTGCACTGTTTTTGCAAGGTAAAGTTGCAAACAACAACTGTTTTTTTAATCGTTATGCCATTTGCCGTAACCTGAAGGATTTTTCAGTTTGCAGTTTCAGTATCTATTTTTTGCTTCGGGCAGATTTCTTACGCGCATCCAACTGCTTTTCGATATTCAGGATCAACTCATCCAACTGCGGATTGATTCTGCGGGCAGCCGCGACCAGTTCCCTCCACTGCAAACGGCAGTGTCCGAGCAACTCCTTGACCATCACCCAGTTGCCGATACGCATATTCATACGGAACACCCGGATGAACATATCACCCCCTCCGGCATGCAGAAATTGTTTCTGGCGCTGACGGTTAAGCCGGCTCACCGCATCAAAAACGATGTTGTATTCCACAGTGGCATTGGCAGCGGCAGAATAGAGGTTGCGCTGGGTGGTCAAACGATCCCTGGTGGAAAGCTGCGGATTGTCCAGCATTTTCAAACGCCGCAAAGCGAGCCGACGGTTGGATTCGGCAGCGCGGACATTGTCCCGGATGATTTCCTGCCGGGCGTTGATATTGATCGCTTCCTGCAGTTTGTTGAAGCCATAGTAACTCGCCATGGAAAGAGCGATCGTCAGCAACACCGCCGGAATCAGCGGACGGCGGCGGATGAGTTTCAGGAAGCGGTCGAACAGAGTCGGAGAACAGGCCGACACCGGAAACCCCTCCAGATAATTGTAGATATCTTCACGCAATGCTTCAACCGTATTGTAACGTTCGAGCCGGTCGCGCGCCATCGCTTTGGCACAGATGGCGGCAAGTTCGCTGTGGCAGACAACGCCTCTGGGAAGATTGTGACGGATGGGAATGATATCTCCGGCAGCGGCCTTCCTGATCACCGCATCAGTTCCTTCAGTGATATCGAAAGGCAGCCGCCCCCGGGTCAGAATCGTGTAAAGAATGGCGCCGAGTCCGTAAACATCGGTCTGCTCATCCGGATAATTGACCTCCTTGCACAGAAGTTCAGGAGCCATGAATACCGGAGTACCTTCAACAACGTCGTCCTCCTCCGGCAGAAATTTTTCATCAATACGCCGCGGGCCCTGCGGGATTTTTTCTCTGGCGACCCCCCAGTCCAAGACCAGGATTTCACCGAAACGTCCGATCATGATATTGCCCGGTTTGAGGTCACAATGCAGGACACCGTGGGCATGAGCCGCGGCGACACCGTTGCATGCGGAAATAAAAATATCCAGCATCCGGCGCAGAGTATAGTGCTGAACCGCCTGCTGATTTCCGGCAGAAATCTTATCAAAAATCTCCCGGAGATTTTCACCGTGAATACGCTTCATGGTGAAGTAAACGCCAATGTTTTCCAAGACCCCCATCCGGTGAACCGGAACGATATTGGGGTGATCGATCCTTGCCGTGATCCTGGCTTCGTGAATAAACTTTTTCACGCTGGTACTGCGTTTGCGGAAGTCAGAACGCAATATTTTCAAAGCCACTTTGCGCTGAAGCGACATATCCTGCGCCTGAAAGACCATCCCCATCCCGCCGAGTCCGATAAGTTTGAGTTTACCGTAATCCCGGAAGTCATCTCCATTGGTAATATCGTACTGCTCACGCAGCAGTTCCGGAGATATCTCATCGCCGTCAGCATTGCCGAAAACGGTAACGGTTTCCTGAGAACCATCCAGAGCCGCCGCAGTTTCAGCGAATTTACATGTATCCAACTCTTTCATCAGCGCCGCCTTGAATCTGCAGGAATCTCCTGTCTGATATCTCTCATGCGTTTGGCAAAATCATCATAATATTTGGAGCCGGGACGACGGATAAGCGGAAGCGCCTCGGCATCATTCCATGCCGTACCGTCAGCAAAGAGCAGAGCAGCCGCGCCCCGGACTCGTCCGGAATCAGCAGCATCGTGGTCGATGATGAGCGCGACGAATTCTCCTTCACGCGAGAGGATGAAATCGCCCGGTTCAGCGCGCAGTTCATTGTTGGCACGTCCGGCGTTGCGGATGAACATCCGGGTTTCGCCGGGGACCATCGACAGTGAGCAGCGTCCGTCCAGCAGAGCGCTGTCACGCCCGAGCGAACCGCATTTGAAAAGATAAAGTCCGTCCAAGCCGCGTTTTTTCAACTTTTCCAGAGTCAGCAGCGGCAAAGCCTTGCGGTTTTTGACCGGTGATTCAAAAGCGGCGGCCCGGATGTTGCGCCGGGAAATCAGCATGGAAGAGGCGATACGGAGTTTAGCACTCTCAGTACCGGGAGAGTGAACCGTATATTTGACCTCATTGACCTTGAAAAATCCCAGCGCGGTATCGGCATCACCGGCGAATTTATTCAGAGTACCGACGATAAGATTTCTGCCGTTGAAGTCGACCACCGGGAGGAAGAAACTGCCGGAACCGGTATGAGAACCGAAGATTTTTTCTTCGGAAATGCGACAGACCAGATTCACCACCGAATTGCCGTAACTTGCGATAACATCGCTGTGCTGACGGGAACCCTTTTTGAGCAGATCTTCGGTAATTTTCTGCACACTGGCAAGTTTGGTTTCGGCGACGGTCTTATCTTTGGAGATACGCTTGAGTTCGGCGGAGGTGGCAGAAAGCTGAGTGACGGCACTTTTCAAAGTTTTACCGAGTTCCTCACTGCGGGCCCGCGCTTCGGCGGCGGCGAGTTTTTCGACCATCAGTTCGCCCTCGGCGCGGGTAAGTTTGTCCTGAATACCGGCATAATCGCGTTCCCGCACCCGGAGTTGACCGGTGGTGTAGGCAAGTTTGCTCTGAATGGAACGGTTTTCACCTTGCGCGCTGCTCAACCGGGCGGCACTGATGCGCAATTCGGCAGTTTTCTGTTTGATCTCCTCATTGCGGCGCTGTAATTCGACTTTGCCGGATTCGACATCACTTTCCGCCTTTGCCAGTTTTCTCTGGGTATCGACGTGAGTTCTGGTCATATCGACGAGCGCTTCGCTGGTCTTGGCGAGGGCATCCCGGGTACGGGAAAGATCACGCTTGCTCGCCGCAAGATCTCTGGCATTGACTTTGATCTGTTCTCTGGCAGAACTCAACTTGTCTTTGGCGTGGCGGAGATCTTTCCGGTGGTCTTTAAGTTCGATTTCCAGAACAGCGCGCTTTGTTTTTTCTTCATCAAGGCGTTTCTGCAACTCTTTTTCAGTGATTTTTCCGGTATTTTCCGGGGTTGCCTTAAGGCTGGCGATCAGTTTCTCCCGCTGAACATTGTTGAGAGCAAGTTCACGGGTGAGGCGCTTGAGTTCGGCTTCAAGCTTGGGGTTGCTTCCGGAATTTTCAATACTTTCCTTGAGGTGCATCCGGAGTTTTTCCAACTCGGAACGATGGGCATCAAGTTCACTCAACAGCAGCTTCGTGGTGTTCTCGTCCAGTCCCACGCCGGTACCGCCGGAGTGAGCAGGAACCATACCGGTCATCATCGCCAGCATGGCGGACACCAGAAAGTCACAAATTACGATCAATATCGATCGGTTCACTTGTCAGCATCCTTGTTTTGTTCATATTGTTCGCGCATGAGGGAGCGGCGGAGCGGATACTGGAGAGTTATCCGCAGAACCAGACTGAAAATAATACCGATCAAGGTCGAACTGTACGCGATCAACCGGCTGCTCTGGGGAGAAAATGTCATGACCAGAAACGCAGAAACGGTACCGAACAAACCGAAGTAAAGCGGAATATCAAAGAAGACCTCGGCATTTTCCAGATTTTTCAGTTTGAATTCCGGATCACCTTTGCCGTTGCGGATATTGGAGATGACCGCATAACCGATCCAGAGCGCCGCCATCTGCAAAATGGTGATGAAAATAAATATCCACATGGAGATTTTTGCAGTAAATTCACCGCGTCTGGCGAGGGTTTCTTCCGATTCAGGGCCGACATTACCGATGGTTTCGGCAGTGGATGCGGAAAAAAGTTGTTTGAATTCCGGAATGTTGTTAAAACCGTAGGTAACACCGACCACAACGGCTGCACCTAAAATAATCAGCAGTACAAATGTAACTAAAACCTTACCTTTCATAATCCCTCCTGTAACGATTCTCAAACAAACATACGACTGGCGCTTGTATCAACGATCCCCAACGCCATGGTTCAGCCGGGGGAACTCCACCGGAAAATCAATCCGTTCAAGGCAAAACATCGTTTTGCCGCGATATCCCGCTATCTGTCGTTTTACTTTCTTTTCCCGTAAAACGATTTTTGCAAAGCTTTTTTCAAAAAGCGAACCGATCAAGGCAAAACATCGTTTTGCCGCGACACTCCGCGATCTATCGTTTTACTTTCTTTTTCCGTAAAACGGTTTTTGCAAAGCTTTTTTCAAAAAGCGAACCGATCAAGGCAAAACATCGTTTTGCCGCGACATCCCGCTATCTATCGTTTTACTTTCTTTTCCCGTGAAAAGAAAGTAAATGGTGCCCTCAGTGCGATTCGAACGCACGACCTGCTCCTTAGGAGGGAGCTGCTCTATCCAACTGAGCTATGAGAGCATATCAAAAATCATCTGTATACCGGAAAGCTGCCTTGAGTTTGCGAAGAACCGTTACGGGGGGCATATCCGCTGGCGGGACGCAAACGCAAATTGTAACTGTTTTCGGCACCGAGATCATAGACGGTGATCATGCCGTTCCGGCGATAGAAATCGTAATGAAAATCCCATTTCCGTGCGAGCGGCTTATCCATTTTGAGCAGGATATGCCCATCGGATTCGATTTTGAATTTTCCTGCCCAATCCCAGTAGGAGTTGCTGGCAGGATCATCGGAAGGTTCGCGAACCCGGATAAAGATGAGATCTTCATAAACTGCGGCGAAATCATCTCTGCCGGAGAGAGAGGTTTCATACTTACCATTCTCGAGAGTCAATTGTTCGCATCCGGTCAACAATGCGACAGCCGTCAGGAGAATAAGGCATAAAAATTTCCGGTAAAGATGTTTCATATCAGTTTCCTTTCCCGTGGTATATTTCAGATAACAATATTAACGAGCCGTCCGGGGACATAGATGACCTTGCGTGGTTCTTTACCCATCATGGCGCTTTTTACGGCTTCGTCCTGCAAGGCGATCGCCTTGGCATCATCGGCGGAGCAATCGACCGGCATCATGATTCTGGCTTTGGGCTTACCGAGTACCTGAACGAGGATCTCGACCTCACTGAGGGCGAGATATTTTTCGTCATATTGAGGCCATTGGACATAGGCGATGGTTTCGTCATGACCGAGATACTGCCAGAGTTCTTCGGCGAGGTGCGGAGCGAAAGGAGCGAGCATGATGGTGAATGCTTCGGCGGCACAGCGCGGAAGTTTTTCACACTTGGCAAGATCGTTGAGGCAGACCATCAGGGCGCTGATAGCGGTATTGAAACCGAAAGATTCGAGATCATTGGAAACCTTTTTCAGCGCGGTATGGATGGTGCGCATCAGTTCTTTAGAAGGCTCTTCATCGGTAAGAGGAGTCTGGCTGATGATACGGCAGGCGCGTTTGAGGAAGCGATGGACACCTTCGACACCGGCGGTATTCCAGGGTTTGGTAGCTTCCAGCGGTCCCATGAACATCTCATAGAGGCGCATGCTGTCGGCGCCGTAAGCGGCGATAACATCGTCAGGGTTGACGACATTGCGGAGACTCTTGGACATCTTGGCAGGGAATTCGACCAGCGGTGCGCCGTCAGACTTACGGACGGGGCCGTTGGGAGTGAAGTCGACCTGATCGGTGGGGACGAGTACACCGCGGGGATCTTTGTAACTGATACCGAGGATCATGCCCTGATTGACCAGTTTCCGGAAAGGTTCTTTGGTGGAAACGTAACCGAGATCAAAGAGAACTTTGTGCCAGAATCGGGCATAGAGCAAGTGGAGAACGGCGTGTTCAGCACCGCCGACGTAGAGGTCGACCGGCATCCAGTATTTTTCAATCTCTTCGTCCCAGGCTTTTTCGCCATTTTTGGGATCGAGGTAGCGCAGATAGTACCAGCAGGAACCGGCCCACTGGGGCATGGTGTTGGTTTCGCGGCGGCCGCGGCGGCCGGTCTTGGGATCGGTATAGTTGAGCCAGTCAGCAGCTTTGGAAAGCGGCGGTTCACCGGTGGCGGCGGGCTTGAAGTCCGGCATTTCGGGGAGAGCGACCGGGAGTTCGCTTTCATCGACGAGTTCAACGGAACCGTCTTCGTAGTGGATGATGGGGAACGGTTCGCCCCAGTAGCGCTGACGGCTGAAGAGCCAGTCGCGGAGTTTGTATTTGACCGCTTCTTTACCCTGGCCTCTGGCGGCGAGCCAGGCGGTGGCGGCGGGTTTGGACTGAGCGACGGACATACCGTTCAGATCCAGACCGTCGGCATTGGCGGAATTGATAAGTTTGCCTTCGCCGGTCCAGCAGGCTTTGCCGGCGAGGACGGCTTCGACATCGGTGTTTTCGGCGGCGGCGGCTTCGGGGTCGGGAGCGATGATGCATTTGACCGGGATATTGAAGACCTGCGCGAATTCAAAGTCGCGGGTATCGTGAGCCGGGACTGCCATGATAGCGCCGGTACCGTAACTTACCAGCACATAGTCGGCGATCCAGATGGGGATCTGTTCGCCGTTGACCGGGTTGATGGCATAAGCGCCGGTGAAAGTACCGGTCTTTTCGGTGGCAAGTTCAGCGCGGTCGAGATCGCTTTTGAGCGAAGCGGCTTTGCGGTATGCATCGACGGCATCGCGGCATTCGGCAGTGGTGATCCGGTCGACGGCGGGATGTTCAGGAGCCAGCACCATGTAGGTTGCACCGAAAAGGGTATCGGGGCGGGTGGTGTAAACGGTGATTTTTTCTCCGGCGGTGGTATCGAAAATGACTTCGGCACCGGTACTTTTGCCGATCCAGTTGCGCTGCATTTCCTTGACGCCTTCAGGCCAGTCGAGATCATCGAGATCGTTGAGCAGGCGTTCGGCATATTCGGTAATGCGGAGCATCCACTGCTTCATGGGGCGGCGTTCGACGGGGTGGTTACCGCGTTCACTGCGTCCGTTGATGACCTCTTCGTTAGCGAGCACGGTTCCGAGAGCGGGGCACCAGTTGACGGCGACTTCATCGAGGTAGGCAAGGCCTTTTTTGTGAAGTTGTGAAAAAATCCACTGCGTCCATTTGTAATAATCTTTATCCGTGGTGTTGATTTCCCGATCCCAGTCATAGCTGAAACCGAGGGATTTGATCTGTTCGCGGAAATGGTCAACGTTTTTCTTGGTGGTGACCGCCGGATGAGTACCGGTTTCGACGGCATACTGTTCAGCGGGCAGACCGAAAGCGTCCCATCCCATGGGGTGCAGGACGTTGAATCCCTTCATGCGCTTGTAGCGGCAGATGATATCGGTTGCGGTGTACCCTTCGGGATGACCGACATGAAGACCGGCACCGGAGGGATAGGGAAACATATCCAAACAGTAGAACTTGGGTTTATCGACAAAATTTTCGGTACGGAAGGTTTTGTTTTCCTCCCAGAAGCGCTGCCATTTTTTTTCGATGGCACTGAAATCATATTCCGGATTCATAAGAAATCTCCATGTTATTAATAAATTATACCTTCGGAAGTAATATATCACATGAAGGATGATTTTTCAAGCACAACTGCACTATAAAAAATCAAATGTCCGGCAGCAGAAAACTACGGCATTTGAGAAGGGGATAAATAACGCGGGCTTGCTGACTGGCACTTTGGACTGGGAGTATTGGGAGGCAGTGGGAGATTTTGGGAGGATTTGAGGGCGGTAAATTACGGGCGACGCGCCCGGCGCGGGCAGTTGGAGCGGGGGTGGATCGAGAATTTGCAAACAGAGTGGGCTTGCTGACTGGCACTTTGGACTGGGAGTATTGGGAGATTTGGGAGATTTTGGGAGGATTTGGGCGGGCGGTAAATTACGGACGACGCGCCCGGCGCGGGCAGTTGGAGCGGGGGTGGATCGAGAATTTGCAAACAGAGTGGGCTTGCTGACTGGCACTTTGGACTGGGAGTATTGGGAGGCAATGGGAGATTTTGGGAGGATTTGAGGTCGTTAAATTACGGGCGGCATACCCGGCGCGGGCAGTTGGAGCGGGGGCGGATTGAGAATTTGCAAACAGAGCGGGCTTGCTGAATTGGCGCTTCTCATTTGCGGGCAAAAAAAAGCTGCGCTGCTTGAGAATTTACAAACAGCGCAACTTGTATATAAGCCGCCGTCCTTATCTTGCGGCGAGCTCTTCCTGAAGTTCAGCGTCAGCGGCGAGAACCTGTTCACGCTGCCTGGCGCGGAAATCTTTGAGTTTGGCAGCCAATTCCGCATTGGCGGTCGCCAGAATACTCACCGCATAGAGCGCAGCATTTTTGGCCCCCGCTTTACCGCAAGTGACCGCCGCGACCGGAATACCGGGAGGCATCTGCACGACCGAAAGCAGAGAATCCGCCGCTTTGAAAGGTTCGGAAACCATCGGAATACCGATCACCGGGAGTGTGGTGTGTCCGGCGACAACACCGCCGAGGTGAGCAGCCATACCGGCGGCACAGATGATGACTTTGATACCGTTTTTCTCGGCGTTGTCCGCGAATTCCGCCGCTTCTGCGGGGGTACGGTGAGCCGAAAGGATACGGGCGGTGAAAGGTACGCCGAAACTGTCCAAAACATCAAAAGCGTTGCGTACCACTTCGAGGTCGCTTTTGCTGCCCATGAGAATTCCTACCATGATAAAATACCTTGTTTTATTTTGCCGGGGGATAAAATTTCCCGGCACATTTCAATAATTTGAGTTCTTCGATAAGGTTCGGTGTGAATTGCAATTGATTTTCCGGGTCTTCCAGAGCGGCACGGTCCCAGAAGCGGATCTCATCGATCTCAACGGGATCAAATTTGAAACCGTCTGCGGCGAATGCCCCGAAAACCCGGACATCCTCGGATTCAATATCGTTGCGGATCCTGGAATCGAAGATGTGAAAGAGTTCGACACCGGTGATACCGAGTTCTTCAGCGAGTTCCCTCCTGGCGCCGGTTTCAAAATCTTCGCCAGGCGCCAGATGTCCGCCGACGGCGGTATCCCACTTACCGGGCTGGATATCCTTGTCGCGCGAACGCTTCTGCAAAAGGATATCTCCGGTATCCGGATGGATGATCACAACATGGCTGGTGTGGTGAAGCAGTGACGGATCACCGTGACATTGACGGCGCGGAGCAGTACCGATACGGTTGCCCTGTTCGTCATAGATGTCGAAAAGTTCTTCCATAAACAATCAGCCCCGGATGATCGCCAGCAGTTCATCGCGCTTTTCAGCCATGAGTTCCGGAGTATCGGCTTCGACGATCAGCCGGAGCAGAGGTTCGGTGTTGGAAGCGCGGATATTGAACCACCAGCGGGGATATTCGACCGAAATTCCGTCAAGTTCAAACATGTTGCCGTCAGTGTATTTACTGCGGATGGCATCGAGAATTGGCTTGACATCGGCGACTTTGGAGTTGATTTCACCGCTGGAGAAATATTTACGCAACGGCGCGATCAGCGTGTGAAGCGGAACTTTTTTGGCACAGATCAAATTGGCAAGCATCACCATTGCCAATCCCTGGGATTCGGCGGTGAAGTTCTGCTTGAAGTAGTAGTGTCCGGAAAGTTCTCCGGCGAAAACTGCATCATTTTCCCGCATCTGCGCTTTGATGAAAGCGTGTCCGACCCGGCTCTGGATAGCTTTTCCGCCGTTGGCTTCGATACATTCCGGAACCGCGCGGCTGCTCCGCAAATCGTAGAGAATGGTCGCAGGTCCGCGGGAGAGAATATCCTGAGCAATCAGCGCGGTGAACAAATCCATCGGGATAATATTGCCCTGATCGTCAATAAATCCGCAACGGTCAGCATCTCCGTCAAAAGCGGCGCCGAAATCAGCACCGACTTCTTTGACTTTGGCACAGATGACATCCAGGGTGTCGGTTTTCAGCGGGTTGGCTTCGTGGTTTGGGAAAGTGCCGTCCAACTCATCGTAAAGCGGGATGATGTTGAAAAGTTCTTTAATACCGTCGATCTCATAAAGTCCCATCGCGTTGGCATAATCGACCACGACATCCAGTTTGCGGTCGAGTTTGGCGAAACTTCGCAGATAGGCGCCGTATTCCGGAGTGATGTCATAGGTGGAAAGCGTTCCGGTGCGCGCCGGAGTTTTCCAGGAACGTGCTTCGACGATCTTCTGGATATCCATGATTCCGGTGACACCGGAAATTGGAACCGCTTCAGCGCGGCAGAGTTTGAGACCGTTCCAGTTTCCGGGGTTGTGACTGGCGGTGATCATGATACTGCCGTCGGCATTGAGAGTGCCGTTGGCGAAATAACTTTGCGGAGTGGAACACAGTCCGATATCGACCACATCCGCGCCCTGTTCCATCAATCCCCGGGCAAGTCCCCGGAAAATATCTTCGGAGTGAGGACGCATATCTCTGCCGACGACGACTCTGCCGGCTCCGGTGAATTCGACATAAGCGCGTCCGATGGCATACGCCATATCTTCATTGATCTCTTCCGGAAAAATTCCCCGGATATCATAAGCCTTAAAAATTCCTGACATAATTGCTCCTCAATTAACGGTTATTGCAAAAATTCCGCCGGAGTTTGCCACCCCGGCGGAATTGCCAAAAGTTCAGTTATTCAATTTAACTGATATACGGTAAAATTCAACATGTCATATTGAATTTTACCGATGATCGATCCGGAGCTTATTCGCCGCAATGACCGTGGCAACCGCAGGAGCAGCCTTCGCCTTCGAGGTCTTCTTCGTCGCAGCTGAAGTAATCTTTGATCTGTTCGACAACGCCTTCCGGAGTGAAGCCGAATTTGTCAGCCAGCACTTTGTACGGAGCGGAAGCGCCGAAGTGGTTCAGACCGATATTCAGACCGTCCAGACCGGTGAAGCGTTCCCAACCGAAGGTGCTGGCGGCTTCGATGGAGACCACCGCGCCGCAGTAGCTGGGCAGGACCTCTTCCTGATAGTCGTAATCCTGCTGGAGGAAAAGTTCCTGTGAGGGCATGGAAACAACACGGACACGGACTTCCTCTTCGCGGAGCAGCTTGGCAGCGCCGAGAGCGAGGTTGACTTCTGAACCGGTGGCGAGGAGAACGAGATCGAAATCTTCTTCATCATCGACCACGAACGCACCCTTGGAAACGTCGACTTTGGCAGCGACTTCCGGAGTGTAGGGAGCCAGATCCTGACGGGTCATCAGCATCACGACCGGACCTTCGGCCTGCAGAGCGGTGGCCCAGGCGGAAGCGACTTCGTTGGCGTTCGCCGGACGGATGACGGTGACACCCGGGATACTGCGGAGCATGGCGATCTGTTCGATCGGTTCGTGGGTGGGGCCGTCTTCACCGACGTAGAAGGAGTCGTGAGTGAAGATGTAGATGACATGGAGGTTCTGGATCGCCGCCAGACGGATGGCGGGTTTCAGATAATCGCAGAAAACGAAGAAGGTCGAGCAGTAGGGGATACAGGTTCCGTTGAGCGCCATACCGTTGGCGGCAAGACCCATGGCGAATTCACGGACGCCGAAGTGGATGTTGCGGCCGGCATAGTTGTCCGGTCCGAATTCACCACCGTCTTTGACGTTGCTCTTGGTGGAGGGCGCAAGGTCAGCAGCACCGCCGAAGAGAGCGGGAACCAGTTCCGCAGCTTTCTGCAGCACGGTACCGCTGCTGGCGCGGGAAGCGGTCGGCTTATCGACCGGAGCGGCGGCGATCAGCTGCGCTTCGATATCAGCCGGAACGGTCTGGTTCAGATAGCTGGCGATGAGTTTGGCACGGTCAGCATCGGCATCGAGGAATTCCTGATACTTTTTGTCCCAGGCGGCGGCTTCGGCCTTGAGTTCAGCGACGCGGTTGGCGCAGAAAGCCTTGACATCGTCGGCAACGGTGAAAGGAGCCGCAGTGTAGTTGAGATTGGCGCGCAGAGCGGCGAGTTCTTCATCGCCGAGCGGTTCGCCGTGGGCGCTGGATTTGCCCTGCTTGTTGGGAGCGCCGAAACCGATTTTGGTCTTACCGACGATGATGGTCGGACGGCCATCGGATTTCACAGCTTCAGCGAGAGCGGCATCGACTTTTTCGACATCGTTGGCATCGTCGCAACGGATCACGCGCCAGTTGTAGGCGGCGAAGCGGGCGGCGACATCTTCGGTGAAAGCGATTGCGGTGTTGCCTTCGATGGAGATGTTGTTGTCATCGTAGAAGACGATCAGTTCGTCCAGTTTCAGGTGACCGGCAAGCGAAGCGGATTCGCTGGTGCAGCCTTCCATCATGCAGCCGTCGCCGGAAACGATAAAGATCTTGCCGTTGTAGAAACCGCTCTTGTCCAGACCGGTGCGGGCGGCAAAGTGACGGTTGGCGATCGCCATACCGACGGCGGAGGAGAATCCGCTGCCGAGCGGTCCGGTGGTAACTTCAACACCGTCGGTGTGACCGAATTCCGGATGGCCCGGGGTCAGGCTGCCCCACTGGCGGAAGTTTTTGAGTTCTTCCATATCCAGACCGTATTCAAAGAGGTGAAGCAAGCTGTAGATGAGCATGGAACCGTGACCGGCGGACAGGATGAAGCGGTCACGACCGACCCAACGGGGGTTCGCCGGATTGTGGCGGAGATATTTGCTCCACAGCACGGCGGCGTAATCGGCACAGCCCATGGGCATACCGGGATGGCCGGATTTGGCTTTCTGAATTGCTTCTGCGGAAAGAACGCGGATGGTATCCGCGGTCTTTTTGACCATAGCGACGTCCAACATCAATAGAACTCCTTTGTTTTTTTGACCAGTTGCCCGGTTTTTTCCGATTTTTCAACAAAATCTGCAAAAATATCGCCGGATGACTGGCATTTTGTGACATTTTGCGTTACTTTAATTTAAAGTATCACTCAAACGCAAGAAAAACAAGTTTTACAGAAGAAATTTTTCACATAATGGCAGAACGTTTTATCACTTCGACACTCAACCGGCGCGATCCGGTCAGGGAATCTTCCCTCCGTCCGCCCAGTTTTGACCAGTTCCCCGGTCAGCACCGGGTCAAGGAACAGCTCGAACTTTTTGTCCGCGCCGCCAAAGAACGCGACGAGGCTCTCGACCATATCCTCCTCTGCGGCCCTCCGGGACTGGGCAAGACCACCCTTGCCTATATTATCGCCAATGAACGCGGAACCAATCTCAAAAGTTCCAGCGGCCCCGCCATCGAAAAACCGGGCGACCTCGCCGGACTGCTCACCTCACTCGAACCGGGTGATGTCCTTTTTATAGATGAAATACACCGCCTGAGCGCCACCGTTGAAGAGTATCTTTACAGCGCAATGGAAGATTTTTTCATCGATATCATGCTCGAACAGGGCGCCGGAGCAAGATCGGTGCGGCTCAATGTTCCCCGCTTCACCCTGATCGGAGCTACCACCCGGCAGGGTATGATCTCCGCTCCCTTGCGGGCAAGATTCGGACTCAACATGCGTCTGGACTACTATGATACAGAAAGTTTGAGCAAGATCCTGCACCGTTCCGCCGACATTCTCGGAGTTGAACTGGAAGCC
The DNA here is from genome assembly GCA_015061805.1 of Lentisphaerota bacterium. GTDB lineage: Bacteria > Verrucomicrobiota > Lentisphaeria > Victivallales > Victivallaceae > UBA1784. The sequence goes on along the minus strand of SUVV01000002.1, from coordinate 39,925 downwards.
GACGGCGCCGGACAGATCGCTTCCCGCTGCCGGGGAACTCCGCGTATCGCCAACAATCTGCTCCGCCGCGCCCGGGACTACGCCCAGGTGAAAGCCGATTCGGTCATCACCGGTAAAGTGGCCGCCGATGCGCTTGAGATGCTTCAAATCGACCGGGACGGACTGGATGAAATGGACCTGCGGATCCTCGAAGTAATCATCAACAACTTCCGGGGCGGTCCGGTAGGGTTGAAAAATATTGCCGTTTCTCTCGGCGAAGATGAAGATTCTCTGGAAGATGTCTACGAACCATTCCTCATCCAGCAGGGCTATCTCACCCGTACCTCAAGAGGACGGGTCGCCACCCCCAAAGCATGGGACAAACTGGGGATTTCCGGCAGACGGGATGAAGGAGCATTGTTCTGAACATGAAAAAGTTATATCTGCTGTTGTCGCTGCTGACGGCGCTCGCTGTTTCCGCCGGCAATCCGCGCTGGCACAAGGTTTTCGGCAACTTGAAAACCATCGCGATCTGCGCCCCCGGACGCCCCGGGAACAGTTCAGAAGTCGATCTCGGCATCAGACTTCTGCAGGAAGCCGGGTATAAAGTAAAGGTCATGCCCAATGCCAGAAACAATGAACACAATAAAAAAATGGTGGATGTCAAACTGCGCGCCGCCGATTTTGTTCAAGCCTGGCTCGATCCGGAAGTCGATGCGATATTCTGTGTGCGCGGCGGCAGCGGCTCAGCCGGAGTCGCGGCACGGCTGGACTGGGAAAAACTCCGTTCCCGGAAAATCCCGGTGGCAGGTTTCAGTGACATCACCAGTCTGCATTCGGCCATGGCGAAAAACGGTGTCGGACACGTTTTTCACGGTCCTTCGCTCACTCAGCTGACCAAATGCAATGAAACCTCCGTTGCGTGGTTCGGCAGAGCGATCAGCGGAGCCGATCAGCCGCCGGTAAAACTGCAGGTGATCCGGGGCGGAAACTGCTCCGGATATCCGACCGGCGGACATCTGACACTTTATCAGAATGCCTACTGCTCCGGAAATGCTGTATCCAGCGATGGCAGGATCGTATTCATCGAATGTCCGAGCGTCAACCTGACATCCCATGTCAAACTTCTGGAAAAACTCCGGCAAAAGGGTTGTTTTGACCGTTGTGCTGCCGTGGTTTTCGGTGACATGAAAGGCAGAAAATCGAAAGTCGATCAAATCATCCGGGACTTTGCGGCAAAGGTAACTTGTCCGGTCTTCCGCAATATGCCTTACGGTCATCAGAGCAGCAATTTCCTGCTGGATTTTGAACGTAAAGTCACCATCAGCGCCGACGGCATACTGCAATTTGAAAACATCCGCAAGTAACCGGACTCTCCATTCTTGCCGGAATATGATCAAATTTTTTCGATCTGCAACAGCAAAAACGGCTGTGCAACTGATTATATTGCTTGATTTGCACAGAAATCTGCTGTATATTATAAATTAGTATTTACAACTTGACGGCGCTTCTGCCGGACAAACTTTTACAAAAGGAATTTCAGATTATGCAAGAGATCGAATGGTCAAAATTGGGTTTTGAATTCACTCCGACCCGCAGCAACATCCGTTTCCACTACGCCAACGGAGAATGGAGTGAAGGTGTCCTCACCGGAGATTACAGCATCAATATTTCGGTCGCCGCCAACGTGCTTCACTACGGTCAGGCGATCTTTGAAGGCATGAAAGCCTTCCGCGGCAAAGATGGCAAAGTCCGCATTTTCCGTCCGGATGCCAACGGCCGCCGTCTCAACAGTTCCGCCCGTCAGCTGGTCATGCCGGAATTCCCGGTCGACAAATTCGTTGAAGCCGTCCGCACCGTGGTCAAAGACAACATCGACTACGTCCCGCCCTACGGCACCGGCGGTTCCCTCTACATCCGCCCGGTCATGTTCGGTACTTCCCCCCAGATCGGCGTCAATGCCAGTATGGAATACGAACTGGTCATCATGGTCATGCCGGTCGGTGCCTACTACAAAGGCGGTATCAAACCGGTGGATGCCATGATCTCCGTGGATTATGACCGTGCGGCGCCGCATGGTACCGGACACATCAAGGCTGCCGGAAACTATGCCGCCAGTCTGCTTTCCAGCAAGAAAGCCAAAGAACAGCACTTCCCGATCGTCCTCTTCCTCGATCCCAAGACCCACAAGTACATCGATGAATTCGGTACCAGCAACTTCCTGGCGATCACCAAAGACGGCAAGTATGTCACCAGCAAATCCGATTCCATCCTGCCCTCCGTCACCAACGATTCTCTGCTGACTGTGGCGCAGGATCTGGGCATGACCGTCGAACGCCGTCCGGTTCCGGTCGAAGAACTCGCTGAATTCGCCGAAGTTGCCGCCTGCGGTACCGCAGTGGTCATCACTCCGGTCGGCAAGATCGTCTGGGGCGACAAAGTCTTCGATTACGGTCTGACCGAAATCGGCCCCACCCTCAAGAAACTCTACGACGAAATGACCGGCATCCAGTACGGCGAACGTCCGGATAAACACAACTGGTTGGTGGAGTGCTGAAAAATGCAGATTTTCAAGACCCGGCGTGAACTTCAACAGTTCGCGCTGGGAGCCAGGCGTTCCGGGAAGAGCATTGCGCTGGTTCCGACGATGGGATTTCTTCACGAAGGTCACACTTCGCTGATGGACATCGCCCGGAGCAAAGCGGATATCGTGATCGTTTCGATCTTTGTCAACCCCAAACAGTTTGCTCCCACCGAAGACTTTGACCGCTATCCCCGCGATTTTGAAGGCGACCGCGCCAAGTGCGAAGCCCACGGCGTCGATGTGATTTTCGCCCCGGAAATTTCTGACATGTATGACGGAAATTCATCCACCTGGGTCGAAGAAACCATCCTGTCGCAACCGCTTTGCGGTGCTTCCCGCCCGACCTTTTACCGGGGAGTCACCACGGTTGTCGCCAAACTGTTTCTGCTGGCACAGCCGGACTATGCAGTATTCGGCTTGAAAGATGCTCAGCAGTGCTTTGTCATCCAGCGTATGGTCAGAGATCTGGACTTCCCGGTGGAGATCATCCCGGCACCGCTGGTGCGGGATGCCGACGGACTGGCATTGAGTTCAAGGAACCGCTATCTTTCCGATGATGAAAGACGCCGGGCACTCTCGATCCACCAGTCTCTGCTCAAAGCCAAGGAACGTATCATCCGGGAAAAATCTTCCGCTAACGCCATCGCCGAAGCTGTCGCCTCGGTGACCGCCGCCGGCGGAAGAGTCGACTATATCGAAATTCTTGACTGCGACACCATGACGGCTCCGAACTCAGAAACCCGCCGGGTGATCCTCGCCGCCGCCGCTTTCTTCGGAACGACCCGGCTGATCGACAACGAGATTTTTGAACTTTAATTTGCGGATAATATTATGAAAAAAATCATCTGGGGTTCTCCCGATTTCAAACAGCAGTTGCAGGCTCTTTATGAACGGCCCGCATTCCCCCCTGCCGCCGAAGAAGCGGCAAGGCAGATCATCGCCGGAGTCAGAGAACGCGGCGATGCGGCATTGACTGAATACGCCGAGCGTTTCGATCATGCCCGGTTGACCCCGGAAGAGTTTTTCATGCCGCTCGACGAAGCAAAGAAAATTGCCGCAACCCTGCCCGCCGCCGATAAACGCGCCATCCGGCAGGCGTTGAAACAGGTCAGCGCTTTCGCAAAACTCACCATCCCGCACAACTGGATGAAAACCGTCCGGCCCGGTGTCCGAGCCGGAGAGAAATTCACTCCGATGGAACGGGTCGGTGTCTATATCCCCGGCGGTACTGCTCCGCTGGTTTCAACGGTCATCCACACCGCCGGTATCGCCCACGCTGCCGGAGTCAAAGATATCGTCGCCATCACGCCGCCGGGAAATATGCACCCGGCTGTCCTCTACGCGATGCTTCAGGCCGGAGTCACCTCCATCTGCCGTCTGGGCGGAGTCTACGGTGTCGCCGCCGCCGCAATCGGTACTGAAACCGTCAAGCCGGTCGAAAAGATCTGCGGCCCCGGTAACGCCTATGTCACCGCCGCCAAGAAACTGCTTTACGGAGAAGTCGGTATCGACCTGGTCGCCGGTCCTTCGGAAATTCTGGTCATTGCCGACCACACCGCCAACCCCCGTTTCGTCGCCGCCGATCTGCTCAGTCAGGCCGAACACGGCAGCGGTCTGGAACACGCCGTCATGGTCACCACCGATCCCGCTCTGGTCGACAAGGTCGAAGCCGAACTCTATGCCCAGCGCGACACTCTCAAACGGCAGGAAACCATCGACAAAGTCCTTGCCAACGGAATATTCCTGATTACGGCTCCCGATGTGGAAACAGCGGCAAAAATCGCCAGCGATTACGCTCCGGAACACTTGGAGATCCATACTGAAAATCCGGATGCGGCAGCAAAAAAGATCACCGCCGCCGGGGCCATCTTCCTCGGACAGTGGACGCCGGAACCGATCGGCGATTTCTGCGCCGGTCCTTCGCATGTCCTGCCCACCGCCGGAAGTGCCAAGCGCTTCAACGGTCTGGAAACGGTCAGTTTCTTCCGCCGTACCAGTCTGATCAAATACACCGAAGCCGCCCTCAAGCGTGAAGCGGAAATCGCTCACCGTTTCGGATGCATGGAACTCCTGGACGGACACGCGCGCAGCGCCACTATCCGGGTGGAAAAGTAAGTTATAATTGGATCAACAAAAATAACGTTGGTTTGCAATTGCAAGCCAACGTTATTTTTTTGCCCGCGAAGTGTGCCGCGACAATCCGCCGTCGCTCTGCAAACTATGCCGCGACAGCGGAGCGGCAAAATACCTCGCTTTTTTTGAAAAGGGATGAGGGTTCGGGAGAAGGGAAAAACTTTTTTTCCCGGGGAAAAAAGTTTTTCCCTTCTCCTGAGCAATCTCCCCTTATCGGGAACGAGGTTTCAATGAAACGGTACGTTTCCAAAGTGATTTGCCGCTTGCGGAGATAAGTTCCATCTCCCAATTATTTCCGGAGAAACGGGAGAGCAATCGCGGAGTATTCCCCGGATTGACAGCATGGGAAACACCGCTGAGTTCACCGGTACGCCGCACAATGTAAATTGCCGCTTCGGTCGATTGGGCATCTGCATCCACAAAGATTTCGCCGCCGGGGCAATGGAGCATGGTTTCCCGGATCAATTCATCGATAAAGTAGTCCAGCGCTTTCCGGCGGTCAAGTACCAATTGGGTGATGATCGTCCCGGGATTGGTAACGATCGCCCCTTCCGGAGCCTTGCCGTCGGGCAGAAACAAACCGCATCCGGATAACATAATAAGCATTGCCGCGCTTGCTGAAACTGTTTTTTTCAATGTTTGATCTCCCCCTGTGCCGGACTCAAATTATTGCGCCGCCGGATACAAACTGTATTGCATCGCGGACAGCGGCACAGCGAAACCGGTTCTTTCGGCACAAATGCCAAATGGCAGTTGTTGCACTGAAACAATTGCCGGCGGCTCAACTGCCAGCTGTTGCGCTTGACCCGGCGGATCTCCCGGATCCAGAGCCATGCGATATAAATCAGTGACACGGAAAGCAGCAGAAAGAAAAATTCAGAAAAACTCACGCCCATTTTCAAATCTCCTGCCGCACGGTCTGCGGATAACATACGGCGTAAACTCCGGGTTTCAACCGCAGAGCCATTGCCTGATCCAGCGCTTTTTTATCCATGTTCTGATCACCGCACGAAGCGGTGACCACCGTATGTTGAAGAACATTGTTTCCGGCGATCCGGAAAACAGTCATTTCTCTCTGCGGCGGAATTTTGATCTGCCAGCGGGCGACCTCTTTGCCGCGTTCATCATACATAACTGCAAAAATTTCCGGCGGAACCATCTTTTCTTCAACTGCCGATGGAACACGCAAATCGGTAAATGTTCCGCTCTCAGCAACCGGCAATCCTCTGAATTCCGGCACAACGCTCTCCGGCAAACGGAATGCCGGACGCGGCAGTTGGATCTTCACCATATCATGCAAGGCAAAGTGCGACGGCACATGATGATTCTGTCCGGCGAATGCCGCCGGGTCAAGAAGAGCGCTCAACTTGATCACACCGTCAGCGCTTTCTCCGGAAAACGCGGTAGTGCTGAATTCCTTTGCCGGAACCGGGTCAGATTCGGAACGGTACTCCAACAGCATCACCGCCAGCACTACCGCCGCCGTCACCGCCAGCGCCTGAAAAGCGATGACTGCCGGTGACACCCGTTTTTTCAACACCTGCCATCTGCCGCCTGATTTGAAGATCTTATTCAAAGCGCATCTCCGGTTTGCTTTCCGGGGGCTGGCTGGCGATCAGCACCGCCATCCCGGCTTCGTGGACACTGGCAGTCAATTCGTAAAGCACACCCAGCGGAACCTTGCGGTCAGCCCGGATTATCACCGTCTTTTTGTGGCGTTCACTCTGCTGGGAGAATATCTGACGCAATTCGTCCAATTTGATCTCCCGGTCACGGAAATAAAAACGGCAATCGTTTTCATATTCGCCGGAAGTCACCGTCACGATCAACTTGCCCAGCACCGATTCCTGCGGAGCGTTGGCTTGCGGCAGATCGACCCGGATACCGGAAATCCGGATGACCTGGGTCGACATGGCAGTAAAGAGCAGCAGCAGAAACAGAAGATCGATCAGCGCCACACACTGGGGGAAACCATTGTGACTGCGCAGCGACATCCGGTAACGCCGCGTGGATGAAGAGGAGTTGTTTTGCTTGAACCGTATCATTTTTTCTGTCCGGAACTGTTCTGCCGGGAACGTTCAAAGAAACTGGCAAGTTCGAGGGCGGCTTTTTCCATATCGAGTGTCATGGATTCCACGCGGCCGACCAGATAATTGTAGCCGACGTGACAGGGAATGGTGATCGTCAGACCGGCAGCTGTGGTGAGCAATGCCTGCCAGACCGGCTGGCTGACCGCTTCGGTGGTGAAGTTGCCGGTGGCGCTGATGGATTCAAACACACCGAGCATGCCGAGAACCGTACCGAGCAATCCCAAAAGCGGCATAATGTAGCAGAGAGTTCCAAGCATCCGGATGTGGCGTTCCAATTTGGGAAGTTCTTCCAGAGCGGCTTCATCGATAGCGGCGCGGATATTTTCATCGCCGCGCTGATAAGCGAGGATTCCGGCACCGAGCAGTCGTGCGACCGGTCCGGGAGTATTGTCACACAAGGTCAGGGCTTCGACCAGACCATCACGTTTAAGGACATTGAAAAGTCCGCGCAACAGTTCGCGCACCCCGATCTCGTCGCGGTGAAACTGGAATACTTTGATCAAAAAGATAAAAAGTGCCAGCAGACTGCAGATAAGAATTATCCACATCAAAGGTCCGCCTTTTTTCATCAACTCAAGAAACAGCATAATCAATTACCTCCGTTTGGTTTTGGTGGAGAGTTTTTTAACAAGTTCATTTTGCAGCAGTCCGGTGTCAAGCCCCATGGAATCCAGCCCCAGAGTACGGCACTGACGGATGATACGCAATCCCCGCACATAGAGCGAACGGCGATTGGATGAATTTATCATCTGCAGCGCGGCGACTGCGCCTTTTATGCAATAATTCATATCGAACGGCATTTTTTCCGAGCGAAGCTGAATGGCTTCATTCAGCAGCTGCTCATATCCGGAGAGTGCTTCGTTATTTTTCCCGGCATGCTCAAGCGCCCATGCCCGGTAGTAGCGTATTTTCACCCGCAGAGCGGAGAAGTTGACCTTGCCGATGAAATCTTCGGCGGCATTGACCGCTTCTCCGGTCAATTTGGGATTGCCGACACTCATCCGGAGCATGATTTCAACAGCATCGGCTCCGGCGATATCATGTTCAAGACCGTTGGGGCGCAACGTTGCCGCCTGACGGAAAAATTTCAGCGCATCCGGCAGATTTTTCTGATTGAAACAGAGCTTACCGGCGAGCATTGCCGCCTGATATGCCGCCCGGCTGGAGGAGTGAGCGGCGAGAATTGCACTGGCACACTCCATAGCCTCGCGGGGTTTGCCGGAATTTTTCAACATGCCGGCGCGCATGATCATCGCTTCGGTCAGGATTTCCGGATTCCGGGAGAATTGCCGTTCCAATGCTTCAAGATCGGCGATCGCTCCAGCGGGGTCGCGTTCATAATTTGCCCGGTCATAAGCATTTTGCAGAGCGTAAACGGCAAACGATTCGGAGTCCGGATATTTCTTTTTCAGCAGATCGGCGCATTTCTGTTTAAGGGTTTCGTCATTGATTTCTCTGCCGGCCCGGTAACCGAGAAAGAGCGCCTGATGTGCCTGCGGCAACTCCGGATGGCTCGCGGCGACCTGGAAACTTTCAACTCCGGCATTGCGGAAATCTCCCAACTGAAACGCCATCCACGCCGCTCCGAATTGTCCGGCAGCGGCATATTCCCCGGCATCTTTGATCGCGCCCGCCCGGAGAAATTCCTTACGGGCAACCGCAAAATTTCCGGATTTTGCCGCCAAATCGCCCAGTTCAAAACAGGCCCGGCCTCGGAATAGCGGATTACTTGAAACATGCAATGCCTCTGCCATTTTGCGGACGACAGCCGGATTTCCGGCTTTCACTGCCGCATCCAGCAGTTGGAATTGCACTGCGGATTTTTCTTTTCCGATGGCGCTTTCATTCAGACACTTCTCCAACACAGCGACCGCGCTGCGGTAGTCCTGCCTGCGCATCAGAAAGTCAGCATATTTCCGGGAAGATTTAAGTTTATCTCCGGCATTGGGCGCGTGAATAATCGCCAGGCGGCAGAACTCGGCAGCAAGCGCCGCAGCATTGGCAAATTCAGCGAAAACCGCACCATCAGAAGCCGCCCGGTAACGGATATTCTGCGGAACCTCTTTCCCAGTCGGCAGATCCTTGAGCAACGCGGCGGCATCCGCATATTTCCCGGCATCAGCCAGTATGGCGGCAGTCGCCAGCTGAATATCGAAACGGTCGGCGCTTTCCGGGAAGATTTCGCTGTAACGTTTGGCGGTGACCGCCGCACCGGCCGGATCAGATTTGCTCTGCAGATTGATCAGTTTGCGGAAGAGATTACGGCGCAAACCGGCATCCGGAGCAAAACGGTCAGCACTTTTGAGCAATTCGATACTCAACGCCGGATCATTCTCTTTTACAGCAAGATCAGCGGCGGCGGTCAACAGTTCATAACTTCTGGCATCGGTCTGGCGCAACTGACGGTGGATCAACTGCTGCCAGCCGGAACGGAACGATTCCAGTTTTCCGGAATGGATTTCGGCAAGAGCAGTCAATATTTCATGGTTGATGTTCCGCCGTTTTTCCGGGATCGAAGATAGAACTTTTACGGCTTCATCCGGGCGGTCAAGATGAATAAGCGTGTAGGCAAGTTCCCGCAGGGCAGCTTCCTGAATGGCGATTTGCGGGTGGAGTTTGCCGAAATCAGCCAAATCTCTGAAAATCTTTTCCGCATCGGCAAGTTTGCCGGTTTTAAGTGCCAGTTCGCCGCTGCCGAAACGGGCGGCGGCGGCATATTCCGGATTATCTGAAAAGGCCAATGCCGAATAGAGTTTTCCGGCTTCAGGGTATTTTCCTTCGGCGAGCAGGATGTCGGCAGGCAGCGTCCCGGCGGAACGCATGGGGTGGCGCGACCGGAACTCCCGGAGTACCTGTTTCGCTCCGGCAATGTCACCGGAAAACAACAGCGCCCGCCCCAGGCGCAAACTGTTTTGCGCCCACGATTCCGAAATAATATTGTTGTCCGACAACTTGCGGGCACTGCGATAGTGGCTCGCGGCGGTCAGATAATCATCTGCATAAAAGGCTCGGTCACCCAGTTTGCGTTCATCTGCTTCTCCGGCACAGAGCAGCTGCGCCGAAGAGCAAAACGCGCAAAGAAGCAGAAAGAATTTCCCCGGATAATTCAAGTTTTACTCCGCTTCAGCCGGAGCGGCCGGAGTACTGTTTTTAACTCCGTTTGCCGCTGCTTTATCGGCATTGATCTTTTCAATTACCCGATCGTGGATCTGTTTCTGCAATTCCGGATTATCGGCGAGGATCTGCTTGGTCTGGTCTCTGCCCTGACCGAGCTGACTGCCGTCAAAACTGAACCAGGAACCGCGTTTTTCGATGATGCCGAGATCGGTGGCAACGTCCAGAATAGAACCGGTTTTGGAGATACCTTCATTGTACATGATATCGAATTCCGCCGTCTTGAAGGGGGGCGCCATCTTGTTTTTGATAACCTTGACTCTGGCACGGTTGCCCAACACGGCATCACCGACCTTGATCGCGGTGGATTTACGGATATCCATACGCACTGAAGCGTAAAATTTAAGTGCATTTCCGCCGGGAGTGGTTTCCGGATTGCCATACATCACACCGATCTTTTCACGGATCTGGTTGGTGAAGATGACACAAGTGCGGCCGCGGCTGGCGGCACCGGTGAGTTTACGCAGAGCCTGCGACATCAGACGCGCCTGCAGACCGACGTGGGAATCCCCCATCTGACCTTCGATTTCAGCGCGGGGAACCAGCGCGGCAACCGAGTCGACCACCAATACATCGATCGCATTACTGCGGACGAGAGTATCGACGATGTTGAGTGCATCTTCGCCGCAATCCGGCTGACTGATGAGCAGATTATCGATATCGACACCGATACGCTTGGCATAAGCCGGATCGATGGCATGTTCAGCATCGATGATGGCGCATTTGCCGCCGGCGGCCTGAGCGTTGGCGATGACATGCAGACAGAGGGTGGTCTTACCGCTGGATTCCGGTCCGAAAATCTCAACGATTCTGCCCCGGGGCAATCCGTAGATACCCAGAGCCAGGTCGAGCGCCATGCTTCCGGTACTGATGACCGGGACATCGACCACCGCATCGGTGGCGCCGAGGCGCATGATCGAACCTTTTCCGAACTCTTTTTCGATCTGGCTGATTGCGATCGCCAGACTTTTTTCCTTATCAATTACGGGATTTTCCGCCATGATTCACCTCACAAAGTATTGTTGTTGTTTATCAGATATCCAGGTCTTTGACGTGGGCGGCATGCTTTTCGATGTATTCCCGGCGCGGCTCGACGACATCGCCCATGAGCAAGTTGAAGATATGATCGGCTTCGATGGCATCTTCCATCGTGACTTTGATCATGGTACGGGTGTTGGGGTCCATGGTGGTTTCCCACAACTGACTGGCGTTCATTTCACCCAAACCTTTGTACCGGTTGATGCGCAATCCGCTGCCCGCCTGTCCGCTGTTCCGGATGAAACTGAAAAGGTCTTTCAGACAACGTGCCGCCTGAACATTGGAAGTACTTCCGGCAGGAGCGACATTGAAAATGGTATCTCCTTCGGAATAAACCTGTTTCATGGTAAGTCCCACCGCTTTGAGGTCTTCGGCAAGCGATTCGCAGTTGCGGGCTTCAAAGATGCTTACCACATCGATACGCGAAGCGATCTGGGCATCATCGACATCTCCTTTGTCACCGCGCAGACGGGCTTCGGCTTCGGTGATGAAAGCATATTGTTCATCTGTGGAGTAGACATATTTGACGGTGTTGGTACCGTTGTGTTCGCGCACCGTGATGTGGGCGATGGGGCAGAGACCGTCTTCTCTGACCATAGAGAAGTACTCTTCCGGTTCAATACCGCAGCGCTGAAGTCCGACCGAGGACTGGGCGGCGCGATTGTAAAGTCCGATCAGATTGCGGACTTCATCGACCGGGAGCTGCCGGTCATCCGCGGCGGAACTGACCGTCATTTCGTCCAGACCGAGTTCGACCAGATAGCGGTTAAGTTGATCTTCGGTGTCGATGTAACTGGATTTTTTGCCTTTGGTCACTTTGTAAAGCGGCGGTTTGGCAATGTAGACGTAACCTGCTTCGATCAGCGGACGCATCTGGCGGAAGAAGAAGGTAAGCAGCAGTGTACGGATGTGCGATCCATCCACGTCAGCATCTGTCATGATAACCACGCGGTGGTAACGCGCTTTGGTGATATCGAATTCATCTCCGACACCGCATCCGATAGCGTAGAAGAGCGACTGGATCTCCTTGTTTTCAAAGATGCGGTCGATCCGGACTTTCTCAACGTTGAGCAGTTTACCGCGGATGGGAAGAATTGCCTGGATCTTGTTGTCGCGTCCGCCTTTGGCAGAACCGCCGGCGGAGTCACCTTCCACGATGTAGAGTTCGCGTTTTTCCGGATCTTTGCAGGAACAGTCAGCAAGTTTGCCGGGCAATCCCACAGTCGCCTTATTGGTTTTGCGGATGCTTTCGCGGGCGCGGCGGGCGGCTTCGTTGGCCTGGAATGCCAGCATGGCATTTTCGGTGATCTGCTTGGCAATATTGGGATTTTCCTCCAGATAGGTGGAGAATTCATCATTGATTACAGATTCAACGATACCGCGCACTTCGCTGTTGCCGAGTTTGGTTTTGGTCTGACCTTCAAACTGCGGATCGGGAACTTTGACACTGATGACAGCGGCGAGACCTTCGCGGACATCCTTACCGGAAAGGGTCGGCGGATTTTTCACCTTTTCACGGATGTAGTTGTTGATGGTACGGGTAAGTGCCGCCTGAAAACCGACCAGATGAGTACCGCCTTCGATGGTATTGATGTTGTTGGTGTAGGTGTGGATATTTTCGACAGTGTTGTGCGCAGTGTACTGCATGGCAACTTCCACGTCGATACCGGCGCGTTCCCGGTGGAAGTAGATAACTTCCGGGTTGATAACTTCCCGGTCGGTATTGAGAATGGAAACAAATTCCGTGATACCGCCTTTGTAGTGGAAGTGTTCACTGCGCGGAGAACCGTCAGTAATATCCCGTTCATCGGTCAGCGTGATGTGGATGCCGCGATTCAGGAAAGCCAGTTCCCGCAGACGTTTGGCAAGGATATCCCATACATAAATCGTGTCGGGAAAGATGGTTCCATCCGGTTTGAAAGAAACTTTGGTACCCCTTTTGGAAGTCGTTCCGATCTCGGTCAGCTTTTTGGAAGTGACACCGCGCTTGAAACTGATGGCATAAGCCTTGCCTTCGCGGCAGACTTCAACGTCCATCCAGTCGGAAAGGGCATTCACGCAGGAAACACCCACGCCGTGCAGACCGCCGGAAACTTTGTAACTGTTGTGGTCAAATTTACCACCGGCATGGAGGACGGTCAGCACGACTTCAACGGCAGGTTTGTTTTCAGTCGGGTGCATATCGACCGGAATACCGCGGCCGTCATCTTCGACGGTGATCGAATTGTCAGCGCGGATGATCACTTTGACATCGCTGGCGAAACCGGCAAGTGCTTCGTCGATAGAGTTGTCGACCACTTCGTAGACCAGGTGGTGCAGACCGCGCACACCGGTGTCACCGATATACATGGAGGGGCGGACACGGACAGCTTCAAGTCCTTCAAGTACGGTGATTTTACTGGCACTGTACTCTTCTGCCGGACGGATATTTTCGTTATTTTCTTCGCTCATCTATTTTAATTCCCGATTGTTGAAGGCAAAAAGTGCCTTTAATGAATAATACTTATTTTACCAAATGATACAATACACCTGTTTTGTTCTGAAATCAAGTCAAACTGCAGGAAAATCACCATGAAAAAAGATAAAATTTTTTCCGGCAGACAATGATGCTATTTTTTTACAGAAAAACTTGATAATTTACAAAGTGCCGTATATATTATATAAGAAGCAACATTTTTGTTTCAATCTTAAAAAAATGTTTCAACCGTATGAACGGTATGCGAAGCGGGAAGGTTGCCCGCTTTTTTACTGCCGTGATTCCGGAGAAGATAAGGGAATTTGTGAAGAAATGAAAAAATGCGCCGATATCGTCCTGGCGCAGCCAAAATGACAGGAGGAGAAAAATGAGTAACGAACTGCTGACAATTCTCGAATATATCGAACAGGAACGCGGCATCAACCGCGAGACCACCGTCCGGGCACTGGAAAATGCCATCCTTTCCGCTTCCAGAAAAAGCATCCACCCCGCCTCTGAACTCAAAGTGCGGATCGACCCGCCCACCGGCAAAATCCAGGCATGGGCAGTCCTCGAAGTCGTCGAAGGTACTCCCAACTGCGACCAGCTGACCATCGAACGCGCCAGAGAACGCTTCCCGGAAGTCCAGCCCGGCGACAAGGTCGAATGGGAGGTCACGCCCCGCAACTTCGGACGTATCGCCGCCCAGACCGCCCGTCAGGCGATCATCCAACAGCTCCGTAAAGCTGAAAAAGATAACGTTCAGGAACTTTTTGCCGATCGCATCGGTCAGATCCTCTACGGTACCGTGGTGAGCGTCGAAGCCGGAAATATCATTATCGACTTCCAGAAATCCCAGGGTATCCTGCCGGTCAAGGAACGCATCCACGATGAACAGTATTCCAACGGAGATCAGATCAGCGCCCTGCTGCTCAAGGTCGACACCAACACCAGCGGCCCGAGTCTGATCGTTTCCCGCACCTCCCCCAACTTCGTCGCCAAACTCTTTGAACGCGAAGTGAGCGAGATTCACGATAATCTGGTCACGATCAAGGCTATCGCCCGCGAACCGGGAAAACGAACCAAGATCGCAGTCGCTTCCAGCGATCCCAGAGTCGACCCGGTCGGTGCCTGCGTCGGTCTGCGCGGCATCCGGGTGCGCCGTATCACCGATGAACTCGGCAGCGAACGCATCGATATCGTCCCCTGGGATGAAGATATCCGTAAATTCGCCGCCAACGCCCTGCTGCCCGCCAAGGTCCAGAGCGTGGAAGTCGATGAAGAAAAACATGAATTGCGCGTCATCGTCGCCGATGATCAGTCCAAAGTCGCCTTCGGCCGCAAAGCCCAGAATGTCCGCCTTTCGGCAAAACTGCTCGGCTGGAACATCAAACTTTGCGACGAAAATATCCGCAGCCGCGGTCCTTCCATCGATGAACAGATCCGCATCGCCGCAGAAAAACTGGCGGATGCCGCCGGAATTTCCACCGCCGATGCCGGCAAACTGGTCGCCGCCGGATTCGTCACCGTCGACGGCCTCAAAGCCGCCGATCTGGATGCCGTCGCCGCGATCGAAGGTCTGAACTTCGGTGAAGTCAGCGCCGCGATCGCCCGGCTTAAAGATTGAACATTCCGGCACGAGAGATAAGGAGATATCAATATGGGTCAACTTACAGTAAAAGCACTTGCCAAAAAATACGGCGTCGCCGCCCGCGATATCGTACGGGAACTCAATGAACAGGGCATCGAAACCGGTGATTCATTGGATGCCGTGATTCCGGAGGATATGCAGGAGCTGGTGGAGTCATACTTTGCCGATCTTTACGAAAGTGACGAAATCCAACTCCGCAACGCCGACAAACGTTCCGGTAAAAATCAGTCCCGCTCCGGCAAAGGCAAGGAAAAAAATGTGCCGGTCAAGAATCAGCACTCCAACGGTTCTGCCGCCGCTTCCGACAGCAGCGACCTGGAAGGCAAAGTCATCACTCTGCCTTCACCCGTGATCGTCAAGGTCCTCGCCGAAGCCGTCGGCAAAAAGCCCAATGAACTTATCAGCGACCTGATCAAACTCGGTGAACTTGCCGGTATCAATCAGCCCATCAGCGATGCCAATGCCAAAAAACTCTGCGCTTCCTACGGTTGTGAACTGGTTTTCGGCACTGAACCCAAAGCCGCTCCGACCCCGGTCGCCAGAAAAAATGAGGTGGTCTACGATCCCTCTCAACTCCGGGAACGCCCCCCCGTCGTGACCTTCATGGGCCACGTCGACCACGGCAAAACTTCTCTGCAGGACAAAGTCCGCAATACCCATGTGACCGCTGGTGAAGCCGGTGCCATCACCCAGCATATCGGTGCTTCAAGTGTAACTTTCAACGACAAGCCGATCACCTTTATCGACACTCCGGGACACGCGGCATTCTCCAAAATGCGCGCCCGCGGTGCCGGAACCACCGATATCGTGGTGCTGGTAGTCTCCGCCGCCGAAGGTTTCAAACCCCAGACGGTCGAAGCAATGAACCATGCGCTCGCCGCAAAAGTTCCGATCATCGTCGCCATCAACAAGATCGACCTGCCGGAAGCCGACCCGGATAAAGTTCTGCTCAATATGCAGCAGAATGGACTTACCAGTGAAGACTGGGGCGGTGATATCGGTACCGTCCGGGTTTCCGCCAAAACCGGCGCCGGTCTGCCCGACCTGCTGGAACGTATCCTGCTGGAAGCACAGATGCTGGAACTCAAAGCCAATCCCAAACGTCCCGCCGAGGGAACTATTCTGGAAGCCCAGTTGGAACAGGGATTCGGTCCGACCGCCCACGTCCTCGTCCAGGAAGGTACACTCAAAGTCGGCGATATCGTCCTCTGCGGTGAATACTACGGCCGTGTCCGCACCCTTATCAACGACAAGGGCGAACGGGTCAAATCAGTTCTTCCCGGGTTCCCGGTCAAGATCGTCGGTCTGAATGGTGTTCCCGAAGCCGGAGATCACCTCGAATGCTGCGAGTCCGAAAAAGAGGCCCGCCTTATCGCTTCGGAACGGGTCGCCGCCAAACGTACCGAAACGCTCTCTTCCAGTGCGATCACCAGCGCCGAAGACCTCTTCAGCAAACTCAATCAGGAAGAGCAGAATACCCTCAACCTTATCATCAAAGCCGACGTGCGCGGTTCCGGTGAAGCCATCGCCGGTTCTCTCGCCCAGCTGCCCAGCGAAAAGATCAAATCGGTTGTCGTTGCCAACGGTGTCGGCCCCATCAGCGAAAGCGATATCGACCTCGCCGCCGCCACCAACGCCATCGTGGTCGGATTCCACGTCCGGGTCAACCCCGGCGTGAACGATCTTGCCAAAAAACGCGGCGTCGAGATCCGCCTCTACAGCATCATCTACGAGCTGCTTGAAGATATCACCGATGCTCTCGCCGGTAAACTCGCTCCGGAACGCAAGGAAAAGGTGGTCGGTGAAGCCCGGATCCTGCAGATCTTTGAATTGAGCAAAGGTCCCAAAATCTGCGGTTGCCGCGTTGATTCCGGTGTGGTCAAAGTCGGTGCAAAGGCGCGTGTCCGCCGCGACAAAGAACTTATCTACAACGGAGAAGTCGCCAGTCTGCGCCACTTCCGCGATGATGTCCGCGAAGTCAAGGCCGGTCTGGAATGCGGTATCCGTCTGGATAACTTTGCCGACTTCCTCGTCGGTGACGAGATCGAAATCTATGAAATCGAATTGAAAAAGGCAACCCTCTGATGGCAGAAAAAGTAGACAGACTCACCCGTGTCAACGAATTGCTGAAACGGGAAATCGCTCTTGAGATCGAACGGCTGGTCATGGCTCAAAGTTCCGGAATGCTCATTTCCGTTACCGAAGTAAGAACCAGTGTCGATCTTCGTAACGCAACCGTCGGTATCAGTATTTTCGGAGGCAGAAAAACCGCTTCCGGAAATACCGCCATCTTCAAAGAACTCAATGCCCGCAAAAGCGATATCCAGCGCCATCTGGCAAAGGTTCTCGGGTTCAAGCACACCCCGGTACTCACTTTCAAAGAAGACCGCCGTACCGAAATGGGTGACCGCGTACTGGAACTGCTCAACGGTGAAGAGTGAATAAAGTGTTTCAAGAGATCGTTTCCAAACTGCTCAGCGCTTCCAGGGTGCTGATCATGACCCACCGCCGGCCGGATGGCGATGCCCTCGGCAGCAGTTTCGGTTTGCGGGAATTTTTGCGCAGCAGAAATATCGCCGCCGATGTGCTGGTCCCGGATCCGCTTCCGCGGCGTTACAGCAACTTCTGCACCGGATATTTAACCTGCTCGGATGCAAAGATGATCGACGGATACGATCTCTTTGCCGCAGTCGACTGTGCCAATGGCGAAAGACTCGGTTCCGGTGATGCGCTCACAATTGAGATGCTCCGGAAACGCAATTTTATTTCCATAGATCACCACAAAGGCAATTCACTTGCCGCTCCGTGTGAATGGATAGAACCCACCGCCTGCAGTGCATCTTTCATGGTGGCAAAACTGCTGCTCTCGACCGGATTGGAGATCGATTCGGCTGCCGCCACCTATCTGATGACCGGGATCATGACCGATACCGGAAGTTTCTGTTTCGCCAATACCGATGCCGCCGCCTTTGAAATTGCGGCAAAACTCCGGGAACGCGGCGCTGATATCGACCGTATCGCCAATACCGTATTTTTCAGCAAGCCGATCAATCAACTCCGTTTTGAAGCCGAATTGATCAATAATTGTTTCAAACTCTGCTGCAACGGACGCTTTGCCTACTGCTTCGTGCCGGAAGAGTTGATGAAAAAACACAACTTCGACATGCGTGAAGATGAAGGTTTGATCGACCTGCTTCGGGGCATAGAAGGTGTAGTCATCGCCATGCTGTGCCACAAGCGCGTTGACGGATTCCGGGTGTCGCTCCGCAGTAAAGATCAGAAATTCCCGGTCGGCCCCATTGCCCGCGAACTGGGCGGCGGCGGTCATGATATGGCAGCCGGAACCACGCTCGACCTGCCGGAATTTGCCGATGTCGAAAAATTGATGACGGAAAAAGTCTCCGCCCTTTTGAACTGAAACAGAGTGTCCCCGGGGAAAAGTTTTCTCCTGACAACACCCGAAACTTACAAAAAGAATTTACCGTTAACAATGGAGTTGTCCGGGAGATCGTATAATTGCGGAACTTTCTCTGCGGCGGTCTCCGGAGTGAGGTCAAATTGAACCGCACCGTTTTTTATACCCACGATCCGGTCGCCGTAGTTCAATGCCCGGTTGATATCGTGAAGTACGGTCACAACGGAAATTGAACGCTCTTTTTTCAAACGGATGAGCAGAGAAAAAAGTTCCCGGAATGCCGCCGGGTCCAACGCCGAAAACGGTTCATCCAACAGCAATATGCGCGCATCTCTTGCCAGCACAAACGCC
Organism: Lentisphaerota bacterium; assembly: GCA_015061805.1. Classification (GTDB taxonomy): domain Bacteria; phylum Verrucomicrobiota; class Lentisphaeria; order Victivallales; family Victivallaceae; genus UBA1784. The sequence goes on along the minus strand of SUVV01000002.1, from coordinate 21,055 downwards.
AGGAGAGCGCGCTGTTTTTCTCCTCCGGAAAGCTGCACGAACTGGCGTTCTGCCAAGCCGGATATGCCGCAATCCTCCATCGTCCTGCCGATGATTTCCCGGCGGTGTCCGGCTGAATCCCGGAGCGAATACCGGGAACACTCCAGCAATTCTCTGACCGTAAAACTTTCCGGAATGACCGGATTCTGCGGCAGGTATGCCACTTGTGCGGCACGCTGTTTTACCGGAATTTTTTTCAACGGTACTCCATCGAGCCGGATTTCACCCTTATCCGGAACAAACAGACCGGCGAGGCACTTGAGCAAGGTACTTTTACCGCAGCCGTTCACTCCGGCAAGAACGGATACCGTTTCCGGGACAGAACTCCAATTGATATTTTTCAGAATCGGCTTCCCCGGCTCATAAGCAAAACTGAGATCGATCGCTTCAATCATCACAATTCATCCCTCCCTGATGTCGTCAGGAGCAGAATAAAGAACAATGCACCGCAACCGGAGAGAAACACTCCCGCCGGGATCTCCATTGATTCCGGCGCCATTATCTGCCCCAGAAAATCCCCTGTCAACACCAGAATCGCTCCGGCAGCGGCACTCGCCGGAAGCACGAAACGATTGGTACCGCACCTGCCGAGCAGACGGACCGTATGAGGCGCAATCAATCCGGCAAAACTCAACATGCCGGCACATCCGGCACTTCCGGCGGCCCCCAGTGCCGCAAGTGTCAATGCCGTAAGCCGGGTCAGCGGGACCCGGATCCCCAAAGTTGCGGCGCAATCGTCACCCAGCGCGAGGATATCCAATTTTTTTCCCATGAAAAGCGGCAGGATGACCGCAAGAAGCAGACCGGGAGCAAAAAGTTTCAATTCGGTCACAGATATTCCGGAAAAGCCGCCGAGCAGAAAGTTGAAAACAGAACTGTAACGTTCCGGCGCCATCACCAGCATCGCTGTCGATATCGTGCTGAATAACGCTCCCAGAGCCACTCCGGCAAGTATCAGCCGCAACGGCGAAAAACACCAGCTGCGCGCCGCCGCCAGAATCAGCATCACCACGATCAACGCCCCGGCAAATGCGGCAATTCCCAAATAAGGGATCAGAGCCGGGAACCAGATCATCACCAGCAAACCGGCACAACTTCCCCCGGCAGAAATGCCGAGCAGATCGGGTGCCGCCAGCGAATTACGCAGTACACTCTGCAGTATCGCGCCGGAGACTCCCAGCGCCGCACCGCAGAGCAATGCGGCGATCATCCGCGGTATACGCAGTTCTCTGATAATAGTTTTGATCGTTTCATCCTGACTGCTGCCGTCAAATACGGCAATGATCTCCCGCCACGGCACACTGCCATTGCCGTACAGTGCCGCGATCGCGATGATGATCAGCAGCAAAATCAATGCACAAATGACAGCAATCGGTCTGGAGAGAGAAATTTTCATTGTGCAATTCCGCAAGTTTTGATTATCAGCAGTTCCCGGCGGCAGTTGAAACGCCATGGGAAAGACAATTCATTCAATCCGGCGCAGACGATCATGGTGGTATTTCTCTTCCGGTGGCGGAATATTCCATGCGCGAAAAAGTTGCCGTAATGGCTGTGAATGTGAAGCGGAATATCCAACAGCGGCAGATTCACCTGCCCGCCGTGAGTATGACCGGAAAGGATCAGCTGCGGAAAATATTCGCGCTTGCGCCGGTCAAGCGCCACCGCAGTATCCGGATTGTGCGCGAGCATGATATTGAATTTATTCATATCCAGTTCCGGAATTCTTGATCTGCCGGAACTGATATCAGCAACGCCGCAGAAGACCAGATTGCCATCGGGATACAACTCATTTTCCAGATAGGTCACACCGACTCCGGCATAGAAATCTTTCCAGAAATGTTTGCCAAGCCAGTTTTTGCCGTATTCCCAATTTCCTCCTGCGGCGAGACACACCCCGGCGTGCCGGCACAAACGGGGCAGAATATCGGCAAGAGCGTTGATATCGACCGCATCACCGACCATATCTCCGCCGATGAGCAGATAATCGGGCCGGTAAACGGCAAGCAGTTTCTCCAGATGCCGGACGATACGCAAACTTTTTCCGGAAGCGTGATAGTGAAGATCGGTAAGGAACGCTATCGTTTTACCGCCGGGAACACCGGGGATTTCCGGCATGATATATTCAATTGTGGAAACCGGTCTTCCCTTGATGAGATGATACCCCTCCGCCCGCTTCACGTTGACTTTCTGCCAACGTGCCAAGCGGTGAGGGAAACGCCTCAAGAGCGGAAAATATTGTTCCTTGATCGATATCACACATCCAGTTCCGCAATGATCTCAGCCGGAAGCTGCTTGACATTGAGCAGTTTGGCGGGCTTGCCGTCAGGTCCTTCAAAAGTATCGCCGGCACGGCAGTTGAGCACCGCCTTGCCCAGACGGGTACGGTAGGAGAGGAAGCGGCGATCGGGATCACCGTCCCAGGCTCCGAGCAGATAATATTTTTCACTGCCGCTTCCGGAGAGCTGGATTTCGATCTCCGAACCGATAACGGCAGTATCACTGACTTCGACCTGCTTCATGACCACCGGCTGAATATTGGCAAGTTCCCGTTCCAGTTCAGAACGGCGGCGGCTGAGGTAGTTGCGGCGCTCTTTGGCGGCATCGAATTCGGAGTTTTCGCGGAAGTCGCCGTGGGCACGGGCTGTTTTGAGGGCTTCGCGGTTTTCGGGGACATGGATATTGATGATGTCATCGAGTTCCTTGATCAGCACCTTGTGAGATTTGACACTGGTATAAGAGGGTTCATGCACCGGAACAGCGGCAACGGTTTCAGTTTTGCCGATACCGGCGTTGAGGATCTTCTGTCCGGCGCCGCTTTCCAGATATTCCTGCAGTTCTTTGGACTGGCGGGCGAGTTTCACCATCAGGCTCTGGCGTTCGCCGGAACTCAGGAACAAGGCACTCTGCAGCAGAGAACCGAACATGATAGTATCTCCGCCGAGCATATCGATCAAGTGACCCTGAAAATTCTTGTCATCCATCAGCATAGCGCGCATTTCGCGGCGGGCGGCACCCCAGGCTTTGGGGGGTTCTTCGCCGCTGAGGATACGGGAAACATTGTCCAGATTGATCAACTGGAGCAGTTCGGCATCGGAACGTTTTTTGCGGTTCTTCCAAATCCAGAGCAGCAGATCGGCGCTGCAGCGGTGGGAACGCGCCATGTCGCAGATCGCTTCATCGGAAATATGCGAACAAATGCAGTTCAGCGCCTTGAGCGGCAGTTTGATCGCACAGGCGGCAAGATAATCTTCATCGTAAATCTGGGCGGCGACAGAGGCGAGTTTCTCCAGAAGTTTGCTGGCAAGTTCGCCCCAGACCGCAAAATCAGCGAAGCCGGATCCTGCCGGATTGGCAGGGAAAAACGCGGTCTTTCCGGTGAGCGGAGTCAGAATGGCCGCCAGTTTTTCGCCGGAAGCACGATCGGAGATCTTGGCAACGATGGTGGCAAGCAGTTTGCTTTCACGTTTGGCGGTATCCGCCTTGAGCCGTTCAAAGAAGGTGTGGAAAGCGGCGATTTCATCATCGGCAAATTCACCGCAGCCGGCGGCGCTTTCCGAATCCAGAAGCATATCCACCTCTTTCAAACTGCGGCCTTCGCAGGCGCGGCGGGTTCCCGGCCTGACCGCAGATGAAGCAGCAGCAGTTGCCGGAACAGCCGCTGCTGCTGCAGGAGCTGCATTCCAATATTTGTCAAAAGCGGCGGCATCCAGATTTTTGGCACATCCGGACTGCGCCATGAGTTTCACTTTGGCATCGGAAACCGGAACCTGGGCATACTTGGCGACAATCGCACGGAAACGGTCAGACGCAATCGGAGCAGTACGCGAATCTGCCAGCTGGATGACTTCGGAACCGGCATTCAAGATCACCGCATCCTGAAGAATGATATCCAGCGGAGTCACGGAATTGGATCCGTTGCCGCCGAATGCACTCAACGGCAAAGTGGCATTGATGCTGTCCATCGTGCCGGCAACTGCCCAGCGGCGGGAGGAGGGCAGAAAGATCACGGAACCGTTTTTGATCGCCGCCAAACGGGCAAAACGTAAAGCGATCTCACCGGGCTGGGTCGATTCACTGCGGACACCGAGCGCCTTGATCACCGGAGAGTGATTCAAATAGGGCGGCAGCAGAACCTTGACCGCCTGAATAAGAACCTTTCGGAAAAACACCTTCCCCGGAATGCCGGTCAGAGCAATATCCATGGCAAAACGGGCAGAAGCGACCGCAAGAGTTCCGGAACTCCACTCTTCCCAGAGGGTTTCCAAACGGTCAGCGACCTCCTCCGGAACCGGTTTCCCGATAGCGGAAACAAATTCTTTGAGTGCAGTAAGCCGTTCCTGACGGGGGGAATCCATAACCGCGAGCATCAGCTCATCCAAACGTGTAATATCCATAAAACTCCTTGCTTGTTGTGTTATACTTGAATATTCGCTTATAATATACCGTTTAAGGTGAAATTTTACAAGTCCATCGCCGCTGTAACCGCGAAAAACTGCAATCCGGCACCGCACAGCACAAACAGATGCCATATCGCGTGAAAAAATTCCCGCCGCTTCAAATATACCGCGACCCCGGCGGTGTAGGAAATTCCGCCTGCCAGCAACAACCACAGCGACAGCGGCGGCAGATTGGAAATAAGTTTTCCGGCGATGGCAACACAGCACCAGCCCATGATGATATAGAGCGCGATCTCAATTTTCCGGAATCCGGCGATATTGAAAAATCTTCCGGCAGTCCCAGCCGCCGAAAGCACCGCCAGTATACTGAAAATCACCACACCGACCCGATCCGGAGATACCAGATACAACAGCGGCGCATAGGTCCCGGTGATAAGGAAATATATGGCAGAGTGATCCAGCTGACGGGCAATTTTACGCAAACGGACTTCGCACACGCTGTGGTAAAAGCCGGAAACCGTGAACATGAAAAGCAGACTTGCCGCATAAAACAGCGAAGCCGCCCATGCCACCGGTGAATCAGTCGCCCGGGGTTTACTGAAAAGAAAAAATATTCCGGCAATTACTGCCGCCGCTCCGGCGTAATGAGTGACGGCATTCAAAATTTCTTCACGGCGGGTATAAGTTTTTTCTCCGTTGCTCATCAAGGAATTACCACCGGATGAGCAATGCCGACCAGGTGAGACCGGCGCCGAAACTTACAGTCAGGACATAATCGCCCTTTTCCAATTGACCGGAACGGTTCAGTTCGTCCAGACAGATCCCGATCGAAGCACTGGAAGTATTTCCGTAGCGTTCCACATTCTGATAGACCCGCTCCGGCATATCCAGACGGGCGGCGACAGCGGAGATGATGCGCCAGTTCGCCTGATGCGGGATCACCCAGCGGATTTTTTCCAGCGGAATAGTTGCACGCTCGATCAGGGTGCGGCAGGCTTCAACCATGGAGTGGACCGCCAGCTGGAAGGTCTTGGGTCCGCCCATCTTGATGAAGTGCAGATGATTATCAACCGATTCGTGAGATGCCGGCATGGCAGAACCGCCGGCAGGCATCTGCAGGATATCCCCGTAATTACCATTGGCGGAAACCACACCGTCCGCATAGAAATCCGGAGTTTCGGGATCTCCGTCATTTTCCAGAATGACCGCCGCAGCGGCATCACCGAACAGCACGCAGGTCGAACGGTCGGTCCAATCGACGATACTGGAAAGTTTTTCCGCACCGATCACCAGCGCCCGCTTGTATTTCAGCGGCGAAGCCATCATGCCGTAAGCGGTGTTGAGCCCGTAGAGCAATCCGGAACAGGCGGCTTCAATATCGAAGCAGACGCAGGGAGCCGCACCGATTTTTTTCTGAACGATCGTCGCCGTATTGGGGAACGGCATATCCGGAGTCACCGTGGAAACAATGATCAGATCAAGTGTATCAGCGTTGATTCCGGCAATTTCCAAAGCGGCTTCGGCAGCCTTCGCCGCCATATCGCTGGTCGTTTCATCCGGGCGGGCGATGTGGCGTTCTTTGATACCGGTTCTGCTGACGATCCATTCGTCGGAAGTGTCGACCATTTTTTCAAGGTCGGCATTGGTGAGCAACCGTTCCGGAGTGTAACGGCCGGTACCGATGATTCTGATTCCCATTGATTAATCTCCTGTGATATTTGAATACAATTTTTTTTCTGAAACCGGTTTGGCGGAGAGATAACGGCTCTCTCCGTCCTCCTGAAGTCCAAGTCCATGCAAAGCGACCTTGATACTCCAGCGTTTTAATTCGTCATAAAATCCGTCATCTGCCCGTTTCCCGGGGCAGGTGTCATCGATGATCGTCGGATTGGTGGCATAGATGAATGCCGGAGAAAATACCGACAACGCCCAGCACCGGGCGCGGCGGTAATCGGTACTGCCGGTAATCCGGACATAAGTTCTGGTGTAACGGATACATCCGGGAATGAGAATTTCAGCAAGGATACGCCGTCTGCCGATATCGTTGGCTTCAGCACAGCGCATGATGAAAGTGTTGATCCACGGATTTTCCCGGCGGGGCCGGATGAATTCAAACGCCTGATCGACCATGTAGGTAACGATACGGCGCTGTCCCTGACGGCTCTCCCAGAGTTCGGGATTGTTCCGGATGAACTCATTGGGCAGATAATGGCGGTAGGATTCCAGAACGAAATCGATCACCGCATTCACCAGACCGTCTTTGTTGCCGAAGTGATAATTGATCAGCGCAACATTGACTCCGGCCTTGGCGGCAATGGAACGGACATTGGTACCGCTGACCCCGTTTTCGGCAAAAAGCGTGCCGGCAGCGATGATCAACGCCTGCCTGCTGTGTTCAGAATTTTCACTTTTTGCCATAAAATCTCCAACCCCATCGACATTAAACAAATGTTTAATTTATAATTTACATCCGGAATCAACAAATAGCAAACTGCAAACCGGATAAATAATTGAAAAATAATCATATTTTATATTAATGTAAAGAGTTGACCGGAAATGAGCGGCTTGCCCAAGTCGCCTCTCCGGCACAGCGGAGGAGCGTTAAATTACACGCGGCGCACCCTCTGCGAGCAACAAAAGCAACGCTGAATTGAGAAACCCCAAACCGCACAGTGAAAAAAATTTGACAAATCCGGCATGGTGTGCTATATTAAATGATTGTCAAGTGATGACTTGGAACCTTGAACTGTCCGACGGACAGCGGGACAAAGATTTTCCCGCACCGTCAAGAGGCAATTCAGGACGGGAAGAAGTGTCCGTCGTACCCATGAGGTTTCCAGCGTAAATGAAACGGTTTTTCCGCTTTCAGCGCTGCCTGCCCGGAATGGTTCGCGGACGAAAAACAAAGAGAGTGAACATATAGAGGTCTGGGTAAAATGGCAGAGTTGAACGAAGCAAAACACATCAGTGTCTATTCAGGGAGTGCGCATCCCGAACTTTCGCAGCAAATTGCGGATTATATCGGTATTAGTCTCGGCAAGGTTCATATTACCCATTTCCCTGACAGCGAAATTTTTGTCCAGTTTGATGAAACGGTGCGCCGTTCCGATGCGTTCCTCATCCAGCCGACCTGCACCCCCAGCAATGACAACCTTATGGAATTGCTGATCATGATCGATGCTGCCCGTCGTGCCAGCGCAGCGCGTATTACTGCGGTTCTCCCCTACTTCGGCTATGCCCGCCAGGACCGCAAAGACAAACCCCGCGTTCCCATCACCGCCAAGCTGGTGGCAAATCTGCTTACCTGCGCCGGTGCTGACCGGATTTTGACGATGGATCTTCATGCCCAGCAGATTCAGGGCTTCTTTGATATTCCGGTGGATCACCTCTATGCCCGCCCGGTGCTGGTTCCCTATCTCAAGAGCCTGCTCGGTGACAACGGCGTGGTCGTTGCTCCGGACTCCGGCAGTACCAAAATGGCGATGTATTACGGCGACATGCTCGGTGCCGGATTCGCCGTGGTCACCAAACGCCGCATCAACGCCACCACCGTTGCTTCCAGCCACCTGGTCGGCGATGTTAAAGACCGGGTCTGCGTCATCACCGACGACATGACCAGTACCGCCGGAACCCTCTGCGCCGCCGCCCGTATCCTTAAAGAACACGGTGCCGCCAAGGTTTACGCGGCAGTTTCCCATTGCCTGCTGAGCAAGATCGGTCAGGACAAACTGCTCGCCACTCCGGAAATCGAACAGCTTATCACCACCGATGCGGTTCCCAATATCGACGATATGGGCGGCAGAATCAAAGTGGTCAGCGTCGCTCCGCTGCTCGGTGAAGCCATCAAACGTATTCACGACGGAAAATCGGTTTCGTCGCTTTTCTATCTTGAACATTAATAATTCCCAAAATAAAAGTAAAAACGAAAGGGTATCCATGAGCAAAGCAGAAAATGTGATCGCGGCCCAGCCGCGGAGCGAGTTCGGCGACAACGCTTCCCGCCGTCTCCGCAAGTCCGGTTTCACCCCGGCGGTCATCTACGGCAAAGGCGGAGCCGCTACCGCCATCTCCGTCAAGACCGAAGAGTGGCAGGTTGCTGCCGCCCGCAAACTTGATCAGTATGTCATTGCCATCGAAGGCAAAGAGATCGCGGTCAAAGTGCAGGAAGTCCAGTACAACCACCTCAAAGACTACGTTTACCACGTGGACTTCGTTCTGGCGTAATACTGGGGTCAAGAGTTGATTTTTTATCCCCGGTGCTGAATTGAACAGTACCGGCGCAAATCAGGAAATTCTCTCTCATGGCGTTGCGGAACGAAAGCGGTATCAAACTTATCGTCGGTCTGGGTAATCCCGGTTCTGAATATGAGAAGACCCGCCACAACGCCGGATTTATGACGGTGGAAGAACTCCTCAGGAGTATGCCGGAGGGTGCGTTTGAAGCCGTTCACACTGCGGAAAGCCGGGTATTCTCCGGTCGGTTTCGCGGCAAAAAACTGGTTTTCCAGCTGCCGCTGACCTACATGAATTGCAGCGGCAGCGCAGTGAAAACTTTGAGTTGCAGACTCGGAATTCTGCCGGAGGAGATCATGGTGATCTCCGATGATCTGGATCTTCCGGTCGGCCGCATCAGAATGCGGCGCGGCGGTTCAGACGGCGGACACAACGGATTGAAGTCGATAATCTCCGAATTGGGGAGCGCCAACTTTCTCCGCATGAGAATTGGCATCGGCCGTCCGGCACCGGGCAAAACGGTCGATTACGTATTGACCGGATTCGAGGGAGAAGAAAGCGTTCAGTTTCAGGAATCTCTGAAACTGGCGGCCGAAGCAGTGCGAACTGCTCTGACTGCCGGAATATCGGCGGCAATGAACAAATACAATGCCGTCCGTTCCGAAAGCAAAACTGATCTGCAGATGGAAAAAACAAAAGAAAATTGAAACTTTCAAAGTAAAGACAAAGAGGTATATTTTGAAAAAGTACGAAGCTGTATTCATTCTGGACATCCGTAAGACGGATGACGAGGGTGCGGCATTCTGCCGTGGTTTTGAAGAACTGATCAAGTCACTCGGTGGCGAACTGGAAAAGACCGTTCCGATGGGACGCAAGCAGTTCACCTATGAAATCGACAAGCGCCGCGCCGGTCTGTATTTCGATTTCATCTTCACCGCTGACGCTGACAAGGTCATCGCGATCAAGGAACGTTACAAACTTGATGCTCAGGTCCTGCGTAATCTGATCCTCATCTACGACCGCCCCGAAGGCGTCTCCGATGAACCGATCAATCTGGACTGAAGATAACGATTTGAATTCTGTTAACTGCAACACTTGAGGAAAGACAAAATGGCTTCTCTGAATAAAGTATTTCTTCTGGGCAACCTGACCCGCGAACCTGATTTCCGCGGTCTGCCCAGTGGTCAGAGTGTCTGCACACTCGGACTGGCGGTCAACCGCCGTTTTGTGAACAGCAACGGTCAGGAGCAGGAAGAACCCTGTTTCGTCGATGTTTCTGTCTGGGGCAAAACCGCCCAGAACTGTCGCCAGTATCTTTCCAAAGGTTCTCAGGTCATGGTCGAAGGACGTTTGAAATTCGACTCCTGGGAAGACCGCAATGGCGGCGGACGCCGTTCCCGGCTCATCGTGGTTGCAGAAAACATTCAGTTTATGAACCGCCGCAGCCGTGAAGACGGCAACGGAGACAATGCCGGTTATCCGGCTCCGGGAGACAGTTACGGCGCTCCCGTTAACAACTACTCCAATGGCGGTTATCAGCAGAATAATCAGGGCGGATATCCCATGCCCCAGGACAATTACCGTCAGTCTGCGCCTCCGATGCCGGAAGCGTCATACGGACGTCCGGGCGCTGAAGCATCTCCGATTCCGGAAGATGACATCCCGTTCTGATGATAAGCAGTGTAATAACAGTAACAAACAATAAAACATCAATCATTATTTGAAAGGATTCTCATGCAGGGTCAAAAGAGACAGGGTGGCCGTCGTCGCGCGGCTGCAAAGCCCAAAGTTTGTCGTTTCTGCGAGGCCAAGGTTCGTTACATCGATTTCAAAGATGCTGATACCTTGATGAAGTTCCAGACCGAAAAAGGCAAAATCATGCCGCGTCGTATTACCGGCAACTGCCTTGATCACCAGAAAATGCTCGCCACCGCGATCAAGCGTGCGCGCATTGTCGCTCTGGTTTACTGAGTTTTCAACGCAATATACAGGAGTAAATCATTATGGCTCAAGTCAGTCTTATTCTTCTGGATGACGTCGAGAATCTCGGTCTTGCCGGTGACGAAGTCCATGTTGCTCCCGGCTATGCCCGGAATTTCCTGCTGCCCCGCAAGCTGGCAGCCAAAGCCACTCCCGGCGCTCTGCGTCTGGTAGAGTCCCGCAAGGCGGCCATCGCTGCCCGCCGCGCTCAGGAACTCGAAAATGCCAAAGCGCTCGCTGCCAAACTCGGCGAAATCGAACTCTCCATCGCCATGCAGGCTACTGAAGATGACCAGCTTTTCGGCTCCGTCACCAGCCGCATGGTTGCGGACGAACTCGCCGCCAAGGAAATCAAGATCGAACATTCACGCATTACCATCGATCCGCCGATCAAAACTATCGGCAGCTTCGAGGCTGACGTGAAATTGCACGCCGAAGTCACCGCCAAGATCAAAATCTGGGTCGTCCGCGGCTGATTCCGCGACGGTAGTGCATTATGGCAGAAGTGAAAAACACTTCTTCTCAACGCCCGGCGGGTATTTTACCCGACCGGGCGCAACCGCATAATCACAAAATCGAACAGGCGGTACTCGCAGCCATGCTCCGGGAACCGAAAAGCTGTGTCGATATTGTGATAAGCCTTATCGGCAGTTCTCCCGAAAATTTCTATTCTGCGGCCCATCGCGATATCTTCTCTGCCGCAATCGAACTCAACGCCGCCGGAACCGCTCCGGACTTGTTAAGCGTTGCCCAGAAACTCCGTTCCGCAGGCAAACTTGATGCCATCGGCGGCGAAGTTTATCTGGCGGAACTTTTCTCCGCTATCGCTACCACGGTGAATATTGAAGCGTGGTGCCAAATCCTTTTGAATCTCTCCATGCTCCGCCGCATGATAAATGCCTGTTCCGGAGCATTGGTTAAATGTTACGATAATGATGCTGAACCGGTCAAACTGGTCGAAGAGATCGAAACCGATATCTACAATATCCGCAATGTCGGTCAGCCGGATGTGATCAAAGATCTGAAACTCCTTATCAAAGAAGAATTTCAGGCGTTGATGGACATCCGCAACAAAAAGGTCGAAGTCGGTATCCCCACCGGATTTGCCCAGGTAGATGAATTCACCGGCGGCCTGAAACCCGGTGAAATGTTTGTTCTCGCCGCCCGGCCGTCCATCGGTAAAACCAGTCTCGCGCTGAATATCATCGCCAATGTGGTCTACCGGTGCAGCAATCCGCGTCCGGTGGCATTTTTCAGTTTGGAAATGACTGACCGGCAGATCGCACGCCGCTTGATCTGTACTGAAGCACAGATTTCCGAACGGCTCTTCTGGGACGGCAGTTTCAAAGATAATGACCTTGCCCGGGTGACGACTGCCGCTTCCAAAATTTCCAAAGCGAAACTCTACATCGACCCGACCGGCGGTATTTCCATCTCCGAACTGCGCGCCAAAGCGCGGAGATTGAAAAGTGAACACGATATCCAGTTGATCGTTATCGACTATCTGCAGTTGATGCATGCCGATTCCCGGCTTGACGGCCGCCAACAGGAGGTCGCTGAAATATCCGGCGGCATCAAGAAACTTGCCAAAGATCTTCAGATTCCCATTCTGGTTCTTGCACAGCTGAACCGCGAAATCGATAAGAATGCCAGCGCCAATGCCCGTCCGAAACTCGCTCACTTGCGCGAATCAGGAGCCATTGAGCAGGACGCTGACATCGTGTGCTTCCTGCACCGCAACCGCGATGATGCCAAAAACCTCGCCGACGGTGCCAGTGTCGATGCCGAATGGATCATTGAAAAGAACCGTAACGGTCAGACCGGTATGGTCAAATTGCTCTTTTATCCCTCCCGGATGGAATTCGTCGCGGCAGCACCGATGAGCGAAGAATTCGCCCCGGGAACGACACAATCATAAAAAAATAATTTAACGTGGGGTTGTTGCCATGAAATTGAAAATAGCAAGTACAGTCAGGTTGTTTGCTCTGGCAGTTTCCATCGCCGGAGCTGCCACTTTGAGTGCAGCCAAGGTCGAATCTTTGAAAATCCAGCAGGAAGGCGAAAACAAAATCCCGCAGGAGATGCTCAATATCTCCATGAGATTGCGGCAGGGAAGTGAATATTCCAGGGAGTATCTGGATGAAGATATCAAAAATCTTTATGCTTCCGGCAAGATCGCGGATGTCACCGCCAATGTGGAAAACCTCGCCAACGGCAACGTTGCCATTGTTTTGAAGGTAAAACCCTCTCCGGTCATTACCGTATTGAAAATCGAAGGCAATGCCAAGTTTGAAACCAAAGACCTGCAGAAACACTTCACCATCAATGAAGGCGACCGTCTCAACAGCCGTCAGCTCAATGAAACACTGGAAAATCTCCGTAAATTTTACATCGAAAAAGGCTATTCCGATGTCCGTATCGCTCCGCCGACCGTCATCCCCGACGGCAAAAACGGTGTTATCGTAACGGTGAAAATCACTGAAAATCTCCGCCTCAAAGTCAACAGCGTCCACTTTGACAAGGTGACGGTCTATTCAGAACGGGCGCTGAAAAAGCATCTCTACAACAACTACAGCTACTGGACGCTGCTGCCGTTTATCAATAATTTCCTCAACTACGGTCTGCTCAACCGCGGCGAATTGGAATTGGACAAGGCGCGGCTGCGCGATCTGTACCATGATCTGGGTTATCTGGATTTCAAAGTCAATGAGATCGTGCTGACTCCCAAACCGGATGATGCGGAATTTGTGGATGTCTTATACAAGGTCGAAGAGGGCAAACCCTATACCGTTGACCGGCTGACCATCTCCGGCAATCAGAAAATTGACAGCAAAGAGTTGATGCCGCTGATAAAACTGCTTTCCGGCAAGACCTTCTCCCGGCTGGATGAAGTGGCGACCTCCAAAGCGATCTCCGAAGTCTACGATTCCAGAGGCTATACCGACATGACGGTGCGCCCGGTTCGTACGGTTGACTTCAAAGAAAAGAAAGTTTCGGTCGATTTCAAGATCAGCGAAGGCCGCAAATTCCGCGTCAACGAAATCGTCATCATCGGCAACACCGAAACCCGCCACAAAGTTCTGCTGCGGGAAATGGCACTGCAGCCGGGTGACCCGGTGGCAAAACATCGTATCAATATCAGCCGTCAGCGGCTGCTCGGCATGGGATATTTCAAAAATGTCGAAGTCGAAGCGGTCAACTCCGATGATCTGGATGCCAAAGATATCCATGTCAAAGTCGAAGAAAAACCGGATTGGTTCAACTTCCGCATCGGCGCCGGTGCATCGGATATCAACAGTTTCTTCGGTATGGCGGAAATCTCCAGCGACAACTTTGATATTGCCAACCCCCGTAATTGGTTCTACGGCGGCGGTCAGCGGTTGCGGCTGCAGGGAATTTACGGTATCGACAATGCCGGATTCAACTTTGACTTTATCGAACCCTGGCTTTTCGATCTGCCGCTGCGGTTTGAATTGTCCGCTTACCTGAACACCTCCGAATTCGATGACTGGGATGAAAAACGTTTCGGCGTCCGCACCTCGTTGCAGCGGAAGATCTTCGATGACTTCACCACTGTCGCGCTCGGGTACAAGTTTGAACTGGTCAAGGTCGATCACATCTCATCCGCACTGAGACAGTATATGAATGACAACCATCAGGACGGCGAATCCCGGGTCGGTCAGCTTTCGCTGATGCTCGGCCGTGATACCCGGGACAATCTGGTTGACCCGACGGAAGGTTACAACATCAACCTCTTCGGTTCACTTACTCCGCGCTTTTTCGGCAGCAGTTCCAACTATTACCGCTGGGAAGCCCGCGGCAGTTATTTCGTCAACTTCTTTGACCGGGCGATCGTCGCGATGGTCGGAGCGAAATTCGGTGTTGTCTCCAACTTCAACTACGAAAAGCAGGTGCCGGTGTTTGAACGCTACTTTATGGGCGGCAGCAACTCGGTACGCGGTTTTGAATACCGTTCCATCGGTCCCACCGTCAACGGCTGCAACGTGGGCGGCAACACCATGCTGTTGATGACTGCGGAAGTTTCCCACCCGATCTGGGGACCGCTGCGCGGTGCGGCATTTGTGGATGCCGGAAACGCCTGGGAAAATGTTTACGATCTCTCTTTCTCCGGCATCAATGTCGGTATCGGTTACGGTATCCGGCTGAAACTGCCGATGATCAAAGCTCCGCTGAAACTTGATCTTGCCTATCCGGTCGTCAAAAATCAGGGCAATGTTTCCTACAAAGTGCGGGTACACTTCAACGTTGGATTCACTTTCTGATCATGGAAAACTATTCTGCTGATGCCGATTCATTGTTGCGCGTACTGCGCCGTCTACGTGCTCCGGACGGTTGTCCGTGGGATCGCAAGCAGACCCGTACTTCTCTGGTCCGTCATCTGGAATCAGAGTGCGGTGAATTGATCGATGCCATTGACCGCAACGATCCTCCGCATATCAAAGAGGAGTTGGGCGATGTGCTGATGAATCTGCTCTTTCAGGTGGTCATTGCCGAAGAAAATGGTGAATTCACTCTGGAGGAGGTCTGGCGGGAGATCATTGACAAAATGATTCGCCGTCACGCGCACGTTTTCGGCGATGCCCACGCGGAAAACGCCGATGATGTGGTCAAACTATGGGAAAAAATCAAAGCCGGTGAACGCCGGGAACGCGGTGAAGAAAAACGTTCGGCAATGGATTCGGTCAAGCACTCGCTTTCTGCCCTGACCCGCGCCGAAAAACTTCAGGAAAAGGCCGCAGAAGTGAATTTCGACTGGAGCGATACCGCTGGTATCGTTGCAAAAATCAAAGAGGAAACTTCCGAAGTCGAAGCGGCACTGTCTGATAACGATGACGATGCCGTCGATGAGGAATTGGGCGATCTGCTCTTTGCAGTCATCAATCTCATCCGTTACCGCAAACGCAGCCGCAGTGAAGATCTGCTGCGGCGTGCCAATGGTAAATTTGAACAGCGCTTCCGGATCATGGAAAAGGAAGCGGAAAATGCCGGACTTCAATTGGCTGACCTCTCTGTCAAACAGCTGGATGCCCTCTGGGAAAAAGCCAAAACCGCGGAAAAATGAAAGATAAAGTCAACAACTTTTTTGTCACCGCCCTGCCCAAACAGGGCAAGCGGGCGCTGCTGTTGATCACACTTGCGGCATTGCCGATCCTGATGCTTTTTCTCGGGAAAAGCGAACTCATCAATGTCGAAGGTGAATGGGCAGGCTGCATCCGGATGATGACAGGTCCGGGAATTTCCGACAACACCTGGTATCCCTCCGATGCCCGGACAGCAATCTACAGCCGTCTGGTGATGGAATTAGCACGGCTTCTCCCTTTGACCGAATGGTTGATCCGGATTCCGGCGGTGATCGCGGCATTGTTGACACTCTCCGGTACGATCCTGCTGGCGCTGGAGATCTTTGAACGGAAAAATGCAGTACTGGCAGGCTGGCTGATGCTGGGCTCCTACGGATTTCTGTACTGGGGCAGGATCGGCAGTGCGCCGATGTTCAGCGCGGCGGCGACAGTATGGTGTGCGGCGCTGTTTTACGGTCGTCAGCGGCGGAGTCCATCGCCTTTCCGGAGCAGTTTTGATTTTTTTGTGATGTTCTTCGGAATTTTACTGCTGTGCGGCTACACCAGTGCGATCGGAATTCTCCTTTTGCTGTTGCCGCAATGGGTGGATATGACGCGCAAAAAGCAATATTCCAAAAGCGGATGCGGCAAAGCATTGCTCGGGGCATTAAGCGCCTTTACATTGGTCGCATTGCTGCTTTATGTTGTGATATATTCAGACCAACCATCTTTACAGTGGGACGGCAGTTTTTTCCGTTTGGTGAATTTCTGCCGCCGGTTATCTGTCGAATCGTGGCACGAACTGGTCACTCCCGGCAGCGGCGGTTTCCCGGAATCACTCCTGCATTTGCCCCGCCTGCTCCTGCCCTGGAGTTTGCTGATTCCGGCGGCGGCATTCGGCTTGTGGAAAAAACGTGATCTGCTTTCGGCAGACTTCAAGAAATTACTCTGGGGAATGCTGCTCTTTTTCCTCTTTGTCGGGATATTCCCCTTCCGGCGCTGGGGATCGCTGTTACCCATGCTTGGTCCTGCAACTATCGCAATGGCAGCCGGCTTGAGTGTCCGGCTGCGGGATGCCGAAACTGAACGTTACAGCGAACTTATCGTCCGTGGAATATTCATTGTTATCGCCGCACTGTTTACCGCCTTGTTCTGCACCTGGCCGCTCTGGGATAAACTGCTGCGGGTCGAAGCCCCGCTGATGCTGATGTTGATCTCTTTTGTCGCCGGAATTGCAACACTGGCACTGCTGACTTTTGGCATTTCTCCGGGCAATCCGGTAGAGAAAATCATGAAACTGCCCTCACCATTGGCAGGAACGATCCTGGCAGGCGTTGTGCTGTCAGTGCTGGTAAATTGCGTGATCTTCCCCCAGATGAACCGCTTCCGAACCGGACGGCGCTTCTGGCAGGAAAGTTCCATCGCCATCAATCAATGCGACCCGGAACCGGAAACCGTCATCTTTTACCGCTGCAATATTCCCCCGCGCGGACTCTATTACCTCGGTCTGGAACAACCATTTACCAAGGCAATGACACCACAGGAAGCTGATAAAATTCTGCGTTCATGCGGAGGAAAAGCGGTCGTGGTAAGTTGGCGTGACCCGGAAATAATTCAGGAACTTTCCGAAGTTGCCGCCAGAAACCGTAAACGCTTCAATGCCGATTCTCCACTTGCCGCAGAAGCATTGCCGGTAGCATTCGTCAACAGCGATGCCCGCTCATACAAAGATTGCTACGCCACCTGGCTTCTGGAGTTGTGAGAGTCGGGGGAAGGGGAAAACTTTTTTTCCCGGGAAAAAAAGTTTTCCCCTTCCCCCGAACCCCCATCCCTTTTCAAAAAAAGCGAGGTATGTTTTGCTCACGTTGTTCGCAAAACGGGAAATATAAAATTATCATATCCTTACTCACGAAGTGAGCGCTTCATGTTTGCCAAAGGCAAACGCTTCACATTGCGAAGCAATGCTTCATGCAGAATTTATCCTGCGCTTCACGTTGGTTTGCTGCGCAAACCAACACAATAGGTCGTGCCGGAATTACAGGAATTTTGCCAATAATGCAGCGACGGCGTATTCGCTGCGAAGTACCCTGGTACCGAGCGTGACCGGAGTCAACCCGGCGGCTTCCAATGCGGAATTTTCAAAATCATTGAACCCGCCTTCCGGTCCGGCGGCGATCACGATCGAACCGGATGCGGGCGGCGGCGGCACCGGCAATACCGCTCTGGGATGCCCGAAAAGCGCCAGCGCCGACTTCTGCACCAATTCCGGCAGAATATCTTCGGCAAATGGTTTGAACCGGGTATGGTATTCAAACTCCGGATATACGGTATCGCCGCACTGTTCCAATGCCAGCCGGATCTCGTGATCAAGTTCATTTTCCCGGAGGATGGAGGCCTGCCAATAACTTTTTTCCACCTTTGCCGCATGGATAAAATGGATCTTTTTCACGCCCATAGTCAGAGAACAATGCAAAATCTTCCTGACCGTCAGGGGACGTTGAAGCGCACACACCAATGTTACCGGAGAGGGCGGAGGAGGAGGAGTATCCAGAACAACATCCAGCACCGCATGATCACTGTTCATCTCCAGAAGCGTGGCTTTACCGGTGTTGCCGTTGCAGATCCCGGTTCGCAAAGTATCACCGCAAACAGGTTTTATCACATCGCGCAACTGCAGAAACCGCCGTCCGGAAATAACGATCCGGCCGACAGAAATAAAATCTTCTTTGTCTATAAGAAGCAGGTTCATTTTGCCGCATATATCCACTTGCCGCAATCGTCAGTGGAGCGGCAGACATATTCGCCATTAACTGCGGCACGGTCAAGGAGAGTTGCGATTTCCACACTTTGTCCCGTCAATCCGGTACGCGCTGCCAGATCGTCAGCACTTCCGGAAAAGTCCGGGTGTTCATTCAGGAAATTCAACACCGTTTCCCGCAAGGTCAACGCCGCTTTGGCGGCCAGTTTGTATGCCTGAACCCCCGGCTGGTGGAAGGCGTTGATATTGATGAATTCAGCATAGATGGCGACAGTACGTTCGTAGAGCGCAATGATCTGTCCAAGTTCAAACACGGTCAATTCGGGAATACGGATGGTTATGATCTGGCGCCCTTTACTGCGGAGCGCGGCACACAGTCCCTCAAGGAAGCCATGCAGGTAATCTCCCATGGCAATATTGCCGTCAATGGGAAGTTTCATCGCGTCCTGCTGAACTTCGATAAAGGTGGCAAAGAAATCATCTCTGCCGTCATTGAGCTGTTGGATAAAGGCGTGAGCATCGGTACCGCCTTTATTGCCGAAAACACTCAATCCCTGATGTACGATCTTGCCATCGAGGTCAAGTTCCTTGCCGATACTTTCCATTACCAGTTGCTGCAAATATCGGGAAAGCAGCACCAGACGGTCGCTGTACGGCACGATCACCATATTGCGGTCACCTTTGCCGTTTCCGGCGATATACCACATCGCCGCCAGCATCATTGCCGGGTTTGCCGGATAATCTTTGCTGCGTGTCCACTCATCCATAGCGCAGGCTCCGGCGAGGAAAGTTTTGAAATCGATTCCGGTCAGAGCAGCCGGCAGATGACCGACAATAGCGGTTTCGCTGGTGCGGCCGCCGACTGAATCTGCCATGTTGAAGATCTTGAGAAAACCGCTTTCAACAGCATGTTTATACAATGAACTGTCTTTCATGGTGACGGCAACGGCGTGGTCGGCGAATTTCAGCCCATGTCCGGCATAGATATTCTCCATGGCGATCATGTTGTTGCGCGTTTCCTGAGTGCCGCCGGATTTGGAGATCACCAGATGCAAGGTGCGTTTCAAATCGATAACGGCGAGCAAATCAGCGACTCCGGCGGAATCAGTATTGTCGAGGAAATATATTTTAAGTCCGTTCCTGCGCTGATCGGCGGACATTTCATTCCAATACGGCCCGTTGATGGCGAACTGCATCAACTGCGGTCCGAGAGCGGAACCGCCGATGCCGTTCACGACAACGGCATCAAATCTGCCTTCGTTACGGACAGCGGCGGCGAACTCTTCAACATCCCGGAATTCACTGCTTTCCGGGTAGATCATCCGGTCGGAGAAGTGAGTTACTTTACGTTGCTCATCAGGATTTTTGATTGCTCCGGCTTCAAGTTTGATCATTTCACTTGAAGCGCGTTCAAATTTATCTTGAAGCGCTTCAAGGTCATCAGCGGTAAAATCCATCCCGGCGAACGAGATTTCAAAACCGCTTCGTCTATCCCACAAAGTATACTTCCCCGAACGTTCGATCCAATCATTCATTTCTCAGAACTCCTGAAAAAATCACTCTTCGATCTGATCTGCGATAGAATCATCAATGATATAGTTGGCGGTTACGTTCTGGACATCATCGCTTTCTTCCAGACGTTCGATCATACGGATGACCTGAGAAGCGACTTTGGCATCGGTGAGGGTGACCGTCATTTCCGGACGGCGGGTCTGCTCGGCGGTTTCGGTAACGATACCTTTTTCTTCCAGAACTTTGGCGATGGGTTCAAAGTTTTCCGGATCGGCCCAGATTTCAGCTTCACCGTCTTCGACGATCAGATCGTTGGCGCCGGCATCGAGAACGATATCCATAAGTTTTTCTTCATCAGCCCATTCGCCGGTGATAACAAAGTGAGCCTGACGTTTGAACATACGGGAAACCGCACCGGAAGCAGCAAGGTTGCCGTTGTTGCGTTCAAAAGCCATACGGACTTCGCTGATGGAACGGTTACGGTTATCGGTCAGGCAGTCGACGATAACGGCAACACCACCGGCACCGTAGCCTTCGTACATGATCTCTTCAAAGACCACATCACCGAGTTCACCGATACCTTTTTTGATGGCGCGGTCGATATTGGCGTTGGGCATGTTGACCGCTTTGGCGGCGGTCAGAGCCGCGCGGAGAGCGGGGTTGGTGGCAGGATCAGCACCGCCGTTTTTAGCGGCGACCATGATCTCTTTACCGACGCGTGAAAACATCTTACCTTTCTGTTTATCAGCGGCTTCTTTTTTGTGTTTGATATTGGCCCATTTACTGTGTCCGGACATAATAAAAACTCCTGTGTTAGATGATAAAAAGACACTTTTATCTATATAATATACTTCAACATTGTACTTAAATCAAGTATTGCATCTAAAAATATCTGTAACGGAACACAGATATCCCATAATTTTTCAAAAAGCGGGTATTCCCTCTGCATTCAAGCGAGAGAAATTTGATTTTTGAAAAAGTGATTTTGGCAGATTTTCCTGCCCGAAGCAGTTGCGCTCGAAACTGCCTGTTTCCAGTCGGCGGATGCAGTGCGA
>SUVV01000001.1 GCA_015061805.1 Lentisphaerota bacterium | reverse complement strand
CAACAATAGGTGTTTTTCAATCCCAAGTGGGGAAAAGTGGGGATGTTTTGTTAAAATTTGAGCATAAAAATGGCGGAGAGAGAGGGATTCGAACCCTCGAACGGGTAACCCCGTTAACGATTTTCGAGACCGTCGCCTTCGGCCACTCAGCCATCTCTCCACTTGAAGTGCAGGTTATTATACTGCATTACAATAATATAACCTGCTTTCAATGGTTTTGCAATAAAAATTTTTCAATAAAATTGAATTTTGTCAGCGTTTGATCCGTTTCCCAGGGATGTGCTGCTGCGGAACAAACTTGACACGACGTTTGATCCGGATGATTTCTACATTGTGAAAACCGGCTTTTTTAAGTTCATCCAGCGCAAAGTTAAGCCGGGCGGCATCAACGCCTTCGACCACTTTGATCCGGATGTGAGGGCGGGGGTGGTCATATTTGACCATGCGGATTTTGTCGCGCAATTCCTGAACACCAACGTAGCGCTGTTCAAAAATGATAGTTTTGTCAGGATTGAGTTGGATGGTGTAGGTGTTGCGAACAATACGATAGGGGGATGTCGTAACCACCGGCGCCGGAGCCGGCAGAAGCGGCTTTACAACAACGTTTGCCGGAGCCGGTTTATGAGCCGGTTTGTGCGCTTGCGGTTTCACCGGAGCCGGTTTATGAGCCGGTTTGTGCGCTTGCGGTTTCACCGGAGCCGGTTTATGAGCCGGTTTGTGCGCTTGCGGTTTTGCCGGTGCCTGCTGTCCATTTTGGACGATCGGGCGGCGATCATCAGGACGTCGATTTCTGTCCAGATCGCGCTCCGGGGCGGCGCAAACGACGGTTCCGGTTGAAATAGCGACAGAAAGAAGCAGAAGTTTTTTGATCATTATAATTTTCCTTTCCTTGAAGTTGAGGAGTTTAATCATCCATAAGACTTATACACGCTTCAAATGCCCGGCGGATGGCATCATCATCTGCCGGTTTGACGAGAGATTCGGCATCCACCTTTTCGGCAACATTGTCGTTGAGCAGTTCCAGAAAAGGTGACGGCAATGCGGGGCGGACAACGCCGCGATTCATGCGGGAACGGGTGCGGGTGAGGTAGAGTTCCTGTTTCGCGCGGGTGACGGCGACGTAGAACAGGCGGAGTTCCTCTTCGTAGCCGTTTTCTTCCAGCGCGCGTTCGTGGGGGAAGATGTTGCGTTCCATGGCGACGAGGAAGACCACCGGGTATTCCAGACCTTTGGAAGCGTGGATGGTGGAAAGGGTGACGGCATCATCATTTTCCGGGTTTTCCTCAACCTTATCGTTTTCTTCGAGCAACGCGAAAGATTCGAGGTAACTGCCGAGGGTGGGCGGTTCCTCCTGTTTGTTCTCAAACTGGGCGATGGCGTTGATGAATTCGTTGACATTGTCCCGCCGCTTTTCGGTGTCTTTGATATCCTTGTAGATTTTTTGAAGTCCCATGGAGTAGCCGACTTCATCGAGGAATTTTATCACTTTTCCGGTCAATCCGCCGGGTGTTGCAAATTCTTTCCTGGCGTGGGCAAAGGCGTCAAGCATGGAACGCAGTTCGTTTTTTGCTTTGGCTGAAAGCGTGGAAATGAAAGTTTCATCCTGCAAACTGGTCAGCATCGGAATATGCTGTTCGGCGCGGCGGCGCTTGAGTTCAGTTACCGCCTTGGGGCCGATGCCCCGGGGCGGCGCGGCAAGAATACGGAGCACGCTCTGGTCATCTCTTGGATTGCAGAGCAGTTTCAAATAGGCAACTGCATCTTTGATTTCCCGGCGGGCGTAGAATTGCTGACCGCCCACCAGACGGTAGGGAATACCTGCCTGACGCAAAGATTGTTCAAGTTGGCGCGACAGCTGGTTGGAACGGTAGAGGATGGCGAAATCTTTGTAGGCAAGTTCCGGCCGTTCAGCTTTTCTTGCCGCGATGAGGTCGGCGATGAAAGAGGCTTCGGTATCATCCCGGTCGAGAATGGAAATTTTAGGTTTACCGCCGGGGGCGAAGTCGCTCCACAATTTTTTGTCATGACGGCGGCTGCCGGTGCCGATAATGGCGTTGGCGGCATGGAGGATCGCCGGTTGAGAACGGTAATTCTGCTCAAGTTTGACCACCTTGGTTCCCGGAAATATCTTGGGGAAGTCGAGAATATTTCCGACATCAGCACCACGCCACGAATAGATACTCTGGTCATCGTCACCGACGACACAGAGGTTGCATTTTTCTCCGGCGAGCATTTTGACCAACGCAAACTGGGCGGCGTTGGTATCCTGATATTCGTCGACCAGAAGATATTGGAAACGCTGTTTGTAACTTTCCAGAACTTCCGGGTGTTCGGTGAACAGCCGCCAGACCAGAAGGAGCATATCGTCGAAGTCGATCAGATTTTGCGTTTCCATCAGATCGCGGTATTTTTCGTAAACGTGACCGACGGTGGCTTCGAAATCGTTTCCGGCGGCGGCGAGAGCCGCTTCCGGAGTTTTAAGATGGTTTTTCCAATTGCTGATGATGGCGAAAGACTTCGCTGCCGGGAATCCCTCATAATTACAGCCGCATTCACCGAGCGCCTGTTTGAAAATCCCCTGCTGGTCTGATTCATCGGCAACGGTAAATCCGCCGATAAAGCCGAGTTTCCCGATATGTTTTCTCAAAATGCTGATACAAAAACTGTGGAATGTCCCCAACGTTACCGCTTTTGCCACCTTTTCATCGACCAGTTGCGCCAGACGTTCGCGCATTTCGCGGGCGGCTTTGTTGGTGAAGGTCAATCCCAGAATCTGTTCCGGCAGGATTCCATCGGCGAGCATACAGGCGATGCGAAAGGTGATCACTCTGGTTTTGCCGGTACCGGCTCCTGCCAGTACCAGCACCGGACCCTGATGGGTTCCGGCGGCAGAAGCCTGCGCCGGATTCAGAGAATCTAAAATTTCCTGTCGGGTCATGGGCATATATCAAACTATCCTTATAAATATCTGTCGTGCGGAATATAACACAAAAAAACTGATTTTTCAAGTAGTTTACCCGAAAAATCAGTCAGTAAAAGCTGAGTTGGGTTAAATCACCTTTTTTTTCGTACCGGAGTGCGGCGTTTTTTCAGGACTTCGATCTGGGGACGCCGTTCGGCAAGTCCGCGGTTGACTTCGATCGGGGTGCCGTCGGAGGCTTTGCCGGTGTAGTACATTGCAGCTCCCATCGTCATCGGCAGCGGGATGTAATCCTGTACCTGCTGCAGACTCCAATGGTGTTTGTTGAGGAAGTCGTCGACCGTTTTCATCTCTTTCGCACCGCAACCGGGGAAGTTGGAGATGAACAGCGGAATGATGTACTGTTCCAGACCGCACTCTCTGGTGATGCGGTTGAATTCATCCATGAAGCGGTAGAACTCCTCCGGAGTTCCTTTGCGCATCAGTTTCATCACTTTGGCATCCAGATGTTCCGGCGCGACTTTCATGTGACCGGAAACGTGGTGGGCAATGATTTCCCGGAGCAGTTCCGGCTGGCGCAGTGCCAGATCGAGCCGGATGCCGGAATTGATATAAACTTTCCGGATCTGCGGCATCTTGCGGAGCATCCGCAAGGTGTGCAATACCGCCAGACCGTCGCAACGGTAACCCGGGCAATGGTTCGGCCAGATACAGCTTACCCGTTTGCACTTTTTGCAGCGTTCCAGATCGTAACTGCTGCCGAAAAGATTGCCGGCGGCACCGCCGACATCGCTGATTATACCTTTGAAATTCGGTTGTTTGCTGATGGTTTCCGCTTCCCGGAGGATCGATTCGGTACTGCGGCTCATCACGCTCCGTCCCTGATGGGCGACCAGTCCGCAGAAAGCACAGCCGCCCGGGCAGCCGCGCACCGCCTGAATGGAATTGATGATGCTTTCGTAAGCCGGGATTTTTCCCTTGTATTTGGGGTGCGGCTTGCGGGCGAAAGGAAGTTCGTGAACGCGGTCAAGTTCTTCCGGTTTCAAAGGTTCTGCCGGAGGTTCAATGACCAGCATCCGGTCGCCGTAACGCTGGAACATACCGGATGCACTGTAATAATTCATATTGGCTTCAATGATCTTGGTCTGCTCCATGAGGGCATCTTTATTGTTTTGAATTTCCTCAAAACCTGGTAATTCAATATATCCGGTGCAGTCGAATGCCAACGCCGCATTTTTGCCCAGCAGCCGGGCGGTGCCGCGGATGCCTTCCAGAGATTCCCCGGCGGCGAAACGGCGGAAAACTTCCGGCGTGGGCCGTTCGCCCATTCCGTAGACCATGATATCCGCCTTGGTGTCCAGAAGCATCGACGGACGCAGTTTATCCTGCCAGTAATCGTAGTGGGCTACCCGGCGCAAACTGGCTTCAAGTCCGCCGACGAGGATCGGTTTGCCGGGGAATGCCCGGCGCGCCAGCTGGGAGTAGACCGGAAGCGAGTGGGGCGGCCGGTTGCCGGTTTTGCCATCTTCTGAAAACATATCATCCCGGCGCAGACGGCGCCCGGCAGTGTAGATATTGACCATGGAATCCATGTTGCCGCTGGATACACCGACACCGATCCGCGGTTGTCCCATCACCTGCAGGGCAGCGGGATCTTTCCAGTCCGGCTGGGCGATAATGCCGACCCGGTAGCCGAGGCTTTCCAGGAGTCTGCCGATGATGCTGGTTCCGAAAGATGGGTGATCGACGTAGCAATCGCCGGTGATGATGATGATATCCAGTTCATCCCAGCCGAGAGCATCCATCTCGCGGCGGGAGGTCGGCAGAAACGGGGCAAATGGAAACTTCATTATTTCTGCTCTGCTTTCTTGAAAGTTCCGTTTTCCGGGATGTCTGCGATCGCAGTCGGAGCCTTGCTGTCAAGATTGGTGAAAACGATCTTCGCATCATGGAGATTTGCCGGAGGGAATTTGCTTTTGAGCGTCAGGGTTTCCCGCGGCAGTTTCCCGGTGAGCAGTCCGTCGGTGGCAAAGAGCAGCTGAATGACTTTGCGGCTGGAAACCGGAGTGTCAGCGTAGACAAAACCTTTTCCGGAATTTACTGCAACACAGGCAAAATTCTTGCCGTAGCAACTGAGAACGTAGTCAAAAACTGAAACCGAACGCAATTCACCGAGTTTAACTGAAACGACCGCGAAAACGGTCTTTGCCGGAAGTTCCGGCGGAGCATCCTGATTGATCCCGGAGATTTTGATTTTTGCAGAGGTCAACTCCGCCGAAAGCACTTTGCCGGAACGGAAATTGACTGTATCTGCCCAAAGCAGACTTCCGGTTACTAACAATGCCAGAACAATGGAATAATATTTCATAAACAGCAACTCTCCTTTTTGAATTATTTGATTTTTTTCAAGTAAAATGCTCCGCCGCCTTCTTCTCCGAATTTTATCCACAATATCTGACGGGATGGATCATTGCGGAAGTATATCTCTCCACTGCCCATGATAGAGGGCGAGTGTTCTGCTCCGGCGCTGACCCAGCCGGAACCTGCCAACCGGGGGGTGTACGAAGCCAACAGCCGGACTCCGGAAGATTCATTCTGATCAAAAGAACCGAATACGGCATTCAGGCGGGGCAGTTCCATGACCATATTGCTCCGGCATCCCGGCGGCAATGCCGGCAGTTCCGGCGGCCAATGCGAGGGGCGGGGCAGATTTCCGGACAGTTCCATCCTGAATGCGGTTATCGGACGGTTCGCCCCGGAGAAAATAAAGAGCCAGCGTTCCGTTTTGTGCTTGCCGACCCGGAAGATGACCCGCAGATAATCTTTGCCGTATTCCATCTTTTCCGGTTTGAACTTTTTGCAGACTGCGGCAAAAAGATCGTCGATACGGGCGTTTAACTGGTAGATCTCCAGGGTCAGCGGAACTCCGTTTATATTGACCTTTTCTTTGATCAGCGGATGAATGGAACTTCCGGGAAGATCCGAGGGGGTCAATGCTCTTGTTTGTGTGCCGCTGCCGGAAGATATTCCCGGCAGGTAGACAAAGGCTTCGGCGCGGTAGCCGAAACCGGTCAGCAGTAATATACAGCACGCAAGAACAAATCCGGACACGGTGATTATTCTCCAAGAGCTTTTTCCAATTGACCGCCGAAGATGGCAAAGAGCCGTTTGCGGGCTTCTTCGATCTCAGCTTCGATCTCTTCAGCTTTCACCTGCTTGACTTTGGAAGCCAGGGACGGATGGACTTTTTTGTAGTTGGCAATTTTGAAATCTTCAAAATCGGCATCCATTTTACCCTGATTGCTGACTGCGAATGAACCGCGGGGATTGCGGTTGATCATCCGGACATTTTTCATGGTGCTGCGATGGTGGGAAGTTTTGCGGGAGGTGAGTATGAATCCGCCGATAGCATCTGCTTTGAACCAGGCATTGGTCAGGGTGTTTTTGGTATTTTCGGTCAACATGATATCTCTGCCGAGGATTTTTTCGGCGTAGACGTTTTCGTGATGATTTTCGGAATTGTTGATGTGGCAGATTGCCGTTGAGCAGCCGATGGCGACGAAGTTTTTGACATCAATGTGGCAGGTTTCGTGGGCACTGATGGCATCGTCTCCGCATTCGACTGCGGCGATATTCTCAAGCACGATGTTGCGGCAGTTGCCGTGGAAATTGTAGCCGTCATTGTGGAAGTGCTTGACGATGACGTTGCGGATGGTGATGTGGCTGCTGTTTTTGGCAATATCAACACCGGAAATTCGGCGGAGAATGGGTTCTTCAAAACCGGCTTCATCGGGAGTTTTGGCTCCTTCGGGCAGACGGATGACATACTGCTGCAGATAGGCGGGATTTTTGCCTTTGGCATTTTTTGCCAATTCGCCGCGGATAATGGTCCATTCGCCCGGCTGGAGTTCTTCTATTTTTTTGAAACTCTTGCTTCCTTTGCATTTGTTGAAGCGGCCCATTCGGTGGATTTTTCCTTTGAGGGTCATGAAATAGCGGTTTGCCATGTTGTTGCCGATTTTGCGGGTGCAGGCAAAATATCCCGGTTTGATCTCTTTCCACTCTTTCGGATTGAGCGGACGGGAGCCGAGGAAGATGTTGTTCATACCGTCAACGGTGATCGGTTTGCCGGGTTCGCCGCTTTTACCGCGGAAAACGATTGCATCCCGGATGGGTTTATCGCTGGGCAGAACATAGATGGTATCACCGGGCTTGGCTTTGTTGACCGCGCGGGCGAGAATATCCAGCGGAGCCTCTTTCGTTCCCGGGTTTTTGCGGTTACCTTTGTTGTAATCAACATAGATATCGGCGGCGCCGAGGACGGTTGCCAATGCTAAAATTGCTGTTATGGAGAGAAAACGTTTCATTTTTCAATTCCTTTTTGAGTTGGTTTTATTGTTATAAAGTGTAATAAACTCTTTTTCCAGAATATCCGCCATGAGTTTCCAATCG
This sequence comes from Lentisphaerota bacterium, assembly GCA_015061805.1. GTDB lineage: Bacteria > Verrucomicrobiota > Lentisphaeria > Victivallales > Victivallaceae > UBA1784. The sequence continues at coordinate 178,841 of SUVV01000001.1, read as the reverse complement.
AACTGTTCGAGAACTTTGGCTTTGCCGCATTCGCCCATGGTGCGTCGCAATTTTTCATCGGCAAACAACTGCAAGGTGCGGCGGCTTACTTCGTCGATATCTTCGGCACCAGTAGTGAATCCGGTTTCTCCGTTGATGATGACTTCCGGTGTGCCGTCCAGCGCAAATCCGATCGCCGGGATCCCGGTCGCCAGTGCCTGAACTACCGCACGGGGCAAGCCTTCATGCAGAGAAAGGTGCCACAGCAGATCGCTCTGTGCCAGATAACGGCAGACCTCCGATGGGGGAACCAATCCGGCAAAGTGGAAGTTTTTATCAATGTTCCGGGATTTGAGGAACGCCTGTAATTCGTCGTACATCGGGCCGTCACCGACAAAGAGGAAGTGGATATCGGGATTTACTGCCAGCACCTTTTCAGCGGCGGGGATGACGAATTCATAACCTTTCTGATGAAAGAGCCGGGCGACGGTGGCGATGGTCAGAGCATTTTCCGGAATACCGAGTTTGCTCCGCAGTTCCGTTTCGCGTTCGGCATTGGCAAATGCGGTGGTGTCCATGCCGCTGTAAACGACCATATATTTTTCGCGCGGTGCGACCTTTGCGGCGACACACTGATCGATCATCGCCTGAGCGACGGCATAGATTTTATCACAATATTTTGCGGCGAAGCGTTCAAGGGCGATGTAAAGGCGGTTTTTCCACTTGCTCTGATAGGGGTGGAACGCCTGACCGTGTACCGTATGCACCACCACCGGTACTCCGGCGGCGCGGGCGGCAAGTCTGCCCAGAATACCCGCTTTGGAACTGTGGGTGTGAACAACGTCAAATTTGTTGGCTTTGAAATATTTTTTCAGCGCAAAAAAGGCTTTCAGGTCGTGGATCGGGGACAATTCCCGCACCATATCCGGGAATTCCACAATTGGAAACTCCGGCATGCCGGTATTTTCCAGCAATTTGCCTTCCCGTCCGGGGGAGGGACCGGTCGCCAGTTCGACATGGTGTCCGCTTTGCAGGTGACCTTTGATGGTGAGCAGGGTATTTTCCTGCGCTCCGCCGACGATCATACGGGTTATTACATGACAGATACGCAACTGTGTTTTTTCCATAAATATATTTACCTCTGGGTGGAATAAGACCATTCGATAAGCCGGCGGCAGAAATTATCCCGGTCGCGGGCGCTGGCGAATCCGGCAACACAGCCGATGAAGCGCCTGCCTCTGCGGTTGACGCCGAAAGCAAGACAGAAACCGGCTTTGTTGGTGAAGCCGGTTTTGAATCCGAATAATCCCTTGACCGGATTGCGGCGCAACAGATTGTTGTGAGAGTAGACCCGTTTGCCGGTGTGGAGTTGGAAACTGCGCATCCGGCAGAATTCCAACAGCTGCGGATAGCGCATCAGCGCTTCGCACAACCGGGTTATATCAGTGACACTGCAGAGTGAATTCTGCCGTTTTTTCCCCTGCGGCAAGCCGTTGGGGCTGTTGAATTTTGCACTTTTCAAGCCCAGTTCTCCGGCGCGTTTATTCATCAGTTCGACAAAATCATCGGTGTTTCCGGAAACGCTGGCGGCAAGTTGGGCGGCGGCATCATTGTGGCTGTTGATCATCATGGCGGCGATCAACTCTTTGACGGTGTAGAATTCACCGCGTTTCATGCCGAGGACGCAGCTGCGTTCAACGCGGGTCGCAGCAGAGGTCACCGGGAGTCTGGTCGTCATAGCCAATCTGCCGGAGGAGATATCCTCCATGACCAGAAGCGCAGTCATCAGTTTGGTCAGTGATGCTATCGGGACCGGAGTTGCCGGATTCTTTGCCCAGAGGACTTTGCGGCTGGAAAGATCGACGATAACTCCGCTTTTTCCGGTTTTGGCAAGTTTCCGGATGTCGGCCGGGAGTTTGCGAAGAGCCGAAAAATCGTAATAAGGCAATGTTTCTGCGCGGCGGAATTCCGGTTCAGCCGGAACTTCCGGTTCCGGCGGCGGCAGCGGAGTCTGCGGAAGTTTGGATAAATCCGCATTGGGCGGAGTCTGCACCGGGCGCAACTTCGTATCGCTCCGCCGTCCACTTGCATAGAATATGCAGATGTGGACAGCGGCAACCACCACCAGAAGCGGCAGAAATATTTTCAGAAAGAGTTTGGAATTTTTGCTCATTATCTGAACTTTTTTCTCATTGCCTGTGTTTTTTTCTTACGGACGCGGATGGGCTCCGAGAACCACCGCCCGGTTGAGCGCGCAGACCAGTGCGGCGATCGCGGCGCGGTCGAGATTGGAGTTCTCTCCGGCGCCGTAGACCAGTTCGCCGTGTTCCGTGCGTTCGCTGGTACGGATACCGACAAACGCCATAGCACAGGCATCGGCATCGGTGCCGCGGGTACGTTCCGAGAAGTCCTCCAGTTTGAAGAACGGCATCAATCCGGAATTCTTGAGGGCGTGGACGACCGCGCTCAACGGGCCGTTGCCGATTCCGGAGAGTTCATGTTTTTCATCGTTCACGAACCAGTCAAAGGTTACCGTGGACTCTTCGCCGCTGGAACTGCGGTGATAATTTTCCATTTTGTAGGGACCGTCGACATTGACGAAGCTCTGATGGAAGATATCTTCCAGTTTGGTCGAGTCGATTTCTCCGCCGGTGGCATCGAGGTAACGCTGGATAACTCTGCCGATTTCCGGGTGCATGCTCTTGGGCGGATAGATGCCGAACTCATTTTCGAGGATGTAGACCACGCCGCCTTTGCCGGACTGGCTGTTGATACGGATGAGCCGTTCATACTGTCTGCCGAGGTCAGCCGGATCGATGTGGAGATAGGGGACTTTCCAGCCCTGATTGAAGAATTCACCGATCTCTTTGCGTTTTTCCAGACCTTTGCGGATGGCATCCTGATGGGAACCGGAGAAGGCGGTGAAAGCCAGCGATCCGGCGTAAGGATGACGCGGATGCACTTCGATACCGGAATTGCGTTCGACGATGCGGACGATCTCCGGCATGTTGGAGAAGTTCAATTTCGGGTCGATACCGCGGGATTTGAAGTTCAGCGCGAGGACCGAGAGGTCGAGGTTGCCGGTACGTTCGCCGTGACCGAAGATGGTTCCTTCCACGCGGGTGGCTCCGGCGAGGATAGCGAGTTCAGTTGACGCAATCGCGCAACCCTGATCGTTGTGCGAATGCAGACTCACCCGGGTCTCATCCATAAAGGGATACTGACGGCAGAAGAGTTCTATCATGTCGGCATACTGGTTGGGCGGACGGCGTTCCACAGTCGCCGGCAAATTGAGAATGAAACTGTCCGGAGTGGATTTGCCCCACTCTTCTTTGACGGCACAGCAGAGATCGACGACGAAGTTGAGGTCGCTGTCGGTGAACTCTTCCGGAGAAAATTCGTAAGTTACCACATTCTCCAGGTTGTGAGCGGCGATGGCATCCCGCACCATGCGGGTTCCTTCGACCGCCATTTTGAGGACGTCATCGTGCTTGTGACCGAAAACGAATCTGCCGTGCAAATCGCTGGTCGCAACGTAACAGTGGGCGATGGCTGACTTCACGCCGACCAGAGATTCGATGGTGCGGTCGATGAGGTGCTTGCGCGCCTGAGTGAGTACAGAAATGCGGACATCATCCGGAACCAGATTCTGTTCAATGAGGTTGCGGACAAAGCGGAAGTCATCTTCGCTTGCCGAGGGGAAAGCCACTTCGATCTCTTTGAATCCGACATTGAGCAGCATGTTGAAGTATTCCAGTTTCTGCGCCGGATTCATCGGCACCGGGAGTGCCTGATTACCGTCGCGGAGGTCAACGCTTGCCCAGACCGGCGGTTCGGTGATGACTTTATCCGGCCACTGCCGGTTGGGTACTTCGATCGGAGATATTTTCGGATATTTTTCCATATTCTGTTCCATTTTATATTAACTGAAAATTACTTACTTATTTGAAATTGTAAAATCCCCTTCTGATCCTGTGCTGAAGCCGGGGATTTTATTTCCGAATTACAATCACTTCTGCACAGTGTGATTAAGATGCGCGGCGCAACCGCGCAGTCGAAGTCGAAGTTGAAGTCCGGTATAAAGGCACAAAGAACTGCCGGAGGTGTTGAAATCTCCGGTGTTGCGGGCTTGGGTGGCCCGGAATTTTTCAATTGTACAGTTCATTGTCCTCTTTCTCCTGATGATTTCAAATAATAATATACCCCTTCTATGTAATAAATACAAGCACAGTACAAATTTTTTTGCACAATATTATTTGGACGACAGTAATCAAAAAACATTTTGCCGGATTGAAAAACTTTTAGAACGATGCTATATTAAAGAATCGTTTTTTGAAAAACTTGCAGTATCACATCGTTTCGGGGGAATAATCGATTATGGACAGTTGTTTTGATGCTTTTGCCGCTGCTTTGAAAACCGCAGATGCTTTTTTGTGGGGACCGCCGCTTCTGATCCTGCTGCTGGGAACCCACTTGTTTTACACCATCCGTTTGCGGTTTATCCAGCGCCATATCGGTAGTTCGGTGAAACTTATCACCAGGAAAGATGATCAGGTCAACGGAAATGTTGCTCCCTTTGCCGCTCTTGCAGTCGCGCTTGCTTCCACTATCGGTACCGGTAACGTGGTCGGTGTTGCTACGGCAATCGTCATGGGCGGCCCCGGTGCGGTCTTCTGGTGCGCGGTGACCGGTGTTTTCGGTATGGCGACCAAATACGCCGAATCCCTGCTGGCGGTAAAATTCCGTGTCCGCGATGAAAAAGGCGAAGTCCACGGCGGACCTATGTATACCATTTTGAACGGTTTGAAGCAGCGCTGGATGGCGGTGATTTTCTGCGTGGTCGGCAGTTTCGCTGTTTTGGGAACCGGCAACATGGTTCAGAGCAATGCCATTGCCACGGTCGTTACCAAGACCTTTAATATCCCGACCTGGACGGTGGGGCTTGCGGTGGCGATCCTGGCCGGTCTGGTTATTCTCGGCGGATTGCAGAGCATTGCCAAAGTTTGTACGGTTCTGGTGCCGTTTATGTCCTTTGTCTATATTGCCGGATGTATCGTGCTTCTGATCATCAACCGGGCTTTTGTCGGAGAAGCGCTTTCGGTGATCGTCCGCAGTGCGTTTTCTTCAGAAGCCGCTCTCGGCGGTGCGATCGGTTCCGGATTTATGCTGGCGGCGCGTTACGGTGTCGCCCGCGGGCTTTTTTCCAATGAAGCCGGTATGGGGTCTGAACCGATCGTCGCGGCGACCAGTCAGACCCGTAATGCGGTTTGTCAGGGATTGGTCTCCTACTTCGGAACCTTCTGTACGATCATCATCTGCGGTATGACCGGTCTGGTCATTGTTTCCGGCGCGCTTGCTCACCCGGAGATCGTCAGCGGAGATAATCAGATTCTCACTCAGGCGTGTTTTGAACAGATCCCGGTCGTCGGTAAATATCTGCTTACTTTTGCGATTTTTGCCTTTTCCATCACCACTTTGATCGGCTGGTTCTACTACGGGGAACAGTGTCTGATTTTCCTGATCAAATCCCCCCGGGCGGTTTTCTGCTACAAGGTGCTGTACACCCTGATCGTTTTCGGCGGTGCGGTGACTTCGCTGACTGTGGTATGGGATTTCGCCAACTTCTCCAACGGGCTGATGGTCATTCCCAACGTGGTAAGTCTGCTCTTTTTGCACAAGATCGTGGTTGCTGAAACCAAAAAATATCTCTGGGATAATCAACTTGATATGGTCGATTCTGAATAATTCGTACACGGATTTGCTGAAGCAGCGTTGTTTACAAGACGGCGCTGCTTTTTTTATTGCCGGGAAACGGCGCGCGGCAAGGTATTCAGTTTGCAAAACTTTACTTGAAAATCAATCAGAATGTGCTATATTCTTATTGTGACGAGTGTCACATTGTTTCTGTAAAAAAATATAAAACAAAACTCGTTTATGGAGGTGTTATTATGACTGGTTGGATCATTGCCGGTGCCGTTGTTTTGCTGATCGTTTTCTGGTATATCGGAACGATGAATAAGTTCCGTCGGCTGAAAATCGCCATTGAGGAATCATGGGCGGGGATCGATGTTCAACTCAAACGCAAAGCCAACATCATTCCCAATCTGGTCGATGCCCTCAAAATGCAGATGAATTTTGAAGAAAAAGTCCTCACCGAACTGACCGCCGCCCGTACCGGACTTACCAGCAGTGACCGCGGCGAAGCGATGGCGGCAAGCGACAAGATCTCCGCCTTGATCCCGACCATCCGTGCCACCGCTGAAAATTATCCGCAGTTGGGAACCAATAACTCTTTTCTGCAGATTATGAGCGATATCCGCGACTGCGAAGACAAGATCACCTACGCCCGCAACCGCTACAATATGACGACTGCCCGTTATAATATGGAGATCGTGATGATCCCGGCGAGCATTGTTGCTTCCCAGATGGGACTTCAGAAAGAGGCTCTCTACGAAATTTCCCAGACTCAGCGCGATGATGCTGACAACATGCGCATCAGTCAACTCTGATTTTCCGGGGAAGGGGAATTTATGAACAATATTCCATCTGCTCCGCTGATCGCTGCTGAAGAGGTGCGGAGCAACTTTATCAAGAGTTTCTTTCTGGTCGGTATCATTGTCGCACTGGTTTTTGCGTTGTCTTACTACATCGGGTATCTGCTGGGCGATATCAGAACCGGACTGCTGGTCGGTGCCGGGATCTCTCTGGTGCTGATCCCGCTTCAAATCATGACGGCGAAGTGGATGATCCTCACCATGACCAGCGGCAGAAAAGCCAATCCCGATAATCTGCGGGAACGGCGCGCGCTTCACATTGTCGAAGGTCTGGCGGTTTCCGCCGGATTGAAGCGCACTCCGGAACTCTTTATCATTCCGAGCCGTATTCCCAATGCGTTTGCTTCCGGCATGGATGAAAACAGCGCTTTTATCGGCGTTACGCAGGGGCTGCTTGAAATGATGGACGATCAGGAACTCGAAGGCGTTATCGCTCACGAAGTCGGTCACATCATTCACCGGGATATCATGCTCAATCAGCTGGTGGTCGGCTTGATCACCGTGCTTCTGGTGCTGGCGCTCATTATAGAACACCTCGGTATTCTCGGTGCATACAGCGGCAACAGCCGTCGCAGTCGTGACCGGGATTCCGGCGGCGGCGCGGCGGCGTTGCTGCTGCTGGTTGCCATGTTGATCCGTCCTTTGACCATGCTGGTCGGAACTCTGCTGCAGCTGGGGATTTCCCGTAAACGCGAATATGCTGCCGATGCCGTTGCGGTTCGGCTCTGCTCTTACAACGAAGGTCTGGCGCGGGCGCTGGAAAAACTCGACGGTGACCGTTACGACAGCGATGATATCCGGGAACTGGGCGGAGAAAATATGGCGTGCATGTATATCAACTTCCCCGGCGGCGAATTATTTTCCACTCATCCGCCGATCCGCGAACGGGTGCGCCGTTTGCGCAATATGTATTGAAATTTTTCCGGATAAATATTTTTAACCATGGGGGGCGGGGGATGAAAAGTTTTCTTTCGTTTTTGTGTTCGCTCAGTTCATTGTTCGCCGTCGCGAAAAACGTAATTGATACTCATTATGTGAGCATGGATGACGGAGTGAAACTATTTACCATGGTATCGGTTCCGGAAAAGGGTAAAAAAATGCCGGTCATCGTCATCCGGACTCCTTATGCCCCCACCGATGACAGGGGCGTTGCCAAACTGCATAAACGCTACCGGAAAACTCCGCAGTACGGTTACGCCATGGTGATTCAGCATTGCCGGGGAACCGGAAAAAGCGAAGGCGTTTTCGTTCCCTACGTTGATGAAAAAGCCGATGGTTTGAAATGTTTGGAATGGGTACGCAAACAGGATTTCTACAATGGAGAGATCTATCTTTCCGGCAGCAGTTATGCCGCAAGCGTCCACGGTGCGTATCTGAATGTTCCCCAGCCGGATATTAAAGGTATTTTCTGGGCAGTTCAGGATACTGAACGTTACAACATTATCTACCGCAACGGCTTTATGCGGTTGAAACTTCATGCCGGGTGGTATGTGAATATCTACAAAAAGAAGTCGGTGAAACGCCGCAAAAAAGCGGCAAAATTTGAAACTTTTCCGTTGGCAGGCATCACTCAAAAAATCTTCGGAGAAAAAGCTGTCGATTTCGAAGAAGCCCTGCTTCACCCTGACCGGAATGATCCGTTCTGGAAATCTCCCGGCAACGGCGGCGGCGAATTTTCCGATTCTCTGGTCAATTCACAAATTCCGGTCATGTTTGTCGGTTCATGGCACGATGTCTACGTTTCCGGGATGTTTGACATCTGGCGCAAATTAACTCCGGAACACAGGAAAAAGAGTGTTTTTATCATCACCCCATTTGAACACGCCTATATGCGCCGGAGAAAAGGTATACATCCGTCGCTCTATTCCAAAGGCGGAACCCCTGCTGAATTTCTGCCGGGTAAAGCGATGCATTATCAATGGTTCGATCATCTCCGCGGCGGAATACTGCCGGAGCAGATCAAAAAAGGTGAGATTTCCCGGTATGTGCTTTTCGGCGGCAAGTGGGTGACCTCTCCGGAAATGGGAATCAATACGGTTCAGCAGAAGTTTTATCTTAATTCCAAGCGTTCTTTGAGCACTTCTCCGGAATCTGCCGGAGCGATCTCTTATGATTACGATCCCCGGAAACCGGCAGTATTCAAGGGCGGATGCGATGGTGTTTTTGGCGGCGTTGAAGTTCAGGACGCGCCCAATTCCCGTTCGGATATCATTTCGTTTGTGACGGACAAATTTGAAAAAGATATGGTCTTGAATGGTGAAGCCAAAGTCAGACTGCACGTTTCATCAAGTGCGCCTGATACTTGTTTCTACGTCCGTTTGAGCATTGTCAAATCCGACAAGGCGGCGCTGGGATTGCGCAACGAAATCGATTCGATCTGCCGTACCAATCCGGAATTCAAAGCCAACGGCGAGGCGGTGATCGACTTTACTTTTGCTCCGCATCACTTCAAAGTTGCCAAGGGCGAAGCGCTGCGGCTGGATGTTTCCAGTTCCTGTTTCCCCTATTATCAGCTGCACAGCAACTTCAAAGGCAATCAGGCGCTGCAGAAAGATACTCAACTTGCCCGCAACACGATCATCACCGGAAAATCTTTCATCTCCATTCCGTTTGAAAAATAATATTCTTTTTTTGCAATGCTTTTTTATCAGATGAGTAATAACATAAAATTATGTGAGGTTTCAATGAAAAGTGTTATTGTCGTAACGTTCTCTTTCATCTGTCTGCTGCTACCTGCTGCAGAAAAAATGATAATTGACGATACTATGACCCTGCCGCTGCGCCGTTCGTGGACTCTTGCCAGCAAAAAGCAGTCATCACCGTGGCAGCTTGATCAGGAAGTCACGATCAATGCTGACCGGGTTTCTGTCAGTTTCGGAAGAAATACTGATTCTTTGCAAAAGTTTGAGATTGCGGAGGCAATTTCCGGAAAAAAGATTTTCAACTATCATGGCGGCAGGCGTATACCGCAATGGCTGACGATTGCCAATAAAGGCAAATACATTCTGCGTGCTTCCGGTAAGCCTACTGCAGTTAATGCGGTTATTACCGTGTCGAGTTACAAGCGGATCGCCCCGGATAAAAAGGAACTGCTGTGGCTTCCCAATTGGAATCCATGTCCGACCGTTGCCATCGAAGATGCCGGACTCAACGGTATAACCCTGGTTCCATCCGGTAAATTGAATTTTATTCAGACCGTGTTGTACGGACGCTTGAAAAAAGGTAAGAACTATCGTATGGAGTTTGAAGTTCAAACCTTTGAAAATCAGAATGTTTTCATCCGGGCCCGCTGGGGGGCGAAACGCGGTAATTTCGGAAATCGGAATTTTTCCCTGAGTCCTGCTGAGGGTGTCCGGAAGTTGAGTCTGGATTTCGTTCCTCAAAGCAGCGATGCGGTTTCTCTTACCATCTATTGCGAACGCAAACTGCAAATACGCCGGTTCCGTCTTTGGGAGAATGCTTCCGCACCTGCCGTGCGAACCCGCATGATCGGAAGCAACAAGGCTTATTTCGAGCACCGCAATCCGCATAAAGAACCGGCAAATCCGGCGGTCAGAACACCGGTTTTTTTCCGTCGTCCGCCCCGGATAACCTTTTTTGATTCCATTCCGCAGCCGCACGAGATCGTGAATAAGCTCGACACTTTCACCGCTCCCGGAGAATATGCGGTCTGGTATTTCGGCGTCCATAATCCGGCGGGAGACCGGTCAATCGTCGGGATTTCAATTTCTGATTTGAAGTGCGGCAAAAATACTATTCCTGCTAAAGATATTTCACTCAACTTTGTTGAATTTCAGGACTACCCGCTTACTGCGAGCAACTTCATGAATATTCCGGAACGTATTCTGCCGCTGGATAAACAGCCGTCTGGCAAACTCAACCGTATCTTCTGGCTGCAGGGCAGGATCGCTGCCGATGCGGTTCCGGGGATATATTCCGGGATGTGCAGTGTTGATTGTTCCGGGAAAACGATTTCAGTGCCGATCCGTCTCCGGGTGCTGCCGTTCAAACTGGCGAAGCCGGAACATGTTCACTGGACGATGTATACCAATTTGTTCCACGGTCAGAAATCCCGTTGGCCCCGTGCCGCGCATAAACGTTATCTGCAGGATATGAAAGATTACGGTATCGAATCAATACAGGTGCGGATCGCATCCGAACGCCGGGTGAAGTATGTTCAGGAACTTCGAAAAGAACTCGGGATGTCCGGCCCCATGATCCTTGCCGGAACTTCTTCTGAACAGGTAACTGCCAAGGCTCTCGGCTACAAGCCTGCTAAGACCAGGCTGGTTTATGAAAAAAATGGTGTGTCTGCTCCGTGGTATGAATTTGCCGATATCAGAGCCGGATTCGTTGAACGGCTCAAAAATTTTGATTCATGGATCAAAAAGTATGGCGGCAAAGGTTACGATAAGTGGTATTACGAGGGGCACGATGAGCCGCATTTGTATAAGGACCGCTGGGCAAGTGCCATCTGGCAGTATAAACTTGCAAAACAGGCTGGAGTGAAAACGTCATGCTGTATTTATCCGGTTGCGGCTCTGGATGAGATCGGTCCTTATCTGGATGTTTCGACCAATATGCTGATCGGTTCCGATGCTGATTCGCACCGCCGGTTGCTTGAAGTCGGCAAAAAGCATAATATTGCCTATGTCTACCTCGGTGCAGGAAGTTATGTCGGGCAGGAAGGCGGCCTGATGCCAAACCGGTTGACCGCCGGATTGCGGATGTTCAAATTAGGATTGCCCGGTCACATTTCTTATACCTACATGGAACCGGATTTTCCGGTGAATCACTTTGAACGCGGCAAGCGTTACCATATGGCTTACCCGGTTTCCAAGCGTCCGGACGGCAAGGACCGGGTGGTCTATTCCACGTTGCAGTTGGAGGGATTGCGTGAAGGCATTACCGATTACAAATATCTTTACACGTTGGAGCGCGCCATTGCCAATGCGCGAAAATCCGGGAAAACTGCCGCCGCTGATAACGCCGCAAAGGTGCTGAAACAGATTCTTGACGAGGTTCCTTTTTCCAGAGAAGCCGGTTCGCCCAACGGCATTACCCAGAAGCATGAGTTCAGCAATACGACCGTTGAACATATCCGGATGCTGGTGGCAAATGAAATATTGAAACTGCAATTGGAGAATTGAAAATGAAAAATATCTTATTTTTTCTGGTATCGCTGTTTACTTTTATTGCCGGCGGTGTGGATATACTCAAAGGCACTCCCGGAGAGACCGGATGGGATAAAGTTGCGCCTATGAAATTTTTCCGCTGGAAAGAAGCCGGTGAGCCGCCGATGGAGACCCGTGCTCAATTCATGTATGATGACAATCAACTTTATATCCGGATATTCTGCACCGAGCCAAACATTTCCGAAGCCCGTTCCAAACCGGTGCTCAAACGTGACGGCAATGTGTGGGAAAACGATTGCGTGGAGATCTTTGTCGATCTGTGTGACAATTCCTCCCGGATTTATCAATTTGTCTGTGATATCCACAATGTTAATGCTGAACTTGTGTGGAATGATCCGGCATTTGCCAACCGTATAACCTGGAATGGTTACTGGCACAGTAAGGTAACTTATTTTGACACCGCTTTTTTTGTTGATGCCGTAATTCCGTGGCGTACACTGGGGATAACTTCGGCAAGCGGACGCAAGATTGCCATAAATCTGAACCGCTACCGCACTATTCATCCGTGGGGGCGTTACGTGCTGGCAGAGAAGACTGAAAAATTGCTGGACAGTTCAAAGTTTTTCCGTTTCGGTCCGATCAATGTTTCTGCTCCTGCGCTTGAAGCAAAGGTTTCTCCGGCTGCGGCGGCGATCTCCGGAACGAATGTCGTTGATTGGGAATTGAAAAATGTCAGCAATCAACCTCTGACCGGTGAAGTTCAGTTGATCGCAGTCACCTCCGGCGGCAGCCGGATACTTGCCGGTAAAAAAATTTCCATCAACGGCAACGGGATCATCAGGAATTCTTTTGAATATATCATGAATGAAGTTGGCACATTTCCGGTCAAATTAAGTTTTGTTTCCGCAGACGGAAAAGCAGCTGATTTATGGGCGGACAGTATCGTATTCAATTCACCGCTGGAGTGCGCGCAGCACTATCTGACTGCGGTAAAAGGGGAAGATTGTGAAATCTTTGTCCGGAATTATCTGCCGGTAAAAAAATGTGATATCAGCGTGGAGATATCTGACCTTTCCGGAAAAAAGATCGAGGTGTTGAAACAGTCCCGGCAAAGCAGTGAATTTTTCCTGACCGTTCCCTGCAAAAAACTGCCGGACGGCCGTTATACGGTTACTGTCAAGTGCGGGGAGTTCCGGGAAAAACTGAAACTGCTCATCGTTCCGGCGCTTTTGTAACTGATTCCGGCTGGAGTAACAAGATATATGAACAATGATAAATGGAAATTTGCCGAGCCGGATGCACAAGAACTTACCGCGAAGCAGAAAGAACGCCGCGGCATGATCGTTTTGCTGATACTGGGAATCATTCTATTTGCCGGAGGAATGTACTTCGCTGTAAAAATCGGAGCATTTGACCTCGATAGTTTCTGGGGATTGGAACCGGAAAAAGCGAACTATCGGAGAATGCGGGCAGAGTTGAGCGACTATTCGCTCTTTTTTCACGCGCCGTGGATGGCGGGTTCGTGGATGATGAGTTCCGCAATAAGATATTTTTTGAAGCAGAGAAGGTGACTTTTTATGCTTGCAAGTATGCGTAAATCCAGGAAAAAACGAAATAATTCTCTTGAAATGGAGTTGGGCGCAATCATTCTTACTGCGATTGTCTTTCTGGCAGCCGGGATCATCTTATTTTTCATGATACTCTATTTCCCGTTAAGTGATTTTTATAAAAGTGCATCATGGGAATCTGTGCCAGCAGAGGTTACGGCAAGTAAACTTGCTGTGAAATATGATTCCGGACGCAGAAATAACAAAGTGTCATATTCCATCAAGATCGAGTATCGATATGAATTCAAAGGGAAAATCTGCACGGGGGATCGATATGACTTCTTCCGTTCGCGCAACCGCTATTATACATTTGGCGGATTGCAGATGCAGCAGATAGTCAATCATCATCCGGCAGGTAAGAAAATCACCTGTCTGGTGAATCCGGAAAATCCCTCTGAATCGGTGATTTCAAGGGAACTTTATTATCCGGCGCTGGCATTTGGAATAATTCCGGTCACATTTCTTTGCATTGGGATATCAATGGTAATTTATTTGATTTTGAATTTGAAAAGGAGTAAGAGAAAATGAAAATTGACGGCGTGACGGTAAAGAGTGAAGAGCAGATACTTGCCGCATTGCAGGAGGAATTTGATCAAACTGTTGAATTTGTGGTCATGGATAACGGCAAAGATTTTATCCAAACCTCCGGCGGTGCGTTGGAATACCAAGAAGGCGGCAAACATTATTTTGTTGCCGATAATCCGGTCGATCAGGAGAAAATCAAAGCCGCTTTCCTCTCCTACTATCGCGGTGACGGCGAATATCTGCGCAACTTTGAATGGTCTGAAGAAGTTTATGAAAGTCTTTGGACAAAAATCAAAAAATTGTTCGGTAAATAATACCCCGGATATATAGAGTATGGATATAAAAGAACTTCTTTTTATTCACGCTTTGGTGCAAATGGCTGTTCATGATAATGCAAATAAGCGTGCGTCGGAATTGGATGATGAATCAGAGTCCGATTGTCAAATTCCGGTAAATCGTCCTGTCCGGAAGTACACGCCGCGCCCGAATTATTCTAATGCCGGAGAACGTTTGCTGGTGGGCGTGGTTCTGTTTTTATTCATCGTAGCGCTGGTTGTGTTTTTTGTCGGCTGTATGATATCGTAGTTTATTGTTTTTCGACCATCCGCCGTCGCCCAAGGCTATGGCGCGACAACGGAGCGCCTTATAATCTCGCTTTTTTTGAAAAGGGATGGGGGTGTGGGGGAAGGGAAAAACTTTTTTTCACGAGAAAAAAAGTTTTTCCCTTCCTCCACGTCATCCCCTGATCATTTCAACGCTTCCTGCAGAGCATTGGCGGTGGTGAATTGGATGGCGTTCCAGTTGCGTTTGCGGGCGGCTTCGATCAATTCGAGGCGGTCGTCGACGTAGAGGGCAGGGGTGCCGAATTTTTCTTCAAAGGCGGCGAACATCTCCTCTGCCGGTTTCTGCGCTCCGGCAACGAAACTGAACATTCCGTCCGGGACAAATTGTGCTGCCGGGAAAAGTTGGTGGGTCCGGGTGAGGTGAGTGAGCGAGATATCCGAGAAAAAGCGCGCTTCAAAATCGAATTTTTCCAAATTGGAAACAAGTTTTTCCATGCCGGGGACCGGTTCGACCAATATCGAGTTGAATGCATCCATTACCGTCAGCGGGTCACGCTGACACGCTACCGAAACTGCGTAGATGAATGCTTCATCGGTGGTTCTGCCGCATTCAAGTTCCCGCTGCAGATCGATCAATGGTGCGGGGATTTCCGGAATATTCAAGTTGCGGGCGAAGTTTGCAAAGTCGATCTTTACACAAACATTTCCGATATCAAGAGCAAGAAGTTTCATATACTACCTTTCTGTTGCAAGCAAACGTACGGCGGCGCCTCGTGGGCAATCTCGCGCCTTGCATCGCTCGTCTCTCGGGTCGAGTACAGTCGTACACTCCCCTCGCTTCTCGCTTGCAAAACCCGACCTTGCCGCACGATCCATCCGCCGGTTATAGGCACATGTTTTTTATTTACGGCGGCGCCTCGTGGGCAATCTCGCGCCTTGCATCGCCCGCCTTTCGGAAACGAACTCCATTCCCGATCAAGTCGCGACAACGGAGCGACTTGTAATCTCGCTTTTTTTGAAAAGGGATAGGGGGTTCGGGGGGAAGGGAAAAACTTTTTTTCTCGTGAAAAAAAGTTTTTCCCTTCCCCCCGAGTACCATACCGTCAATATTCGCGGTCGTCGCCGTAGCCGTAGTGTTCGACGACGTAATCGACGTCCTTGTCGCCTCTGCCGGAGCAGGTGGCAAGGATGGAGCCGTAGGGATGTTCTTTTGCCCAGCGGATGGCGTAAGCGATCGCGTGCGAACTTTCCAGTGCCGGAATGATGCCTTCGTAACGGGAAAGCATGAAGAATGCATCGACCGCCTCTTTGTCAGAAGCTGTCACGTAATTCACTCTGCCCAGATCGTGCCAGAACGCGTGTTCCGGGCCCACCGCCTGATAATCCAGACCGCTGGCGATCGAGTAGACCGGAGCCGCTTCCCCGTTTTCGTCAGCAAGCACATAACTGTCGAAGCCGTGGAGAGTTCCCGGTTTGCCGTAGTTGATCGAAGCGGCATGGTCTCCGGTGTTGGCGCCTTTGCCCAGCGGTTCGACTCCGTAGAGGTCGACCGGGTCATTCAGATAAGCGGCGAAGGAACCGGCTGCATTGGAACCGCCGCCGACGCAGGCACAGACGGCATCTGGCAGATGGCCGGTCATGTCAAAGAACTGCTGGCGGGATTCTTCGCCGATGCAGAACTGGAAGTCGCGCACCATCAGCGGGAAGGGGTGAGGGCCTGCGGCAGTTCCGATGCAGTAGATGGAATCTTTATAATTTTTTGCATAGGATTCAAAAGCGGAATCGACCGCTTCTTTGAGCGTTCTCTGTCCGAACGTTACCGGGATGACTTTCGCGCCGAGGATCTTCATGCGGGTAACATTGGGCGCCTGCTTGGCGATATCGACCTCTCCCATGTGGATTTCGCACTCCAGACCGAAGTAGGCGGCGGCGGTGGCGAGCGCCACACCGTGCTGTCCGGCACCGGTTTCAGCGATGATCCGTTTTTTGCCCATATATTTGGCAAGCAGTCCTTCGCCCATACAGTGATTGAGTTTATGGGCGCCGGTATGGTTGAGGTCTTCGCGTTTCAGATAGATCTGGCAGTTGCCGATCTTGCGGGAAAGGCGGTCGCAATGGTAGACCGGGGTGGGACGGCCCTGGAATTCGCGGCGGATGCGGCGCAATTCATTGATGAAGTAAGCCGATTGACAGATGGACTGATATGCGGCATTGATCTCTTCAAAAGCCTCTTTCAGTTCCGTGGTAAGGTGAGCGCCGCCGTAAGGTCCGAAGTGACCGTCCGGAGTCGGGTAATCGCGAAAGTAACGTGAAAAATCCATTGATTTGTCCTCCATAAAAATTTTCTTGAAATATACACTCTGTCCGCCAAAAAAGCAAGTGCAAATTTTCCTTTAGGTTAAATTGTTTACAAAAAAAAGGACGGAAAGGAATATTTCCTGTCCGTCCAGACCTGTTTTTTACTTTGCTTTATGAATAATAGAACACCGGGCCTTGACGGAGATCATCGCCAGAGCCAATACCATACGCCGAGGTTTACGTTAGAAAAATGTTCAATCTTATCCATGGTGAGTTAATATAGCATTGAAATTTGTTTTGTCAAATCGTTTTTTTATAATCGTGCTTTTTTGCGGCGGAATTTCGGTCGGCGCATCGCAATATTGGTGAAAACGATCAGCACCGGCAGAGAAAGCAGCTGCGCCACAGCGGTAATGTAGAATACCCCATTGATGGTGGTGCACATGTAGATATAGCCGCCCAGCAATGCCGCGAGCATCACGCCGCTGGAGTTCATGCAGCTCGAGAAGCCGAAGACCGCCCCGCGTTTGCGTTTGGGAGTGACCAGCGAAAGCACCTTCTGCAGAACCGGATGGAAGCCGCCCGCCGCAATATAAAGCAGTGACCTTGACAATGCAAACAGCACCAGATTATCAGCCATTCCCTGCAAAATCAGCGCCACGGCACTGACCGACAGCGCCGGAATCAGGATCTTTCTGGGCGAATAATGGTCACTTAACCACCCGGACACCACTCCGGAGACTACCGACGCCACGCAGGCAAAGGCGCTGACGATACCAGTCCAGTAAGCGGCTTTTGATTCACCGGCAAGTTCCTTGACCTTGAGGGCGATATAGGGGGCTTCCAGACTGCGGACAAGTCCCATGAGCAGAAAGAGCGCCATCATTGTCCACACCGCATTGGTGAATGATGGCAGGAAATTCTGAACACCGTGCGTTTTGATCCGCTTGACTGCTGGTTTCAGCCGCACCGGATTATCCCGGGTAAAGAGAATGGCAATACCGGCAAGCAGATAAAGAATACCGCAGAACCAGAATGAGGCGAGGAAGCCGTATTTGTCGATGATCAATCCGCCGACCACGTTTCCGAGCATGGCGCCTCCCCAGGTGCTGGTGGTAAGTGATCCCAGGGCAAAACCCTGTTTGTCATCCGGAGCGGTACGGACGATCATCACTTGCGATGCTGCCGTAGTACCGGCGCAGGCGGCAGAGAGAAAGCGGAAAAAGATCAACAATCCCACCGCAGATACAAACGGGAATATTCCGGAAATGCTGTCAGAAATATTTTTCACATACCCCATCAGCGGAAAGATGAAGCAGGTGACAAACGTTCCGCGCAGCAGCATCGGCTTCACGCCGAAGCGGTCGGAAAGTTTTCCCCAGATCGGACAGAATATCGCATACGCCAGACTTCCGAAAAAACTGAAAAGGGAAACTGCTGTCGCCACCTGACCTTTGTCAGATATTCCCAATTGCTGGGTGATGAAAAGCGGAATAAAGGGGATCAACGCGGAAAATCCTGCCATTACCAATATTTGCGAAAACCACAGGCAGACGAGGTTGACCATCCAGTATGAAGAGGAAACATCCGACGTTTTAACTTTGACAGCCGGATCGTTTTGTGTACTCATTGTTTCATAATCCCGAATTTTTATTGATATAAAGTTGATTCCTGATAATATAGTGCCATTGTGAATATTTTTCAAACCGGAAATTTTTCAATCTGCCTGAAAAATAGAAGTTCCTGCTTGAAAAATCTCCATGTGATGATATATTTAATCAGAGAGGTCTATGTTTGCAACAAATCCACAAGGAGAATTTTCTTATGTCCAAGATAAAAGTCGCAGTGTTCGGCGCCGCCGGTTACGCCGGCGAGGAGCTGCTCCGTCTGCTCCTCCGTCATCCCAACGCTGAAATCACCGCCATCACTTCCCGTAAAAATGCCGGAGAAGATGTTTCGGTTGTTTTTCCCCGCTTTACCGGTCTGCCGCTCAAGTTTGTCACCCCGGACGAAGCGATGGCAAACAAGAACTACGATGCCGCGATCCTCGCTCTGCCGCACGGTCTTGCCGCTGAATTCGCGGTGCCTCTGCTCAATGCCGGAGTGAAAGTATTCGATATTTCCGCCGACTTCCGCTTGAAAAGCACCGAAAAATACAAAGAATACTACAAAGCCGATCACCCCGCTCCCGAACTGCTCGCCAAGGCGGTCTACGGTCAGCCCGAACGCTATCGTGAACAGTTGAAAACTGCCGATCTGGTTGCCTGCGCCGGATGTTATCCGACCAGCAGTATTCTGCCGACGGCTCCGCTGCTTGCGGCAAAACTTGCTTTACCGGAAGGTATCATTATTTCCAGTTGCTCCGGTGTTTCCGGTGCCGGCCGCAAGGTCGATCTGCCCTATATCTACCCGGAATGCAATGAAAGTATCAAGGCTTATGCTCCGGTCGGTCACCGTCATCTGCCGGAAATCGAACAGGAACTTGCTTTCGCCGCCGGTGTCCCCGAAGTCACTTTGAACTTCATCCCGCACCTGGCTCCGCTCAACCGCGGTATCAACTCCACGATCATCCTCAATGCCGCTCCCGGCTGTACTTTGGAAAAGATCGGTGAAGTCTATGAAGCAGCTTACGGCAAAGAACAGTTTGTCCGGGTTCTGCCCGCCAAGCGCTGTGCCGATACCAAATATGTCTTCATGACCAACTGCTGTGAGATCGGTTACAACTTCGATGCGCGCACCAACAAGATCATCGTCACCAGTTGTATCGACAACCTGACCAAAGGTGCTTCCGGTCAGGCGATCCAGTGCATGAACATCCGTTTCGGTCTGGACGAAGCTGCCGGTCTGCTCTGAACTGCGTATGATCGACTGCCGTATCATCAAGGAACTTTCCGGGGCGGATTTTGACCGCCTCCGGAAACTTTATATTGAAACTGCCTGGATATCTCCGGATGACCCGGCGGTTTTTTTGTACCGGGCGGTTTCCGGAAGTGCGGTGGCGGCAGGTGCATTTGATGATTCCGGAACTTTGATCGGTTTCGGCAGGGCGCTTTCGGATGGCTGTTCCGATGCTTATATTCAGGACGTGGTCGTTTCTCCGGAATTCCGGGGGCAGGGGCTCGGCAGGCAGATCATCCGCCTGATCGAGGGTGAATTGCGCAAAATGGGGGTGGATTGGATTGGTCTGGTCGGAGAACCGGGGACTGAAAAATTCTATTCCAAACTCAAGTTGAAGCCCAAAGACGGTTACACCTTGTGGTTGTTTCCGGATGAAGGATGATTTTTGAAACAGAATAATGCCGGGAGCCGACGGTAGGATGATCGAGCGAATTTCTCCTCTTCAAATAACTCCTCAATGGTTGTCCTGCTGTCGCTCCCGGCTTTTTTATGCATAACTTAAACAGGGGAACTTTATGGAACACCTTTTGCTGTTTGATGCCTACAGTCAGATATTCCGCTCTTTTTATGCCATCAGGCAGTTGACCAATTCCCGGGGGGAACCGGTCAACGCGGCGTTTGTTTTCACCAAACTGCTTTTGAAACTGCACCGCAAGTACCCGGAATGCCGGGGCATTATGCTCTTTGACTGCGGCAAGGTGGAGTTCCGGTTGAAATTGGCTCCGGATTACAAAGCCAACCGTCCGCCGATGCCGGATGCTCTCAAGGCGCAGATGCCGCTGATCAAGCGTATCGCTTCGGCTTTCGGATGGAAACTGTATGCAAAAGAAGGGTATGAAGCTGATGATCTTATCGGTGCGATAGCCCGCCGTTGCGAAAACTCCTGCAAGGTGATGATCGTCAGTTCTGATAAAGATCTTTCGCAATTGGTAAATAAAAATATTTCCATGCTGGTTCCGCAGAATGGCAACAAGGGTGATTTTGAAGAGCGTACTCCGGAAACAGTTTCCGCCAAGTTCGGCGTTGCTCCGGAACTGCTGGTGGATTATCTGGCTCTGCTCGGTGACTCCTCGGATAATATTGCCGGTGTCCCCGGTATCGGAGCCAAGGGCGCGGCGGAATTGCTCAACACCTATGGCAGTGCCGACCGCTGGATGAATGATCCGGAAGTGCTGAAAGATTCTAAATTCTGCAAAAAACTCTCCGGTAATTTTGAATTGCTCGAACGCAACCGGCAATTGGTGCGGCTTCGCAGTGAGATGTTTGAGGAGTTGGAGGAAATTCTGCCTGATATGCTTGAAGCGGTTGAACCGGACTGGGCGGAGATCGCTGAAATTTGCCGGGATAATCAGTTCAA
This sequence comes from Lentisphaerota bacterium, assembly GCA_015061805.1. GTDB lineage: Bacteria > Verrucomicrobiota > Lentisphaeria > Victivallales > Victivallaceae > UBA1784. Next base: position 157,925 of record SUVV01000001.1, on the reverse strand, counting down.
CTCCATCTTGAAAGAACTTCCGGAAGTTCCGGCGGCACCGGTCAATGCCGCTGACGTTGAAAGCGATGATATGGATCTCTTTTCCTTTACCGCAACTCAAGTCGGCAAAACTGAAACTGCACTTCCGGAAGAAGGCGCGGATGACACTCCAAAACAGTTGGAACTGTTCTGAAACATATTCGTTAAAAATCGATCTTGCCGGATTTGAAAAATCGGCAAAATGGCGCTATATTATGCGGATGTGCGAACTGTTCCGGTGAAATTCCGGGGGTTGACTGACATTGATACTTTTATATCTGTGGGAGAAATACAGACGATGAACTTAAACTGCACCGCATTATCCCGGGCAGACCTTGAAGCACTCAAGGTGAAATATGAAGCCGAATACCGCAAACTTGCCGATCTTAAACTGGATCTGAATATGGCGCGCGGTAAACCCGCCCCCTCCTTGCTTGATCTGAATACTGCGATTTTTGAGCAGATGGACGATCTGGATGCGGCGGACGGTACCGATTGCCGCAATTACGGAGTCCTTGAAGGATTGCCGGAAATGCGTAAATTTTTCGGAGATGTTCTCAATATCGACCCTGAACGTATTATTATCGGCGGCAACGCCAGTTTGAATCTGATGTATGATGCTATCGCCCGTCTGTACTGCTTCGGTACTTCCAAGACTCCGGCGTGGCGGCGTAAAAAACAGTTGAAATTTCTCTGTCCGTCCCCCGGATATGACCGCCATTTTGCGATCACTGCCGAATTCGGTTTCCAGATGATCCCGATCGAAATGCGCGAAGACGGTCCCGATATGGACACTGTGGAAAAACTCGCGGCTTCCGATCCCGCCATCAAGGGTATCTGGTGCGTGCCGCTTTACAGCAATCCGCAGGGTATCTGCTACAGCGACGAAGTCGTTGCCCGGTTGGGTAAGATGAAAACCGCCGCTCCTGATTTCCGTATTTTCTGGGACAATGCCTATGGCGTTCACCACCTCTACGGCAAAACTGAACTTGCCGATATCTTTGAAGCGTGCGAAAAGGGCGGCCATCCGGATCGTCCCTATTACTTCTTCTCCACCAGCAAGATCACTCTGCCGGGTGCCGGTGTGTCGATGATGGCGGCAAGTTACGACGAACGCCAGTTCATCCTCAAGCACATGGGTATTCAGACCATCGGTCACGACAAGGTCAATCAGCTCCGGACTCTGCGCTTCCTCAAGGATGCCGACGGACTTACCGCCCAGATGGAGAAACTTGCCGCCGCTTTGCGCCCCAAGTTTGAGATCGTCATCAAGACCCTTGACCGGGAACTCGGCGGTACCGGACTTGCCGAATGGACCTCTCCGCGCGGCGGTTACTTCGTTGCGCTGGATACGCTTGACGGATGCGCCGCTGAAACGCTGCGCCTTGCCAAAATCGCCGGAGTTACCATGACCGGTGCCGGAGCAACCTTCCCGTTGAAAAAAGATCCGCGTGACCGCAATATCCGCATTGCGCCGACCTATCCCACCTGCGAAGAACTGCAGATGGCGATGGATCTCTTCTGTATCTGTGTGAAACTTGCCGGAGTGCGTAAACTTCTCGGAGAGTATTAATTTTTGAATTCAGGTGTAGTGTTATGAAATTCCCGACCGTAGAAAATTCCGCTTTCATCATGATCGACATGCAGCAGAAACTGCTGCCGGCAATGTCTGCTCCGCAGGCGGTGCTTGACCGGAATATCCTCCTGCTCAATGCCGCTTCTGCCATGAATGCCGATGTGCTGGTCACTGAACAGTACCCCAAAGGACTGGGAAATACGGTTCCGGAGTTGTCTACCTGGCTGGATGAATCAGTTTCAGTTATTGCCAAGACCAGTTTTTCGGTTTTCGGCTCTGCTGAATTCTGTTCCAAACTTCTGGAACGCAAGCGTGAGGTGCTGATCTTTTCAGGTATTGAAGCGCACGTTTGCGTTCTGCAGAGTGTGTTCGATGCCCTGGAGCGCGGCTATGAGGTCATGGTCGTCGCTGATGCCGTTTGCAGTCGCAAGGCGGCAGATTGTGAATGTGCGCTTCAAATGATGCGTGCCCGCGGAGTTACGGTCTTGAACAGCGAGAGCGTACTCTTTATGATGTTGCGTGACGCCGCAAATCCGGCGTTCAAAGCGGTATCCAAACTGGTAAAATAGAACGGAGTGGACCTATGGCTATTTTCAGCAGTGGTAAATATTCGACATTGAGTGTCGGAAAACGTAACAAGATGGTCATTCCGGACGGAACATGGATCAAATGTAAAAAGTGCGGTCAAACGCTTTACATCAACCGTCTGGAAGATAATTTGCAGGTTTGCTGGTGCTGCGGATGTCATCTGCCGATGAGCGTTGATGCCCGGATCAAACTTCTGACCGATAAGGACAGTTTTGTTGAAGAGGATACCGAATTGCGTTCCGTTGACAAACTGGGATTCGTCGATTCCAAGAAATATACCGACCGTCTTGCTGAAAATATCGGTAAAACCGGCGACAGCGAAGCAGTCCGTTGCGGTGTTGCAACGCTCAACGGTGTCGCCTATTCGCTCGGTGTGATGAACTTCAACTTCATGGGCGCTTCCATGGGGTCGGTCGTCGGTGAACGCATTACCCGAATGATCGAACGCGCTACCGAAAACCGCCGTACTGTGGTCATGGTCACCGCTTCCGGCGGCGCGCGTATGCAGGAAGGTATTTTGAGTCTGATGCAGATGGCGAAAACCAGCGGCGCTCTGGCACGTCACCGGGAAGCCAAACTCGGATATATCGTCATTATGACCAACCCGACTTACGGCGGTGTTTCGGCAAGTTTTGCCACTCTCGGCGATGTGATCATTGCCGAACCCGGCGCCATGATCGGCTTCGCCGGTCCCCGGGTGGTGCAGGAAACTACCAAGTCCACTTTGCCGGAAGGATTCCAGACTGCGGAGTTTCTTTCTGCCAAAGGATTGATCGATCGGGTGGTCGAACGCAAAAATTTACGAAAAGAATTGCAATTCTTGCTTGAAATGTTCGATAAAACGGTGTAAGTTATACAATGCCGCGATACGGACCCCTTGTGTTGTGGAAAACGCCAACCGGGTCAGGTGGGGAACCAAGCAGCCCTACGCGATTTTTCACAGGCCCTGGGTCATCTGTTCGCGGCTTTTATTTTTTTTACGATTCTACCAGAAAAGGTTCCTGCTTCTATGTCAAGTGTAATCAGAATCGACGGCCGGGCATACGATGAATTGCGCCCGATGGATTTCCAGTTGGATTATCAGTCACACCCCCTCGCTTCACTGCTGGTCAGTTGCGGAAACACCCGCGAGATCGTCGCCATGAGCGTTGAGGATAAGGTCCCACAGTGGATGAAAAATCAGAAAGTTCCCGGCGGCTGGATCACCAGCGAATACGGCATGCTTCCTTCTGCCACCGGTGAACGGGTGCGCCGCGAGGCTTCTGCCGGCAAACAGAGCGGACGGACTGTCGAAATCCAGCGGTTGATCGGACGTTCTCTGCGGATGGCTGCCGATCTCGAAAAACTCGGTGAACGCACCGTTTACCTTGACTGTGATGTTATCAACGCCGACGGCGGAACCCGCTGTGCGGCGATTTCCGGAGCGGCTCTGGCTCTGGCGGTCGGATGCAAACGCTTGTTTACGGTTGCCGATAATCCTTTCCGCGAACTGGTCGCTGCTGTCAGCGTCGGTATCATCGACGGAGTGCCGATGCTCGACCTCTGCTATGACGAAGATCACCGTGCCGAAGTCGATATGAATGTTATCATGACCGAATCCGGAAAACTGGTCGAAGTTCAGGGAACTGCCGAAGGCGCTCCTTTCAGCCGTGCCAAACTCAACGAACTGCTCGACCTTGCCGAACACGGTCTTAAACAGATCTTCGCGCTGCAGCGCGGAGTGTTGGAAAATATCCAATGAGTGAATATCAGGTAATAGCCCGTAAATGGCGGCCGCAGACCTTTCAGGATGTGGTCGGTCAGCAGCATGTGGTTCGCACGCTCTGCAATGCCATCGGCTCCGGCAGGACGGCACACGCCTATCTCTTTGTCGGTCCCCGCGGTATCGGCAAGACCACGCTGGCGCGTATCTTTGCAAAGGCGCTGAATTGCGAAAACCCGGTCAACGGCAATCCCTGCTGTCAGTGTGAAAGCTGCCGTTCCATTGCCGCAGAACGCAGTCTGGCGGTGATCGAAGTAGACGCCGCCAGCCACAACTCAACTGCGGATATGCGGGAACTTACTGATAACGCCATGATCGCTCCGGTGGGCGGCAAATACAAGATTTTCATCATTGACGAAGTTCACATGTTGAGCAAGGCGGCGTGGAACGTCCTGCTCAAGACGGTGGAAGAACCTCCCGCTCATGTGAAGTTTATCTTTGCCACCACCGAAGTCCATCAGGTGCTGCCGACGATCATTTCCCGTTGCCAGCGTTTCGATCTGCTGCCGATCCCGACCCGGCTCATCATGGAACGGCTCCGGCTGATCGCCGATACCGAAAAGGTGGCGATCGATGATGATGCCATTTCTGCTGTGGCGCGTGCCGCCGAAGGCGGTATGCGCGATGCCCAGTCGCTTCTTGATCAGATGATCGCCTTTTTTGCCGGTGGTGACGGCAGTGCTGTTACCGGAGATCAGGTGTTGTCGCTTTTCGGTCTGACCGGAAAAAAGGAGTTGAATTCCATTCTTGAAGCGATGCTCTGCAACCGACCCGGAGATGTGGTCCGTATTGTCGGACGGCTTGCCGGAACCGGAAAAAATCTTGAAACTTTGTTTGATGATATTCTGTCTGCGATGCGGGCAGTTCAGTTGTGTACCATCCTTGCCGACCCCGGCGAACTTATTGACGAAGGCGCCGAAGCCATTGCCAATTACCGTCAGCTGGCGGCGCTGGCTCCGGCGGATTCGATACAGATCATTCTGGAAACCATCTCTCCGGTAGGCAGAGTCCTGCACGATGCTCTCAACAAGCAGGTCTATCTGGAAACCGTATTGCTCAAAGCAATGCGGCAGGCTCATTCGGTGCGTTTGAGTGACATCATGGCGCGGCTCAATCAGTTGCGAAGCGCCGGAGAATTGCAATTTTTGGATAAATTGCCGGAAATCGGAGCGCGGGTTGTTCCTCCTGCCAATCTTCCGCCGGTTGCGGAAAACGTGAAAACTCCGGAAGTTGAATCCGTTCCGGTTCCGCAGGTTTCTGTCGGATCAGCAGAAAAAAAAACGGTTGATTCTCCGGTAACTCCGGTCGGGGAGAGCATTCCCGCTATCCCGGAAACAGTTGTTGAGGCGGCAGAGACGATCGACGTTCCGGTTCCGGAAGAGTCCGTTGAAATTGAAATCGTTTCCACTCCGGACGAGCCCGGCGAGGTCGAAATCGAAGTTGACAAAGTTGATGATATCGTTGCTGAAATCGAAAATATTCCGGTCGAAACGATAATTCCGGACACGCCTCCGGCTGACCAGAATGCCGAGTCCAATATCGGCGGCGCCGGCAGGCGCAGCGTTGCCAATGATGAACCGCAAGCGTTGCGGGATGCCGCTGAAAATCCGGCGGTAAGAGAAGTTATCGATCTGTTTTCCGGAGTCGTGATCGACGTTCACCGCTGAAACTGTACTGAAGTATATTTTTCAGTTCCGGGATGCAACAGTAAAATTTTGTAGGAGAAGGGATGCTGGAAAATGTTGCTTGAAGTCAGTGATTTGACCAAACGCTACGGCAAAGTGACCGCTCTTGACCGGGCGGAATTCACATTGAACGGCGGCGGGATCATCGGGTTCGTCGGTGCCAACGGCGCCGGTAAAACTACTGCGTTGCGAATCATGTCCGGTTTGGAGGAGCCTGATTCCGGAGATGTCAAACTTGACGGTGTTTCTCTGATCGATTATCCGGATAAAATGCGCCGCCGGGTGGGATTCATGCCCGATACATTGCCGGATGCGGCAGATATCATTGTCAAAGAGTATCTGGATTTTTTCATCAACTCCTTTGTCCCGGCAGAGTCGCGCCGCGAAGTTTTTGACAGGATAACCGGATTTACCGGGACGGAAACATTTCTCAAGCGGCGGCTTTCGGATCTTTCCAAAGGGATGAAACAGCGGGTGTCGCTTGCCCGGCTGATGATCCACAACCCTGATTTGCTGCTGCTGGATGAGCCTGCCGCCGGATTGGATCCGCGGGCGCGGGCGGAACTGCATGAGATGCTTAAATTTCTTGCGGGGCAGGGGAAGATGGTTTTTCTCTCGTCGCATATCCTTGCGGAATTGGAAAACATGATTTCCGGAGTGGTCATCATTGATAAAGGTAGAATCATCCGTTACGGTTCGCTGGATGAGTCCGCTGCGGAACAATCTCTGGAAGTCGAAAAGATCGTTCTCGGTATTTTGGGAGAAGTTTCCGATGTCGTCATCAAACTTATTGCCGGATTGCCGATGGTGCGCGAAGTCAAACGTAATTTGCGTACGCTTGAGTGTCAGGTCGTTTCCGGAGAATTTGCCGGATTTCTGATGGCTCTCGGTCAATTCAATTTTCCGCTGGCGTGGCTGCGGAGAAGCGACCGGACGGTCGAGTTGGAAAAACTCTTTCTTGAAGTTACTGCCAAAGGAGACAACTGATCATGTATGCGATGTTTATAAAAGAGATGCAGCAGTTTTTCCGGGGGATCGTTTCCAAAATCATTGCCGGATTGATTTTTTTCTCCTGGCTTATGGTGCTGATGGCTTCCCAGTTCGAAGTTCCCGAATTGGAGGAACTTAAACGGAGCGATGTAATGACTGTTCTGCCCAATTATCAGATTTTTATTTACTCGATCCTTATAATCGGTGTTGGCGCGCTGATTTTGATCATTACGCTCGGTTCCTCTGCCGGAAGATGGCGGATGGAGTTGGGCGATCCGGCATTTTCCCCGGGGATAACCACCTGTACTCCGGCATGGCAGCTGGCGTTTGGCAAATGGGGCGCGCTGATGACGCAGACGATGACCGGAGTTGTTGCCGGCTGTCTGATTCCGCTTAAAATATTCCTTGAATTGAATGCAGTGCAAAATTTGATCGGAATGGTCGGGGCATTGGGTTCTGCTGATTTAATGATCGCTCAACTGATGGCGGAAATTGAAAAATTCGGTGCCAGAGTTCCGGTTAGCGCATTGTGTATCATCGTTACTCTCACATCGACATCGCTTGCGGCTTGTTCTTTGAAACCGCGCAGCCGGGGCAAATTTGATATCGGTTCTCTGGCGGTTATTCTGCTGCTGGGAGTGCAGGCGTTGACTTTGACCATCGGTATCCGGCCGGAACACTTTATTGTGGAGATCATCGCCCGGACGGTGATCATTACCGTCGGCAGTCTGTCGCTGATAAGTTCCGGCGTGTCGGCACCGGGGGCGAACCGGCTGTTCTTTTTCAAGGTGTGGGTGGCATTTTCTGTGTTTGTTCTGCTGCCGGTTACCCACCGGATGACCGGAGGGTTTTCCCGGGAGATCTGGGCGGCGGAACTGCTGATTGCGGGACTCTTTTTTATCGGTTGTTCGCTCTTTGAACGTCTTATTCAGAGCCGCCGGGTACTGGCGCAGATGAGTAATCCGCTGATGGCGATCGTCGCGTTCCCATTATCCACCGGAGCGTTGAACAGTATGGTTTTGAGCGGCATATTCATGCTTGCCGCATACAAAATTTTTTCTGGCGTATTCGATCTGATTTCCGATCTTCTTCTTCTGGCGGGCACTTTGGCATCTCTTTGCAACCTTGCCGGATTCCTCTTTGAAAAGTACGGCAAGCGGTTTATCCGTTTTGCCGCATTTATCGGCGGAGCCTGGATCATTGGATTCGTTGCCGGATGGCTGAATGTCGATCATCCGGGATTTATTGAGGAAAATCGTGCGTTGATCCGGGGCACGGAACTGCTTTTGACCGCTATTTCTTTACTGGTTTTGGCAATAAATTACAATTCCAGAAAAAAAGACTTGTAATTTCATTTTTACAGTGCTATATTTAACCGTCCGGCAGGGGCATTGGGGTTCTTGCATGGGCGGTTTTCAGTATTGTTTAGAGGTGATATTATGAGTGAACGTACGGTCTTTACTACCGGTCGTGGAATTCCGGAGATGTTTTGCACGCTCACATCGGTTCCCGAAGCTGGTTTTGCCGCTGAATGTGAAGCGCTTTATAAAAAATATGTGGAAATGCTGGCGGATTTTTCTCCGGTCTGGCTTCGGTTGCATTTGAGTGACGTTACGACTCAGGCAGAAACCGCCCGGAAGATTTTTCAATCTTTTGCCCACTGTCTGATTCTGGTCGGTCAGCCGCCTGCCAATGGGGCGCGGGTCGCTCTCGATGCGTGGCATCTCTCCCGCAAGGTGATGAATGCCAACGGCAAGTGGCATCTGGAAAATTACGATCTGCACTTTTTCAATACTCCGGAGTTGAAAAGTTCCGGCAGTTTTGACCAGATGCACGAAGAATTCGTAAATGTGGAAAATTTCCTCGCCGCTGATGGCGGTACTCTGGAAAACAATCTGCACCGCACCTGGATCTACTGCCGCGATGTTGACAACAATTACGCCGGACTCGTCAAGGCGCGCCGGGAATATTTTGAAACTCGCGGACTTACTGCCAAGACCCATTACATCGCCAGCACCGGTATTGAAGGTCAGTCCGAAAAGGTCGACCGTCTGGTGCGGATGGATTCGCTGGCGCTTTTCCGGCATGAAAGAGCGCAGATCCAGTACCTTTATGCGTTGGAAAATCTTTCTCCGACCCATTTTTACGGCGTCACCTTTGAACGCGGTACCCGGATCGTTTACGGCGACCGTTCCCACTACTACATCTCCGGTACTGCCAGTATCGATAAGATGGGCGACATCCTCTACATCGGCGATGTCGAAAAACAGACCGAACGGGTGCTGGTCAACATGGAGGCTCTGCTTTCGGAACGGGAAGGCAAACTCTCCGACCTCAAGCAGGTGATAATCTACATGCGCGACAGTGCTGATTACAATATCATCAAGCGCGTTGTTGAAAGCCGGATGAGTCCGGAAACCGGTAAGATTTTCGTCCGGGGGCCGGTCTGCCGTCCGGGATGGCTGGTGGAAATTGAAGGTATCGCGGTCAATGCCAGCTGCAATCCGGAATATAAAGACTTTATTTGATTTACAAAACAGGAAAGGGACGTTTATGAAAAAAAGTTTCATCTGTCTTGGAGTTATGGCAGGAATACTGATGTTGAGTCCGTTTCCCTCTGCCGCCTCTCCTTATGTCAAATCGCGTGAAGTCGGAGTCAATAGTGACGTGGACAAGGCGCTTGCGGCGGATTGGCAGCAGAAAGGTTTGCTTCCGGTTGCGGAAGCCAGCGATTCTCTGCTGGTGCGCCGGCTTTATCTTGACCTTACCGGGCGGTTGCCTTCGGTCGAAGATGCCAAAAGTTTTGTCTATTCCAAAGATGCCGGAAAATATGAAAAACTGGTGGATTCACTGCTTGCCAGCCGGGATTTTGTCGAATACTGGGGTATGCACTGGGGCGATGTTTTGCGGATAAAGTCCGAGTTCCCCATCAACTTGTGGCCCAATGCCGTATACATCTATCAGCGGCGAGTGGAAGCGTTTCTGGAAAAGAACGAACCTTACCACCGCTTCGTCCGTGCTCTGCTGCTTGCCAAAGGCAGTAATTTCCGGGAGGCGGAATCAAACTTTTACCGGGCTCACGCAGACCGTTCTCCGGCAGGTATTGCTAAAAATGTGGCGCTCACGTTGTGCGGTATCCGGTTGGAGAAGCGTTCTGAATCTGAACAGCAGAAGTGGGCACGCATCTTTGAAGAGATCGGTTTCAAAAGTACCAAAGAGTGGAAAGAGGAGATCGTTTTCCTCAAATCCTGTCCGGCACGCGAAATCATCCTGCCCAACGGCAAAAGTGTCAAAGTCAGCGCCAATCAGGAAGCACGCCGGGTGCTGGCGGATTTCCTGACCCGCTCCCCGGAGGGAAAACGTATTCTGGCTGAAGCGTTGGTCAATCGTACCTGGTTCTGGTTTTTCGGCAGCGGGATCACTCCGTCCGGAGATGACCGGGATGAAAAAGCGGTCAATCCGGAACTGCTCAAAGTGCTGACCGATAAGGTTTTGGCATCTGACTTCAACTTCCGCAAACTCTGCCGGGAAGTGGTCTGTTCCGCAGCGTACCGCAGTGCTTCGTTTCAAGGCGATAAGACGGTTGCCAAAAATGCCGCATTCGCCGCCTATCCGATCCGCCGTCTGGAAGCGGAGGTGCTGGATGATGCCATTACTGCCATGTCCGGTCTGCCGAGCAAATACTCCAGTGTTATTCCGGAACCATTTTCTTTCCTGCCCGGAAATCTGCGTACGGTATCGATTGCAGATGGTTCGATCAGCAGTTCATTCCTGATTCTTTTCGGCCGTCCTTCGCGGGATGCCGGATTGATGGCGGAACGCAACAACGGCATCAATGCCAAGCAGAGATTGTTTCTTTACAACTCCGGAGCATTGTACCGCCGGGTCTGCCAGATCATGCGCCGCCCGGAATATGCCCGTTTGTCGTTCCCGGCTAAAGTGGATATGCTTTACTGGATGTTTTACTCCCGCCCGCCGACTGCAAAAGAACGTGCCATTATCGGAAAACGTTTCAATATGCGTTCGCCTAAAAAGCGTTGGACAATGCAGAATGATCTGGTCTGGATATTGGTCAATTCTGCAGAATTTCTGCACCGTCATTGAAAAGAAAGGATAAAATCATGGACAGACGTGAATTTATCAAAGGTTGTGCCGCCGTTGCCGCCGCCGGTGCGCTCTCCGGATGCGCCGGTGCGGCGGAAAATAAAAATCTTCCGACTGCCGACGGCAATGCCGGGAAAAAGCGCAAATGCGCCAGATCCGTTATCGAAATCTGGGTCTGGGGCGGCCCCAGCCAGTTGGAAACTTTCGACCCCAAACCCAAAGCCCCCAAAGATTACAACGGCGGCTTCGGTGAGATCAAAACCAATGTGCCGGGAATCACGATCAGTGAATTCTGGCCGATGATGGCTAAAATCGCCGACAAATATTCGATCATCCGTACCATGACCCACCCGTACCCCGGTCACGAAACGGCGACCTACCTCATGCAGACCGGACGCAAGCCCGGAGGCGGTAAGGTCTACCCCGCGATCGGCGCGGTGATCGCCATGTATAAACGCAAAGAATACAAAGGTGATGTGCCGCCTTATGTGATTCTGACCGTTCCTAAAGGTCGTTTTTCGGAAGTCGGCTTCCTCAGCGAAGAGTTCAGTCCGCTGGTGACCGGCGGCAATCCCAATGCTTCGCGTTTCATCGTTGACGGCATTGTTCCGCCGGGCGGTTTGACCAGGGAGGAGCAGAAAACACGCTTCGATATATTGGGCGAACTGGACACCTTTACCATGGAAACCCCGCAGGGATTGGTCGCCATGCGTGATTTTGACAGCGCCGGACGGGATGCCCGGAGAGTTATAGAAGGCGATGGCGCCAAGGTATTCGACCTTTCTCTGGAAAGTGACGCCACCCGCGACCGTTACGGCAGAACCACTTTCGGTCAATCCTGTCTGACCGCCCGCCGTCTGGTGGAGTCGGGAGTTCCTTACATCACCATCAACGCGCAGGGATGGGATACCCACAAGCGGCATTTTGAAATCATGAAAACCAAAGCTGCTGAGATGGATAAGGCGCTTTCCGCGCTTATCGGTGATTTGAGTGAAAAGGGTCTGCTGGATTCCACCATCGTCTGGTGGACCGGTGAATTCGGACGAACTCCCAGAGTTGATTGGGAAGCCCCGTGGAATGGCGGCCGCAATCACTATGCCAAATGTTTTACTTCTCTGGTCGCCGGCGGCGGTTTCGCCGGAGGCAAGGTGGTCGGTGTTTCCGATGAAACTGCCAGCAAGGTGGTTTCCCGTCCGGTGACGCCGCAGGATATGCTGGGCAGTATTTACGAATTGTGCGGCATTGATCCCGATGGTCAGTTGGATAACCCGATCGGTTTGAAAACCACTGTGCTGCCGCCGCAATCCAAACTCGGTCGTCTGCGCGAGATTTACAAGGAGAATGTATAAATGAAAAAGATTTCATTATTTTGCATGGTTCTCATCCTGGCTCTGCCGGTGATGGCGATCCCGTATGCCGGGTACCTCTATCCCGCCGGAGTCAAGGCAGGTTCCACTGTCCGGGTGCTGATCGGCGGTCAGAATCTCGGAGGGATAACCGGCGGGATCATTTCCGGAAAGGGTGTCCGGGTCGTTCGGGCGGTAGTCATTCCCCACTTTCCGCTTCCCGACGGCAGTCAGCGGGCGTGGCTCTATAAGTGGATCGCCGGAATTGAAAAAGGCAACAAAGAAAAACCGCCTTTCCCCGCACCGGAAAAACTCGAAGGCTGGCGCAAGTGCGACTGGTGGCTCAAACTTGATCAGCTTGAACCGCTGGAATTGATGCTGGTCATCCGCAATCTTCATGTGCGGCGCAATCCGCTTCAGCAGACCCCATCGCTCCGTCAGTTGCTGATCATCGACGTTCAGGCGGATGCGGACGCGGCTCCGGGAATGCGCGAACTGCGTATCTACGGCAGACGCGGAGTTTCTGCCCCGAAACTCTTTTTCGTGGATAAGTGCGATCACTATCAGGAACCCCCTTATGTCGCGCCGCATCATCCGCGCCCGGATACTCCGGTGGTGAAGTCTGTCCCCGCGGTGGTCAACGGTCAGATCATGCCCGGAGAAACGGATAGTTTCATTGTCAAACTTGAAGCCGATACCAAGTATTCTTTTGCGTTGACCGGACGTAAATTCCAGCCGTTCATCGGGGATGCGGTTCCGGGGCATTTTCAGCCGGTTCTGCAGATTTTTGATCCGGACGGCAAAGCGATCGCTTTTGCCGATGATGAATATTTCATGCCCGATCCGGTGTTACGCTTCAAGAGCGGCAAGGCAGGGGATTATCTGCTGAAAATCCGGGATAATCTCTATCGCGGCAGAGAAGATTTCGTCTACCGGGTACAGATGGAAAAAGGCTTCAAGCGTTATCGCCTTTCTGAAAAAGCATTGTTTGATTTTGATGAGATCGCCGAAAAAGAAACCAAAGGCCGCAAACTTTATATCGGTCGTCCGCTGGTCATCTCCGGCGCTATCGAAAAGTCCGGCGAAAAGGATGTTTTCTTTTTCAAAGGAAGTAAAAATATGAAGTTTCAGGCGACGGTCACGGCTCGCTTCAACGGGTCTCCGCTGGATGCCGAGCTGACGCTGTATGCGCCTGACGGCAAGGTGCTTGCCAAGATGGATGATACTCCCAAAACGGTCAACGTCGGCGAAAATCTCCAACAGATCGATCCGGAACTCAACTTTACATTACCGGCAGACGGCATTTACAAAATCGTTATTTCCGATCTTAATAAGGCTGCAGGAAAAGATTTCCGTTATTGGTTGAAACTTGGCACTGTTGAACCGGATTTCAATGTCTATACGGTTCGTTCCATGTGCAATATATCACCCGGCGGCAGCGGTTCTGTGAAGGCGCTGGTCGAACGCACCGGCGGATTTGCCGGAGAAATCACTGTAACCGGCGATCGCCGTTATGTGCCGCAGCAGACGGTCAAGGCAAAAGATAATGAATACAATATCCGTCTGCGTAATCCGGAACGCCGCATGACTCCGCCCCGGAATATCACGATCTACGCCGAAGCTGTGATCAACGGCAGAGTCGTCCGTAAAAAGGTCATTCCGGCAGATATTTTCAATCAGGCGTTTGCGTATGACCACCTGCTTCCGGCAGAGTATTTCTGTATCGGAACCCGCGGCGGTTGGAACAGAAATAAAAAGAAAAAGTTCAACAAGCCTGCGGTAAAGGCTCCTGCCAAACCTGCATCTCCTGCCAAACCTGCGGCTCCTGCCAAGACTCCGGCGGCGGTCAAAAAATAAAATGTTGACAAAATAACGTAAAAAGGTGCTGTTGCGAAACGGACGTTTTCAGCAGCACCTTTTTTGTGCGGTGATCAATCGGTGGAAGTCTGGTTGTTCCGGATGAATTCCCGGATGATGGCGCAGCCTTTTTCCAGTTGAGCTGTGTCCGGCGGCGAGGATATGGCAAGGCGCATGAAACTGCCCGGCATGCGGCTCGCGGTAAATCGGTAGGAGCAATAGACACTCACATCCTGCTGCAAAAGTTGGCGTTCGATCTCAATTTCATCCATGGCAAGTTTCGGCGTCGGCAGCCAGCGGAAAAATGCAGCATCGGTGCCGGGACGGACGGCTTCCGGAAAGAAGCGGTCAAAGATGAGATTGCGTTCTCTGGCAAGTTCCGCTTTCTGTTCAAGGATCTTTGCGGCTTTTCCACTTAAGATGAGTTCGGTCATGATCTCGGCATCCAGCGATGAGGTCTTGATATTCAAATGAAACAGGGCGTTCAGCAGCGGGATACGGAAGCACTCCGGAAATGCTGCAAATGCCACCCGTAAACCGTTGCATAATGCCATGGTCGAATTGCAGATGTAGATGGTATGTCCCGGTAATCTGGAAAACATCGAATGGTAATTGCCATCCGATGTCTGCGGGATTCCGGTGTTGTCGTCTTCGATCAAAATCAGTTTATGCCTGACGATCACATCGGCAAGTTCATCTTTGCGCTTTTCCGGAATGGTGCAAGTTGTTGGATTGGCGCAGTTGGGCATGAGAAAAATACCATTGATCCCCTCCTTGCGGCAGCATTTCTCCAGTTCAGAAGGGATCATCCCTGATTCATCTCCTTTGACCGGGATCAATCTGATGTGGGACAAATGGGCGGTTCCGATCAAGTTGGAATAGGTGAACTCATCAATGGCGATCTTATCTCCGATCTTGAAAAGTGAAAGCAATGTCGCACTGATGATATTCTGCGCGCCGGAAAAGATTGCGGTGTGTTCGCTGTCAGTATGCACATCCATTTGCTTCATCCAATGCGCGCCCGCCGCCCGCTGATGCAGGTGACCGGCGACCTCGGTATAAGAATAAAGTTCCTCGATATAGCCTTTTTTCAGAACACTTTCACTTGCTTCGATGATCGGGGTTTTGATCTGGTCAAATCCCTTGAGTAATCCGAGTTCGATCGTTTGGGGCGAATGCCTCGGCTGCCGGGTGAGTGCTTTGCCGGGAAGCGGGGAAACAAAAGTACCTTTCCCGGTCACGCCGTAGATCAATTTCCGTTCCCGGCAGAGGTTGTAGGCTTGAGTGACGGTGGTGAAGTTCAAATCCAGATAATCGGCAAGTTCCCGTTGCGGAGGCAGTTTGGTGCCGGAAGAGAGTTTCCCGGAGATGATATCTGCTTCCAATGCGTTGGCAAGGGTCAGGTAGTACGGACGCTTGATCTTGTTTTTGTCCGGCGTCCAGCTCAAGTAGAAGTTTTCAAAAGAATTTGTTGGCATTTTATTGTAATCCATACAATTTTAAGATTTGTATTGAATATAACTCCGGACTATATTAAAATCAAGTTTCAACCATTAAATCCAGGAGAAAAAAATGAACAACGAACAGTATGAATTGAATTGCAATCTCGCCCAGATGCTCAAAGGCGGTGTGATCATGGACGTCACCACCCCCGAACAGGCCAGGATCGCCGAAGATGCCGGCGCCTGCGCCGTCATGGCTCTGGAACGTATCCCGGCTGATATCCGTGCCGCCGGCGGTGTTTCCCGCATGAGCGACCCCGGCATGATCCGCGGCATTCAGGAAGCGGTTTCCATCCCGGTCATGGCAAAGTGCCGTATCGGTCACATCGCTGAAGCGCGCATCCTCGAAGCCATCGAAATCGACTACATCGACGAAAGCGAAGTTTTGAGCCCTGCCGATGATATTTACCACGTTGATAAACGCGCGTTCAAGGTTCCCTTTGTCTGCGGAGCGCGCGACCTCGGCGAAGCATTGCGCCGTATCAATGAAGGTGCGGCGATGATCCGTACCAAAGGTGAACCCGGAACCGGTGATGTGGTTCAGGCGGTGCGCCACATGCGCAAGATGAATCAGGAGATCCGCCGCGTGACCAACATGATGGAGGATGAACTTTATGAAGCTGCCAAACAGCTGCAGGTTCCCTTTGATCTTTTGATGTATGTTCACAAAAATGGTAAACTTCCGGTGGTGAACTTTGCTGCCGGCGGCGTTGCCACTCCGGCTGATGCGGCTCTGATGATGCTGCTGGGCGCGGAAGGTGTCTTCGTCGGTTCCGGTATCTTCAAATCCGGCGACCCGGCAAAACGTGCCGCGGCGATCGTCAAGGCGGTCACCAACTATCAGGATTACAAGATGATCGCGGAACTTTCCTGCGGACTCGGTGAAGCGATGGTCGGTATCAATCCTGCCGAAATCAAGATCATCATGGAAGAACGGGGTATCTGATGCGGATCGCAGTTTTGGCGTTGCAGGGCGATTTTGCGGAACATGAAGCGGTGTTCCGTCGCCTGAATATCCCGACTTGCCAGTTGCGGCAGAAAAGCGATTTGGATCTGGACTTTGACGCACTTGTTCTGCCGGGCGGCGAAAGCACCGTTCAGGGCAAGCTGCTCCGGGAACTGGATATGTTTGATAATATCCGTTCCCGGATCCTCAATGGTCTGCCGGTAATGGCGACCTGTGCCGGAACAATTCTTCTGGCACAGCAGATTCTGGATGATCCGACTGTCCATCTGGGAACGATGGGAATTTCCGTACGCCGTAATGCTTACGGCAGACAATTGAGTTCCTTTTACACCTCCGGAACTTTCGGTGAATTGAATGATGTGCCGATGAGTTTCATCCGGGCTCCGCAGATTGAATTCTGCGTGCCGGGAGTGGAAGTTCTGGCTGAACACGACGGCAGGATCACTGCTGTCCGGCAGGGCAGCCAACTGGCGATGACCTTTCATCCGGAATTGGGAAGCGACAATCGGGTCGCAGAGTATTTCCTCTCAATGATCTGAACGCACCGGATAAAAGTTTGTTTTGTACACGGAGCGATCTCGCTTTGCCGGAGCGCGCCTTGCGGCGTTCGATCCTCCAGTCACGTACGTCAGTACGCTCCTGTCGGCTCTCACTTGCAAAACACGCCCGGCTGTGCGATATCGCTCCTGATTCCGGGAGGCTTGGTTTGCGCCAATCGCCGGACTGATCGTCCGGCAGGCGGGAGGTAGTGTTTGTTTCGCCTGACGGCGATGTTTTTTGCGCCAATCGTTGGGCTGAGCGCCCAACAGGCGAAAGTGGTTTTCCGGAGCGCGCCTTGCGGCGTTCGATCCTCCAGTCACGTACGTCAGTACGCTCCTGTCGGCTCTCACTTGCAAAACACGCCCGGCTGTGCGATATCGCTCCTGATTCCGGGAGGCTTGGTTTACGCTGTAAACCAACGTGAACTTCGTGAGTAAGGATATGATAAGTTTATAATCTTGCCGCGACAACGGAGCGGCATTTGTGTTGGTTTGCGTATGCAAACCAACGTGAAGAGCAGGATAAATCCTGCGTGAAGCATTGCTTCGCAATGTGAAGCGTTTGCCTGCGGCAAACGTGAAGCGCTCACTTCGTGAGTAAGGATATGATAAGTTTATGTTTCCTGTTTTGCGACCAACGGGAGCAAACATACCCCGCTTTTTTTGAAAAGGGGTGAGGGTTTGGGAGAGGGGAAAAACTTTTTTTCCCGGGAAAAAAAGTTTTTCCCCTCTCCCAAGCATTCCCTTACTTCCCGAAGGGAATAAAGAGGATGTAGCCGGAGGTCTTGCCGTCGATGACGGACTTCTGATAAATGCGTCCGAGGAAACTTACCTTACTGTTATTGCCGTCCTGCTGGATGGAGATAAACGGGAAGATCAGTTTTTCCATACGCTTGCCATCGGTACGTTTGCGGTAGAGAAAGTGCAGGACGTGGCTGGATTCCCTGTCGCCGTCCTTTTCGCCGCCGGCGATGTTGAGGAAAAGCCGCCACTTCCAGTCGCCGTTGTAGAAATTCTCTTTGCGGAAAAAGAACCCGTTGCCGATGTCGGATTTTTCCCGGACTGCGGTTGTCTGTGCGTAGAGGTCGGCAGCAGCCTTGTCAATTTGTTTTTTGTTTGCCCAGTCGGAAACTTCAAATTTGAAATTGACTTTTTCTGCATTTTTCCGGGCCTTGGCGATCTCTTTTCTGAAGTTTTTCCAATCTTTATCGATCCTCTGGCGGCGGAGTTTGAGTTTTTCAAGTTCGATCATTTTTTCGTAGTATTCGATCTTGTTGCGTTCCTTGATCGCATTGGCAAGTTTCAGATCGTTTGCATACTGTTTTTCCAAATCGTTGAGGGAACGTTTTTTCCGGTGCAGGGAGTGAAAACTGTCGACCAGCGCGTTGAGAGTCTTGCTGGAAAGTCCCGGTTTCGCAACGAGGAATTTGACTTTGCCCCGGTAAAAGAGACCGCAGGCGGCGTAGATGTCGGTGGTTTCCACATTGTCCTGCTTGTAACGCGGCCATTTTGCATCTGAAGCGTGGATATATTTGCCGATGGTTTCAAAACGTTCGGTTGAATTCATATAGGCAATGGGCGGCAGGATGTAGAAGTAGTCCTCATGCCGGTTGTGTCCGGCTCCGGAAAGGAGCGGCAGACTCAGCCACTGCCAGTTGCCGTTGAAATGCTTTTCTCCGCCGGAGAGCAGCAGGGGAATGACCCACTCTCTCTTGGAGAGATCCCATTCATAAGCGTAGAATGGTGAGAGGAATTTGCCGGTGGTATAGAATTCAAACTTATGTTTTTTGCAGTATTCGTTTACGAAATCGTCAACGTAGAACCGCAGGAGATTATCGTTGTTGATGAATTCCGGAACTTTGGCATTGGGATCAAGTTCCTGAAGTATGGCGTTGACCTTGGGGAGATCCTTTGCAAAATTTCTGGAAGGGGCATTGCTCAAGCGGGTGAGTTTTTTCACCACAGCATCGGCTTTGACGCAAGTGGCTTCTTCTCCGCCGGAAAGCAGGAAGATCGAGAAGAATTTTTTATTGTTCTTTTCGTTGTTGTAACCGGTAATGGCGTTATCCAGATCCCGTTCGTGATACTCGTAACTGAAGCCCCATTTGCCGAAAATGGAAACGTCAATGTTGCTGCCGGACTTTTCAACATCCGCAAGCAGTCCGAGGATATTCCAATGGTAACGGTTGTGATAAGGAGTGCGGCTCAAATAAAAGAGCGGGAAAAATCCGCCGTAGGTCTCTTTATACTGGACAAAACTCTTTTCGATCTCCTTGCGTAAAGCGGTGAGTTCTTTTGAGTTTTTGAGCGGTTTTCTACCGGATTTCCAGAGTTTGTATTGGATATCATCATTGAAATCGTTGCGCCACCAGAAAAGCGAAGACCAGTTTTGGGTGTCGAGGAAACGGTTCACTCCATAGAAGCCAAGCAGGAATTCGGTGAAGTCACCATTGTTGCTGCGCAGAAAATTTTTTTTGTAGTCGTAACCGAGTTTGGTGTAGTCTCTGTTGGCGATGAACAGCGGCGTGTAGTAACACCAGAACTCCTCTTCAGTGCGGTTCTGGTAGGTGAGCGGCAGGAAGCCGAAGCCGGTCTTTGTCCAACGGAAGTTGGCGACCCAGCCGGATTTGTCCGCCACGTTCCACGCAGAAATCGGGAAGAGTATGGAGTAATCATCTCCCTCCTGATTGTAAAAGGGACGGATCGCCATGCCGTAGGTGTCCCAGTCGATCATCGGCCAGAGAACCGAAAAATAGTTCTTGTTGCGGAAATAAAAGGGCCAGATATTGACCAGATCATCATTGATACCGGCGACTTCAGTTTTGTTGGCGCGGTGGGGGATGGACATCTGATCCATTTTTTGGAATTTTTCTGACCGGGTACGGTAACTCTTTGGCGCAGAGTAGGAATCAAGTACGCCGCCGGACATGCGGAATGCCCGTTCGCTTGAGGCGCAGCCGCAAATAAACAACGCTGCCAATGCCGGCAAAAAAGCCTTTTTCATGAAAAATCCTCCATAGCTTATCGTTATTCTAATATAACTCTGCTATGGAGGATTGTCAAACAAATAATCCCTTCAATGTCAACTTAAAATCTGCGGGATCACTCCATTTTTTCAAGGAACAGATCGAGCACGATCAACTCCCAGAGGATGTAACTGTAGTCGGCTTCGCCGGACTGGTGCATATCCCAGAACCGTTTCAGGGTGCTTTCGTTGATGAAATTTCCGGAAATCAGCCGGGAGGAAAAGAGTTTCTCCTGTGCCGGAAGTTTCCAGCTTTCCCGGAGCCATGCGGCAACCGGCACCCCGAAGCCGCGCTTCGGACGGGCGGAGAGTTCCGGCGTGATGAATTCCGGGAATGCCATCTTGAGGATCTTTTTGCGTTCTTTGCCGTGGAGTTTGTACTTCATCGGCAGCCGGGCGGCGAATTCCACGACCGCAGTATCCATGAAAGGACTGCGTAACTCAAGAGCGTTGGCCATGGAGGCGACATCGGCTTTGACCAGAATATCGCCGGGAAGATAGGTCTTGAGGTCGAGTTCACCGAGTTTTTCCACCTTGTCATGGGAGATGAGTTCCCAGTCGAGCGTGGTGAAACATTCAGCGGAATTGTGTTTGAGCGCCTTTTCCATCGCCGGGCCGAAAAGTTCCTTTTTGAGCGATGCCGGACAGCGGTCGAGCAGATTGAAGTAACCGCTTTTTTCCGGGGAAGCAAACAGTTTCAGCAGACGCTTGATTCTGCCGGAGGTAGTGCGTTCGCCTTTATCCGGAAGCATTTTTGCAACTCCGGCAAAGAGCATTTTGCGCAATGTGCCGGGGAGCCAGTAGATCTTTTCGGCATAACGCATGGCAAGATAGCGTTCGTATCCGGCAAAAATTTCGTCGGCACCGTCACCGGAAAGTGCTACGCTGATCTTGCTTTTGGCAAATTCGCTCAAGAGAAAGAAAGGCAGCGCCGAAGCATCGGCAAAGGGTTCGCCGAAACGGGGAAGCAGTTTCAGCACCAGATCGAAATCATCCGATTTTATCTCTTTTTCATGACAGCGCAAATTGCCGCCGCAGACCGAGTTGATTATTTCTGCCGAACGGCGGGCGGCGGAGCGTTCATCATAAGCGGCGTTGCCGAATCCGGCAGTAAAGGCTTCGCAGGGCGCCGGATAGAGCATTTTGGCGGTGATCCCGGTGATGATGCAGGAGTCGACTCCGCCGGAGAGAAAGGTGCCGAGCGGAACATCGGAAACCAGACGTTTTTCCACAGCCTTCTCCACCAGTTTACGCAGTTCCTGCGCGGCGGCGCCGATGGATAATTCACTGTTTTTGATCGAGTAGTCCAACTGCCAGTAACAGCGTATGGATACCGTGTTGCCCGTCAGATTGAAGCAGAGCAAGTGTCCCGGCGGCAGTTTCCGGACATTGCGGAATGCGGTGTCGGGCGAGGGAATGTACTGCAATGAAAGATAGTCGCTTATCGCGTAAGTATCCAGTTTCTCCGGGAAATCCGGATGTTTCATCAATCCGGCAAATTCGCTGGCAAAGATCAGGGTTTCGCCATCCATAAAGTAGAGCAGCGGCTTCTGCCCCAGCCGGTCGCGGCCGAGAATGACCCGGTGTTTGACTGTGTCGTAAAGGGCAAAGGCAAACATGCCGTCGAGGAAGTTTACAAAATCTTCTCCGTACTCCTCGTAGAGATGGATGATGCACTCCGAATCGGTGTTGGTCTGGAAGTGATGTCCGCGTTTTTCCAGATCGCGGCGCATTTCCTGAAAATTGTAGATTTCACCGTTGACGATCAGCACCAGAGCGCCGTCGGGAGTGACGATCGGCTGATGTCCGTTTTCGAGATCGATGATGGAGAGGCGGCGGTGACCGAAAATGACTTTTTCATCGCAGAAAATACCGGCATCATCCGGGCCGCGATGAGCTTGAGCCTGATTCATCGCATTGATGATCTCTGCGGTATCGCGCTCACTGCGGATGTTGACAATTCCGGATATGGCACACATCTGCGGTCTCTCCATGTTATGCTGATTAAGTTTTCTTTAATATAGCATGATTCAGCGATTTTTCAAGTTTGAAATCACTCTGCAATGGTGGTATATTAGGATATTGTCTTGCTTGAATTCAATACGATAACAAGGAATATTCTCAATGAAAAAGATATTTTGTCTGTTGACTGTCGCGTTTGCGCTCTGTTTTGCCGGATGTTCGACTGCGCGGGTCGTGGCAGTGAAAAGTTCCGGACCGGAACTCAAAGTCGGATTTTTTGTTGATGACGGCAGCCGGGGCGGCGGAGTGTTTCAGGTTGCCCGTCTGCTCTTCCACTCGCCGCAGCTGGATGTGACCATGCTGGACGGCAAAGATATCCGCGACGGCGCGCTGGATAAACTTGATCTGCTGGTCATCCCCGGCGGTTCCAGTGCCGCCCAGTTCAAAGCGATGCGCGCTTCCGGAGTTGCGAAAGTGCGGGAATTTGTCAGGAATGGCGGCAGTTACGTCGGTGTCTGCGCCGGATTCCACTGTACCTTGAATCGTCCCGACCGCATTGCTCTGCTCCCCTATGTTTATGTCAACAAAACTAGCGGTGCGCAGGGAACGTTGTCGATCAATATCAACGAAGCCGGAGCGAAAATTCTGGATGTGAAACCCGGAAAATACAACGTTTACTATTCGCAGGGGCCGATCTCCAGAGCCGGAAAAAATTGGAAACACGGTTCGGCGGAAGTTCTGGGAACCTATCTTAATTCGATCGGTCTGCCCGGCAGAAAACATTATGACTACACCGGACATCCGGCGATCCTTTTCGGAAATCACGGCAAAGGCAAAGTCGTTGCCACCAGTTTCCATCCGGAAGTAAACGTTGTCAACCATTGCATTTTCAACGGTATGGTCTACGCCGTGACCGGCAAAAAGATCACCCAGGATTTCCCGGAGAAAAATCCCCGCCCGGTGCGCTGCGTCCTCTATGTGGGCGATACCAAAGGCAAGGCGCGGATCAGCCGTTTGCTGGAACTTGACCGCCACCCCGATATCGACGTAAAGCCGCTTGCGGCCGGCTCGGTTCCGGATGCGGTTTCCGGACATGCGGATGTCCTTGTCACTATGGCATCTGACAGCAAGCCGTTCCGCAGTTTTGTTGACAGGAACAAAGTGATTTTCCGCAATTTTATGGATCGCGGCGGCAGGATCATCGCAGCCGGCAGCGGTATCAAAGCATTTGAAAAACATCCCAATCTGATCGGTGTCCCCAACGGAAAATCTTTCGTCGATGCCGTTCTGAATCGTAACTGAGTGAATTATGGAAAAGTTGAAAAAACAGACATTTATTTCCACTTCCGAAACTGAAACGGAAGCCATCGGCGCTGAAATCGCCCGTTCTCTGCAGCGCGGCAGTGTGGTTCTGCTCAACGGCGACCTCGGTGCCGGAAAAACGGTATTCTCCCGGGGATTTGCCCGCGCGCTGGGAATCGATGAGCCGGTTTCCAGTCCCACTTATACCATCGTTCAGGAATACGACCTGCCGGAACGCGGCAGACTGTATCACCTTGACCTCTACCGCATCAGCGGAGTCGGCGCGGCGCTCGCTTTCGGCGTGGATGAGTTTTTTGATGATCCCGCTTCCTACTCGCTGGTGGAGTGGCCGGAACGGCTCGAAGGATGGATGCCCGATAACAGCGTTTGTATTTCGTTGAAGCATACTGGAGAAAATCAGCGTGAGATCACGGTGGAACCTTGAGCCTGCGGTCTGGACACCGGGGGATGCGGAATCTGTCCCGGCGCTGATTCTGGCTTCGGGATTATTGATCTTTGCCATCTTTGCCATGCCGGTTCTTGCCGGGAAATTTCTGGCGTACCGGCTGGGGATGCCGGATATATTGTTGTTTTCCGCGATGCCCGGAATCATCGCCTACCGATTTTTCTGTGCAAAAAAACTGCCGCTGAACCTGCTTGAAAGAGAAGAGGTCATTCAGATATTGCTGTTGGCACTTTTGATTCTGGGAGCTGCTGTTGCGGCAACGTTTTTGTGGAAAAAATTGCTGACGTTGCTGAATGTTGATTTTGTCCAACGGCAGTTTGCTGTTGAACTTGTCGCCCGGAGCCGGGGGGCTGACCGGATAAAACTCTTTTTTGCTTTGTGCGTGGCGACTCCGCTGATGGAAGAACTGCTTTTCCGGAGGATCGTCTACGGTACGCTTTTGCGATTTGGGATGGGTACGGCATTTTTCGGAACGGCATTGCTTTTCAGTTTCTGTCACTTTTTTGCTGCCGGATTGCCGGGATTGTTTATTCTGGGACTCGGATTCCAGTTCGCTTATCTGAAATTCCGCAATTTGAGCGCGGCGGTGCTGCTGCACGGTCTGGTCAATGCCGCGGCGTTTATCGGAACATTGAACACAGTGGAGTGAGCGTATGAAAATCATTGTTGCAGTTGATTCATTCAAGAATGCTCTGCGGGCGAAGTTCGCCGCGCAGGCGGTTTCCGACGGCTGGCTCGCAGTCCGTCCGCAGGATGAGGTGATAAAACTTCCGATGTCCGATGGCGGCGAAGGATTGTGTGATGCTCTCACTCTGGCAGGGCAGGGGCGATTTCTGGAGATTCCGACGGTTGACGCTTTCATGCGTCCGCGTTCCGGCAGAGCCGGGATCGTCGACGGCTGTGCCATTCTGGAAAGCGCCGAAGCCAACGGCATCGAACTTTTGCGCGCTGATGAACTTGATCCGCTGAAAGCCTCCACTTTCGGTGTCGGTATCATGCTTAAAGAACTTTTGACCACTCATAAATGCCGCAAGGTCATCATCGGTATCGGCGGCAGCGCAACTGTCGATGGCGGTGCCGGTATGCTTCAGGCGCTGGGATGCCGTTTTTTTGATGCTTCAGGCGCTGAATTGCCGCCGGGAATCGGCGGTGGAGATTTGAAAAAAATCGTCCGGATGGAGCGCGCTGCGTTGTCCGGACTCCTTGACGGTGTTGAAATCGTGGTTGCCTGTGATGTCAACAATATTCTCTGCGGTGAAAACGGTTCTGCGGCGGTCTTCGGACCGCAAAAGGGGGCAACGCCGGAGATGGTGAAGATCCTCGATGATAATTTGAAATATTTTGCCGCATTGCATAATGATTCCGGGATGTGTTCCGGTGACGGTGCCGCCGGAGGTTTGGGCTTTGCGCTCCGCACCATCGGAAGCAGGATGGAATCCGGAGCCAAACTGGTGATGAAAGAGAGCGGATTTTTTGAAAAACTTTCCGGCACCGACCTCGTTATCACCGGAGAAGGATGCAGTGATGATCAGACCGCCTGCGGCAAACTCTGTTCAGAAATCGCCATTGCTGCAAAGGAGCGCGGTGTGCCGACAGTACTGCTTTCCGGAGCGTTGAAAGGCGGTTGTGCTGATCTGGAAAAACTTTTTGCCGGATGCTTCAGTATTTCCCGCGGAGTTTGTACGCTCGATGGTGCATTGAAACACACCGGGGACAATCTTAAAAAGGCGGCAGGCGCCCTTGCCGCTTACGCGAATGCCTTCCGGTGATCTTCCGGAAAAATTTTTGCTTTCAGATATGGAAATCAATGCAGTTGCGTGCTATATTATTACGATAAACAATTTTTTGAACATATTTTTACAGAAAGGATTTTCTTATGTATCGTTCTCATACCTGCGGCGAACTCCGCCGCGCCGATGCCGGTAAGAGCGTCCGCATCGCCGGATGGATCCACAGCGTCCGCGACCATGGCGGCGTTATCTTCATCGACCTGCGTGATAACTACGGTCTGACCCAGGTGGTCATCGACCCGGAACGTGACTTCTATCAGGCGCTGGACAAATGGCGCGTGGAAAGCGTTGTCCAGTTTGACGGTACGGTCGTTGAACGTACCCCGGAAACGGTCAATACCAAACTCGCCACCGGAGAGATCGAAGTTTCCGCTACCGGTATGGAAATGCTCGGCGAAGCGGAAGTCATCCCCTTCCTCGTCGCCAAAGATGACGGTGCTCCCGAAGCATTGCGTCTCAAATACCGCTTCCTCGACCTGCGCAAAGAGAAACTTCACAAAAATATCCTGCTCCGCAGCAAGGTCATCGCTGCTATCCGCAACTATATGCAGGGTATCGGATTTACCGAATTCCAGACTCCGATCCTGACCGCCAGCAGCCCCGAAGGTGCCCGCGACTATCTGGTGCCCTCCCGTCTGCATCCGGGCAAGTTCTACGCTCTGCCGCAGGCTCCCCAGCAGTTCAAACAGCTGCTGATGGTCTCCGGTTTTGACCGTTACTTCCAGATTGCCCCCTGCTTCCGCGACGAAGATGCCCGTGCTGACCGCAGTCCCGGTGAATTCTATCAGCTGGATATGGAAATGAGTTTTGTCGAACAGGATGATATTTTCGGCGTGGTCGAAGGACTGTTGGAAAATATCATGGACAAATTCTCTGAAAAAGATTTCACCCGTCCGCCCTTTGTCCGTATTCCCTACCGCGAAGCCATCCGCCGCTTCGGCAGCGACAAACCGGACCTCCGCAACCCGCTGGAAATGATCGATGTTACCGAACTTTTCCGTAACTGCGACTTCAAGGCTTTCGCCGGAACCGTCGCTGACGGCGGCGTTGTCCGCGCCATCAAGGCTCCCAAAGTTGCCGGTAAACCGCGTAAGTTCTTCGATGATATGATCGCCTTTGCCCAGGAAAACGGTGCCAAAGGTATGGCTTATATCATCTGGAGCGAAGGTACTGAAAAGAGCCCGATCGTCAAGTTCCTTTCCCGCGAAACCATCGACGCCCTCAAAGAGCAGGGCGGTGTGGAAGACGGCGATGCCCTCTTCTTCCTCGCGGACAAGGAGAAACTGGTCTCCAAAGTCGGCGGTGCCGTTATCACTGAACTCGGCCGCAAACTGGAACTGATCGATCCCAACGTCTACAAATTCTGCTGGATCGTTGACTTCCCGATGTTTGAAACCGATGAAGAAACCGGTGCGATCATCTTCTCCCACAACCCGTTCTCCATGCCGCAGGGCGGTATGGATTCTCTGGTCAACAAAGACCCGTTGGATATTCTCGCCTGGCAGTATGATATCGTTTGCAACGGTATCGAACTTTCCAGCGGCGCCATCCGTAACCACCGTCCGGAAATCATGTATAAGGCGTTTGAAATCGCCGGTTACGGTCCGGAAGTGGTCAATGAGAAGTTCGGCGGCATGATCAATGCCTTCAAACTCGGTGCGCCCCCGCACGGCGGTATCGCTCCGGGAGTTGACCGTCTGGTGATGCTCCTTGCGGATGAACCCAATATCCGCGAAGTGATCGCATTCCCCTTCAATCAGCAGGCGGAAGACCTGATGATGAATGCCCCCGGCGAAGTTACCCTCAAGCAGCTGCGTGAACTCCATATCGAGATCAAGCTGCCCAAAAAGATGCAGGAAAAAGCTGAAAAAGCGGAATAATTCCTGAATGTTGATCAAACGCCTGTGCAATATCCGTTGTGCGGGCGTTTTTTTGATTGCCGATGAAACGCCGCGTTAAAAAAAATAAAAAACTTCTGATAATCACTGCCGCAGTCCTGCTTTCTGTGCTGATTGCGGTCGTGACCATCTGGATTGCCAGTGTACGGGCTTCCCGTGCTGAGATCATCACTGAAGTCAATCGTTTTGCACTCAAGCACAAACTTCCGGCGGCGCTGGTTTGTGCAGTCATTGAACAGGAAAGCAGTTTCAATCCATTTGCCCGGGGCAGGGCAGGCGAGATCGGCTTGATGCAATTGATGCCGCCCGGAACTCCCGGCGCGCCGGAGGAGTGGGCGCGAATCCACCGGGTCAAGTGTCCGCCCGCCTGGAAACTCTACCGTATCGATATGAATATCAACATCGGCTGCTGGTATCTGGCGCGCGCTTTGAAAAAGTGGCGGCGTTACCGTTGCGGTACGGAGTTGGCTCTCATTGAATACAATGCCGGGGCAAAAAATGCCAATCTTTGTAAGCCGGACACCTTTGACGGCGAAGTTATCCCCCGGATCAAGATTGTTTCAACCCGAAAATATGTCACGGCAATCATGAAAAATTACCGTGAAAATCAGCGCTGAAAAATCTTTGCCGTGCCGCGCGCAGGAGACGGAGCGGCACGTTGTTTGAAACCACTGTCAGCGTTTGATGAGATGCTCCATATTGTTTTTCATCAGGTACTCTTCGGCGGCCCGATTGGCTTTACTGCGGAGCTGGCGCGGGATGTGGGTGTTGTAGAATCCGGTGTCGGCAGGGCCGATGATCATCGGATTCTGAAGGACGTGGCTTCTTACCAGTTCCATCAACTCTTTCTGATATTTTTCATAATCCGGAGATTTCTGTTCGCGGGCAACGAAAAGTTTCCGGTTGAGGCCCGCATACTTCAAGCCCTCCTGCAGGAATTTTACCCGCTTGAGGTATTCCGGAGCATCGGCGGCGGCGGCAATTGCTTTATCCATGATCGCATTGAGTTCCGCGACCGCTTTTTCGTCCACGACCTTTGCATAATCGGTGCTGTGGCCGAGTCCTTTGTTGCGGGCGGCGGCGGCATCGGTGAGCGCTTCGAGTTTGTCCAGATAGGCTTTGATGTGGGAAGCGGCGGGGCCGAAGCCTGCTTCACAGAAATCGTCCATGATCAGATCGTAGTTCAGTTGATCGCTGTTCCAATGGGCTTTGCAGAGGGCGTAGTAGATCCACGCTTTGCAAGACCAGTTCTTTTCCAGTCCGTCGAAGTCGGTTCCAATCAGACCGTTTGCCTTGTAGAGTTCAACGTCGTTGAACATCCGGCGGGCGTGGTTCTGCGGCAGCGTCATGTAGCGGTGGCCCTGCAGCGCATTGGGACGCCACAACAGCGGATTGCCGAACTTGACCCATGATGCGATAGATTTGTGCATCGCCGCTCTACTGGCATCGCTCACATAAAGTCCGTCCACGGTGAGAATGATAATGGAGGGGTGAGGTTTGACCTTTACCGGCGGCTTGACATAGCTGCTGTAGGCGTACATGGTGAATTTCTTGTCCGGCAGAACTTTCAGCACCCGTTCGGCGACGGCATTGCTGAATGCAACGATGCGGTCGGTGAATTCGACATAGGGGACATCCTTGCGGGAGGGATGAAAGATGGTCAATTTGCGTTCCGGAGCGTTGACCGGGTCGAGTTTGCGGCAGTTTCCGCAGAGGCACATGCTGCTGTATCCGCCGTCACTCAGGCAGAGCGAAAGCGCGATCTTGTGGGGATACTGGCGGAATTTGGCGATTCGTTCCGCTGCGATCGTGTCCAGCAGTTCCGGATTGGAGTGGCAGAGTCGCGGGCGTTGCATGGCATAGCGTTTACCGTCCGGCTGAAGTGCGAAAAATTTCGGGTGCTTGCGGCCGTGGCGCAGATGGAAGTCGTTGAAAGAGTGTCCCCATTCATAGGCTTGTTCCGGTTGCTGTTTCCAACCGGTGGTCTTTTCGGTATCGTTCAAACCGTGCCACTGGAAGAATCCCCGGTTGCCCGGAGCATCGCTGGTGAATTTCTGGTAACGGCCGTAATAATCTTCCGGAGTAAGACCGAAAATGTAGATGCTGGCAAGCGCGCGGCTGTTCATGGTGATGTTTTCGCGGATGTTGCGGATGAGCAGCCGGGGGGCGTGGCATTTGTTGAGTTCGGGGAGGATGAGTTCAGTCTTGCGGGGAATGATCTTGCCGTCAACCCCGGGCCAGAGATAGCGGCAGCCGATGGATTCAAGCAGGTAGGTCAGCGCCTGTGAAATTCCGCAATCCTTACCGCTTACCAATTGATGATTGCCTTTTCTGGCAAGCAGCATGGTATCCCGGGCAAACTTACCGGTGTCGATGCCGTACGCTTTGGCGACAGCAGAATCTGCGAAAATGATTGCCGGCTGACTGGCGGCGGGAAGTTTATCGGTGATAGTGAAAGATTTCCCCGTCATTTTGTCCAGGTGGTACTTCAACTCTCCGGCAAGCGCGATAAGATTCTGATCCGCCGGGGCGTAGATCACGGCAAGTTTGCCGTCTTTGCAAAGTGTTATGCCGGGAGCGCAGACCGGACGGGTGGAAACCAGTTCCGCTTTTTTGGTGAATTTGCCATCATAGGTCAAGTTGCCGGGGGTGCCGAGCGGCTTGTTGTCCCACTTTTCCAGCGGCGGCAGATGTTTGATTGCGGGGATGGCTTTGAAAGTTCCGGTGTAGAGTTCGTTGAGTGCTTCAAGGGTTTTTCCTTCGCCGGTCAGGACGTAGATTCCCCGGTCATCGGGAATACCCATCTCCAGACCAGCCTTTTTGCAATCAAGTTGAAAACGGTTGTAACAGGGGGCTATCCAGATCATTTTTCCTTTGCCGACGGCGAAAGCGGTGATGACCGGGAATTCGCCTTTTGCGGTGCTGACCGTGCCGTTTATCTGCAAAGATTCCGCAGGATCTTTTGCCGCTTTTCTGATGACAAGCGGAAAGAGCGATGGATTGCCTTTGATTTTAAGACCTTTCGGATCGGCGACTGAGGAAAGCGTTTTGAAGCCGAAAATGGCGGTAAACTGTTCCGGGAATTCTTTGGCATCCAGCAGTTCCGCCGGGGTGTTTCCGGAAACGATGATGGTGCCGCCGTTACGCAGGTAGTTCAGTACAAGATCGATTTTTTCATGAGAATTCCAGTTGGCATCGCTGCCCAAACCGCGCAATCTTTCGCCAATGTAAATGGCAGAGTATTTTGAATAGTCGGCGGGGACTATCCACTTGGTGCTGACAACCGCCGCGATGCGAGCCGGGGAAAGTATCGCGGTATTGAGTTCGCGGATATCCCATTTGTATCCGGTGAGTCCCGCCGGCAGGGGCGTTGCGCCATGCAGGGCGGAAGCACTGCAAAGCAATAAAGTTGAGAGAAGCAATTTTTTCATGAAAAAGTTTTCCTTATATTTCATTAATTCCAACTTAAAATAGCATGTTTTAAGTGATTTGTCAAAAAGAAAAGCGGCTTTATTTGCGAAAAGAGCAGTACCTCGATATATTATTGGAAATATAACGGACTTCTGCGGACGATAACGGACTGGATACGGACAGTAAGTGAAAACGGACAACTTTTATTTCAAGGCGGCGGTTTCAGAAAACTGAAATCTTTTCAACTGGCGCTGTGGTGTTTTGATATTACCGTCCGTTTCTTTTTCGCCCATACGCCGTTGCACCGTAAATAATACCCCAGCTTTTTTCGAAAATGGATTGCGAGTGGTTAAATGTTGAAAAATTTTATTTTTTATCTGGAAATTTATACTAAAGTATATTATATTTGCTTATGAACATTTAACCACCCCTACGGAGATAAAAACATGGCTGAAATATCTGCTGAATTGATCGCTCGCATCACCGCTGCCGGACAGCAGCATGTCCTGCGTTTCTTTGATGAACTTTCCTATGACGATCAGGAAAATCTGAAATCCCAGCTCGAGGCGGTCAACTGGGAATCTCTCCCCGCGCTTGCCGCTGAATATGTGGTCAAACGCCCGGAAACCGCCATCCCCGATGATCTCGCGCCAGCCGGCTATTTCCGCATTTCTGATGCCGGAATGGCAAAGCGCTATGCCGAAGCCGATGCCCGCGGCATCGAACTCTTGAAACAGGGCAAAATCTGCTGTCTTACCGTCGCCGGGGGGCAGGGAACCCGGTTGGGCTTCGATGCCCCCAAGGGAACCTATCCCATCGGCCCCGTCAGTAACCGGACACTCTTTGAATATTTTGCTTCATCCATTCTCCGTTTGAGCGAAAAATACAATTGCTCCATTCCGTGGTACATCATGACCAGTCCGATCAACCGGGCGGCAACGGAAAACTTCTTCAAGGCACACAACTTTTTCGGACTTGCCGAAAAGGATCTGTTCTTTTTCACTCAAGGTACGATGCCCGCTTTCGGTCTGGACGGCAAACTGCTGATGAGTTCAAAATCCTCTCTGGCGCTTTCCCCGGACGGTCACGGTGGAACTCTGCTGGCGCTCCGCCGTTCCGGTGCGCTGGACAAGATGAAGCAGGATGGTACGGAGATCGTCTCCTATTTTCAGGTGGATAATCCGCTGGTTCCGGTGGTTTCTCCCCGTTTTGCCGGTCTCCTGGCTTTGGAAAATGCTGAAGTCGGCGCCATTGTCCTTTCCAAGACCGGCCCCTTTGAAAAATTGGGTAACTTCTGCATGAGTTGCGGCCGGACGATGATCATCGAATACAGCGATCTGCCCGCAGAACTTGCCGAAAAACGCAACGCCGACGGTTCTCTGCAATACTCCGCCGGAAGCCCCGCCATCCACGTCTTTTCCCGGAACTATATTGAACGCCTCACCGCCGGAAATTCCCTGCAGCTTCCCTGGCACCGTGCTGATAAAAAAATTGCTTCCATCAATGATGCGGGCGAACTCTGCACCCCTGCCGACAACAACGGTGTCAAACTGGAATCCTTTATTTTCGATGCTCTCCCGCTTGCCGAAAAGGTCATCCTTTTTGAAGGCGACCGCAACGAACTTTTTGCCCCCACCAAAAACCTCACCGGAGTCGATTCTGTGGAAAGCTGCCGCCGGATGATCTCTGACCGCAATGCCCGGCGCCTTGCCGCCTGCGGTGTCGACATCCCGCGCAACGCCGATGGTTCCTGTAACGCGGAGATCGAAATCGACCCCCGCCTTGTCTGCGACGATGCCGATGCCGCCGCTCTGGTTGCGGCAACCGGTTTGAAAGCGATCCTCCCCGGTCAGAAAGTGGCGCTCTGAAATGAAAAAGAGTTCTCGCAGCCATCTTGAACAACTGGCGTCACAGGCAGCCAATGATGATATCGTCATCGAAAACAGTGATGTCGAAGAGTCTTTGCCAAACTCTTTCGGCGATGCGCTCGGTCTGCTGTTGACGACGATCATCCTCACCGCTTTCGGTTTGATGATGATCAACTCCGCAACCAGCCATTTCAACGGCAGGGAAACCGCTTCGCTTTTCCGCAATCAGTTTATCTGGGCGATCCTCGGATGTGTCAGCGGACTTACCGCGTTTTTCATGGGGCACAAATTGTTGAGCCGGCTTTCCTACTGGTTGCTGGGAGGAGTTTCGTTACTGCTGCTCTGGGCGCGCTGTTCCAAAGCGGTCAACGGCGCACACCGTTGGATCCACCTGGCAGGTTACACCTTTCAGCCTTCGGAAATGGCAAAGATCGCCGTGGCGATTTTTGTCGCCTGGTACTGTTCTGAAAACATCCGCACCTTTGCCAGTTGGCGCAAAAAACGTAACGGTATCTGGGTGCTGGGCGGCGTGGTCGCCGGAATTATGGGGCTGATCTGGCTCGGAAACGATCTCGGTACCACCGCTCTTGTCGGCGCTATGTCGTTTGTTACCATTTTTGTTGCCGGATTGAGTTGGCTCTACTGGGTGATCCCGATGGTATTCTGCACGATCGTTGTGTGGTGCATCAAGGCTTTTGACGCCATGCGCTGGGCTCGAATGACGATCTTTTTTGACCCGGAACGCTATCAGAGTGATCAGGGAATGCAGTTGTGGTTTTCGCTTCTGGCTCTGGGCAGCGGTTCCTGGTTCGGGGTCGGGCTTACCAAGAGCCGTTTCAAGGCGGACTATCTGCCGGAGAAGCAGACCGACTTTATTCTTGCTATCGTGGGTGAAGAGTTGGGTTTTGTCGGTATTCTTGCAGTGTTGATATTGTATACGCTATGGGGATATTTTGCGCTCCGGATCGCTCTCAAATCCCGTGACCGTTGCGGAATGCTTCTGGGATGGGCGCTGACTGCCGGGGTGATGCTTCAGGCGGCGATCAACTTCGGTGCGATGTCCGGGTGCTTTCCGACCAAGGGAATGCCCGCACCGTTTATAAGTTACGGCGGCAGTAATCTTATGGGATGCCTGATCGCTACCGGAATTCTGATCTCGATTGCCGCCTACAGCGACAATCCGGGATATCGGAATTTCTTTCGCCGTAAAGATGATGATGAATTGGATGGAGGGTTCTGAAAATGGGGGAATTAAAACGTTTGATCATAAGTTGCGGCGGAACCGGAGGACACTTTTTCCCGGGATTGAGTATCGCCAGAACTTTTCAGCAGCAGGGCGGTAAGGTGCTGCTGCTGTTGTCCGGAGTGAATTCGGCAGCTCAAGTGCAGAGCGCCGCCGCGTGCGGTATCGAAGCCATCGCGCTTCCGATGATGCCCTCTCTGAAACGCAACCCGGTTAAATTTATCACCGGAAGCATCTCCGGATGTGTGCGATCCTGGCGGGTCATCAAAGAATTCAAACCGCAGGCGGTTTTGGGAATGGGCTCATTTTCGATGGTTCCGGTCTTGAGTGCCGCGTTATTGCACCGGGTGCCGATCGCCTTGCATGACGGCAACGCGCGTATCGGCAGAGCGAACCGTTGGGCAACGCTTTTTGCCAGGGTGCTGGGGGCGGGATTCCCGGCGGTCAATGCCGATAAGTGCCGCTGTCGCGTGGTCGATATCGGAATGCCGGTGCGCCCGGAATTGCTGGAGAAGTATTCAATTTCCCGTGCAGAAGCATTGAAGATGCTCAATGAACTCTTTGCCTGTGATCTCAAAGAAGATCTGACCACCGTACTGGTTTTCGGCGGCAGTCAGGGGGCGGCGGTATTCAATTCGATCCTGCCGCAGGCATTTATGCAGTGCCGGGAACGGAATTTTCAGGTGCTTCACCTTTGCGGAAAAGGTAAAAAAGCCGAAGCTGAAAAGTTGTACGCTCAAGCCGATTTTCCGGTTCTGCTGTTGGAATCCAGCGACCGTATGGAGTATTTTCTCGGTGCGGCAGACGCCGTTTTCTGCCGTTCCGGCGGCAGTACACTTGCCGAATTGGCACTTTTCGGCAAAGGTGCTTTCCTGATTCCTTACCCCTACGCTTCGGAAGGACATCAGCAGGACAATGCCGAATATTTTGAACGCAACAACGCCGCAGTCATCGTCCGCAACAGTGGTTTCACCGTGGAAAAAGCCTCGGAATTACTGCAAAACGATATTTGCGGCGACCGGAAAAATCTGGAAGATCGGGGAAAAGCAGCGGCAAATCTTGCCCGTCCGGATGCGGCGATCGCCATGTTGAAAGAAATTTCAGCAATAATCCGTTGAAAGATTGGACATAATCACATTTTGAGTGTATAGTAAGCAGAAACAGCATTCAAATTTGATTCAGGGTGTTTACAATGCAGATGTTGGGGATGAAAAAATTTATAATGATCCTTCTGGTCGCTGTCCTTGTCCTGCCGTTCGGTGCGATGAAGGCTCGGGCAATCGATCCGATTACTTTGATGATTCTGGCTCCGGTAGCAGTCAAAGCCGCCGAAATTGCCAAACCTTATATTATCAAAAGCGTAATTGGTACCGGGCGTGGACTTATCAAGATCAGCCGGGATGCCTTTCACATACTTTATCTGCCTCTCGGGCTTTTGGAGATGACCATCGGTGCGCCTTTCAAGCGCTTCCGCACCGGGGTGAAACATGTGATCCGCGGCGGAGTTATTGCTCCGATAAGATTGATTTTGCACTCCCTCTTACTGCCGGCGTATATGATCGGCGCTGACATCAATATCTGATGAAAAAATCTGCTGAAAAAGAAAATTTTTCATTGAGAATTCCGGCGCGTTCCTACGGTAAACGCCGGATTCGTCATAATTTGCTCGCATTGTGGTATGGCAATGAGCGTGCCGATGTAGAGATCGCCGCTCACACCTGTCAGCCGGAGCCGATAGCGAATATTATTGACAAGGTTCTGCTTGAACCGGATCAGCGCAACAACATCAGTGTTATCGCCGGATTGCAAACTCATTGGAAAGAGTTGGTCGGCGGTTGTTTTTCTGCATACACAAATCCCAAATCCCTGCGGGATGGTAAACTTGTCGTTGAGGTGAAACACAGCGTGCTGATCGCTGAATTGGCTCCATCCAAAGACCTTTTTATTGCCGCCGTCAACAAAATTTCTGCAAATATCTGTTCGGATGTGATATTTACAGTCGGAGCCATCCGCAAGTAATTATCCGGCGTTTTGCTGAAGATCGATGAGTGTATCGCAGATATCCAGCGTTTCCTTTCGGTGACTGATCACGATCACCGTCTTTTTCCCGCGCAGAGAATCCAGAAGTTCCAGTATTCCGCTTTCCGTCTTTCCGTCCAGAGCGCTGGTCGCTTCATCGAGAATGAGTACGCCGGGATCCCGATAGAGTGCCCGGGCGATGCCGATACGCTGACGCTGACCGCCGGAGAGTCCGGAGTTGGAATTGAGCTGCATTGCCGGATCATCGGCAAATTCCGGCAACTGGGCGCACTTGAGCACCGAAGATATCTTTTGATCGTCGATCTCATTTTCCGGGATGCCCAGGGCGATGTTTTCCCGGAGAGTGCCATCAAAAATAAATACATTCTGCGGGACAAAACCGATCTGTTTTCTCCACAGCAATGCGTTGCCGGAAATATCATTCCCGTTGGCGGAAATTTTTCCGGATGCCGGATTGAACAATCCGGTGATAAGATTGAGCAATGTCGTTTTACCGATACCGGAACGTCCGGCGATACCGGTGATTTCCCGGTATTTGAATGTGCAGTTCAAGTTTGAAATCACCGGGAGTTCCGGGGTGTAGGCGAAATTCAGATTTTCGATGACGATATCTCCAGCAAAGTCGGGTGCATCTGCGCTGGCGGAGTTGAGTTCAGCCGGGATGGAGGTGAGATTTCCGGTCAACTCTTCCAGCAGGACTCCGTATTGTTTCAACTGGGTCAGATTGTAGTGTGCCCGGCTCAATGCCGGAAGCATCCGCGCCATCGAGGCCGCGATCACAGTGAATACCAGCAGGATCTCCTGCGGTGTTCCCCCGGAAACAATGAGTATGACAAAGATCACACAAAGCAGTATCAGCGCGACTGATTCCAGCGAAAGCCGGGGGATCTGCCCCAGAATATACAATGTCCCGGAGCGGCGGCAGATATCGGAGTTCAATTCCCGTAAGCGATTTGAAAAGTATTCTCCGGTTCCGGAGATTTTGATCTGCTCCATGCCCAAAAGCACATTAAGCCGCAGTTTGTTCTCTTTTACTTCCTGATGATATTGCTTATCTCCCAGACGTTTGTTGAGTTTCTGGAATGCTTTGTTGATCAGCCACGCTGCGCCCAGCACCGTCGCCATCGTGATGATCGCGGTTCCCGGCAGCATCAGCAGCGCGATCAGCATCAGACCGAAGATCACGATAGCATCGGCAAGCAGTTGGAGTGCCGGTTGAAAAAAGTTGTCAAACAGCCGTTTGAGCCGTTCGACAGCGCCGTTGTACCGGTCGGCGGAATTCATTATGTAGTGACGGTAGTCGGCATTGATATAGGTGTTGAGCAGACGGCAGGTGATCGTGCTCTGGCGCCGGCGCAGAAATCTGGTCTGCAATGCGATGATGAGAAGTGAAAAGAGATTTTTGAAAATCATCAGCAAGACCACCGCAATGACGGCACATACAATAAAATTTCCGTGGGAAATACCGGGGAAGAAACTGCAGAATTTCTGATAGATCATATCCTGAAATTCGCCTTCCGGTGCGAGAAAG
This sequence comes from Lentisphaerota bacterium, assembly GCA_015061805.1. GTDB lineage: Bacteria > Verrucomicrobiota > Lentisphaeria > Victivallales > Victivallaceae > UBA1784. Next base: position 120,455 of record SUVV01000001.1, on the reverse strand, counting down.
AGCGTTATCACTCCGGCGAGGAGTCCCACTCCGGCCATTTCCATGATTCCGGCAATAGCCATCAGCATTACGATCGCCATAAATTTCTTTTTATCGGCGGGAGAGAATAATTTTCTCCAGAGATCGAGATGTTTTTTCATTTTTTCAGTTCTTGAAGTTATATTATTTTGTATGGTATCGAATCCAGAAACGCTCTGCCGTACCCCTTGGAAATGATCCGGGGATCGAGTATCACAATATAGCCGGTGTCGCTCCGGCTCCGGATGAGTCTGCCGACGCCCTGCCGGAATTTCAAGACCGCTTCCGGAAGACTGTAGTGGGCAAACGAACTTTTCCCGGAAGCCGTTATGCGTTCCAGCCTGGCGGCGATCAGCGGGTGACCGGGAGAAGCAAAGGGCAGCCGGGTGAGGATGACGTTGCTCAAACTTTCCCCCGGTACATCGACTCCGGTCCAGAAACTGTCGGTGCCGAACAGCACCGAATTTATGTCATTGCGGAACTCTTCCAGCATCCGGTTGCGGCTGAGTTCTCCGCCCTGAACGAGCAAGCGCCAGTTGTTGTCGCAGAATTCATCCTTGAGTGCATCGGCGCAGTAACTCAACGCCTGATAACTGGTGAAAAGCACAAACGCTTTGCCGGAGGTCAATTTTACATTTTCGCGGATATGGGAAACCAGGGTTGACAGATAATCTTCATCTCCGGGGTCGCGCAGATTTCTGGGGATGATCACCCGCGCCTGATCGGGCGAAAACGGCGAATCCAGCCGGATCATTCTGCCGCCGGAGAATCCGGTGCGGCTGACAAAGTAATCAAATGAGTTGCGAACCGTCAAGGTGGCACTGCACAGCATTACCGGACAAGTACCGTTGAAAAGCATCGAGTTGAGCAGTTCAGGAATATTCAGCGGCGAAGCAAAAAGATTCGCCGATTGTCCGTTTTCTTCAATGTAGTATACGGCATCATCCATGATGCGTTGGGTGAAGGTGTTGATGCTGTCGATCGTACTGCGGCAGCGTTCTCTTGCGCCTTCAAGTTCCGTACGGAAAGAGTTGTCTTCGATATCTTCGAGCAGTTCATCGAGTTTTCTGCCCAGTTGAGTCAGTGCCGGAGTGAGGCGGTCAGGGTATTCGTCGGCGGTGTTTTTCAAGCGCAGAGCATTATCCTGACTGCGGCGGATGAGTTCGGTGTAGGGCGCGAAAAATCCGTACGCTTCATCTCTGGCCGAAGCGGTGAGCATCCGCAGTTCCGGCATGAGGTTGTTTCCGGGGCGCATGAGTAAACCGCGCATTTTTTCCGGATTGAAAAGCCGGTTGAGCATCCCGACGATACCGGGCTGGGTTATCCGCAAACCGAGGTATTCGGCGGCATTGTTTTCCAGTGAATGGGCTTCGTCAATGAGGACGGCTCCGTAATCCGGGAGCAGGGCCCCGGAGGTACCGCCGTTGCTGTAGCGGATGGCGAGGTCGGTCAGGAACAGCGCATGATTGGCAACGACGATATCCGCTTCATCCCACTGGCGGCGAGCCTTGAAATAGTAGCAGTTGCGGTAAAATTCACATTTGGGGCCGGCGCAGTTCCCGCTTTCGGAACAGACCAGATTCCACACCGATGGGTCGATAGTGTCTCCGGCAGAACCGCGCTCGCCATCCATGCCGTTTTCCAGATTGCGGATCAGTCTTTCGGTATCAAGCAGCAGTGACGGCACCGGGAGCAGGGCATCGCGCTGATCTCCGGAAAGCATCGCCAGACGGCGGCGGCAGACATAGTTCTGCCGTCCTTTGGCGAGAGCGGCGCGAAAGTTTATTCCGGTTGCTTCGCGGAGAAAGGGGAGGTCTTTTTCGATCAATTGCTGTTGGAGGTTGATCGTTTCCGTTGAAATCAGCGCCGGACGGCGGCTGAGTTGGGAACGGAAGATCAACGGAACCAGATAGGCAAAACTCTTGCCGACTCCGGTGGGGGCTTCAATGCAGAGGTTTTCGCCTTTTTGCAACGCATCGGCGATGGCTGATGCCATTGCCAGCTGCTGGGGACGTTCTTCGGTGGGTCTGCCGTTGATGGCGTTGAGCGAAGAGAGCGTGCCGTCCGGACAGAAAAACTTGCGGCACTCTTCGTGCAGATCAAGTTCCGGTTCCGGATCGGGGGAGTAGTCGACGGCGAATTCGTCCAGATCGAATCCGCAATCATCCCCGGAAAAATCTTCTCCTGCAATATGTTCATCCCGGAACTGCTCCGGGAAATCCGGCAATCGTATCATTTGGACTCCAGACAGTTGGTGACAACTTCGTAAAGCCGTTCCAGTTTGGAGCCGCAAATGTGGTATTGTTCGCCGATTTTACAGGCGAGCCGGGCGGCGTGGGATTCTTTGCCGCTGGCAAGGTCAGCGGCACTGCGGATGATTTCAGAACGGCAGTTCCCGTTGGCATCAAAGGTGAAATCCTGACCGCAATCGATCAATTTTACGGCGGCCGGATTGATGATCTCCAACCGGAGCGTAAGCAGTTCTTCGTGCCAGTTCAAGGCGGTGTAGAGTTTTGAACAGAATTCCACCGCAGCGGCGCTCAATTTAACGATATCGTCAAAGTTGACTTTTTCTTCGGAAATCACTGCAAAAAAGCAGAATATCCCGGTGTCGAAAAATTGCCACATCCGTTTGGTATTGGTTGAGATGTATCGCAATGAACCGGGAGTCGGCAGTGCTTCGGTTTCCGATTTCTGCAAAAAGCGGATATCCGGGCGCAGGGATTGGAAGACCGTTTTTTTCAACTGTTCGATCGAAAATTCTCCAGGTGAAAAGTGAGACGGTTCAACGGTGAATTTGATCTGCGGCAGATCGAAACTGGAGGTGCGGCGCCGGAAATAGTGTTCACTCTCTTCGATGGCATCGGCACAGCGGATATGGCTGTCGCCGGAGGGAATGGAACCGTTTTCGTAGAGGATGCCGCGCAGAACTCTGCCGAGAGTTTCTCTTTCGTTACGCATGGCGCGGCGGATGAGATCCTGCATTTCCAGCGCGCGGCGGGCCGGGCGGCTGGAAGCTTCAACGGTACGGATGTAGAAAACTCCGCTTTGGATCTCTCCCTCAATGGTGTGGGTGCAGACGTGAGGCAGGGTCTTGAACGGTTTGATGACAAAGATAACGTAACGTTTGCCCCGGATGATCGGACGTTCAATGGTGAAGTCGATGGCAGGTTCAACGTAGCTGTTCAAAAAATTGCCGACGGCAGATGGATCGAAACTTCCGGCTTCTTCGGCGCTGACCCCGGTGTACAAATTGGGGTTGCCGAATTGGTCTTCTCCTACTCCGATGACCAGATAACCGCCCCGGGTATTGGCAAATGCGACCAGGTGGCGCAAAAGTTTACCTTTGGCACTGCGCGGCATGGAATTCCATGACATGTGGGTTTTGTAGTCCAGTTCGTCGGATTCAACGCCCCGGTAGACCAGTTCTTCAAAATCCCGTTCTTTGGAGGAAAAGAAACCACTCATAAATATTTCCGATCAATCTTCGGTGTAGATGAGGTGTTGACAGTTATCGCAGCTTTCCAGTTCGCCTTTGGAAAGCTGGTTCAAAGTTTGCAGCGTTACCCGCATGTGGCAGTTGCCGCAGCAGCCGTTTTCCAGTTGAACCAGCGGGGCGCCCTGATCTTTGCCTTTGAGCAGCCGTTCGTAACGGGAAAGCAGATCGGTCGGAATACCGGAGAGTAATGCGGGGCGTTCCTTGATCAGTTTGGCAACTTCCGCTTCGCAGGTTTTTGAGAAACCGAGGAGTTCTTCAAACTCCTGCCGGGCGGCGCGCAATTCGGCGGCATTGGTACGGCGGACGCGTTCGGCTTCTGCTTTGATAACTTCGAGTTCATCGAATTTTATCAGCAGATCTTCTTCGATAGCGCCGATTTTTTCTTTATTCTGGGCGATACCGGCGAGCATTGCCTGATATTCATTATTTTTCTTGACCAGCGCAGACTGCTGCTGGAGTTTGGTGCTTTCGGCGTTGAGGGTCTGGATCTCACCTTCGCGTGCTTTTATGGCAAGTTCCATCTTTTTGACTTTGTCGGCGGCGGCGGCAGTTGCCGCATTGAGAGAATCGCGGCGGGCGATGATCTTGTCCAGTTCTTTGGGGATGGACGTCGCGCGCAGTTTGAGGTCGCGGCAGCGCATATCGAGGGCTTGAAGTTTGAGCAAAGCGGATATTTTGGGCGTCGGCATGGTAAAAATCCTTCTTTTGACGTTCTCGTTATCATAATCCGATATACTATAAACGATTTTTTATTTCCTGTCAAGTCGTGAGAGGGAATTCTATGATTTTTTATCGAAAAATTTTAAGGCATCTTGACGAAGCGCATTATTAATGTTATATTAAAAGATGAATGTGTCTTTATGTAAAATATAAAATAAATAAGGAAAGCAGGAATTAGATGTTTGATTCACTGAGTGACAAACTCCACGCAGTATTCAAGAAACTGCGTGGAGAGAGCCGCCTTTCGGAATCCAATATCGCAGATGCGATGCGGGAGATCCGGCTGGCTTTGTTGGAGGCCGACGTAAATATCGAAGTCGTTTCCGCTTTTATCGAAAAGGTAAAAGCCGAATGCATCGGTCAGGAAGTGCTGAAAAGCGTTACCCCGGGACAGCAGGTCGTCCGGGTGGTCAATGATGCTATCGTCGAACTGCTCGGCGGCGGTGTCCGGGAACTGGAATTCAAAAGCCGTCCCTCGGTCATCATGCTGGTAGGTCTCCACGGCAGCGGTAAAACCACCACCGCCGGTAAACTTGCCCTCAAACTCAAGCGTGACGGCAAGCGGGTTCTGCTGGTCGCCGGTGACGTTTACCGTCCCGCCGCTATCGATCAGTTGGAAACTCTCGGTAAGGAGATCGGGGTTCCGGTACACGTTGAACGCACCAGTGTAAATGTCGCCGCTATCGCTTCGGATGCCGTCGCGGAAGCCCGGGCGCAGGGAATGGATTGTGTGATCATCGATACCGCCGGACGGCTTCAGATCGATGATATGATGGTGCAGGAACTCATCCGCATCCGTCAGGCCGTTATGCCGGATGATATCCTCCTGGTGGCGGATGCCGCGCTCGGTCAGGAGGCGGTTTCGGTCGGAAAGCACTTCCACGAAGCACTTGAACTTACCGGTTTCATCCTGACCAAACTTGACGGTGATGCCCGCGGTGGTGCGGCATTGAGCATCCGTCAGGTTACCGGAGTGCCGATCAAGTTCGCCGGTATGGGTGAAAAACTTGATGCTCTGGAGGTCTTCTATCCCGACCGCATGGCGAGCCGTATTCTCGGCATGGGCGACGTCGTCTCTCTCGTGGAAAAAGCTGCCGCCGAAATCGACGAAGAAGAGTCCAAAAAACTCTATGCCAAACTTAAAAAGAACCAGTTCGATTACAATGACTTCCTCACTCAGCTCAAGCAGATTTCCCGTTTGGGCGGTATGGAAGGAATCTTGAAATTTCTGCCCGGCGGAAAACAGCTTTCCAACGCGATGTCCGGAGTCGATACCGGCGCGCTCAAACGCATGGAAGCCATGGTCTTGTCCATGACTCCGGCTGAACGTGAAAACCCCGATCTGATGGACTTCTCCCGCCGCAAGCGTATTGCCAGAGGTTGCGGTATGCCGACGGAAGCGGTCAGTTCATTTATCAAGCAGTTTGAAATGATGCGCAAGATGATGCGTCCCGGCGGCATGCTCGGCAAAATGATGGCGGGCGGAACCATGCCGGAATTCGTCCCCGGCGGCGGCTTCCAATGCGCGCCGGCCGGTTTGAGCAAAAAAGAGCAGGAAAAACGCAAGAAACTTGCCAAACTTGCCAAAAAAGAACGTGCCAAACAGCGTAAACGTAAACGCTAAACTCAAGGAGTTTTTATCATGTTGGGAACTTTTTTAATCGTTTTTATCGGTTTTTGCAGCGCTTACGGCGCTTATACCCAGTGGGGAACCGGGTGGGGAATCGCCACCGGTATTGTCTTTATGCTGGTCGGATGGGTCATCCTCGGTTTGCTGCTGCGCCGCGCCAGTATGGCGAAACAACTTAAAATCCAGCAGATCATGGAAGACGGTCAGAACAAGGTCAACCGTCAGGTGGACATGTTCAGCCGCCGCCCCCAGTCCAGTATGAATGGCGTTCGCCCCATCATCGAAAAGATCCAGCGTGATGCCACTTTGCGCGCTCTGGAAGCCACCGACGATTTCAAATCGCTCTACAAGTGGAGTCCGATGCTCAAAAAGCAGATCGCTTCGATGAAAGTTCAGCTTTATTTCCAGCTCAAGGACAACAAGATGGTCGATGAACTGCTCCCGCAGGCAATGATGCTTGACCCTCAGACGGTTGCGGTGAAAATGGTTCGCATGTACCGTACCAATGATGCCGGACTGGATAAATTCTACAAGCGGATCATCCGCCGCTTCCGCGGCGATACCAGAGCCTTCATCGCCTGTGTTTACGCCTGGATGAAACTCAAAAAAGATGACACCAAGTCGGCGTTGGATGCTCTGCTCAACGCAAAAAAACTCAGCGACCATCAGGTGCTGCTCGACAATATCGAACATCTTGTCAACGGCAAAGTCAAGCATTTCAGCAACTCCGGATTCAACGAGATGTGGTATGCCCTGATGCTTGAAGAACCTAAAATGAAGCCCCAGCGCCGGGGCGGACGGATGTTTTGATCCCGGAAAAACGGTGTGGAGATGATCACGGTGGACCGCCTGAAAAAAATCCTTGCTCCGACTGTGGAAGTTCTGGTTTTCATCGGTGCTGTCACCAAGGCCCTGCCGGAATTGTTCCACCGCCGGGGGCGCCGGTGGCGGGAATTTTTTTACTACTTTGACCTCTGCGGTTGTCAATCTCTGCTCATTGTGCTGCTGCTCTGTTACCTGATGGGCGTTGTCCTGGGAATTCAGGGGGCGATCCAGATGAGCAAGGTCGGAACGGAGATTTTTCTGGTTGATTTGATCGGATTTTCCGTACTCAAGGAACTCGGCCCGCTGATGGTGGCGATCATTGCCACCGGCAGAGCAGGTTCTGCTTTCGCCGCCGAAATCGGCACTATGAAGGTCAATGAAGAACTCTCCGCATTGACAACTCTCGGTATTTCTCAGGAGGGGTATCTGGTATTGCCCAAACTCTGTGCGATGATTCTGGCAATGCCGCTTTTGAGTGTTTGCGGCGATGCCGCCGGTATTCTCGGCGGCATGTCCGTCGGCGTGACAGTCTCCGGCATCCCTGCCGCCGCATACTGGACCCGGACAATTGATGTCCTTGATGCCGGAAGCATGCTGGTCGGTCTGTCCAAGAGTCTGGTTTATGCTGTTTTGATCACTCTCGCCGGATGCTATTGCGGCTTCTCCGGCAGCGGAGATGCTCAAGGGGTCGGACGCAGTGCCACCAAAGCGGTGGTGATGTCGATTTTTCTGGTCGTGATCTCGGATGCCGTGATGACGGTACTCTTTTCTTTTGCGGGGTGGTGAGCATGGCAAAAGAGAATGTGATAAAAGTTCAGGATCTTACCATCGGATACGGAGAACGTGTCGTGCTGGAAAATCTCAATTTTTCGATTTCCGCCGGTGAAATCGTCTGCATTATGGGCGGTTCCGGTTGTGGAAAAAGTACTTTGCTCAAGCACCTGATCGGTCTCTATGAGCCGATGAAAGGTGATGTTTTTATCCGTAACCGCAGTATTGTGACCGCTTCAGAAGAGGAAAAAAAGGCGATCATGCGGAGTTTCGGAGTCACCTATCAGGGCGGAGCGCTTTTCGGTTCAATGACCGTCGCGGAAAATGTCGAACTGCCGTTGCGTGAATATACCGATCTGCCGCCGGACGAACGAATGGAGGTCGTCCGCAAAAAACTGGAATTGGTCGGACTTGCCGATTTCGGAGATTTTATGCCGTCGGAACTTTCCGGAGGTATGCGTAAGCGCGCCGGACTTGCCCGGGCGCTGGCGCTTGATCCTGATCTTTTGTTTTTTGATGAACCATCTGCCGGGCTTGACCCTTTGAGTTCGGCTGACCTTGACCGTCTGATCCTGAATTTGCGCGACACCATCGGCGCAACGGTCGTGGTTATCACCCATGAACTTGACAGTATTTTCGCCATCGGTGACCGGGGATTGATGCTGGACAAAGCACGACGGACGATAGTTGCTGACGGTTCTCCGGAATATCTTTTGAAAAATTGTGACGACCCGTGGGTGAGAGATTTTCTCAACCGGGGTGGACTTTCCCATAACCGCTGTTGTTGAAAAGGAGTGTATATAATAATGAATGAGCGTAAAAGCCGTTTGCGGTCAGGTATTTTTGTGGCATTGAGTTTGCTGTTGTTTATTCTGATGCTGTTTTATTTCGGACTTTCGCAGGTCTTTGTCCGCAAGACGTTGATATCTTCGGTGTTTGCGGAATCAGTTCAGGGATTGAGTGTCGGTTCTGAAGTCAAATATCAGGGGGTAAAGGTCGGTTCCGTCCGTAAAATCACCATCGTTGCCAACGATAAACTTATCAAAGTCGATATGGCAATCGAACTTGACCACTTTCAAGGTGTGGGCGACATCGGCGACTTTGAGACATCTGAAAATAATTTCCGTGAGTTTATCAATAAGGATATCGAACAGGGATTGCGCTGTCGTCTGGAATTCGCCGGTATCACCGGTATGAAGTATGTGAGTCTGGACTATTATGAAAAACCCGGTTCGGAAATCGCCGCAGTTCCCGTTGTTGTCCGGCAGAGTGGAAATATCTTCATCCCGTCCAAAGGTTCACCTTTCAAAGATTTGATGGTGGCGATGACCCGGTCGCTCGACCGGTTGTCCAAGGTCAACTTTGATGGTATTTTCGACGAAGTTGAAGAAGTGCTCAAGGAGTTGAATTCCACCCTTTCCGCGCCGGAAATCAAGACAACCATGCTCAATGTCGCAAAACTTACTGCCAATCTGGAGAAAACCACCTCCACTTTGAATAAGGTCATGAGCGAACGGCGCATGAGTGAAATCGTGGACAAGGTCGACCGCAATCTTGACGGCGTAAGCAGTTTGATGAATCAGCTTTCCAAAACCGCAGGTGAAATGCAGCTCCCGGAAACCTCCAGCGAAATCCGCAAGGTTTCTGCCGCAGTCACCGATACCCGGCAGGAGTTGGCGGTCAGCATCAGCAAACTCAACGATATGCTTGAAGCGATGCGTAAATTGTGTGACCTGATCAGCAATAACCCCGGTTTTCTGCTGGGGGCTGAAAGTAAGAATGAGTGATATCTATGGATCGTGAGTTTGAAAATAAAATTGCTCTTTTAACAGAAAGAGAAACAGCTTATACCGCCGACGCTTACCGCTTTGTCGCGGAAGCGGTGAATTTTACTGTCGGCAGACTTCCTGCGCATCGGCATGTTACCGCTCTTGAACTGCTCAAAGGCGCCAGGGCGCTGGCGATCAAAGAGTATGGGGCAGTTGCCCATCTGGTACTGCAGGAGTTCGGTTTGCGCCGGGCTTCGGATGTGGGTAAAGTTGTCTATCTGCTGATTTCGGTAAATCTGCTTTCGGCTTCGGAAGATGATTCACCGGAAGATTTCAATATTGATTTTGAACCGGTTCCGGCGCTTACGGAGAAAGAATGTTCCTGGCGTGAACCGTTTTGTTCTACCATTGATTGAGGTTCTGCTGCTGTTATGGATTTTTTGAAAAATACCGCCAGTTTTGAATTGGCAAACGGTTTCCGGCTCTATTTTCTGCACCGGAACGGTCCCGGGGTGGAAATGCAGATCCATGTAGCCACCGGAAGTATCCATGAGGGTAAATTTCTTGGATACGGCCTTTCGCATTTTCTTGAACACATGCTGTTTCAGGGGTGTCAGGGCTATCCCGGACACGCTGTTGCGGATACGGTGACTGCTCTCGGCGGCGATCTCAACGCCTACACCGGTTGTGACCGCACCTGCTACCGGATGACCCTGCCGAAAGAATCGTGGCGCACCGGAATCGATATGTTGAGTTCGATGGTACGTTTCCCGGAACTTCCGGCGGAACGCTTCATCCGGGAAAAAGAGGTCATCCTCCGGGAGTGTGAACGCTCCATGGATAATATTTCTACCCGGATGTTGGAAAAATTCCTGCGTACCATGTTTGTTTCCCATCCGCTGCGCCATCCGGTCATCGGATACCGGGAACTGATCTCCAGCGTTACCTGTGATATGGCGCGGGAATATCATGAAGCGCGCTATACTCCCGGCCGCAGTTTCGCGGTGATCGTCGGTAATGCGCAGGTGGAAGAAGTTTATGAATATATCGGCGAAAAATTCGGTTCATGGCAGAGAAAAAATCTTGCGGAAATCGTTCTTCCGCAGGAAAATGTTCCGACCGGCGGCAGGTCGGCTGATCTGATTTTCAATGACCCGCTGACCCGGTTGATGTGGGGTGTGCAGGCTCCGGAATTCGGTTCTCCGCTGCTTCCGGCGGCAGATATTCTCTTTGGCATGCTCGGCACCGGAGAGGGGGCTGTACTCAACGCGGAAATGGTCATCGGCAGCCGTTCTGCGCTTGCCGCCCGGAGTTTCTGTTTCCCGCTGGGCAACCGGTCGCTTGCCGGGGTCAGTCTGGAGTGTGAGCCGCGCAACTTTAACCGCGCCGAAAAAGAGCTGAAAAAAATCCTCGAAAATTGTGCCGCCGGCAAAATCAGCGCCGCCCGGATGAACCGGGAAAAAGGTCAGCAGTATGCCGACCGTCTGCGGGGATTGCGGAATCTGCTCAATGTTGCTGCCGAAATCGCTGAGGGTGTCCATCATGCCGGAGATCCCGGCGCCGGCGACCGCTTTGTGGAACAACTTCAAGCTGTCGATATCGATACCATAAAAACGATTGCTTCTTCCATGCTGGGCAGTGACCGCTGGATAAAAGTGCGTCAGGTTCCGGAGAATCGGAAAGTTCCGGCTCCCGGGAGCACCGGAACTCCAGAGTTGAAAGTTTCTTCACTTGAAAACGGCTTGTCCCTGATCATTGCTCCGGATAAATCGCTGCCGCTGTGCTGTTTCTCCATGATCCTGCCCGGCGGGACGATTTTTGAAGCACCGGGCAAAGCCGGGATATCCCAACTTTGTGCCGCGATGATCTGCTCCCGTACTGCTGATATGGGCGAAACGGCGGTATTGAAGCGTCTTGATGAATTGTGTATTGATATCGATGTTTCCTCCGGAGGAAATTCGTTGATGCTTGATTTCAGTGTGCCGAAGCGCAAATTTGCTCCGGCGATGGAATTTATCAGTACGCTTCTTGCGGATGCGGTGTTTACTCAGGAGATTTTTGAGCGGGAACGCACCTATTTGCTCGAACAACTCAAAGTCCGTGCCGAACATCCGGTAAAGGCCGCCTTTGACCGGGCGGGAAAACTGCTTTACGGCACTCATCCTTACGCTTTCGGAACTTCCGGGAACGAGGCTGATTTGCAAAATCTTACGCTTGAAGATGTGAAAGCCTTTTACAGTTCACTCTGGGATATCGACCGGGCGGCGCTTGCCATCGGCGGAGATTGTTCGGTTGCCGAAGCGCTTGCTTTGGCAGAGAAGTTCGCTGCCAAATTGAATTTCTGCAAAGGCTGTGCCGGAAGCCTGCCGGAAAAACCGCACTTCCCGGAGGCACACTGCCGCGAAACCTTTTCGCTCAAACGGGAACAGACAGTCGCACTTCGCGAGATCCCGGGCGCGGCTCTGGATGATGCCGATACGGTCAATGCTTTGGAAATACTCTCATCGATGGAAAACGGTTTGGGTTCAAAGTTGTTCAAGACAGTTCGGGAAGATAATGCGTTGAGTTATTCGGTCGGCATGACTTTTTCCAGCGGATTTCACTCCGGTATGGTCAGTTTCTACGCGATGACCACTCCGGGGGCAGGGGAGCAGGTGTTGGAACTGTTTGAAGCTGAGATCGAACGGCTCGCCGCCGGACGATTCAGCGATGAGGAGTTTGAAGCCGCCCGCCGCAGTGCCGGTTTTGAGTGCGAATTGCATTTTGCCAAGCCGGAATTGTTACTGCGTAGTGCGCTGCTGGAAAACTATTACGGTTTCGATGCAGGAGTCTGTCTGCAGAAAAGCGATATGCTCCGCTCTTACCCCAGAGCGAAATTTGAAGCAGCATTGAAAAAGGTTTTTTCCAACGTTGCCGGATGTTCGATTCTGGTAATGCCGGAAAAAAGTTGATTGAAAAATTTCTATAAAACTTGATTTCATACTGTTATACAGTTAAATTAATATATTGTACGATTCAATATTTTGATGGAGTTGATATGATATCTGCAGTCCGCCGGAGTTTCCGGATCATTGCGCTGATATTGTTCTGTACGGTGCTGATGGTTGCCGCCGCCGTTTCGCTCAGCCTGACTTTCGGCCGCTGGCGCCGGATTCGGCTGGGCGCATTCTGGTCGCGCTGGTGGAGCCGGGGAGCGGCATTTATCGTCGGCATCCGGGTGAATGTGCATGGATCGGTTCCGGAGGGGACTGGTTTTCTGGTGGTGTCAAATCATCTCGGATATCTGGATATTCCGGCGCACGGATCGGTATTCAATCTTCGTTTTGCGCCCAAGGCGGAAATTCGCAAATGGCCGTTTTTCGGCTGGCTTACCGCGCTGGGGTGTCCGGTGTGGATCGACCGCAAGAATCCCCGGATGTCCGCGCGTTACGCCGAAGAATTCAAGGCGACAATGGAGCATGGGATATCCATGATCGTCTATCCGGAAGGCACCAGTACCGATGGCAAACATGGGCTGCTCCCCTTTAAGAGCACCCCTTTTGCCGCGGCATTGCAGAGCCGGACTGCGATTTTGCCGACATTGCTGTTTTACCATCTGCGCGGCAAAGGCGAACATAATGTTGCGTGGTTCGATGATACTCCTTTCGGAGTACACGTTTGGCGCACTCTCGGCTGTGCCGGAGTGGATATCGATATGTATATCCTGCCGGAAAGGCATCTTTCCGGTTATGAAGAGCGCAAAACTCTTGCTGCAGAAATTCATGACCTTATGGAAAAGGAGTATTGGAAAATTGAAAAAAATGCTTAAAGATCTGCTCGATGCCATGGGCTTTGCCTGGGGCGAACTCTTTGATTTGCCTCTGCAGAATATTTTCCGGAACAGTTCTTCCGGAAACGGCGAAACCTCTTTTACTCTGGCGGCTTTTCCGTTGCTTGGATTTTTGGTCGGCGCCCTGGTTGCGTTGATTTCATCTCTGGTCACGGTGATTTTCAATCCGCATGCCGGCGGGGTGTTGTTTGCTCTGCTTAGTTGGGCAGTTCTCTGTTTCAAAGATTCCGGCAGAGGTGATGCGTGGTTCGGCAATTATGCCGTCAGCAAACTTCAGCACGAAGGAAACCGGGAATTTATCCGCAACATCATGAATATTTTTCCGGTGTTGCTGAAGTTCGCTATTCTGCTTTTTATCGGGCTTGCCGGGGGAACATTTTATCTTGCTATTCTGCTTTCCGGTGCGTTTGCTCTGCAAGCGGCTTTGGTCAGCAGCGATGATTGTCAGATCAGATTTATTCCTGTAAATGAGCGCAGTATCATGATTTTCCGGGCGGCTCTCGTGCTTATCGGAGTAGTTGGATTTATCTTTTGCCGCCTCGGTACGATCGGCGTGATTGCCGCGGTGTGTGTGTTATTTATCATTTACAACCGCAAATTTGCCGAAGATGGCTTCTCTGCGGAAAACATCAGCCGTGCCGGTTATATCGCCGAATGGACATTGCTCGGCATCGGATTGTTTTTGCTGTAAGATAAGAAGCATTGCTTCCCAATGTGAAGCGTTTGCCTTTGGCAAACATGAAGCGCTCACTTCGTGAGTAATGATATGATAAATTTATAGTCTTGCCGCGACAACGGAGCGGCCAATACCCCGCTTTTTTTGAAAAGGGATGGGGGTACGGGGGAAGGGAAAAACTTTTTTTCCCGGGAAAAAAAGTTTTTCCCTTCCCCCGTGTCTCTCCAATGTCTCTCCCGTTATTTGCAGAGTTTGCAGACGAGTTGTTCCAGCAGGATCCGGTTATCTCCGCCGCCGGAAACCAATGCCCGGTTGGCATCGCGGATGGCGGTGAGTTTTTCAGCCAGCATATTTCCGGAAAAGCGCATTGCGGCTTCGCAGGTCTTGAATGCCCGGTAGGGGTGCATTTTCAACAGCGGATTATCCGGGAAACGTTCTTTTACATCCGGCGGCAGGGTGCTGAACGTATTGGGATTTGCTCTGGATACATTGAGTTGTTTCATTGCCAGCCGGGTCTGTATCAGGCGTTGATATTCGTTGGAGAGACTGTACAGCATCCGTATCTCCATACCGTTCTCTTTTTGCGAGAGTAACTTGGAAAGGGTGAGTAATGCTTTGGCGCGGTTGTTTTCGACCACCGCTCCGGTGAATTCCCAATTCAGTGCCTCCTGGGTGCGGCTGATGATTGCCTGACAATCTGCCAGTGTGATTTCCGGAGCGTTGCCGGTATAGCAATTCAGTTTCTCCAGCTCATTGGTCAAGGTACCGGAATCTCCGCCCACGACTTCGAGCAGATACTGCTGGGCATCCGGAGTGAGTCGTTTGCCGTTTTTGCGGCAGAAATTATTGATGATCTCCCGTTTGTTTTCGGCAGCGGCTTTATCAGTCGCCTTTGCAGCGGTACAGATTTCGATTTCCGCACCGGCATTTTTCAACTCTTTTACTTTTGAACGGCGTCGATCGACCCCGGGGCCGTCAATGATGACATCGACTTCCGGGGGCAGGGGAGAGGAGAGGAGCGAAAACAGTTCCGCGTACGCCTGTGAACATTTTTCAGCCAGCAGCAGATCGAGATCGGGGTGGTGGCGCATCCAGATGATCTTGCGTTCGCATAAGAATGGCGGAGTCCGCAACGATTCGACGAATGCCGCCGCCATTTCATCCGGTTTTACGCTTTGGTCATCACCGGCGATGATTTCGACGGTTTCATCCTCTTCCGGTTCCGGGTTGCCGCAGAGAGATGAACACAGTTCTCTCACCCGGCGTTTGCGGGCAAAATCGTCATCTCCGGAAATGATATAAAAAGCAGCCATTTACTTTACCATGATGTTCAATATTTTTTCTGTGGCACCGATAGCGGCGAGCAGCTGATCCGAATCGACTCCGGTCGTGACGAAACTCTTGCCGCCGAAACTCCAGGTGATGGTGGTTTCCACCAGTGCGTCAGTTCTGCCGCCGGGGGGGATCCGCACCTCGTAATCGACCAGTTTCGGCATGGAAAATCCGAAAGTTTTAAGACACTTTTTCAGCGCCTTTACAAAAGCATCGTATCCGCCGGTACCTTTGGCGGAATTTTCTGAAACCGTATCTCCGAAACGCAAGGTGACTTTCGCTTTGGGGAATCCGTTCAAACAACTGAAACTCTCCACTGCAACGATCTGCATTTTCTTTTCGGTCGGAGTTTTTTTGATGCCGGAGATGATGAATGGCAGATCGGCGGGGGAAACGGTATGTTTTCTTTCACCGAGGCGGATGATTTCCGCGAGCAGCCGGGAACGTTCTTCCTCGTCCAGATCGCTGTCCAGGTCAAGATTATGCAAATTGCGTTCGACCGAGGCTTTGCCGGAAAGTTTGCCCAGCGCATAGTCGCGTTGTCTGGCGAAGCGTTCCGGTGTGAGATTGTTGATGTAAAGACCCCCTTTTTTGTCACCGTCGGCATGGACTCCGCAGGTTTGGGTGTAGACATCGCTGCCGACGATCGGAGTGTTCCAGGCACAGCGTTTGCCGGAGAGCGACTGCAGAAGCATGGAGCCGTTTTGCAGTTCTTTTTCCACAATACGGCAGCGGCAGCGGGTGAAATCGTGGATCGCCGCGACCAGTTGTGCCAGCGGCTGATTTCCGGCGCGTTCGCCCAGACCGTTGATGGTGGAGTGGATGCCATTGACTCCGGCGCGGACGGCGGCAAGTGAATTCGCTGTCACCATGCCGTAGTCGTTGTGACCGTGGAAATCAAAGAGATATCCGGGGAATGCGGTATGCATCAATTCCAGATAATGAGAGGTCATTTCCGGAGAAAGAACTCCCAATGTATCGGCAAGCATCAAACGTTTGACCGGCAGATCGCGTAGAGAGTCGACCAGATTGCAGATGTAATTGAAGTTTTCGGTCACTCCCTGCGACCATGCTTCCAGATAGAGATTGACGTGCAAATTGAGTTTGTCGGCATTATCGATTTCCCGCCGCAGATCGTCGAAGTGGCGCTGCGGAGTTTTTTTCAATTGGATGCGGCAGTGGTTCTCTGAACCTTTGGCGAGGAGATTTACGGTACGGCATCCGGTCGAACTGATCCATTCAATGGAACGGCCGGAGTCAATAAACCCGAGGATTTCCAGTTGATCGATAAATCCGTGGTTGTCCGCCCACGAAACGATATCCCGAACCGCATCGATTTCGCTTTCGGCACTGCGGGCGCTGGTGAGTTCCAGACGGTCGACCTTGAGCCGGGAGAGCAGAAAACGGGCGATATCCAGCTTTTCCCGGGGTGAAAAACTCACGCCGGGAGTCTGTTCTCCATCCCGCAGGGTGGTGTCCATTATTTCGATGAAGGAATCGTTTCGGTTTTTATCATTCATGGTTCATTCTTTCAAAAATTTCAATTGAATAATATACGCCGTATTTTACCGGATATCAAATTGTTCCGGGCAAAAAAATGTTTTTTTCCGGAGAAAACGGGATTTGAATTACCGCATGGGGCAGGTTATATTATCCGGGAAAAATAATTTTCAGGCGGAGTTTGGGTGATGAATCAGTTGAAAAGTATGGACGAACATCTTCAATCAATTGAAGATATGGCGAGATTTTCCTTTTTTTACGCGGCGGAATATGCCAAGCCGAAACTGCCGGAAAAAACTCTTTTTGAAACGATCTGCGATCACACCATATTGCTCTTTCACGGTCTGGAGTTCCGGGAAAAAGAGCGATTTGATGACATCAGTTTGTGCCGTCTCCTGAAAGAGTCTGCAGAAAAATTTTCAGAATACCCGGCAGCTGATTTTGAAGAAGCCATGTGGGAGCGCTGCGGAAGTTCCCTGCGCGAGCGCGGTGCTGAACTTTACGGTAAATCCCGCGGCATCGGGACGCCTGCTTCGTGGAATTGCGGCAGTTTGAAGTACGATCTTCCGGCTCCGGAAGAGCCTCATTTGTGCCGCTTCCACATTTACAATACCGTTTCGCCCAACTCTCTGTTTGCCGACCGGGAATATCTGAAACTCTGTTTCCTGCTTCTGATGAAAGAGTGCGAATTGCGTTTCAATGCCGATACGCTTATCACCTCAACGTGGCTCAATGAAGAAGCTCGCTGGCTCAAGTTTTTCCCGGAGGAATTTTTGTCATCGCTGACTCCTGCTCACCCGGAACGGCTTCCGGGGATGACTGTCGGCAGTTGGGGATTTCTCTACAACGCACGCGGGTGTATGAATATGAAATACATCCGGCAGATCCGTGCGACCGGAATTTTACCCTTCCGGCCGCGTACCGGGAAATGCTCTTTTGCCGCGATGCGGCGCCATTTGACGGATGTGGTGTAACTTTTTTATACGAAAGTCGTGATTTCATTCAGATGTTTTTTGTCGGAGTGCATCTCCATCGGCGCGGAATTCTCTGCCGGAATTCCGCAGGGCAATATGCCGACCGGAACGAGTTCTTCCGGAAGAGCAAACTCTTTGCGGAGCGTTTCCGGATCGAACCAGGCGACAAAGGTGCTGCCCAGTTTCATCTCCTGAATTTTAAGCATCATCTGGGTCATAACGATCGAAGCATCCGCCATGCCGTAATCCTGATTGTCGAATGCCCGTTTCCACGATTCATTGCGGTCGTAACAGACGAGGAAAAATAATGGCGCGTTGAAGTGACATTCGGTCGAACGCTTGATCTTTTCCCGGCCTTTATCGGAGTATACCACGAATATCCGCTGGGGCTGACGGTTGCAGGCGGTCGGGGCGTTGCGGGCAACTTCCAGAATTGCTTCGATCTGGGCTTCGGTGACCGGTTCATCTTTGAAACTGCGTACTGAATAACGTTCGAGAGTAAGGGCGGTGAAGTTCATAAATCGCTTCCTTTCGTTGTAAAATATCTTGGTCTGCAATCATAATATAAACGTTGCGCAGTGGAAATCAATGGTGCATTCTGAAAAGGAGATGACTTTTTTATACAAGTTGCAGGAGAAAGATTTGTAAATATTGCAGTTAGGTGATATATTATAATAGCGGTATAGTATTTATTTGCGAACGTTAACAATATAAAACAGGTGGTCATTATGAAAAAATCTTCACTCCGGCATGCCGGAGTAAAGCCCTTTGGCTTTACTCTTATCGAACTGTTAGTCGTTATCGCTATCATCGCTATTCTTGCGGCGATGCTGCTTCCGGCATTGCAGAAAGCGCGTGAACGCGGTAAATCAAGCAGTTGTATCAATAACTTGAAACAACTCGGTGCCGCCGGACAGAGTTACGCCAGCGACAATGATGGTTATGTGGTTCCGGTTGAAATTCCTTTCAAATCGACCAGCAGCAAGTGGTACAGTCTCTTTTTTGATGGAAAATATGCAGATTCCCTCTGCAGTCGCGTCGGCACTGATGGTCGGATCGCGGCGACTCCGCTTTGCCCCGCCAGCATGCATCTCGAAGGAAAAATTAAGGTTTCCAGCGGAAACATGATGACATATTGGCAAGAGGATGGTAAAGTCAGTGTTCGCGCTCAGTATGGCGGTTACGGTAAATCCGATTATCTCGGCGCTTTTATCCGCGTCGGCGGCAGACAATGGCGCGGGCAGAAAATCAGTCAGTTCCGCTGGCCCTCTCATAAATTCGCCTTTGCCGATGCTACCCGTGCCGTTATGGGTGACAGTATGGACTATTGGGGCGCCAGCTCGCTTAATCCTGATACTCAGAGTTATAACGGTCTGTTGTGGCTGTCTCATAACAAGGCGGTTCAGTTTGTTGCGATCGATGGACACGCCGACCGCTTCTCCCATATTGCCGGTTCTACCATGATCAATGTTCCCAATATTGGCAACATCAAAGCGGTTGAATACTATTTGCGCGGGCGCAACTTCCGCGGCACCGATGAGTCAAAGTAAGAGTATTGCAAAGATAGATGATGTTTTTGAAAAAGGCGCTTTTTTTACTGACCGCGATCTTTTGCATCGCGGTTTTTGCTGATGAATTCGTTTCTCCTGTGCTTCGGGAAGAGTGGCGGGAAGAGGTTTTGAAAAGCCTCGATCTCGACTTCCCCGGACTGGAAAAGGTGAAAGCACTCTATCTTGCCAATGATAAGAAGGCGGCTTCATTTGAATTCGTCAAATATCTCCGTGCTAAAAAACAGCCGGCGTCTTACCTTAATTCTCTTGCTTCCTACGACAAATCCCGCGCCGCCCAAGGCTTGAATTATACCTACACTTACGGAAAAACTTCCCACTGTTTCCCCAATAAAAAGATCGACTGGTTTTTTAACAAGACCCGCGAATCCGGCAGACTCGACTATGAATGGCAATGGCAGTTGAACCGGATGCCGTGGTTTCCGGCAATGGCTGGCGCTTATCTCAAAAGCGGCAATAAGGAATATGTTATCGCTTTTGTCCGGCAGTTGCGTTCTTGGGCGGCGGCGTGTCATCAGGTACCGGAACACAGCGGCAACCGTCCGGATTCGGCGTGGCGCGGCATTACCTGCGGACTGCGTTTGTACCGCTTCTGGCCCCCGGCTTATGTGGCATTCATCAAGGCAAATGAGTTTACTGATGATGACGTGCTGACCTATTGCTATCTTACATTGCTGCAGAGTCGGCATTTGAAAAAATATAACAATACCGGCAATATCCTGACGATGGAAATGCGCGGATTGTTTACTTTTGGCGCCATGTTCCCGGAATTCAAAGAATCCGCAGAAGCCCGCAAATATGCGGTAAAAACGCTTTACAACAGCGCTAAAAACATGCTTCTTGAAGATGGCTTCCTCAATGAATTGACCACCGGATATCACCGTTTGGTCGTCGCCAACGTTTACGAACTTGCCACTCTCGCCGATGAGTGCGGCGTGAAAAAGGAACTGCCGAAAGATTTTGTCACTTTGCTGGAAAAGAGTTTTGAGGCTCTGCTCAAAATGGCAACTCCGGCTTTTGATGCTCCGTTGACCAACGATTCCGGACATTCGCGTCTGGTTTCGTTTTTTGCTCCGGCGGCGAAACTTTTCCCGCACCGCAAAGATTTCCTCTGGGTGCAGAGCAACCGGAAAAAGGGGGGTGCTCCGGATTATCTATCTACCGTGCTGCCGTGGTCAGGATTGGTCATCATGCGCGGCTCCTGGGAACATGATGCAAGTTACCTCGTCTTTGATGTCGGCCCCCTCGGTGTCCGTCATGCGCATCAGGATAAATTGAATATTGCAATTTGGCGTGGCCAGGATCAACTGCTTTACGATGACGGCGGCGGCAATTATGCCAAGACGGAATCCCGTAAATATACCATTTCAAGTTATGCCCACAATCTGGTTACGGTTGACGGTTTGCCGCAGGTGACTTCGGCAAGCATGAAAAACCGGCGTTTGAGCAATCCCGTGTCCGGAAACTTCAAGAGTGACGGCAAGGTGGATTATGCCAGCGGAATTTTTGATCAGGGGTGGGGCAGTTCCGGAAATCGTATCGTCCGTCAGGAACGGCAGGTGTTGTTTTTGCGCCCGAATATTTTTCTGGTGCTTGACCGGATGATCCCGACCAAACGCGGCGCGAAAAAACCTCACGTTTATCAGGCGCGCTGGCATGTAGATACTTTGAAAATGTCCCCGGTGCTTGATGGGAATCCGGCGCTGATCTCATCCCCGGAATCTTCGATCGAACTTCCCAAAATGCGCGGCAATCCCTCCGGCAAACGTGCCAAACTTATTGTTGCTCCATTGTTTACTGAAGGTCTTTCGGTAAAACAACTTACCGGACAGGATAAGGGCAAGTGCAATGAACTTGCCGGACTCTTTGCCTTTCACCCCTACCGGGCGACGACGACGGTGATGCACGAGCGCGCCGGGGCAGGGGAAGTGCGTTTTCTCACCATGTTTGTCACTCTCGGCAACAAGGAAATTTCTCCATTGAAATCGATCCGGCAAACCGGCATTGATTCTGCGGAAGTTCTTTTCAATGATGGAAGAAAACTGGAAGTTTCTGTAGTAAAAAATGTGTTGAAAGCAATTATCAAAAATTGATATAGCGAGGTAATATCATGCAAAAATCCAAATTCGTTTTGGCAACTTTGCTGTGTGCGGCATCGATCTTCGCATTTGCCAAACCGGCAGGTAAAGCAAAATTCGTTTCTCCGCGAAAAATTTTGTGGACAACCGAAGTCAAAGATGAGTTTTCCCAGCCGCTGCTCAAAGATGAGTGGCGTGACGAGGTACTCAAATCCGTAAACTGGGACTACCCCGGTTTGGAAAATGCCAAAAAACTTTATCTTGCCAATGATAAAAAGGGCGCGGCTCTCGCCTTTGCCAAATATCTTCGCAGCCGCAAAATACCGTCACTTTTCCGTGAATCACTTCAGCGGATCGATAAAAAACGCGCCTATGAAGGCGTGAATTACATCTGGACTTACGGCGCCAACAGCCACCAGTTCCCCAATCAGAAAATCGACTGGTTCTACAACAAGACCAAAGAGATCCCCGGCATGACCGACTTTGAATGGCAGTGGCAGCTCAACCGCA
This sequence comes from Lentisphaerota bacterium, assembly GCA_015061805.1. Lineage (GTDB taxonomy): Bacteria > Verrucomicrobiota > Lentisphaeria > Victivallales > Victivallaceae > UBA1784. The sequence goes on along the minus strand of SUVV01000001.1, from coordinate 98,756 downwards.
TGCGCTGGTTTGCCGCGATGGCGGCGGCTTATCAGGTCGATAAAGATCCCCGCTGGGCGACCGCCTTTGTCCGGCAGCTGCGTTCCTGGGCGGCGATCTGCGGCCCGGCTCCGGCGAAACACGCCAACGGAAGGGATTCGATCTGGCGCGGTATTGAACAGGGATTGCGTCTTGCCAATTTCTGGGCTCCGGCTTTTTACGGATTTTTGAGCGCTCCGGAATTCAAGGACGAAGACATCATCCTCTACTGCTATCTCGGACTCATCCAGAGCCGCCATCTGCAGAAATTCACCAACACCGGTAACATCTACGTTATGGAGATGAATGGTGTTCTGACCTTCAACTCCATGTTCCCGGAATTCAAGGAATCCAAGGCCGCCCGCGCTTTGGCGATCAATGGGCTTTATACCAATGTCAACAAAATGCTGCTGCCGGATGGTTTCCTCAACGAACTTACCAACAGTTATCACGGCGGCGTTATCGGTGATATGCTCCACGCTTTCCGCATTGCCAACGATTGCGGAGTCGGTGATGAACTGCCCAAAGACTTTATCGCACTGCTGGAACGCGCCTACGATGCCCAGGTGCATATGATGACTCCGGCATTTGATATGCCGCTGACCAACGACAGCCGTCACACCAAACTGTTTGAACGTTTTTCGGCAGCGGTAAAATACTTCCCGCACCGGGAAGATTTCAAATGGGTTCACAGCAACCGCAAAGCCGGTAAACATCCGGAATATCTTTCGACCGTCATGCCGTGGGCTGGGTTTGTCATCATGCGTGAATCCTGGGACAAGGAAGCCTCTTACCTCTGCTTTGATGTCGGCCCCCTCGGTATGCGCCATCAGCATCAGGATAAACTCAACATCGCCATCTGGAAAGGTCAGGATATGCTGCTCTATGATGACGGCGGCGGAAGTTACGCCCGGAGCATGGTTCGTAAATATACCCTCTCCAGTCTGGCTCATAACCTGATTTCGGTTGACGGCAAATGGCAGTCCACCAGTACCGGCGGCGACAAATACCGTATTCTGCGTGAACCGCTGAAAAACGTCCTGATTTCAGACGGCAAGACCGATTATGCCAAAGGCATCTTCGATCAGGGCTGGGGACGTGACCGCAACGGCAATAACAAATATGTGGTTCAGGAACGGCAGGTTCTCTATCTGCGCCCGAATCTTTTTGTGGTGCTCGACCGGATGATCCCGGTCAGAAACGGTGTCAAAAAGCCGCATCTCTATCAGGCCCGCTGGCATGTCGATACGCTGAAAGTTCTTCCTGCGCTGGATGGACACCCGGCGCTGATCACCACTCCGGAATCTTCTATCAGCAACAAAGATAATGAACGCGCCCGCAAGAACCGCAACCGCCTGATCGTTGCTCCGCTCTTTACCAAAGATCTCAAGGTCGAAACGGTTTCCGGCAAGTCAAAAGGTGACTGGACGACACTTGGCGGTGTCTATGCGGTGCATCCGTTCCGGGTGACGACCACCATCACCCATACTTTCCCCAAAGTCAAGGGAGAAAAGCGTTTCCTCACTTTGTTCGTTACGTTGGGCAACAAGGAAGCCAATCCGCTGAAATCCATCGTTCAGAAAGGCAATGACGGAGCAGTCGTTGAGTTCACTGACGGCAGAAAACTCAACGTTTCCATTGATAAAAAAGGTAAATTATCTGCAACTGTAAAGTAAGGTTTTTTTATGTTCAGGAAAATCTGTTTTCTGTTGGTACTGGCGGTGTTTGCCGCCGGTATGGTTCACGGCGATGAACTTGACCGTTCGGTGCTGAAAGATGAGTGGCGCGATCTGGTTCTCTCCGAAATCAACTGGGATTATCCCGGATTGGAAAGTGCCAGAAAGTGCTTCCTCGCCGGAGATAAAAAGGGTGCTTCGACTGAATTCGTCAAATACCTCCGCAATAAAAAACAGCCGCAGGTGATGATTGAACGTACCCGGCACGCCGGAACCCGCGGCAAAGCCAATCAGGGCTTGAATTACATCTGGACTTACGGTGCCAACAGCCATAAGTTTCCCAATCGCCGCATCGATTGGTTCTACAACAAGACCAAAGATATCCCGGGAATGTTTGACCGGGAGTGGCAGAGCCAGCTGAACCGGATGAGCTGGTTCGTGGATATGGCTGCCGAATACCGGAATACCGGCAAAAAAGAGTATGCCGCGACCTTCGCCCGCCAGTTGCGCAACTGGGTGGTCGACTGTCCGCCGCCGCCGGAAGACAAGAGCGGAAACTACGAGAATTCCGCATGGCGCAATATTGATATGGGACTGCGTCTGGGAAGTTACTGGGCTCCTGCCTATGCGGCATTTGTCAAGGCTCCGGAATTCACCGATGATGATATCATGCTCTACTGCTATATCAGTCTTGTTCACAGCCGCAGACTGCACAAATTCAACTCTTACGGCAACATCTTCATCATGGAGATGAACGGACTCTTTACCTTTGCCGCGATGTTCCCCGAATTCAAGAAAGCCGCCGCAAATCGTAAACATGCGGTCATGCAGGTCTATGAAAAGACCCGCGATATGTTCCTGCCGGATGGCTTCCTCAACGAACTTACCAACAGTTACCACCGGACGGTTACCGGATTGATGGTGCAGATGTTCACGCTGGCAACAGACTGCGGATTTGCCAAAGAGATGCCTGAAGACTTCATCGGTCTGTTGGAAAAGAGTTACGATGCCTTTATCCGCTTGAGTACTCCCGGACCGGATATGCCGCTTACCAACGATTCGCGGCATGCGGATATGATGGGATTTTTCAAAGGTGCAGTGAAACTTTTCCCGCACCGTCAGGATTTTCTCTGGATGCACTCCGGACGTAAACTGGGCAAGGCTCCGGAATATCTTTCGGTGCTGATGCCGTGGTCAGGTTTTGTGGTCATGCGCGAATCATGGGAACCCAACGCCAACTACCTCATTTTCGATATCGGTCCCCTCGGTATGCGTCACGCCCATCAGGATAAACTCAATATCGCCATCTGGAAAGGCAAAGATCAGTTGCTTTACGATGACGGCGGCGGCAGTTACGCCCGGAGCCGTTTCCGCAATTATACGGTTTCCAGTCTGGCGCACAACCTTGTTTCGGTCGATGGAACCGGACAGGCGACCAATTCCGCTCCGAAATCACCGGATCGGATCCTTAAAAAGCCGGTTACCGGAGACTTCAATAGTGATGCCAAAAAGGACTATGCCCGTGGCGTTTTTGACAAGGGCTGGGGAGGACGCAGCGGCAACAAGATAGTCCTGCATGACCGTCAGGTGGTCTTTGTCCGTCCGGATATTTTCATTGTGCTGGATCGGATGATCCCGACCAAACGCGGTGCCAAACAGCCGCACGCTTATCAGGCCCGCTGGCACGTTGATACGCTGAAAATGTCCTCTGCTCTGGAAGGTCATCCGGCGCTGATCTCTTCGCCGGAAGCATCCACGCTTAAAAAAGAACGCGGCAACAAAAAGCGCAACCGTCTGGTGGTCGCTCCGCTCTTCACCGAGGGGGTCAAGGTCGAACACATCACCGGTAAGACCGGTGGCAAGTGGAATGAACTTGCCGGAGTTTACGCCATTCATCCTTATCGCAAGACGACCACCATCACCCACAGCCGTGCGGCGGCGAAAGGAGAACAGCGTTTTCTTACCATGTTCATCCCGCTTGGTCACAAGGAAAACAGTCCGTTGAAATCCATTGTGCAAAAAGGGGTCAACGGCGCAACGGTCGAGCTGCTCGACGGCAGAAAGATCGAAGTTGTGATCGATAAGAAAGGTAAACTCTCGGTCAAGTAAGAGTTGCTTTTTCCCCCCAAAAAAAATCTGCTGTCGGCAAAGTGCCGGCAGCAGATTTTTTTTGTCATGCCGCGATAATCCGCCTTCGCCAAAGGCTATGGCGTGACAAGCGGAGCGGCAAACGTGAAGCGCTCACTTCGTGAGTAAGGATATGATAAGTTTATACTTCCCGTTTTGCGAGCAACGCGAGCAAAACATACCTCGCTTTTTTTGAAAAAGGATGGGGGTGTGGGGGAAGGGAAAAACTTTTTTTCTCGTGAAAAAAAGTTTTTCCCTTCCCCCACTTCACACCGTCTCAAAAGAGACCGACGGTTTCGCCGTTTTCCAGTTTGATTGTTTCGGCATTGGGAACTTTGGGCAAGCCGGGCATGGTGATGATATCTCCGAGGTAGACAACGATAAAGCCGCTGCCGCTTTTGACTTCGATATCACGGACGTTGATATTGAAGTTTGCCGGGACATTGAGCAGTTTCGGGTCATCGGAAAATGAATACTGGGTCTTGGCAATACAGATCGGGTATCCGGTATATTCCGGGGCAAGAGTTGCGAGTTTTTTCGCGGCAGTGCCGGAAAAAACGGCTCCGTCCGCACCATAGCATTTGCGCGCGACTTTGGTGATTTTTTCTTCAATGGAATCGGAAAGTTCATAGAGGAATTGGAGGTTTGATTGCTTTTCGGCTTCCTCAACCACTTTTTCTGCAAGTTCGATGCAGCCGTTACCGCCGTCGGCAAAGCCGCTGGAGATGGAGCAGGGCATACTGTTTTCAGCACAGAGTTGACGGAACAGTGCAATTTCCTCCGCCGTGTCGGTGCCGAAGCGGTTGAGTGCCACTACCGTGTTGATTCCGAAACGATTGCGGAGATTGTCAAAGTGTTTTTTGACATTGGCAAATCCGGTTTTTATATCGCCGTTGCCGTGAAGTTTCATTGCCTTTATCGTGGCGACCAATACCGTGCAGTCCGGAGAAAGACCGGCTTTGCGGCACTTGATGTCAAGGAATTTTTCTGCGCCGAGATCACTTCCGAATCCGGCTTCAGTCACTACATAATCGGCAAGGCGCAATGCCGTATCGGTTGCCTGAACCGAGTTGCAGCCATGGGCGATATTGGCAAAGGGACCGCCGTGGACGATTGCCGGAGTCCCTTCCAGAGTTTGCACCAGATTGGGGCGGAAGGCTTCTTTGAGCAGTACGGTCATCGAGCCGGGGGCTTTCAAATCCCGCGCTTTGACTTCGCGTTTATCATAAGTTTTGGCAACGGTGATATTGCCCAGTCGCTCTTCCAGATCTTCAAGGCTGGTCGCCAGACAGAAGATCGCCATGACTTCAGTTGCGACGGTGATGCAGAAATGATCTTCCCGCACGACACCATTGGATTTGCCGCCCATGCCGATCACCACGTGGCGCAACGCACGGTCATTCATGTCCAGACAACGTTTGAAAACGATGGTTCTGGGGTCGATGCCGAGTGGATTTCCCTGCTGCAGATGGTTGTCGATCAGGGCGCAGAGCAGATTGTTGGCGCTGGTTATTGCATGAAAATCTCCGGTGAAGTGCAAATTGATATCCTCCATCGGGACGATTTGCGAATATCCGCCTCCGGTGGCTCCGCCTTTCATCCCGAAAACCGGACCCAGAGAAGGTTCCCGCAGGGCGAGGATCGACTTTTTACCGATTTTCCGCAGTCCGTCTGCAAGTCCGATCGAAACAGTGGTCTTGCCATCGCCCTGCCTGGTCGGCGTCATTGCCGTTACCAGAATAAGTTTTCCTTTGCGCGGAGCGGTGATCCCGGTTAATTTAGCTTTGTATTTGCCGTAAAGTTCATAATTATCTTCCGGCAGACCGAGTTCGGCGGCAACGCAGGAAATATTGCGGATAGCAGTGTTTCTGGCGATTTCGATATCACTGAGCATATTCAGAGGACCCTCTTTGAAATTATGAAAGATATATTCTCTTAATATATATTAAATACGCCCTTTTGCAAGCAGAAAAATCAATAAAAAAGATGCAAAAAAGGACTGCTGCATTTTGCTTGTTGCAGCAGTCCCGCTGGAGTTATGCGTTTTTACGGACGTTTGATGACCTTGTTGTATTCGAGAAGATTTCCCAGAACGGAAATTTTTTCCCGGACATCTCCGATGATCGCCACCATGCCTTTGCCGACCGGGCGGGCGATGATAAATGGCATTTCCCCGCCGTTTTTGGTCGCTTGCCGGGCAAGTTCCACCCATTTATCCGGATTTGCCGGTATAAAGTTGCCGCTGGGGGTATTCCAGATGGCTTTTTTGAGATTGGAGGGTTTTCCGTCAAAGTCGGGGGCGATCCAAGTGGGTTTGCGCAGGCGGGTTGCATTTTCCACAAACTTCACTTTGAATGAGGGGTCTTTGAACTGTTCACTCAACTTGTCGATCCAGTGGTAACTGTCGAAGACCGCCACCGCTCCCTCATTCACCGCCGGAAGCAGTTTGTTGTGGTAGAAATCCATCGGGATCTTATTCTGATAGGTTTCGATGACGATCATTTTTGCGTCGGTTAAATCGGCTTTTTCCGCACCGGCGGCGCCGAGGTATTTGCGGAACTGCCAGCCGTTGTTCAGATAATATTTCTGCTGGGCATCGAAACGTTCGCCTTTTTGAAGTTTCGGAGTGGCGATCCAGACCAGACGGCGGTCGGTAAACGGTTTGCCGGAGAAAACAAAGGTCGCTCCCTGACCGACATCCTGATGTGCCGGAGCCGGGAAGCCGCTTGCTGCCAATTTGCTGTTGCGGATAACCACCAGTTTCCATTGCGAACCGGCACGCGGAGTTACTCCAAGTGACTTGAACGGCAATTTGATGGTCATTATCCAGCGGTCCTTTTCAAAGACCGTTTTGCTCTGCCAGTCAAGATTCCAGTTTTTGTCGTTGCCCATGGCATCATAGGTGCCGCCATTGAGGTTGACGCAGAGTTGACGGAAGATGGTTCCGTTGTTGAGATCGAGGAACATTTCGATCATATCGTCATTCCACGGACTGATATCTTTGCCGGTTTTGCCTTTGCGCAGTTTGGACATCTCCGGTTCGATGGCAGTGATTTGCAAGTGGAGCGCATCTTTGGTGTAGTATGCTTTCATCCAGGTCGGATGGGGTTTGGCCTTGCTTGCGGCTTTGCCTTTGAAATTGAATCTGCCGAGTTTATCGAACTCATTATCCGTTTTGAGCAGCGGGAGGTTGACGATAACGGCGTTTTCTTTAGCGATGTGATACTCTTTTTCCCAGCGATCGAAGAGGATTTCTTCAAACTTGATCTCTTTTTCGTGGCGTTTGCGCAATTCGGGATCGGTTTCTGTTTTGACAGCGGCGAGCGCCTTTTTGAACTGTTCGCGGGCGAATTTTATCCGCTTGTCATTGAGCATGACCCTGGCGGCACTTCCGGCGGAGGCGCCGAAGTAGGAGAAGTGAACCGGCATGGCATCCCATGCTTTCGCCATTTCGATGTGGTAGGCTTTTATGGCTTCACCGCCCTTGCCGTAGACGGTGGAACACCAATCGTTGAGAATGTCTTCAACCTTTTCGTCGGCGTTCCAGATCAGACGGGCATAGATGTAGTTTGCGAGGCGCTGGGCGAGCGGCTTCTGCTTTTCTCTGGGGACATTTTTGCGGATGTTGATGCCGAATTCGGTTTTCATACGGACAAGTTTCATGTCACGGAAAACTTTCATCTCTTCGGCAAGCATGTTCCAGAACGGCAGATAGAAAGCATCTTTGAATACATCAAATTCATAACCGTAGATACCCATCGGCGCTTTTTCCTGCCATTTGCGTAAAGTCGCCATGGACTGCTGGTTGATGCTGCATTTTTTGTCGGAAAGTTTGTGGACATAGCAGCGATTGTATTGGCAGTATTCCACATATTCCAGATATTTCACCGGGGCGGCGGGGACGGCGCGGTACTCCTGATAAGCGATGCCGCCAAAGAGTGTTTCCGGATAATGTTTGCGGATGGCTTCGATGAGTTTGGCGTAAAAGGCATACCATCTGGAGGAGGGATCTTTGATTACGGTACATTTTTCACATTCACAGCGCAGAACGATGTCTGCCGGGAAGGTGTTGAGCATGTTGAAACCGCGCGTTTTGATAATATTGAGATGTTTTTTTACAACGTAATCAAAAAATTCCGGATTGCTCCAGCAGCCGGCATAACCCTCTTTGACACGTTTCCCGTTGATAAGCGAAAAGAGTTCCGGCTTGGAGGGAAACAGTTTCCGGTCAATGCTGACCCAGTGCTGACCGTCCAATCGGTAGAATCCGGCATTGTCGCGGACTTTCGGCGTGCGGGAACCGCCATTCATCAGGTTGCGTGCCAGCCATTTTTCCGAAGGGATATGATAGTGCATGGAGCAGGGGGTCATCTCCCGGAAACGGAAACTCGGAGTGTAGGTGAAGTCCAGTTCCGGCAGTTCATATTTGCTCTGTTTTGAGATGAATTCACCATCTTCACCGGGCCAGAACCAGCGAACACCCAACTGTTTCTGCAGGAAAGTGTAGACTGCGTAAAGTGCGCCGCGGGGAACGTCGCCGGTAAGATAAAGCGCGCCGTCAAGAGTTTTAACGGAGATCATTTCGGTATTGCTCTTTTTCAGTTTGAGCGCATTGATCTGCTTTTGGACCGCAGGCGCGGTGGCAAGGGAGCCGATGATGATCTGGCGGGGTTTGACTTCATCGGAACTGACGATTGGAAATTCAGCACCGGAAATCTTCTTCAGCGCGGTTTGCAGTTCGGCTGCCGCATATTTTTCGGCGGCATCGGCTTTGACCGGGATGACGATCTGCCAGTCGGTTTTCCCGTTATCAAAAAGTGTTGCGGCGTTTAGTATCGGGAACACCAGCGTTGACAATAATGCGAGTAATAATTTTTTCATTTCATTTCTTTTCCTTTTTTATGTTTTATCTGAAAAATACGATTTTTTACGGATAGATCGGGCGAGCCCATTTGCTCTTGTCCCGCAGAGGCATGACCTTTTCCGGCGCGACGTGACCGTCAGCGAAAATGAGGTTGGCTTGACCGTCGAAAAAGTAGTAACCGTTGTTTCCGGAAACGATTTTACCGAAGTGGCGGCCGTTGTAGTGATAAGATTCCGAAAAGAGATATCTGCCGGTCTTCGCCTGCGCAACGTTCTTGCTTGCATCAGCATTGATGGTTTCCGCAAACAGTATCAGCGTGGAAAGTTGCTTGTAATGGGTGAGTTTGCTGGAGGAATAACTGGAAAAAGGAGAAAGAAAGTGATTCAGTCCGTAGGAGACATTGTTGGAGTTGAAACTGCTTTGACTTGCGGTGTTGCTCGCCTGAACCGGACACCAGATCACGCCGTCAAGGACTTGGGTATCGGCATTGGCGATGAAGTGATTGCTTTTACCGGTAATGTAGGTGTAAAGACACTTTACCCAGGTTCTGCCGTCAACCTGCCAGCGGTTGGTCGGCAGGAATCCGGCGTGATCGTCCATGTACGCATGATTGGCGGTGGATATCTGCTTCATGTTGTTGAGGCAGGTGGTAGCGATCCCCCGGGCACGCGCCTGCTGCAATGCCGGAAGCAGAATCGCCGCAAGAATGGCGATGATAGCGATGACAACCAGCAGTTCTATTAAAGTGAAACGGGAGTGTGCGGGGGACAAAGGAAACTTTTTTTCACGGGAAAAAAAGTTTCCTCTTTCCCCCGCGCCCCCTTTCTCTTTCAAAAAAAGCGAAGTATTTTTAAGAGATTCGATCAAGCCCGACCAACGGGATGGGCGCGACACCTCCGAAGCGGCACGTTTGCCGCTCAAGAAAAGCGGGGTATTTTTAAGAGATTCGATCAAGCCCGACCAACGGGATGGGCGCGACACCTCCGAAGCGGCACGTTTGCCGCTCAAAAAAAGCGGAGTATTTTGCACCTCCAGTTTGTCGCCGCGCTTGAAAAAACGCAGAGATGAGATAACAGTATCCACCAAAAGTTCGATCAAAGTGAAACTTTTTAATTTCATGTTATTGTCCTGAATTTGGTAAAAAACATTTATAATTGCCAATGTTGACGGCAACATTGCCTGCACAATTCATTTTTTCTTGCCAATAGTCCTCCCACGCTTTGGTATTTGTAAACCGTTTTAATATTATTCTTACGATTTTTGTCGCTCCTTTATCACTCCAAGTGTAGGCGGTTTTCTTTAACCGCCTGCCGAGTTCTCTCATAACCCGTTCAACCATTGAGTTTTACCTTGCATTTTTTTTCATTCCCGGCTGTTTGTTTTTGGGGTTTCGGTAATACAATACATCACACCCTGTGGAAATGCAACCTTGAAATGATGATTTTTGTGAAAATTATGCTTTTTATGAATATTGTAAGTTGTGCTGATTCTTGATTTTTCTGCCTGAAACGGCTATATTATACAGCGGAAAATATTTTAATAAAACAGGTTCAATATGAAAAATCCGCCCTTTGTCATAGATTATCCGGTTCCGTTGAATGATGTCACGGTTGATGCCAAACTCCGCAGTTGGAATGTTTTCAATATTCTGCAGGATGCTGCAGGCCGTCATGCCGATATGCTCGGTCTTGGGCTCAAACAGTTGCGCGAAAGCGATTTGAGCTGGGTGCTTTCCCGGATCCGTCTGCAGATGGATGAGTTTCCCGGTTACGGAGAAACGGTTCGGATTTCCACTTATCCCAGTGGTTTTGACCGCCTTTTTGCTTATCGTCAGTTTGTTCTGACTTCGGTTGAAACCGGCAGGCGCCTTGGTGTTGCCGGAAGCGCCTGGCTCACCTTGAATCCCGCCAATTACCGCCCGGTTTCTCCCGCCAGATATCTCACCGGTCTGTCCCAGTGGGAATTTGATGGAGATATCTGGTTTCAGGGTGACTCTCTCTGCAAACTGGCGGCTCCGGAGGTCGAATTGACAACTCCGGTAAAGCTTGAGGTGTCGACCGCATTCATCGATTACAACCGCCATCTTAATAACGCTTACTATGCGATGTTTACCGAAGATTGGCTGGGAAAACATACCGGCTCACTGGTGCGGATGAAAAGTATTCAGTTGAACTTCAATCAGACGACCGCTTTCCAGGAGGTGCTCTGCTGTTCCGGAATTCTCAATGATGACGGTTCTTTCTATGTTGAAGGTGTCAATGAGGCCAACGGTAAAAACAGTTTCAAAGCACAGGGCGTTTGTGAAGTAATTACCATGCCGCAGTAAACTTATACAGGGGGGTACCATGACTAAATCTGAAATAGCCGGAAATTTTTTCAAACAGGGGGCAAATTGCGCACAGGCAGTTGCCGCCGCATTCGCCCCGGAAGTCAGCATGAGCGAAGTCGAACTCTTCAAGCTTGCTTCCGGTTTCGGCGGCGGCTTCGGCCGGCGGCGTGAAGTCTGCGGCGCGGTGAGCGGTATGGTGCTGATCGCCAATATGCTTTACGGTAATGATGACATTACTGATAAGAGTGCCAAAGATGATCACTACGCCCGGATCCGGAAACTGCTCAAAGAGTTTGAAACGCAGAACTCCTCCCTTATCTGCCGAGAATTGCTCGGCTTGGATAAAAATGGCGAAACTACCCACGTTTCAGAACCCCGCTCTAAAGAATATTATCAAACCCGGCCCTGTGTCGAACTGGTTGCCAGCGCCGCTGAAATTCTGGAAAAGGCGATAACAGCGTCCTGATTGCCGGAACTTTTCAAGAAAAAGACTTTACTTTTGCGGAAATTGTGATATTTTATCACAAGGACAATGTTTTTCTTTTTTCAGCAGGAGGATTGTTTTGAAAATTCGCAAACCATGTAAAGCCGGGGCCGTTCCCGGAACTCCGCTGTGGGGATATGATTACGGAGTCTATCCGCTTCATGATTTCAAACATAACGTTGCTCCGGATCAATATCTGCCGCTGACGGTCTATGCCGGCGGTTATGACAAGTGGCATCGGGAATGTTTCCGCCAGCGCCACTGCAGCCAGGCTTGCGCGATCGAATATGTCGTGGACGGAGTTTTTATTTTTACTCACAACGGGAGTTCTCACCGATGCGAAAAAGGTGATATCTTTATCGTTCACCTCGGCGCGGATTGTTCAATGTGCTGTGAAACCGAATATGCCGACAAAAAGGTGATCCGGCTTGAGGGCGGCGCACTCAAGGCGCTGGTCACCTCCTGCGGTTTGGATGATGTTGCCGTTATCCGTTCAGCTGACCGCACCGAAATCGACCGCTGTTTTGATGAGATTCTGGCGCTCTCCGGCAGTGCCACGCCGGGAGTGGATCACCGTTTGTCGATTCTGGCGTACAATCTTTTGATCGAACTTGGCAAGCAGGCGGAACGTTCGACGCTGCCTTTACCGCTGCAGCGGGGGATCGAATTTATCCGCAGTCACATCCGCAGTGAACTTTTTCTGGATGATCTGGTGGAATATTCCGGGGTGAGTCAGGCTACACTGCACCGGCTCTTTGTCCGGCATCTGAATAGTTCTCCGGTGAATTACTATCTCGAGCAGAAAATGAATGAAGCCAAGATCATGCTTGCGTCCCATCAGCGGGTGAAAGAGGTTGCCCGGCGGCTGAATTTCTCTTCTGCGGCTTACTTTTCGGCAGAATTCAAAAAACGTTTCGGCATCTCTCCGCGTAATTACAAACTTTATGTTGAGCAGAACAACGGATGATTGTCACAGCGCTTTTTCCATGACAAAATCATCCATGAAAAAGCCGTTGCCGATATCGATTTTTACCGATTCCACCGTTGAAAAACCGTTGCGGAGATAGGATCTTTTGGCCGCTTCATTGTTTTTGTTGACGTTGAGGCGCAACCGGGAAAATCCGGCGGCTTCGGCGCGGGCGGCAACGTGGGTCAGCATCGCCGAACCGATACCCTGACGGTGATACTCCTGAAGCAGATAAAGTTTGTGCAGTTTTGCCGTGCCGGGGTGTGCCGGATATGCCGACCAGACCATGTATCCGGCCGGAATATCGTCAACCCGTATGATTTCAAAACGGTAACCGTCGGCAAGTTCTTTTTCCATGACTGCCGGGGCGTACATCATCTCCATCATGTAGACGATCTGCTCCCGACTTAATATGTTTGAAAAAGTTTTGGGCCAGATGTCAGCTGCAATATCCCGGACGATCTGCAGCGCATCCGGGGTATTGAGTTGTTCAAAAGTGAGATTTTTCATATTACTTCAACATCAAAGGGCAGGGTGGGGAAGCCGTCGGCATTGTAAAGGGAACTGATGCTGAAATCTCCCCACGCGTAACGGACACGCTTGACGGAATCAAGTTTGCTGCTGGTAAGAAGCACCGCGTTGCCGCGGATTTCAGCGCGGTCAGCCGGAATGAACTCCTCGCCATTCCCGGAAAGATAGAAACTCTGTCCGGCTTCTTCGTTCAGATGCATGCCTTCGCTCCACTCGAAATCCAGACGGACACAGCCCGGAGCGGCATTTTCCGCCCGGAGCAGTTCCGGACCGCCGGGGACGATATCAGCGCGGTTGTAGACTTTATTCAGCGCGCACATGGCAAGGCGGTAGCCGACACTCTCTTTGTCCTGCGGATGGATATCGCGTTCGTCACCGCAGTCGATGGCAGTCGCGATGTAGGTGTCGTGATGATTTTTGGCAAGCAGGCGCTGGGCTTCGCGCAGGTATGCCCACGCCGAATCATGCAGGTAAGGAGCATTTTTTCCGTATCCGGCAAGTTGAACGATGAAAAACGGCATCTCCGGGGTCTGCCAGAAGTAGCGCCAGTCTTCGATCAGATGTTTCAGCAATTCAAAATAGTTGGTCGATTGTTCAATGGTTATTGCGTTGCTTTCGCCCTGATACCAAAGGGTTCCGGCGATGGCGTAGGGGATCAGCGGACGGATCATGCTGTCAAAAAGTATCGAAGGAGTGTTGGGATTGCCGGGGCCGTAGATTGATTTATCCATTTTCGGGCGGGCGATACCGAGGTCGAGTTCAACGCCGATCTTCCAGTCGCCGGTGATGTCGATGGTCTCCCCGGTGGCACTGTTTCCGATGTACCATTCGCCGACGAAACTTCCATCGTAACAGGCGGAATATCCCCGGACGGCGATAACGGCTTCGCGGGAATCGTTGATCGCCGCCGGAATCGGATAGCGTCGGGGCTTGTCGTAGGTGCTTAGCGAGGCTCCGGAACCGGTTCTGCCGATTTCGACACCGTTGAAGTAACTGATATCCTGCTTGTCAATGGCAGATGCATAAAAGAACAGATCAGTCGATTTCCAATTTTCGGGCAGGGTGATCTTGCGGCGTATCCAGACCGCACCGTTTCCGGCGAAGCCCTGTTTGATCCAGCTGTTGGGCACTGCCATCGTCTGCCACGAACTGTCATCGAAATCGCGGGTGTGGAAACCGGCTTCAAAACCCTCATTTTTTCCATCCGGACGGAGCAGGGAGATGATCCGTTGAGATAATGTACTGTTTTCCGAGATTTCAAAATTTTTGATATTCAGTTGATTGGCGCGGCAGTCAACAACATTTTGCCGGGTTCGGGGATCGGCATTGAGTGCGGCCTGACTCATCCATGCTTCGGCGACGGTTCCGCCCCATGCTGAAACGATGATGCCGATCGGGACGTCCAACTCTCTTTGCAGATAGAGTCCGAACCATGCGGCGACAGCGGAACAGCCGGTATCGATTGCTTTCCACTCTCCTCCGCAGTAACTTTCTTCACCGCCGCTTGCGAGTTGGCTGACGGAGAAGTAGCGGAAATGTTTCAGATTTTCCGCTTGAGTTGCGAACTCTTTTTCCTGCAAGTGCGAGAGCGGCTCTGCCTGATCTTTTTTGTCAGCCTGCCAGTTCGACAGAAGTTTGTACTGCATATTGGACTGACCGGAAGCCAGCCAGACTTCACCTACCAGAATATCTTTGACTTCGATCCGGTCATCTCCGGCGCTGATTTCAAGGGTGAAGGGACCTCCGGCATTTTCTGCCGGAAAAAAGAGTTTGAATTCTCCCGAAGCCGAACTGCGGCAATAGACCGTTGAATCGTGAAATTTACCGGTGACCAGCGTGTCGGCGACCGTCTTGCCCCAGACCGGGATCACCGCGTTGCGTTGAAAGACCGCACCATTTTGAAAAAGTGAAGCAAGCCGCATTTTTTATTCCTTATTGATATATACTGAATTTTTACATTTATAACTTATCACTGCGCGGGAAATAATTCAAATATCCGGAAAAAAATATACCGCACATTTTGTGCGGTATGTTTTTCGCTTTGATCAGCTGTTGAAGCGTTGATTACTTCTTGCTGACGCGTTCGGCGTAGGTGCCGGTACGGGTATCGATCTTGACGATGTCGCCCTGGTTGATGAAGAGCGGAACCTGGATTTCAAAACCGTTATCGATCTTCGCCGGTTTCATCACGTTGGTAGCGGTATCGCCGCGAACGCCGGGTTCAGTTTCGACGATCTCTTTTTCGATGAAGGTCGGCAGGGTGATTTCGATGGGTTCGCCGTTGAAGATAACGAAGTTGCAGAGGCTTTCTTCGATCAGGAAGTAGGCTTTATCGCCGAGTTTTTCCGGAGCGACGCTCAATTCTTCATAGGTTTCAGGATCGCTGAAAACGAAGTTGTGACCATCGTTGTAGGAGTAGTACATCTCGCGTTCTTCGATGTTCGGTTCGTCGATCTTATCGGTGGGACGGTAGGTCTTTTCCATACCGGAACCGTTGATCATATTTTTCATGCGGCAGCGGTAGAGGGCGGTGCCTTTGCCCGGTTTGCAGAATTCAAATTCGGTGATGACCCAGGGGGTACCGTCGATCTGGATTTTGAGTCCTTTTTTCAAGTCGGAAGCGCTGAACATTTGTGCTTTCTCCAATTGTTGTTTTTTTGTTTGTATGAATCTGTTGTCTTTCTAATATATCACCAATGCAAGAGTTTTTCAAGTCCCGCTTGAAAAAGCATTCATCCGGCGCTATATTATTCCCGTATATATTTTTAATTGCTCGCGATGGAGAATATTATGCCGATTACTGAAATATTGAAACAAAATGCCGAACTTTACGGCAATGATGTAGCTCTGGTGGAGATCAATCCGCAGGAGTTGGAAAAACGTCACAGTTCGTGGAGAGAGTATTCATTGATCGAACCGGGCCGCTCTGATGCGTTCCGTTCCGAACTGACCTGGGACGAGTTCGATCGCAAAGCCAACCGGCTTGCCAATTTTCTGCTGACCCGCAGGATCAAAAAGGGCGATAAGGTCGGTATTTTGCTGATGAACTGTCTGGACTGGCTGCCGCTTTACTTCGGTATCCTGAAAAGCGGGGCGATCGCTGTGCCGTTGAACTTCCGCTACACTGCCGAAGAGATCAAATACTGTCTGGAACTTGCCGATGTGGACTATCTCTTTTTCGGTCCCACCTTTATCGGCCGCGTGGAAGCGATTTGCGACCGCATGCCACGGATAAAATCCTTTATTTATGTCGGATGCGATTGTCCCAGTTTCGCTGAATCATACACCGATCTGGTCTCCTACTGCTCCAGCAAGGCACCCTGCGTGCCGCTGGATGACGATGACGAAGCCGCGATTTACTTCTCCAGCGGCACAACCGGATTCCCCAAGGCGATCGTCCACCGTCACCGCAGTCTGATGCACGCCTGTATCGTTGAGCAGAAGCACCACGGACAAACCAGAGATGATGTGTTCCTCTGCATTCCGCCGCTGTACCATACCGGCGCAAAAATGCACTGGTTCGGCAGTTTTCTGGTCGGCGGCAAGGCAGTTTTGCTCCGGGGAGTCAAACCTGAATGGATCATCAGTGCCGCTGCCAATGAAAAGTGTTCCATTGTCTGGCTTCTGGTGCCGTGGGCGCAGGATATTCTTGATGCCATTGATCGCGGGGATATCAAACTTGACGAATATGACCTTTCGCGTTGGCGTTTGATGCACATCGGCGCCCAGCCGGTTCCTCCGAGTCTGATCAAGCGCTGGAAACAGATATTCCCGGAGCATGACTATGATACAAACTACGGTTTGAGCGAATCCATCGGACCCGGTGCTGTTCACCTCGGTATCGAAAATATCGATCATGTCGGTGCCATCGGCGTTGCCGGTTACGGTTGGGAAACTGCCATTGTTGACGAAAAACGCAACCCGCTCCCCCGCGGTGTCGTCGGTGAACTTGCGGTGCGTGGCGATGGGGTGATGAAGTGCTACTACAAGGATGAAAAAGCTACTGCCGAAGTGCTTTCTGCGGACGGCTGGCTCTACACCGGCGATATGGCGCGGGAATCCGAAGATGGCTTTATCTATCTTGTGGACCGCAAAAAAGATGTTATCATTTCCGGGGGCGAAAACCTCTATCCGGTGCAAATCGAAGATTTCCTCCGCCGTCATCCGGCAATAAAGGATGTCGCCGTGATCGGTTTGCCAGATGCCCGGCTCGGCGAGATCGCCGCCGCCGTTATTGAAGTCAAACCGGATTTTGAACTTAATCAGGCGGCAGTCGATGAGTTCTGTCTTGATCTGCCGCGCTATCAGCGGCCGCGCAAGATCATCTTTGCCGAAGTCCCCCGCAACCCCACCGGAAAAATCGAGAAACCCAAACTCCGCAAACTTTACGGCGCCGACAAACTGGTCGCCATGCAGAATGAGATAAAATGAATAAACAAACCCATGTAGTGCTGCTGGGAGCCGGAGCGATCGGCGTTCTGGCGGCAGCTGAATTGGCAAAGTGTCCGGCGGTGAAACTCTCGGTCGCTGCCTCCGGAGAGCGATTGGAGCGTTACCGCAAAGAAGGTATTTTTCTCAACGGAGAAAAACTTCCTCTTAACTTTGTTTCCCCCGAAGAGTTGAGCGCCGCCGATCTGGTGATCGTGGCGACCAAAATGACCTCCCTGCGCGAGGCGTTGGAGTGTGTCGTTCCGGCGGTGAGTGAAAAAACGGTGTTCCTGCCGGTCTTGAACGGCATTTCCGCAAGCGGCGTTATTCAGGAGCGTTTCCCGGGATCGACCGTGCTCAAAGGTTTCCACCTCGGTCACGCCAGCGTCCGAACCGGAAACAAGATCAGTTTTGACGGCGTCGGAGCCTTTTACTGCGGCGGAGAGAAGTCTGCATTGGATTTTGCCGCCGGAGTCTTGAGAACTGCCGGAGTCGAAGTGGAAACGCCGGATAATTTCGAAATCCCGATGTGGCAGAAATTTGTTCTCAACGTCGGTATCAATCAGACTCAGGGATTTTTTAAGGCTGATTATGGTACGGTTCAGAAAGATCCGAAAATGCTCCGCTTCGCGTGGGATTTGATGGAGGAAGCGGTCGCAGTCGGCAGGGCTGCCGGAGTCCAGCTCGGCGATGAGGTCATCGACAGCGCCATGATGGTCATCTGCAAGATGCCTGCCGATGTCAAGACCTCCATGCTTCAGGATGTCGAAGCCGGACGGGAAACTGAAGTCGAGGCTTTTGCCGGAACCGTCTGCCATCTTGCTGAAAAATTCGGAATCGATGTACCAAATAATAAACTTGTTTTGGAAAAAATAAAAGGATTGTGAATAATGAAAAAAACTGTTTTGTTACTGATTATTGCTTTTTGCTGTACGTTGTCAGGCAAAGAACTTAAAGTTCTGGCAATCGGGAACAGTTTTTCTGCATCTGCGGTGCGTACTCTGCCGAAACTCACCGCTTCAGTTCCCGGATGCCGGCTGATTCTTACCGGAGCCAGCATCGGGGGGTGTTCTCTGAAACGCCATTGGGACGAGTGGTGCAAGGCAGAGAAAGATCCCAAGTATGCTCCTTACGGTCTCAGTTTCTGGGATAGTGCCAATTTGTCTGGCAAAACTAACAGACGCGGCAATGTCAATGAATTGCTCAAAAATAAAAATAATAAATATGACATCATCACCATTCAGCAGAACAGTGCCAACAGCTGGAAGTATGAAACTTATCAGCCCTATGCAAAAAATCTTATCGCTGTTATAAAAAAATATCAGCCGCAGGCCGAGATCGTCATCCAGCAGACCTGGAGTTACCGCAGCGATTCCGCTCGGCTGAAATCGTGGAAAATCGACAACACCATCATGTATAATAAACTTGAAGCCGCTTATGCAAAACTTGCCAAAGAAAACGGTTTCCGGGTGATTCCCACCGGATATGCGGTTCAGATTTTCCGTGCCAAAACTCCGGTCAAATTCGTTAAGCCGGATTTCAAGGCGCTTGAAGCTTTGAAAAATCCTGTACCTCACGCCTTTGAGGGTGAAGTCGTCGGATATTGCAAGTGGGGGAAACACCGGAAAACTAAAAAGTATTGTATTATCAAAGATATGTCTCACCTCAATCCCCACGGTGAATTTATGCAGGGGGCAGTATGGTTCAGTTTTCTGTTTGAACAGCCGGCAACGGCGGTGAAATATCTCCCCCAGGGCATGAGTGCTGAACGGGCAAAATTCCTTTTGGAGTGTGCGCAGGAAGCGGTTTCCACTTACAAACAGCCGGGAAAGTAAGTCATGGGCAAGAGTCTCAATGTACTGATGATTGGTAACAGTTTTTCCATCTGCGTCGGAAAGTTTCTGCCGCAAATGGTGCGTTGCTTCCCGGGTAATAAATTGAAGCTGACCAGCTGCTACATCGGCGGCTGTTCGTTGGAAACTCATTGGAACAATTTTGTTGAAGCCGGAAAAAATCCGGATTTCAAACCTTACCGTATTACCGTATGGGACAGTTCCACCTTGAGAAAACCGGAGTTCCCCGGTAATGTCAACGCTTTGCTTAAAAGTGGAAAATATGATGTCGTCACCATTCAGCAGGCAAGCCGATACAGCGTTGATTATGTGACATATCAGCCCTATGCGGATAAGTTGATTTCGCAAATAAAAAAATATCAGCCGCAGGCGGAGATCATCATTCAGCAGACCTGGAGTTATCGCGCCGATGCACCGTTTCTGCGCGAAAACGATATCGGCAATGGCGAAATGTATTCGCGTCTGGAAAAAGCCTATGATCAATTGGCAAAAGATTACGGTTTCCGGATGATCCCCACCGGATATGCGGTTCAAATTTCCCGCAAATTGAGTGAAAAAAAGTTTGAAAACTATGACTGGGCGATGCTTGATACGCTGCAATGGCCAGATCTGCCGCGTCAGGCCGGCGATGTAGTTGGAAACTTCCGCTGGCGGAAAAATGACGATGGTGAAATGGTTATTTACCGCGATACCAACCATCTCAATATGCGCGGCGAATATCTGCAGGCGGCAGTTTGGTGCGGTTTCCTCTACGGTATCGATCCCGAAAAGATCACCTATGTCGCTCCAAAAATCGGTAAAACCGATGCTGCATTCCTGCGCAAGTGCGCCAAAGAAGCGCTGGTGACATTCAAACAGATCAAGGAGTGATGTGTTGAAATCTCTCATTTCTTTCCTCCGGAACTATGGCTTCAAGCAGACCTTGATGGTGGTGCTTGACCGGATTTTTCCGCCGCGGAAAGTAGAGAGCAAAACTCTTCCGGAATTGCAGGGGGAATTTCCGCGTTTTGCCGTGGTTGACTCATTGCCGGATTGTGTTGACCCGGAGTCTGCGGAATTGGTGGATACGGATGGAGAATGGGTGCTTTGCGGCAATGCCGGAGATGTCCGTTTCTGCCGTGGTGCATTGCTTTATATTGCGGAATTTCTGCAAAAGCATCCGGAGTGCGGAGTGCTCTATTTTGACAGTGCGATCGTTGAGCCGGATGGGAAATTTTCCTATGAATTGCGTCCGGATTTTGCATTGGAATATCTGCGTTCTTTTGATTACTGCGGCAAAGTGATCGCGGTTAAAAGTGATTTTTTCCGCAAGTATCCGGAAACTTCCAATACCGATCTCATGTTGCGCGCCTTTGAAAATGGATTTTCCATAGGACACCTGCCGCAGGTGTTGTACACTCATCGCGGAGAACCGGAATATGTTGATAACAGGGTTTGTGTCGCCGAACATCTCAAACGCTGCGGTATTGAGGTTGAGAGCATAACGCTCAATGCCGGATGCCGGAGGATAAAATATGCAATTGCCGGAGAGCCGTTGGTGTCGATACTCATTCCCAGTCACAATAATTGTGCGGTGCTGAAGCGGTGTGTCGATTCGATCATCGGAAAATGTTCGTGGCGCAATTTTGAAATCGTCATTGTGGAAAACGGTTCGACAGAAGTGCAACTCTTTGATTATTACAGGGATTTGTCCCGGGACAGCCGGATAAAAGTGGTCGATTATCCGGTGAAAGAGGCATTTAATTATTCCAGAATCAACAACTTCGGTGTTGAGCATTGCTCCGGGGAATATATCCTGTTTCTCAACAATGATACCGAAGTCATCACTCCGGGATTTTTGGAGGAGATGCTGCAATTTGCCCAGATGCCGGATGTGGGCGTTGCGGGTGCTAAACTTGCCTATTGGGATGGTTCGCTTCAGCATGGCGGCATCATTATCGGCATGGGGAGCATTGCGGCGCATCACTCGTCCGGAGTTTCTCCGGACGATGCCGGATATCTCAATACGCTGAGGTGTGCCAGAGAATTTTCGGCGGTGACCTTCGCCTGTGCTGTGGTGCGAAAGAGTGATTTTCTCTCGCTCGGCGGATTGGATGAAACTCTGGGCATTGCCTACAATGATGTGGATTTCTGTTTGCGGATGCGTGAATCCGGAAAGCGGGTTATTTTCACTCCGTATGCTGAACTGTTTCACCATGAATCCCTTTCGCGCGGCAGGGAGGATACGCTGGTAAAACAACAGCGCATCGCGCGAGAAGCGGCACTTTTTGAAGCGCGGCACCAAAAGATTCTGGAAAACGGCGATCCCTTTTACAACCCCAATTTGAATTTATCCGGAAAATCTTTCTCTCTCCGGGGGCGTGCCGGACGTCTGAAGTTGATTCAGCGCAAAAACAGGTCTTGAATCACGCTTTTTATTCCTCTGGCAAAACGGAAATAATTTCCGGAAAAGAGTTCGATGCCGACGAGAAATGCCCGGTGAAACCAATTGCATTTTCCCATTTTTGATCGACTCTGTGAGTGGGCGACCCGGGCTTTGAGGAGAGTTTCGTTTTCATCGTCGATCCTGTCTTTGAGCCGGGCGAGAACAAAGGCGTGAAGTTTGGCATTCCAGGCGAAAGTATCCGACTTTGCCGACTGTTTTGCCGCTCTCAATTGCCCGGCAATACCGGAATCGCTTTTGCCGGAACCGGATGCGTTGGCACCATGCTGACGAAAGAGGGTCAGACATTCCGGGATCATCTCCCAGCCATTCAGCGCGGCGATCGTGATGCCGATGAAACTGTCGTGGACATTGGGTTGTTTCGGGAACGGCAGCAGATATTTCAATGCCGTTTTCCGGATCGCCATATCGTGCGCCGCAGGCGGGACCCGGCGGATGAAGTTTTTGAATTGCGGCAGTTTTTTCAGCAGATCAGGGGAGAAGTTCCGGATTTCCAGATGGGTCTTGCCTTGCGCTTCAAGTTTTGCGTTGACCACCAGACTGTCCGAATAAACACCGAGGATTTGCGGTGTGGTGAAGCATTTCAACATTTTCTCAACTTTGTCGGCCAGCCATACATCATCCTGATCTGCAAGAAAAATGATATCGCCGGAACAGAGCGACAGCGCTTTTTCAAAATTTCCGGCACAGCCCAGATTTTGCGGATTGCGGAATATCCGGAATTTGCCCGGATGTTCTTTTTGATAGTTTTCCAGAATAGTGACCGTTCCGTCGGCGGAGTTGTCGTCGCAGATCACGATCTCATCGACTGCCACGCTCTGCGCGAGGATGGAATCCAGCTGCGGCTGCAGGTACTCTGCTCCATTGAAGGTCGCAATGGCAACTGAAATCATGCTTCATCCCTCCGCAAAACAAATATTTTGAACCATGCCCGCAGAATTTTCAGGCGCATATTCAACTGTTTTCCTACGATCAGCGCCCGGCAGAAAACAAAGAAATCCATCTTTAATTTCCGGAACAGGGTGCGCCAGACACAGTTGCGCGCCGATTTGAGAAAGAGTATGAATCTTTTGCAGATGCGTTCCGGATCGACTTCATCTCCGGAGTAATCCTGAATTACCGTTCCGTCGATGAGGATAAAGTTTTCAGTTACCATTGCCAGGCGTTCCATGAAATCATAGTCCGAGTGATCGAGGAAAACTTTTTCGTTATATCCGCCGCACTTCCAGAAAAGTTCTGTGGATACGAGGCTCCCGGAATTCACCGGGACATAAGATTTCAGCGGATATCTGCCCGGAGTCATCTCCTCTGCCGTCGGAAAAAGTGTCTGCAAATTCACCGGTGACATCGGTATACCTTGCGAAGTTTTCATCGCCGGAGCAAAAAGTCCGATCTCCGGATTTTTACAGACTGCATCAATGTAAACTGCCGGCGGAAAGGTGAACTCTGAATCCTGATCGAGCAGCAACAGCCATGAAAACTCATTTTTCAACGCATAATCGGCGGCAAAATTGTATCCGGTGGATATTCCGGGATTCTCCGGCGCATGGTAATAGATTATCCGGGGATCATCCGGCAGCATGGCCGCTTCCGGAGAGTTGTCGAAAACAAATATTTTTCCATCATATCCGCGGAGCAGAGTGTTATAACTCCGGCATGCGGTCAGCGCCTGACGGTAAAGGATGATAACCGGTAGGATCTTTATCAATTCATCTCTCCTCAAGGCATTCCGGGATTGCACCGGATCATTTTTTTACTGCTTCACGGAAAGGAAAATGCAGTTCTTTTGCCGACTGGTGTATCGCTTTCAGCACCTGATGTACGGTCGGCAGATGAGTGCAGTTGCCGTTGTGATTGCAAACGCCCCCGGCTCCGGAACAGTTCCGTTTGGAAAACAGTATTTTCCACTTCGCCGTTACCGGGTCGGTATCGGCAAAGTCCGCCGGACCTACCGGAACCAGTCCGTGAATGTCCAGCGCAATACCGAGGCGCATGAGTCCGGAATCTCCGGCAATAGTATAGGCGGCTGAACGGAACAGATGAAGCAATGCACAAATATCTGTTTTGCCGCAGAGGTTGAAATATTTGTTTTTAGGCAGAGATGCACAAATGGCATTGCCAAGACTGCGTTCTCCGGCTGAACCGATGATTGCGACAATTCCGCCGTGGCGGATCCAGTATCTGGCGACTGCCCGGTAGCCGGAACTCGGCCAGCAGGGCGCACCGGAGACTCCCGGTGCAATCAAAAGAACCTGGGTGTGACGGCAGATGTCGTGGATGACCTGTTCTGTTTCCGCCGTGGCGATCCTTGACGAAATGGGCGGCACAATGCCATCCCACTCTCCGGCTCCGGCTGCTTTTGCCAGTTCAAGATACTGCAGGGCAATTGGCGAATGGTGTGCTGCATCGGTATTCCTGGCGATAAAGGGAATTTTTGCCGAGAGCAGAATATCGCAGATGCTTCCGGAGAAACCGACGAGCTTCGGGATGCCTGCCAGTTTCGCCGAGATGATATCTTTGGCCGAACGGCTGAAAATCACGATCGCACCCGCCCGGAGTTGACGGACTTCCCTGCGTTCATTTCCGGTCCACAACTTTGAGGATTTACGGAGGGTGACGGTCTTATCTACGATCGGAAGCGCTTCAAACAACTGGGTCATGAATGCGGGGATTATGACAAAAAGTCCGCAATGTTCCGGCAGGCTTTCTTTGAGCACCTTGAGGGCAGGGATCGTCATTACCGCATCGCTCAAACGATCGGGGATACGCACGACGATGCCGTTGCGAAGATTGCGCAAAGCATTGTTTCTATTGCCGGAACTGACCGGGCGGAACTGTGTTTCTTTTTTGTCCATAATGTGTATAAGATAACATCGCAATGTTGATTTTGCAAAAAAAAAGTGTGAAAAAACAAAAAAAAACGCCAGTTTTTTTATGTTGTACTTGAAATCTTGCTGTTTTGATAGTCTATTATATAGATGTAAAGAAGTTTTCAGGACATCGAATATTTTTCTGATGCGTAAACGTTTTAAAAAAGGTGAATCATGGGTACTCAGTTGTTGACAAAATTGTTGTCTACGCATATCGGGCTTGATCTTGGTACGGCTAACTGTCTGGTTTTTGTTCGTGATCTTGGCGTAGTCATCAATGAACCTTCGGTGGTTGCTATCAAAGTCAATACCCACGAAGTGCTTGCAGTCGGCAGAGAAGCCAAGGAGATGTTGGGTAAAACCCCGCTCAATATCGCCGCTCTCCGTCCGATGAAAGATGGTGTTATTGCCAATTATGAAGTTACGGAGAGTATGCTCCGTTATTTTATCCAGCGTGCCATGCGGGCGGAACCCTGGTACAAGCGTCTGCTTCGTCCCAGAGTGCTGATCGCAGTTCCCTCCGGTATCACTGAGGTCGAACGGCGCGCCGTGGTCGACAGTGCCAAACAGGCCGGTGCCGGAGATGTCGTCCTGGTCGAAGAACCGATGGCGGCTGCGGTCGGTGTCGGTCTGCCGGTGGCGGAACCTGCCGGTAACATGATCGTTGATATCGGCGGCGGTACGACTGAGGTCGCCGTGATATCTCTTTCCGGTATCGTCCACTCCCACAGCGTAAAGGTCGGCGGTGACGAACTGGACAAGGCGATCATCCAGCACTTGCAGCGTGCTTACAATCTGATGATCGGCGAACTCAGCGCAGAACAGATCAAGATCCGGTTGGGCAGCGCCTATCCGGTGCGCGATGAGGAATCCATGGATGTCAAAGGTCTGGACAAGGTATCTCTGGTTCCGAAAACCATCCGGATCACCGCCGCCGAGGTTCGCGCCGCGCTGCAGGGACCGGTGACTTCCATTATCGAAGCCGTCCGCACGACTCTGGAACATTGTCCGCCGGATTTGGCCGGCGATCTTATCGATCGCGGTATCATCCTTGCCGGCGGCGGTGCCAAACTGGTCGGTCTGGATAAATTGCTTACTGCCGAAACTGGGTTGCCGGTGTTTCAGGCAGAGGATCCGCTTAACGCGGTCGCAAATGGTACCGGCGTAATGCTTTTGGAAACTAAACACTGGTCAGCGTGATCCATGAGTGAAATCGATTTGAGTTCATTGCGTCCGGTCGAAATAACCGATCGGGCGCGTTTTGATAAAGTTCTGAAAATGATGGGCAGTCAGAGCTGTGAAGCCTGTTTCCCCAATATTTTCATGTATCGTCAGCCCTACGGCATTGAGTGTATTGAGATCGAAGGCCGCATGGTGGTTTATGAACGGCAGACCCGGATCATCCATTATCCGCTCGGAGAAGCGGTCGATCCGGAATTGCTTCACAAAATCAGCAAGGCATTTATGGATGCCGGTCTTACCGATGGCGGTATCTACGATGTCCCGGAAGATTTTCTGGACAACTATCCGGATTGCGATTCGCTTTTTGATCTTGAATACGATGAAGGTGCTATCGACTACCTCTTTTCTGTGGAAAAAATCGCAACTTTCAACGGTTCCAAACTGCGTAAGAAACACAATTTAGTGAAACAGTTTCAGGCGAATTGCCCCTATGCGGCGATTCAGAAGATCACCAAAGACAATATCGGCATCGCTGCCAAACTTGCCCGGGATCTCAACTCCCGTTTGGAGTGGTGCGAATTTCTGGCAGAGGAAACCATGGCGCTGGACAGCGCATGGAAGCACTTTGAGGAACTGGGATTGCAGGGAATAATCCTCTTCGCAGAACCCGATTATCCGGCTGGTTTGTCGGTGTTCAGCATGCTGCCGTCAGATACGGTCGATGTTCACTTTGAAAAAGCCGATCATGCGGTCAAGGGTGCATCTCAAACTCTGACCTGGCAGTTGGCGATCGCTCTGCGCGGTAAAGCCAAGTTCATGAACCGCGAGCAGGATATGAATGAAGAGAGTTTGCGCCATGCCAAGCGGTCGCTTGATCCGGAACGTTTCTTCAAACGTTATTTTTTGCGTAATATTTAAGATTTTCAGAGGGGGGGCTGTTGTCAGACTTCCCCCTTTTTTTATCGAACGGTGAAATATGGATATATTTAATAGTGTTGTAGAGTTGTTTGAATCCAAAGAACATTTGCGGATCGTGGTTTTCGGAGCTTCAAATACCGAGCGCCATTTGCCGGGTGTCCATTGGAGCGATGTGTTGGAGTTGGGATTGCGCGCCCGGTTCGGACGCAAGTTTCAACTGATTAACGCCGGGGTTTCCGGAAACAATACCCGGGACGCGCTCGCCCGGATGGAACGGGATGTACTCTTTTATCAGCCCGATCTTACCATTGTCACTTTTGCCGGCAACGATTGCAATATCGTCCCGCCGAAATTTGTCCCGGAAGATGAATTTACTGCAAATCTTACGACCATTGTCAATACGTTGAAAAATCATGGTTCAGAGGTGATTCTGCAGACCTATTATAAAGGGATATATGAATTTATGCAGCCCCAGCGGGCGGCGTTTTTTGTACGTTACATGAAAGCGGTGCGTAAAGTTGCTGCAGATATTGATTGTCTGCTGGTTGATCAATACGCACTTTTTGATAAGATCGACCGGAACTACCGGGTATTCAATCTGATGCGTGATCCGCTGCATACCAACGAAAACGGTAACATGCTGATCGGATTGAATCTGTGCCGTTATTTTGATGTGGATTTCAACAAGATCGGCTGGCGTGAAAAATTGATGCCGATGCAGGCTTTGTTGGAAAAAACTTTGGCGTAACATTTTTAGTTGAAAATATTGAAAGGGTGTGTCAAAATGATCAAACATTCTCTCTCTCGAAAATCCGGCAGATGTTTTACGTTGATAGAACTTCTCGTGAAAAGTTCACATCTCTGCTGTGATCGTGAAAAGCCTGCCCATGGGCAGGGTAAAGTTGACTTTACCCTTATTGAACTTCTCGTTGTCATCGCCATCATCGCCATTCTGGCAGCGCTTTTGCTTCCGGCGCTGCAGAAGGCGCGTAAGCGCGGTCAGGGAACCAGTTGTCTCAATAACCTCAAGCAGCTTAATATTCTCAGTTACCGTTACTCTGAAGCTTATGGCGAAATGCTGCTCCCGGCTTATGCTCTCGGAGTTGGTATGTGGGATGATATGCTGTACGAGCGCGGTTGGGTGAAGGCCTCCAAAAAAATTAATGGTTATCTTTATTTTGATCTTTTCCAATGTCCGGGTAACCCCAAAAACCCCACTCATTGGAATGGTAATAAGATCATTCAAAGTTATGCTTACAACTATTATATCGGATATGCCAGTGCGGTTCAGAGCAATCCCCGTATCAAGATAAATGACAGCACCTATTACAAAAAGAATTCACAGCCGAATAAGCATATAAAAGATACTATCATGTTTACCGAAAAGTGGACGACAACCCAGCCGGTTCCGGCGGGGGTGACGTCACAAACTTTTGATCTCGTGCTTGCCCGTTATACCTCCAATATTTCTTACGGTAAATTTGCGGCACATCCCGGTGGAGCCAATACGCTTTTTATGGACGGCCACGCCGAAGCCAGAAACTATGTTATCGGATATAAAGGCAAAACTAACTCACTTTGTGTCTGGCTGGATACCGATGGCAGCAAGTTGATAACCGTAGACAATCCGGTGTTGTGAATTTCAGGCCCGATGCAATTATAGTATCCATGAGTTATAAAAGGAAAAACTTAAAATGAAAAAGAATCTCCGGCATGCCGGAGTGAAGAAGCCATTCTTCACTCTTATCGAACTCCTCGTAAATACTTCTATCTCATCTCTGCGTTTTTTCAAGAGCAGCGACAAACTGGAGCTGCAAAATACTCCGCTTTTTTTGAGCGGCAAACGTGCCGCTTCGGAGGTGTCGCGCCCATCCCGTTGGTCGGGCTTGATCGAATCTCTTAAAAATACCCCGCTTTTCTTGAAAAAGGGTGAGGGTTTGGGAGAGGGGAAAAACCTCTTTTCCCGTGAAAAGAAGTTTTTCCCCTCTCCCATAAAGCCTTTCACTTTAATAGAACTGCTGGTTGTCATCGCTATCATCGCCATTCTGGCGGCAATTCTGCTTCCGGCACTGCAGAGTGCCAGAGCCAGAGGTGCAACTTCAAGTTGTGCCAATAATATCAAGCAGTTGAATACCGCTCTTTCGCACTATATGCCTGATTATGATGATTATGTGGTTTTGGGTGCCCGTAATGTCAGTTATCATAAATGGAGTGCTACTTTCATTGCTTACGGTTATATTCCCAATGGCGTATTGCTGTGTCCTTCGGTGCATAAATGGCAGTATGAAAATGATATCCGGACTGTCAAGCCGAGTAAGACCGGTACCTCGACTTCAATGCGCTATGTCCATTATGGTATCAATGCCGGTATCGCCAGCGATTACATTAAGACGAGCGTGACCAGCAAGATAATCCGTGTGGTGCCGAGTATGAAAGCCGGTAAAGCGATTCGTCCCGGCCGGACGGTGGCATTTGCTGATACTGTGTTGAAAGATTCCATCAACAGCAAGCCTGCGTACACTGCCGGATTTGCCTATTTCTACGGTCTTGGTTCCGGTAGCGGCAATATTCATGATCGGCATAACAATTCTGCGAATGTGAGTTTTGTTGACGGGCACGTTTCTACGGAAAAGAATGCAAACTCAACGATGCGTGCTTTTAAGAGCGGTTCAACCAAAAAGGCAGACCTGATCTACTTGAACCCGGAGTATAAGGATTGAAACAAAAGATGAAACGCGGATTGTTTTTGCTTTGCTGCATGGCGCTGTTGGCTAACGGTGCCGAAATTGGCATTTTCCCTGAAAAAATGGTCTATCCCATGGCGGGGTTTGATAAGTGGCTGTGCGGAAAAGATGCCATTACCGCCATGCAGACCCGGGGATATTCCTGGAGCAGTGCGATCCGGGTAAAACTGGATGCTTCCAAAATTACAGCATTCAATGTTGAACTTGCTGCCGATTGTGATCTCAAGAGCAAATTGACGATTTATTTCCGGCGCGAAGGAGAAGCAAAGGGATTTCACAAAGAGTGTTACAGCCGGAGTAATTTCAATGCCGCTGCCAATACTCCGCAGGTAGTGACAGTACCAATGAAAAATAAGCATTGGAAAGGTGTCATCACGGCGTTCCGCTTCGATCTTTCCGGTAAAAAAGGGGTTAACTGGAAAATTTCCCGGATTTGGTTTACCGGCGATGAAAGCGCCGTTCTGGCTCCTGTTACCGCCAACGCGGTAAAGGTCAAAAAAAGCAAACCGGTCAAAGCCAATGAAAACGCCAATATCAGCAGTGATATCGTTGTGTTTCCCGGCAAGCAGAAAATTTACCCGCAGGTCGGATTCAAGAGTTTCACGCAGCAGTCCGATTGCATTGTCGCCGAACACAGCCAGCCTTATGCCTATACTGCCGCGATTCCTGTGAATGTCCGGGCGGATAAATATAAATTTTTCAACTGCCTTATCGAATCCCCCAACAATGTTTCCGGCAACTTTACCGTATACTATATGCGTAAGGGAGAAAAATATTTCAAGAGTTTCAATTACCGCCGGACAAGTTTTTCGCTTGCCGCCGGTAAGTCGCGGGTGATTTCCATCCCCCTCGGCGGAAGTTGGAAAGGCTCTTTTGACCGGATCCGCTTCGATTTTTCTGCCAAGAGCGGACAGAAGTGGAGCATCCGGAAATTGTGGTTCAGCAAAAAATTGCCGGAAAATTTCAAGAACAAAGATTTTGAAGTTCCGGTGAAACTTGGCTCAACTCCGGTGAAGCTGGTCGAAAAACGCTACGATCTGCTTGAGGGCAGGGAATATCGTTTCGCTTTGCGCAGTAAAGGCAATGCCAAAGTTAAAACCACCGTTTCATTTTACAATGACACCGATGAGTGCATCGGTAAAAAATCTGTGGAAAAAATTTCTGCCGACGGTATGCAGGAACTGCTGTTCTCTTTGCCGGGGAGTACCACTTACACGGTTTTGGAAATGAGTGCATCCGGAAAGAGCGGAGATATCATTGATGATTTCAAGTTTGCTCCCACCACCCGGCGCACCGGAGACAACTGGCAGGCTTCCTGGATCTGTCATCCGCAGGCAAGAAAAACTTTGAACCATTCGGCTTTTATCTACAGCCGCTCTTTTGAACTTCCGGAAATGCCGATCGACGGCAGGATACAGCTGACTGCTGATGATGGTTATATCCTCAAAATCAACGGTAAAGATGTCGGTAAACGTCTCGGCGGATGGCAGCAGACTGCCTGTCATGATGTGACCTCGCTGCTCAAAGCCGGCCGCAATGATATGGAAATTACTGTTGTAAATGACAACGGCCCTACCGCATTCATCGCTGAACTGCGTTGCGATATGGCGGATGGAAAAATTATTCTCATCAAGACAGATAAAGAGTTTTCGGTTCGCCAGAGCGAAGGGAAAGGCGCGTTGGCTCCTGCTGCTGCGGCGCTGGAACTCGGTGTGCCGCCGATCGCTCCCTGGCACAGTGTCGCCTATAACACATTGCGTGTGCGGCGTAAACTGGAGATAGTCCGGAATGGATTGGTTTTCAAAGATGGTAAAATCACCGGTCGATTGCAGTTGAAAGATTTTGCCGATCCGGTGCTTCCGGTATTGTTGACTTTCCCCGGAGGTGTTTCCGGCAAATATCTGCTGCCGGTGAAAAATTCCTGCGTTGACTTCAATATCGATCTCAAGGCGGCGCATTTGCTTCCGGGAGATTATGATGTCGTTGCCGATTCTTCGGTCGTTGCCGGTGAAAATCACTTGCTCAAGGTCAGCATCCCCAAGCAGGCGCCGGAAGCCAATATCGCAGTCAAAATGGTGCAAAAAAATGGATATCTGCAAGCGGAACTCGATGGCAAACCGCTGTGGTTCAGCGGATTCCGCGCCCGCCGCGCCAGTCAGCGCCAACGGGCGTACCACGATGGCAATTACCGGATAATCCTCTATGGTGTGTCGAAGGGCGGATCAGACGGTTCCAATTCCGGCCGCAGTTGGCTCGGCCCCGGCAGATATGATTTTGCACAGATAGAAGCCGGTCTTGAAAATTTTTTCAAAATCTATCCTGAAACCAAAATCATTATCACTTACGGTATAGATGCTCCAAAGTGGTGGTGTGATGCCCACCCGGATGAGTGCGTCTGGTTCGAAGGCAAAAACACTCCGGAAGGTTTGACCAGTCTGGCTTCCCGCAAGTGGCGAGACGAGGGTAAAGCCGCATTCCGCGCGTTTGTCCGTTATTTTGAAAAATCCAAGTACGCTTCCAAGATTCTCGGTTACCGGATTCAGGCTCATTGTTCCGGAGGTGAATTCCAGTACCTCGGCACCTGGCAGCGCAAATATGCCGACTACAGTCCGGCGATGAAACGTTATTTCCGCGCCTTTTTGAAAGAGCGTTACGGCAGCGATGCCAAGTTGCAGAAAGCATGGAACAATCCGTCGGTAACGTTGGCTGATGCTGAAATTCCGACCGGAAAAGAGCGCAAAGCCGCTGAATTGGGTATGTTCCGGGATTTGGATAAGGCGCGCAATGTTGCTGACTTTGTCGATTGCCTTTCTGATTCAATGGTCACCGGAGCCATGGAATTCCTCAAGATCGTCCGGGAAGAGGCCCCCAATAAACTTGCCGGACTTTACGGCGGATATGTCTACTACTATAGCGGTTATCAGCTGTTGAACAGCGCCCATGCCAATTTCGGCAAACTTTACCGTTCCCGTCTGGCAGACTTCATCAGTTCGCCGCACGACTACATCCAGCGCAAAGTCGGATGGCCCGGCGGACACCACGGCCCGGTAGTCGGAACTTCGCTCTACAACCTGTCGTGGTGGGATGAAAACGATACCCGTACTATTTTGTGCGCTCCCGGCGGACATCGTCACGTTGACAGTATGCACGAAACTATCGGTGTATTGAAACGTGACTTGATCCTGCAGGTGACCAAAGGTGTCGGCAATGTCTTCTACGATCTCGCCGGCGGCTGGTTCGATCATCCCGGCATCATGGAAGCACTCCGCAAAACCAACCTTATCGGTAAATTCGCATTGAGTGTTCCCGGTTTCAAACGGGGACAGGCGGCGGTGCTGTACAGTACTGAATCTATCAAGCGCCTTGCCGAAAGCAATAATGCGATCACCATCCCCATCCGTCAGGATATGCGCCGCAACCTCGGCTGGAGCGGTATCACCACCGACCAATATCTGTTGGAAGATATCCTGCAGGACAACTTCCCCGAATACGATTGCTACATCCTGCCCAACGTCTATGCTCCCAGTGAAAAAGTCCGCAAGGCGATTCAGGAAAAACTTATGAAAAAGGGTAAACTGGTCATCTTCGGTTACGCTCCGGGCGCGTTCCGGGAGAAGTCCGGAAAAATCGACCTCGGCGCGATGAAAGAGTTGACCGGTATCAATTTTGCCTGTGCTCCGGGCAAGGTTGCCCGTTCAGTTACCGGAGCAGCCGGTAAGTTCGGCAGCGGAGTTCCTGTCAGTCCTGCCTTTTATGTGAATGACAAATCCGCCAAGCCGATGGGGGTGTTTGCCGCGTCCAAGCAGGTGGCGGTCGCCGCCAAAAAACTTAAATCCGGTGCCAATGTGGTGGTCACGATGGTTCCGGAAATGACCCCGGCGATCTATCGTGAACTTTTCCGTAAGCATGGGATCCACATCCTGACCGAAACTGAAGACCCCGTCTACTATGACGGCAGATTTATTGCCATTCACGCCAACACTTCCGGAGAAAAAGTCCTGACTTTGCCGGAGGCGCGGGAGTGGTTCGATTTGTTCCGCAACAAACCGGTTTCAGGCAAATCCAAAACGCTGAAGTTGAAAATGGAACGCGGTCAGACGGAAATCTTCTTCATCGGCAGCAAAGCCGATGCTGAACGCTACCAAAAGACGGCGTTGTAAAAAGAGAGGCACGCAGCTTGAGGTAAAAGTTGCGTGCCTTAAATTTTTTCGTTATGCCGTGACAACGGAGTGGCTTTTGTGTTGGTTTGCGTATGCAAACCAACGTGAAGAGCAGGATAAATCCTGCGTGAAGCATTGCTTCGCAATGTGAAGTGTTTGCCTGCGGCAAACGTGAAGCGCTCGCTTACGCGAGTAAGGACATGATAAATTTATAGTCTTGCCGCGACAACGGAGCGGCTTTTGTGTTGGTTTGCGTATGCAAACCAACGTGAAGAGCAGGATAAATCCTGCGTGAAGCATTGCTTCGCAATGTGAAGCGTTTGCCTTTGGCAAACATGAAGCGCTCACTTCGTGAGTAAGGAGATGATTGTGTTGTTTTGCGTTGCAAACCAACGTGAAGAGCAGGATAAATCCTGCGTGAAGCATTGCTTCGCAATGTGAAGCGTTTGCCTGCGGCAAACGTGAAGCGCTCACTTCGTGAGTAAGGAGATGATAAATTTATAACATATCCCGCTATTGTGTTGGTTTGTGATGTAAATCAACGTGAAGCGCTCACTTCGTGAGTAAGGATATGATAAGTTTATGTTTCCTGTTTTGCGACCAACGGGAGCAAACATACCCCGCTTTTTTTGAAAAAGGGGAGAGGGTTTGGGAGAGGGGAAAAAACTTTTTTTCTCGTGAAAAAAAGTTTTTTCCCCTCTCCCATAATCTGTCAACAGAAGACGGCGGGGCGGATGTAAACGAGATCGTCGAGGTTATTGTCAAAGGGGATGACGGAATTGCCTGCCAGAGCGGATAAATCCGGGGAAACGGCTTTGATGGAGCAGTTTTCCGGCAAAATGGCTTCAATGGCAGTTTTTTCGCACTCGAAGCAGACCAGTTTTTCCGGTGGACGGTCGGCGAAAAATCCGGCTGCCTGTTCGCGGTTGAGGATGGCAGTTTCGCCGGAACTTTCCCACGCTCCGTTGCGCTTTACTGCGCCGAAATAAAGTATCTCTTTATTGCGGCCATCGTAGAGAACACCGCAACTTTCATTGTCGGATGCTCCGGAATTCCCTGCCAGTGCCAGAGCGCCGGGGACACAGCGGAACTGCATTGCCGCATTGGCAAACTTCCAACCGGCAGCAAGCGCGGCGACCAGTCTCAGAAAGGTGAAACTGCCGGGGCCGGAACCGATGGTCCAGTTGAGAACATCGTTGATTTTCAAATTTCTTTCAGCCAGTTTTCCGGCGATGAAGTCCGGAAGTATCGCGGCATCTCTGCCGTGCATCTGGCAGTTTTCCACAAAGAGCAAACGGTCATTTTCAAAAAGCGCAAATGCCAGATTGCCCGGCTGCGGGTCGAGAACACCGGTCAGTTTATTCATTTTGCCACCTGTTTTCCGGTTCGGGCAAGAACGCTTTTGATCAAATCTTCATCGTTCATGCGGTTGTTGATGTGAATTACTTTGCCGTCAACGACGACGATTTCAGTCGGCATGGCGCGCAGGTTGTAAATTGAACCCATTGAGTAGCAGTAAGCACCGGCATTCCTGATCGCCAGCAGATCGTATTCGCGGATTTCCGGGAGTTCGCGCTGTTCGGCGAAGCGGTCGCCGGTTTCGCAGATGTTGCCGCAAATGTCGTAGACCTGCGGGGCGCCGGCGGGATTGGACAAATTTTCAATATGGTGATAGGCATCGTAAAGCACCGGACGGATCAACTGGGGGAATCCGGAGTTGCATCCGGCAATGGTGCGGGTGCGGTTGTGCTTGATGGTGTTGACTTCGGTGATAAGGGTTCCGCATTCAGCAGAGAGGTATTTGCCCGGTTCAAAGCGCATGATCAGATCTTTGCCGTAATTGCGGCAGAATTCATCAAAAAGCGCATCGATCTGCTGACCCATACTGACATAGTCGACCGGTTTTTCGTCCGGACGGTAGGGGACTTTGAAGCCGCCGCCGAAGTCGAGAAATTCCAGTTCCGGAAAATTTTCTCTGGTGGCTATCGCCATCAGATTCCGCATGCTCTGCAGGACAGATTCGATATGCTGCAAACCGCTGCCGGTGTGTTCGTGCAGACCGATGATGTGAAGATTGCCGCTTTTGACGATTGCCTTGACCTCTTCGACGGCATCGAGCAATATTCCGAATTTTGTCAGATCGCCGCCGGTCATGGTCTTTTCGTTATCGCCGTCGCAGACATCGGGATTGAAGCGCAGGCAAATCCGGCTGCCCGGATAGTTTTTTGCACACTTTTTCAATCGGGAGAGCGACCCGATATTGATGATGACTCCGGTTGCCGCGACCCGATCGTATTCGGCATCGGTCATATTGTTGGCGGTATAGATGATGCGGTCGGGAGAATAGCCCAAATGCAGAGCCAACCGGACTTCTGCCGGACTGACGGCGTCGATACCGGCTCCGGCATCGCGGAGCAGTTCCAGCAGACCGGGATTGTAGTTTGCTTTGAGCGCATAGTGTATTTTCAAGCGCGGATTGTGGATGAATTTGAAAAGATCATAGTAGCGTTCCAGCATCAATGAGCCGTCATAAACAAAAAGCGGAGTGCCGTATTCAGCGGCAAGTTCAAGTAAACGGGTATTGGAAATCATATATGGGGAATCCTCATTTGGTTGTATGTTCAGCGTCCGCGTTGGGTTTTGTCCGGTTTGGTGGTGTTGAAACTCCTGCCATCGGAAGCACCGATGAGCATGGCGCTGGCCGGTGCATTTTGGTTGAGGTCTCCGTCGAAGCAGATGCCGAGCCGCCGGGTGGGAGTTTCCCATTGGATATACATCGAACCGAAACAGTCGCCCCGGTATTCATAGCGGATTTGCGGGATATCATTTTCCAGAATGCGCTTTTCAACTGCGGAGAATTTGTGTTTCCGCACGTTGTTGAGCAGTATGTACCGGGCGTATTTTACCAGATGAGCTGCTTGAGAATCTGAAATTTTCTCACATTTGTCACCATAAACCGTTTCCGCCTGACGGGAAACGCACCCGGCAGCGAGAAAAAGCAGGGCAACGGCAGCGAAAATATATTTAGTCATAGATGTACTCCTTGAAAATCAACGTTTTAGGTGATGAAACTCGATAAGGCTGTTCAACCAGTTGTTCAGCGCATTCCAGTATTCTGCGGCACATCCGGGCAGGGGAGAATTGTCGATTCCGGAAGCGATGAGCGTTTCCATGAATTCATTCTGCTGTTCACTCTGCCCTTGCGGCAGCAATCCGTTATCGAAGAGATATGCGGTCTTTACCAGCACAGCGCACTGCTCCAGAGTCCATAATTCATGACCGCATTCAACTCCGGCGAGGTTTGCCAGCACCGAATGCAGCGAATCGTAGGTGTATGGATGCGGCAGGTTCGCCGGGGTGTTTTTCAGCAGAAAAGAGGCGATTCTGCCCGCCATTTTGAAGTTGCGCGGTTGATTGGCGATATCGTCAAATACCGTTTGCAGTTCCACATTTTTTGCGGTATACAACTCTTTTGCGGTATCGTCATCGTTGAATTCGATCTCTACTTCCCGGAACAGATCGGCAGCCGGAAAATTCTTTTCAGAGATCTTCTGCGCTCCGTGGATGACAAACGCGATCCTGCCGAAATCCGGGCTGATTCCGGTGACGATCAGCGCGTTTTCCCGGTAGGGGCGTTTATCGAGGATGATGAGTTGGGTGGAGGTTATCAATTACACAAACCTTACGCTTTGGCTTGAAGCTGTTTTTTCAACTCTCCGATGGCGAGTCCGGGGTTGGCGCGTCCTTTGGAAAGTTTCATGACCTGACCGACAAAGTATTGGAGAACCCGTTCATTTCCGGCGAGGTATTCCGCGACCTGTTTCGGATTGGCTTCGATCGCCTGGGCGACGATACCGGCGATAGCGGAAGCGTCGCTGACCTGAGAAAGTCCTTTTTCTTCAATGAGAACGGCGGCAGATTTTCCGCTTTCAAACATTTCCGGGAAGAGATCTTTGGCGATCTTGCCGCTGATTTTGCCGGATTCGACAAAATTGACCAGTTCCGCGAGTTTCTCCGGGGTGACCGGGGAGTCGGAAACAGGGATCTTTGCCGCGCCGGTAAGGCTGAGCAGAGTTGAGATGATCCAGTTGGCGGCGGCTTTGGGATTCTTGGCGGCCTTGGCACATT
Organism: Lentisphaerota bacterium; assembly: GCA_015061805.1. GTDB lineage: Bacteria > Verrucomicrobiota > Lentisphaeria > Victivallales > Victivallaceae > UBA1784. The sequence continues at coordinate 61,034 of SUVV01000001.1, read as the reverse complement.
CGTCGAAGTAAGCCGCGAGTTTGCGGTCGGCAGTCAGCACTTCCGCATCGTAGGCGGTCAGACCGAAGTCAGCGATGAAACGGGCGCGCTTGGCATCCGGCTGTTCCGGCAGAGTTGCGCGGATGGCTTCGATATCTTCGTCGGTGAAAGTCACCGGCATCAGGTCGGGATCGGGGAAGTAGCGGTAGTCATGGGCAGATTCCTTGGTACGCATGAGGTAACTGGAACCGGCTTCATCATCCCAGCCGCGGGTTTCCTGTTTGAGGACAGTTCCGGCATCAAGGAGTTCCGCCTGCCGTTCGATTTCGGATTCGATGGCGCGGTGGACGGCCCGGAAACTGTTGAGATTTTTCATTTCGATCTTGGTTCCGAATTTTTCGGCACCGACCGGACGCAGAGAGATGTTGACATCGCAGCGGAGCTGACCTTTTTCCATATCGCAGTCGCTGATTTCGCTGTAACGCATCAATTCCTTAAGGTTGGTGAGATAGGCATAGGCTTCATCGGCACTTCGCATATCCGGTTCACTGACGATCTCCAGAAGCGGAACTCCGGAACGGTTGTAGTCCGCACCGCTGCCATGGGCGAAGTGGGTGAGTTTTGCCGGGTCTTCCTCAAGATGGATACGGGTGATCCCGATGGTCTTTTCGGGAAGTGCTTCGCCGGAAAATCCGGTGCCGGAGATATTCATTTTGCCGTTGATGCAAAATGGCAGATCGAACTGGGAGATCTGATAGTTTTTCACCAGGTCAGGGTAAAAGTAACTTTTCCGGTCGAATTTGCTGAAACGGGCAATTTCGCAATCCATGAGCAGACCGGCTTTGACTGCCGCGCGGATGGCTTCTTTGTTGGGAACCGGGAGGGTGCCGGGGTAGCCGAGGCAGACCGGGCAGGTGAGGGTGTTGGGTTCAGCGCCGAATTTGTTGGCGCAGGAGCAGAACATTTTGCTGGCGGTGCGGATTTGGACATGCACTTCCAGACCGATAACGGCTTCGTATTTCATCTTCGATGTGAAATCCTCTGTTGGATGATTTTTTTACATTAAAATATTACATCTCTATACAATAACACTTGAACGTGTTTTTTTCCAGTTGTCAAGCGAAAAAACCGCATGTTTTTCTGATTTTTTTGAAATGCGGCGGCTTGCAAAAAAATCGGTCGGGCATTATATTATTCCGGAAGAAAACACAAAAGGAGTGATCGTATGAAGAAATTTTTACTGCTTGTATTGCTGTTTACGGTTCAATTTGTCTACGGAGGAGAAGCGTTTGAAGCCATCATTTCCGGTAATGGAGAGTTGAATGCGGCAAGCGGTCATATCCAGGGAATTTGCGTTTCGGACGAGGCGTTGTATTTTTCCCATCAGAAAGGGATATTCAAGGTGGACTGGAGCGGCAAAGTCATCAAGCATGTCAGCGCGGAAAATCACACCGGGGACATCTGTTTTTATAATGGCAGAATATATTCGGCAATAGCCTGTTATGACCCTGCGCGCCGGGGACGTGGAGCTATTCAGGAGTTCTCTTCCGACCTCGAAGCGCAGCGCCGTTATGATTTGCCGTTCCCCATTGACGGAATTACGGAGATGAATGGATTTTTTTACTTCGGCGTCGGCCCCAATCCGCCCACCGCGCACCGGGGAAACCGGCTCGGTAAACTGGCGGCAGATTTTTCCGGAGAAATCACCTTTTTGAAGATCGATCACGGCTGCGATACACGGTTCGGCTGTCAGGCAATAACCACTTTCGGAGATTTGCTCTTTATCTCGTTTTATGGTGCAAAGACTCCGGTGGAAAGTGCGATATTCGATAAAGACGGCAAATTGGTCAAGGCTCTGAAATTCAGCGCCAGCAAGGGATTTGCCGCACTGCCGCCCCGCTTCAAATCAGAAAAACCCCGCTTTTTGAAGCTGGTCGAAATTCACAACCGCCGTAAAAAAGAGTCCCCGAAAGTGCGTTTGCATTTCGTCGAATATAAATCCGGAAAAATGGTCGATATCACCACTAAAAAATAATAACCGTTTTTTTTGGTCGATTCTCCGTGAAAAAATTTGCGTTTGATACCAATGTAATGTATATTAATACATTAGCAGTATACTTTTTTTAATGGAGTTTTGACTATGAATGTTAATGACCGGCGGGGAAACGCCGTTGAATATATTGCCGCCCGTCCCGGCCCGGTGCCGATGGCGTGCAGTGAAGCCTCTGTTGATGAATTCGGCAGTGACGTTTTTACCCTTGAAGCGATGCGGCGTTATCTGCCGCAGGAGATCACTGATGCGCTTCAGGCAACGGTGGAGTTCCGCCGTCCGCTGGATCCGGCGATCGCCGGGAGCGTTGCCGAAGCAATGAAGCGCTGGGCGATGGAGCGGGGGGCCACTCACTTTACCCACTGGTTCCAGCCGTTGAATGGAGGGACTGCCGAAAAGCATGACGCATTCCTTGAGCCGGACGGCAATGGCGGTGCAATCATGGTCTTTTCCGGTAAAAACCTCATCGGCGGTGAAACCGATGCATCCAGTTTTCCCTCCGGCGGTCTGCGCTGTACCTTTGAAGCCCGCGGATATACCGCATGGGACCCCACCAGTCCGGCATTTATCAAGCGCCACAGCAATGGTGCGACGTTGTGTATTCCGACTGCTTTCTGCAGTTACACCGGAGAGGCGCTGGATAAAAAGACTCCGCTTTTGCGTTCGATACAGGCGCTGTCGCGTTCGGTCATCCGCCTGATGAAATTTTTCGGAATGAATGAAGAACCGGTGAAAATCACGCTTGGCGTGGAGCAGGAATATTTCCTCGTGGACAAACAGTTCTATCTTCAGCGCCCCGACCTGCTGCAGACCGGCAGAACCCTTTTCGGCGCTCCGCCGCCCCGGCATCAGCAGCTCGAAGACCACTACTTCGGTGCCATCAAACCCCGTATTTTGAACTTTATGACCGAGGTCGAACGCGAACTCTGGAAACTGGGTATCCCCGCCAAAACCCGCCACAATGAAGCGGCTCCGGCGCAGTTTGAAATCGCTCCGGTTTTTGAAGAACTCAACCTTGCTGTCGACCACAATATGATGGTCATGGAAGTGCTGCGGCAGGTCGCCGACCGTTACGGACTGGTCTGTCTGATGCATGAGAAGCCTTTTGCCGGTGTCAACGGTTCCGGTAAACATTGCAACTGGTCGATCGATTACGGCAGTTTGAGTCTGCTCAAGCCGGGCAGTGACCCGCACCGCAATGCGATATTCCTGACTGCGCTGTGCGCGGTCATCCGGGCGGTTGATCTGCACAGCGATATTCTCCGTTGTGCTACCGCCGGAGTCGGCAACGACCACCGCCTGGGGGCCAGTGAAGCTCCGCCGGCGGTGATTTCGATCTTCCTCGGTGACCAGTTGACCGAAGTTATTGAACAGATCGAAGCCGGTACTGTTACCGGAAGCAGCCGTAAAGCCGGAGCCATGCGTATCGGTGCCGATATGCTTCCGCCGTTGCCGCGCGATGCCACTGACCGCAACCGTACCAGCCCCTTTGCTTTCACCGGTAACAAGTTTGAATTCCGTGCGCCGGGAGCAAGTCAGAGTGCTTCGACTGCGATCATGATGCTCAATACGATCGTTGCAGAATCGATCGACTTTATCTCCGATGAACTGGATAAATTTTCCGGCGGTGACTTCAATGCCAATCTCCAATCTGTCCTGCAGGGAATCATCTGCCGCCATAAACGGGTGGTTTTCAATGGTGACAACTACAGCGGCAAATGGCTCGAAGAGGCTGCCCGGCGCGGACTTCCCAATCTGCCGACCACTCTTGAGGCGATCATGCCGCTCAAAGACCGCGGCAATCAGGAGTTGTTCTCCCGCTACGGAGTGCTTTCCGCTTCGGAGATGGAATCCCGTTACGAGGTCTATCTTGAAGAATATCACCGCAAGGTCAAAATCGAATGCGGCGTGGCTCTGGAACTTGCCCGCAGCATGATTTACGGTGCGGCGGCTGATGAGTTCCGCCGTCAGGGTGAAGCGCTGGGTCTTGCTTCCGGCAACCGGATCGCCGGCGGCAGCGGTGCTTTGCGCGGTTCTCTGGAAAAACTCGGCGCGGCGCTGGATGAACTTGCGACCGCATCGGATATTCTGGAAGCGCTGATGAATTCCGGCAACGATGAGATGCTTCCGGCTCTTGACCGTTTGCGTAAAGCCGCCGATGCTCTGGAATATCTGGTCGATGACCGCTTGTGGCCGCTTCCGAAATACCGCGAAATGCTCTTTATCTACTGACGGAGCCGCTTATGGACGAAAAACTTTACTGTTTCCGTTTGGAAGACCCCTCCGGAGAGTTTGAACCGGCGACCGAATTGCTGGATGCTCTGGAATTGCAGTATTCCAGTTTTTTTGACCGGGAAAATATGACCGTCATCCACACGGTCTACGCGGAATCTCCTTCCGAAGCGCAAACGTTGTTGGATTCGGTCGTTGCAATGCTGCCGCTGTGGCGGGAAATGGAGGTCGAACTTATTCCCGGTACGATCTTTGAACTGGAAAAAAACGAATGGGCAAACGCCTGGAAAAAATATTTCCGGCCGGTGGAAATTTCCCCGACTTTGCTGGTGACTCCCGCCTGGATGGAACCGGAAGTGAAACCGGAACAGACCGTTTTGAAAATCGATACCGGTATGAGTTTCGGCACCGGACAGCACCCGACCACCTTTTACTGTTTGAAAAAAATCGATCAGTTCGCACCTGAAATCTCTTCCATGCTCGATGCCGGATGCGGCTCCGGGATCCTCGCTGTTGCGGCGGCGTTGCGGGGCGTGGAATATGTCGAAGGGTTTGATTTCGATCCCGATGCTGTCGAAATGAGCCGGCAGAATCAGCAGCTCAATGCGCTTGCGCCGGATTCAATCAAATGGGCTTGCGGTGATGCCGGAAATTATCCGGGCATTCCGGAAAAATATGACTTGGTATGTGCCAATATTCTCGGACATTTGCTGATAACTTTCCGTTTTAATATCGCGTCCTGGGTCAAGCCGGAGGGAAAACTCGTGCTTGCCGGGATATTGAAAAGTGATTTTGATAAAGTTAGCGGAAGTTTCGCTGAACTCGGATTTGCAGAATTGGAACGGGAAACCATCGGCGAATGGACCGGCGGGCTTTTCGCATGGAAAAAAGGTTGAAAAAATCGTTGTTTGCTTTATATTGATTTCCGGTTGACAGTAATTGACATGAAAGGATTTTCTTATGGGCGATGATAGAAAAATGAAGAAATGTTCCAGGCGTGCAGTCAATTTTGAATTGCGTGATCTGCCGGGCAAAGAGGTTATCCTTGCCGGGAGTTTCAATGATTGGAAACTTGACCGGATCATGAGTGATAAAAACGGTGACGGCGTTTACCGCTGCCGTCTGCTGCTGCCCCCCGGAGAATATCAATATAAATTCCTGGTCGGCGGCGAATGGCGCGTCGATCCGGCAAATCCGAATTTTCAACCCAACGATTTCGGTTCGCTCAACAGCGTTTTGAAGGTCAACAGTAAATAAAATTTTAATAAGAGTGGAAACTATTTATGGAACTTCAACTTTACAATGTGGCTCCCCGGCTTCCGGAGGAGCTGGCATTTCTGGAAAAACTCGCTGATAATATCTGGTGGTGCTGGCATCCCGATGCTATCGATCTCTTTATGCGTATTGATCACAACCTCTGGCGCGAAGTAGGCGGCAATGCCAAGATTTTCCTGCGCCGGGTGTCGATGGAAAATCTGGAAGAACTCTCCCGGGATTCCGGTTATCTGCACCAGATCGAAGCCGTCCGGAGCAAATTTGAACAGGATATCGGCAATCCCCTGCCACCGGAAGAACGCAAAGTCGCGTATTTCTCTCTGGAATACGGCATCCATGAAAGTATTCCCATTTTTTCCGGCGGTCTGGGAGTGCTTGCCGGAGACCATCTCAAAGCCGCCAGCGATATGAAATTGCCGCTGGTTGCAGTCGGTTTGCTTTACCGGCAGGGATATTTCCGTCAGGTGCTTGACCGCACCGGATTCCAGACGGAGCATTATCCGGTGTCGGAACTCCATGAACTTCCCATTGTCCGCGGCCGTGATCCGCAGGGAAATCCGGTCACGATCACGATGAAACTTGCCGATCGGGAACTCGCCGCTGCGGTCTGGGTGCTGTGGGTCGGAAATGTCCCGCTGGTTCTGCTCGATACGGAACTGCCCCAGAATCCGCCCGATCTCCGGGAAGTCACCTGGCGGCTCTACGGCGGCGACAAGCGCATGCGGCTTCATCAGGAATTGCTCCTCGGTATCGGCGGTGTGAAAGCGCTCCTTGCCATGGGATTCGACCCCAGCGTGTGCCACATGAATGAGGGCCATGCCGGATTCCTTTCGCTTGCCCGGCTTGAACATCTGGTCAAAGACCGCCATCTGGAACCCGATGTGGCGCTTGAGGTGGTGTGGCGTTCCAATATTTTCACTACGCATACTCCGGTTCCTGCCGGTAATGAGGTGTTTGATATCAACATGGTTCGTCCTTATCTTTCGGTTTACGCTTCCGACGCCGGGTTTGACATTGAACGGGTCATCCGCTGGGGCGTGCCGATCACTGAACGCGATCGCGCCAATGAGATGTCGATGACCGTTTTCGGATTGCGTATGGCTGCCAACTACAGCAACGGAGTCAGTAAACTTCACGGTGAAGTCGCCCGGCAGATGTGGAAACACCTCTGGCCGGAGCGTTCTGCTTCGGAAATTCCGATCGGTCATATCACCAACGGCGTGCATATCGGCTCCTGGGTTTCGCCCCGGCACAGTCGGCTGTTCAACCGCTACCTTTCCGCACACTGGGAGAGCAATCCATCCATTGAACAGTTGGAATCCGATCTCGCCGCACTCCCCGATGATGAATTGTGGGGCGCTCACGAATTATGCCGCCAGTCGCTTATCCGCTATGTGCGGCGCCATCTTCAGCGCAGCCGGCACACTCTGGCCGGGGCATCTTCCAATGTTTCGCTCCAGCCGGACACTCTGACCATCGGTTTCGCCCGGCGCTTTGCCACCTACAAACGGGGAACGCTGCTTCTGCGCAACAAGGAACGTCTGCTTGCTCTGCTCAAAGACCGCAACCGTCCGGTACAGTTCATTTTTGCCGGCAAGGCGCATCCGGCGGACAACGGCGGCAAACAGTTGATCAAGGAGTTGATCGAATTTGCCCGGCAGGAGAATGTTCAGGACAAGTTCCTCTTTCTGGAAAATTACGATATCGGCATGGCGCGTTATCTGGTGCAGGGGGTCGATGTCTGGCTCAACAATCCGCGCCGCCCGCAGGAAGCCAGCGGTACTTCCGGTATGAAAGCCGCCATCAACGGTGTCGTTAACTGCAGTATCCTCGACGGCTGGTGGGCTGAAGCATGGGACGGTGTCAACGGCTGGGCAATCGAAGGCAACGACTACTACACCGAAGATGAAGACCGGGATAATTTTGAAAGTCAGCAGCTTTTCAATGTCCTCGAAAATGAGATAATCCCCTGCTTCTATGAGCGTGCCGGTGGAGAATTGCCCACCCGGTGGATATCCCGGATGAAAGCCTCTATTGCCACCGGTCTCGGATTTTTCTCCAGTGCCCGGATGGTCGGTGATTACAATTTCAAATACTATGGACCTGCCGCCAATGCTTACTCGTCTCTCATCGCTGACAACGCAGCTCTTGCCCGGAGTCTGGTCGATGAAAAGCGCAAGTTGGTGGAGAATTTCGACGGCGGAAAACTCTATATCGGAAACCCGGTCGTTCACGGTCAACTTGAACAGCTTCACGTCGGCGACAAAATCCGCATCTCCGTCGAAGTCTATCTCGGCGGCATGCAGCCTGCCGAAGTTGAAGTCGATGCCTACAGCGGTGCCGCCAACGCTCATAACGAGATCGTTTCCGGTGTGGCAACTCCGCTGAATGTCGCCGAAGACCGGGGAAACGGCAACTATCTTTACTCTGGAGAGATCATCTGCAATGCCGCCGGTCGTTTCGGTTTGACCGCCCGGATCAAAGCCGCCGGAAACACCTGGGATAACAGTGTGCCCGGTTTTATGTGCTGGCCGAAGTGAAAGGACTTTTGCTAATTGTCAGGGGAGTATAATTTATGAAGCGAAAGATCAAAGCCAATCCGAGAATACTCGTTGTCACGCCGGAGATAACCTCTCTGCCGGCAGGCATGAATAACATGGGCGGATATCTGCGCGCCAAAGCCGGAGGTCTGGCAGATGTTTCGGCATCGCTGGTCGGAGCATTGTTCCGGCAGGGGGCTGACGTGCATGTGGCGCTTCCCCATTACCGGCGGATGTTTCACATCGATGTCGGCAAACTCATCAGTGATGAGTTGCGTGTATATATGAGCAATCTGCACAACAGCCGGATCCATCTTGCTGAAGACCGGATATTCTATTACCGGGATACCGTCTACAGCAGTTATGACAGCGACAGTTTTCTGCAGGCTCTGGCGTTTCAGCGTGAGGTGATCAACAATATTATTCCGGTGGTAAAACCGGATCTGATCCATTGCAACGACTGGATGACCGGATTGATCCCGGCTGCCGCCCGGCGGATGGGGATACCCTGTCTCTTTACGGTTCACAATATCCACACTCACAAGAAGTGTCTGGCGGAGATCGAAGACCGGGGAATCGATGCGGCTCCATTCTGGCAGAATCTGTTCTTTGAACGTCAGCCGCTGAATTATGATGAGAGCCGGAGCAGCAATCCGGTCGATTTCCTTGCCAGCGGTATTTTTGCTTCGCACTTTATCAACACCGTAAGTCCCACCTTTTTGCGGGAGATCGTGGAAAATCACCACGATTTCATCCCGGATGGTGTCCGCAAAGAGATTTCCGGTAAATTCTATGCCGGTTGTGCCAGCGGTATCCTCAATTCGCCGGATGAAGCGTGCGACCCGGAAACGGATGAGTTTCTGGAGTGCCGCTATGACAGCAGCAATCATGCTTCAGCCAAGGCGGTCAACAAGATCGCATTTCAGATGCGGACCGGACTGCAGGTTGACCAGAATGCACCGCTCTTTTTGTGGCCGCACCGCCTTGATCCGGTTCAGAAAGGGTGTTCGCTCCTGGCGGATGTGATGTATGATCTGGTTCACCGTTATTGGGAGAGCAATCTGCAGATAGCCATTGTTGCCAACGGTCAGTATCAGAAAGTTTTCAAAGATATCATAGCATTTCACAATTTCTACGACCGCGTGACGGTCTGCGATTTTGATGAACATCTGTCGCGCCTCGGTTTTGCGGCTTCGGATTTTATGCTGATGCCGTCCCGGTTTGAACCCTGCGGTCTGCCGCAGATGACCTGCCAGTATTACGGTTCGCTTCCGGTGGTTCACGATACCGGAGGGTTGCATGATACGGTCGATATGCTGAGTGAAGACGGTTCCTGCGGAAACGGAATCGTTTTCCGGGATTATGACAGTTGTGCGTTGCGCTGGGCGGTGGATGAAGCGATGAGGTTCTATCAGCGTCCGGCAGAGTGGAAAGCCGGCGTGATCTCCCGCATTATGCAGGAAGCACGGCAGCGCTTCAACCACGATGTCACCGCGCAGGCGTATATCAATATTTACGAATCGATGCTGGCGCGGCCGCTGGTGATAAATTGAAAAATTCCGCAAATATGCTGTGCCGTCAACGGATATCCAATTGTCCGTTATCCTGGACAGATGACCGGTTGTTGGAAAATTTTTCTGCGGAAATCATTCAGCGCCGTTTGCGGGCGGATGAGGTGGAAAATGCGATCATCCGTCAATATGGTTCTCTGGAAAATTTTGCATTGGGGCATGAGTTTTACGGTCTGCATCAGAAAAATGGCGAATGGGTTTTCCGGGAGTACGCTCCCCACGCTGAAAATATTATCCTTGCCGGAGATTTTTCCAATTGGGATAACGATGAGCGTTTCCGGCTGAAACCGGTCGGTTCCGGTGTGTGGGAGGGGCGTTTTCCTCTGGATTCCATGACACACGGCATGCATTACTGCATGCGTGTAAAGTGGCACAACGGCGGCGGAGAACGGTTGCCGGCGTATTTGCGCCGGGCGGTTCAGGATGAAAAAACTTTGCGCTTTACCGCGATGATCTGGCAGCCGGAAAATCCATACCGTTTCCGCTATCCCCGGCCGGGAACCGCTTCATTGCGGATCTACGAGGCTCATATCGGAAGCGCGCAGGAAAAATGCGGTATCGGCACTTATGACGAATTTGCCGCACTGCTGCCGGAGATCGCCGCTGCCGGATATAACACCATTCAGCTGATGGGGGTGATGGAACACCCTTATTACGGCAGTTTCGGATATCATGTTTCCAATTTTTTTGCGGTATCATCCCGCTTCGGAACGCCGGATGAGTTCAAACATCTGGTCGATGAGGCACACCGGCTGAAACTGCGCGTAGTGATCGATCTTGTTCACTCTCATGCGGTGAAAAACGATGCCGAGGGGCTTTCGACGATCGACGGAAGCCGTGATACCTATTTCCATCCCGGCGAAAAAGGATGGCACAGGGCGTGGGATTCGCTCTGCTTCAACTATGGCAAGATGGAGGTGTTGCGTTTCCTGCTCTCCAACTGCCGTTATTTTTTGGAAGAGTTCAACGTGGATGGTTTCCGTTTTGACGGAGTTACCAGCATGCTTTATTCTCACCATGGGTTGGGATACGAATTTACCGGTTATGAGGACTATTTTTCTCCGGAAGTCGATTCCGATGCACTGGTCTATCTCACTCTTGCCAATCGCCTTATCCATCGCCTGGTTCCTGCGGCAGTGACTGTCGCCGAAGATGTGAGCGGTATGCCGCTGCTGGCTTCTTCTGACGGTGTCGGCTTCGATTACCGTCTGGCGATGGGGATTCCGGATATCTGGTTCAAGATGCTGGATATTCCGGATGAAAAATGGAGCGTTTCGCAACTTTTCGGCGAATTGCTCAACCGCCGTCCGGATGAAAAGACGATAAGCTATGTGGAGTGTCACGATCAGGCTATCGTCGGCGGACAGAGCAGTTTTTTCCGTCTTGCCGGGAGTGCAGTGTATGATTCCATGAGGTGCGATTCCGACAGTCTGGTGATCGACCGGGCGGTGGCTTTGCACAAGATGATGCGGTTGATCACCGCCGCGACCGCCGGACACGGTTATTTGAATTTTGCCGGAAATGAGTTCGGGCATCCGGAGTGGCTCGATTTGCCGCGCGAAGGCAACAATTGGAGTTTCCATTATGCCCGGCGGCAATGGCATCTGGCAAAGGATCCGGAACTGCGTTATAAATATCTCGGTGATTTTGACCGGGCGATAATGGATATTGTTTCCTGCGAAGATTTCTACGGCTGCCGGGTACAGAGATTGCTTCTGGATGAGAAAAAACAGATCATCGCATTTGAACGCGCCGGATTGATTTTCGTTTTCAATTTCAGTGCTGATACTTCTCCTGCGGATTATGAGATCGAAGTTCCATCCGGCGTATATCAGACTGTGCTGGACAGCGATGAATCCCGTTTCGGAGGAGTTGAGCGGCGGCTTCCCCAACAGGAATACTATACACTGCCGCGCCGGGAAGGCTTATTTATTTCACTTTACCTTCCGGCGCGGAGTGCGCTGGTGCTGAAACGTCAGGCGTTGATGTAATCGATCGCTGCTTCAAGCAGACCGAGCGAGTAGAGATAATCCAGAACGGTGTAACGTTTGCGGATCAGCTGGGCGGTACGGATGGCGTGGATATACTGTTCTTTTTCCAGACCGATTTCCGTGAAGTGAGCCGGACTCTTGGCGGCCTTGAGCATCTTGACGGCTTCATCCGAGGGGATGATCTGAACCGGCAGTTTTTTCTGTAATGTTTCCCAGACGGAGAACAGTTTGTCCCGGGATTCCGGGGCGGTTTCATGTTTGCTCAGCGCCAGTTCTTTAATACCGGAACCGTAGCAGTCTTTTTTGAGCAGTTCATCGATTTCGGCGCTGCGTTCCTCCATGCTCAAGATGGGACGGGCAAGTTTTTTTGCTTCCGCAAGCGGCGTGTTAATGATGAATTCCATCAACTTGGTCGCCGTAACTGAACCGATGGCGACTTTGAAGCCGTGGGAAACATCTTCTCCGTTGAAAGTGAGGTGTTCCATCTCCCAGATGTGGCTCATCAGGTGTTCGGCACCGGAGGCGGGGCGGGATTCTTTGTAGAGCTGCATGGAGTAACCGGTGTCAGCCAATCCGGCGAATACCGGACCGAAATCGGTGGGGTCGGACAACCGGGCGCGCAACGGAACTTGAACCAGTTCCCAGATGCTTTCATCGATCTTTTCGATGCCCAGAGCATCGGCGATGATCCAGTCGGCACCGGCAGGGATTTTGGCAAAGAGGTCAGCGTAACCGGAAGCAAACATTGCCGGGGGCGCTGTGTAAAGCACATCGGTATCTGCCAGGATAGCATACGGTGCCGGGCAGGTGAGAGTCATTTTGAAACCGTTGTTGACCATGGCGCTGCCGGCGGCGGTGTAGCCGTCAACACTGCAGGCGGTCGGGATGCAGCAGTAGTGGATATTGGCGACACCGGCGGCACGTTTCACAATGTCGTTGATGACTCCGGAACCGACTGCAACCGGAACGACATCGGGCATTCCGGAGATTTTTTCAGCGAGCATATCGGAAATGGCGCTGTCCGGATGGAGCCGGGGGGTCCCGGGGAAAATGTATGGCGGATACATATTCGCTTTGAGCTGTTCGGCAACCTTGGCGCCGGCGGCAGCGAAGGTATTATCATCGGCGATGATCCACGGTTTTTTGCCGGGGAAAATCTCTGCCATAAAGGCGGCGGCTTCATTGAGAGCTCCTTCACCCATGGCAAAGGCGGCGGTCTGGATTCCCTTGGGAAGATCGATATAGCGCATGAAAAAAGTTCCTTATAAAATTTACATCTGAAATAATGTCCTATAAAATAGCATCTTTTTACCAATAAATCAAGATGCATTCAGGCAAAAACGGGGCTGTTGCCAAAACTCAAAAAGATGAGTAACAGCTCCGGGAGTAAATCATTTCAACTTTTTAACAGCGGCAGGTTTTCCGGAGGGATCGTTGTAGATTTCAGCATCGACGCCCTTGTCGTTTATTTTGAGGATGACGAAACCGGTTGCGTTACTGTAAAGTTCATAGGTGTCGATTTTCAGAGACTTGAGGTATTCCAGACACCATTTCGATCTTTTACTGTTGACCGTTTTCGGGGAGAGTTTCTTGAAAAATGAATCGAAATTCGCATCGCGGATACCGAACGGTTTGCCGGTGTTCCAGGCGTAGCCGATACTGCTGACGACCAATTGGGTGATGCTTCCTTTGCCGTCGCTGACCTTGATCAGTGAAGGCACGTGAGTGTGGGCGGCAAGGATGATCGTGTTGTGCTTGAAAAGAATGTTCGCAATCTCTTTGCTGCGGGGAGCCAGCCAGCCCGGAACTCCCGGAGAACAGGCGAATACCGGCAAATGGGTGATGAAAAAGACATAGCGGTTCTTGGGGTACTGGGCAAAGGTTTTCTTGAGGAAATTGAGCGAAGTGGTCGCTTTGCAGAGACCGTCGTAAAAGATGAAAAGGTCTTCGCCGTGACGGACTGCATAGTTGCTGGCGACCTTGGTTCCGAGTTCTTTTTCCATCAGCGGCAGGAATGCCTTGGCATAGGTCGCTCCATCCTGTCCATCGGTGATCGCAACGACATCTTTGCCCTTTTTGTTTTTGGTTATGACCGGTACGGGCTTGCCGTCTTTGTCTTTGGTCATTTTGGGGCCGTAGACTTTGACGTCGTGATTACCTTTGGTGAAAAGCAGTTTATGATTGGGATAGTAGGCTTTGACCGCATTGTAGGCATCGACCAGCATCTTGGCACGCTGTTCTTTGAGTGCAAGATAGCCTTGCGTGAAGTCGCCCAGCTGGATGACAAACGGGACATCCTTATCCAGAAGTTTTGCCGATGCAGTAAAGAGATCCGGCATGGCTTTTTTCCACATATCGGCGTAAGCCGGGGAATATTTTATCCGGTGTTTGATTCCCGGAGTACCGTGGTATTTGATGTTTTCAAAATGGATGTCGCCCAGAGTCAGCACCCGGTATTCAGCAGTATTTGCAAAGAGCAGTGCTGAAACGGCAGTCAACACAAAAATAAAAATTTTTTTCATTTTATCTTCCTTTTGTCAGGTTCGTTGCGGTTAAAATAAACAAGCATATCTTTTTTGATCAGATATGCTTGTAAATAAAAACGATATTTTTCTGTCAGCGATCCTTGTCATCGTCTTCTTCATCGTCGAAGTCGTCTTCGTCAATGTCATCGCCGAGATCGAATTCTTCGTCGGCAAATTCGCTGTCCAGGTCATAGTCGAGAAATATGTCATCATCGTCCAGATCGGCACGCGAAAAGTCGTGATCGTCGTCATCGTCGATTTCGCTGAAGACATCTTCGCCGATATCGGCTTCGTAATCGTCAGCAAATTCGTCGATATCATCCGGGTCGTCCAGGAATGAACTCAATGCTCCGATGGATGCACCGCACTCCGGACAACAGCCGTCTTCGGCTTCGATTTCGCTCTCGCGGACTTCCACATTGCAATAGGGGCAGGTTGTAGCCATATTTTATCCTTATGGTTGTTTATTGATTCGGATACAATTATACATAAAAAGGTACTATACTGCAGAATCGGGATTTGTCAAGTCTTTTGCAAAAAATAATTAATGTTTTTTGTCGTGAAAATGATTGGTAATCGTACCTGTGAGGTGTTATATTAATAAGGTGTATGTTTATATCTGATTGAGTTTACATGGAGAAAATACAGCAGAGCAATGGATAGTGAACAGAATATTATGTTGCGCCGCGAAGCAGTTGATTCTGCCCGGCATATCATCGTAAAAGCCGGAACCCGGCTGCTGATCGACCGGGAGTCAATTGCCAAACTGGTTGACGGTATTGCTCTTTTGAGAAAAAGCGGCAGAAGGGTCCTGCTGGTCACCAGCGGAGCTGTCGGCATGGGTATGGAACTTGCCGGATTGGAAAAGCGTCCGCGTGAACTCGCCCAGAAACAGGCGCTCGCCGCGATGGGACAGGCCAGATTGATGAGCATTTATGCTGAAGAAGCCGCCCGTCACGGTTTTCAGGTTGCCCAATTGCTGCTGACCGCTTCCGATCTCCGCAATCGCGGCCGCTACCTCAATGTGATGAACTGCATCAATGCGCTTTGGGAACGGGATGTGCTGCCCATCGTCAACGAAAATGACTCCGTTTCAGTCGCTGAATTGAAGTTCGGTGACAATGATACTCTTGCCGGTATGCTCACCAGTTTGACCGGCGCTCAAATGACGGTACTGCTTACCACGGTTGACGGTTTGCGCGGCAGAAACAGTGACGGTTCGCTGGGTGACCGGATCCCGAATGTTGCCAAAATCACCGATAAGATCCGTGCGTTGGCTGGCGGAACCGATGATTCAGATCTTTCCACCGGCGGTATGGCATCCAAACTCCGGGCGGCGGGATTGTCCACCGCTTCCGGAGCGTGGTTGTGGATCGCTGACGGCAGATATGACGATATCATGAAAAAAATCATCAATGCCGAAGATACCGGAACCTTGTTCCTTCCGGAGAAACACAAAGTGCCGGGGCGGAAACGCTGGTTCGGATTTTTCAGTAAAATATCCGGCGAAATCACCGTTGACTCCGGTGCTCAGGCCGCTGTAAGTGTCAAAGGCGGCAGTTTGCTCCCATCCGGTGTTGTCCGGGTCGATGGTGACTTCAAACGCGGCGATACGGTGGATGTCTGCGGTGCGGACGGTCGTCCGTTTGCCCGCGGATTGGTGAATTTCGACAGTTCCGACTGCCGGAAAATCATGGGAAAACATACTGCTGAACTGCCGGAGGTGCTGGGCAGCGCTGCCGAAGCAGAACTTATTCACCGCGATAACCTTATCTTGCTTGAACGATGAAAATTTTTATCAAAACCTACGGCTGTCAGATGAATGAGCGCGATTCCGAAGCGCTCGGCGCCATGCTTTCACAGCAGGGCCATCAACTCACCGCCAGCGAAGCCGAAGCTGATGTGATGCTTTTCAACACCTGCAGTGTCCGCGATGCCGCTGAACGCAAGGCAAAAGGCAAAATCGGCTTCATGCGGAAGTACAAAAAAGCTAAACCGCAGCTTATTATCGGTGTTCTCGGATGTATGGCTCAGCGGCTCGGAGATGAACTGCTTGCGGAATTGCCCAATTTGGATTTTGTTCTGGGAACCGGTCAGATCCATCGGGTCCCGGAGGTTATCAACAAAATTGCTCAGGAGCGGAAAAAAATCGCTGATACTGAATTTTTTCCCGATGAGATCGAAATGCTCGGCGCTCACGGCGAAAGTTCGTGGAGCGGACAGATCGCCATCACCCGGGGATGCAACCGTTTTTGCAGTTACTGCATCGTTCCTTACGTCCGGGGCAGGGAGGTCAGCCGTTCCAAAGAGTCGATTTTAACTGAAGCCCGGGAGATGGTGGCATCCGGTGTGCGGGAGATTTTGCTGCTCGGTCAGAATGTCGCCGCCTATGGACTTAATGGCGATATCCGGCCGCCGGCCGATGATCACTCTCCGTTTGCTGAATTGCTGGAAGAACTCAATGAAATTCCCGGTCTGCTCCGGATCCGTTACACTTCGCCTTATGTCAGTTACTTCAACAGGCGTTTGATCGATGCTCTGGCAAGTTGTTCCAAGGTCTGCCATAATATCCATCTGCCGCTGCAGAGCGGTTCGGATACGATCCTCAAGGCGATGAATCGTCAGTACACTGCTGCAAGTTATCTGGAAAAGGTCGCTCAACTCCGGGATGCAATGCCCGATCTCACCTTTTCTACTGACGTGATCGTGGGATTTCCCGGTGAAACGGAAGAGGATTTCCGGAAAACCCGCGATTTGATGAATCAGGTCGGTTTTGAACAGGCATTTGTTTTCAAGTATTCTCCCCGCCCGGGAGCCAAGTCTGCGGAAATCGCAGATACCGTTTCCGAAGAGATCAAACTTGAACGCAACAATATTCTGCTGGATGATCTCAAACTCCGTATCGGAGCAAAATTGAAACAGCAGACCGGTTCGGTCGTGGAAGTATTGACCGAAGGCGTCAGCGCCCGTAACGCTTCCCGCTGGACCGGACGGACCGCAACCAGTTTTGTGGTTCACTTTGAACCGGACGAAGCGTGCCGTCCGGGAACATTGCGCCGGGTGGAGATCACCCGGGCAGGAGAAGTTTCACTTTTCGGCAGACTGCTGCCGGAGGATAAATAATAAAGGAGTTCGGTTATGGCGATCAATGAATTGTCGATAAGTACCTGCGTTTTTGGAAGAGAACGCGGGGTTGGAGCGATGCTTCCGGATTTTATGGATCTTGCGCTTGAAGCGGGATTCAAGATGATAGAAATATCCCATCCGGTTCCGGAAAGCGAAACTTCGATGAATGCTTTCCGCAACTCCGGTATCAAGGTCTGGTCGATCCACGGTGTTATGGGCATGGGTGCCATTTCTCCGGATGAGAGCGAACGCGACAAAGCGGTGGAAACTGCCTACCGCCACGCCGCCGGATATGCCGAATTCGCTCCCTGTCCCATCGTCGAACACTATCTCGACCGCCATCAGGATCGCCGGGTCGCTGATTACTACAAGGACAGTATTGAAAAACTTTACAATAAACTTTCCCACTTGGGATACATCCTCTGTATTGAAACCGCTCCTTATAAACCATTGGAATACAACCGCCATCCCAACAGCGTGGAGATCGCTGAATTCATCCGCTCTTTCCAGAAAGATGATATCCGGATGACGGTGGATGTCAACCACTCCAATTTGTATGAAAATCTGCTTGCAACTGCAGATATCACCCGCGGACTGGTAAGCAATATCCACGTTTCCAATAACTACGGAGTCAAAGAGGAGCACCTGCCTCCCGATATCGGTGTCATCGATATCAAACAGGCATTTGAGGCCCTTCGTAAAAACGGTTACACCGGTCCCTGCAACCTGGAATTCAGTTTCCCGGGACAGAAAGGTATTACTCCCCGGTTGGAACAGTTGGTCGAAGTGCGGCGCTATATGGAAAAACTGCTGTGGAACCGTTGAGGTTTCACAGCCTATTTTTTAACACAGGATTTTTTACAGATGAACAGTTGCAAACAACTTTTCGATGCCGCCGGTATTGAAGAAGCGATCAGCAGGATCGCCGGTAAGATCGCCGCTGATTTTGCCGGAGACCCCCGCGGCGTGGCATTGGTCGGTATTCAGCAGATGGGCGTGCCGCTTGCTGAAAAATTGTGCGAAGCGTTGAAATCTCACGGCATGGATCCGGAATTCGGCAAACTCGATATCACCATGTACCGGGATGACTTCGGGACCCGCGACATCCTGCCGATGATCAATGAAACCAATATCGGATTTGCAGTCGATGACAAGGTGATAATTCTGGTTGATGACGTGCTTTCCAGCGGACGTACCATCCGGGCGGCTCTGGATGCACTGACCGATTTCGGCCGTCCGGGACTTATCCGTCTGACGGTCATGGTCGATCGCGGCGAACCGGAATTCCCCATCCGGGCGGATTATGTCGGATTCAATGTGTCGCTTCCTGCTGACCGCAAGGTGAAGGTGCGTTTCGATGAAACGGCTGAATTCGGCTGTGGTATTTTTGATGTGCAATGGAAATAAACATATAACGGGAATTACAGATTATGCAGTGGACAAGAAAAGATTTGCTCAGTATCTATGACTTGAGCGCCGAGGAGATCACCTGTATCCTCGATACTGCGGAGAAATTCAAAGAGGTTTCTGAACGCAGAGTAAAAAAGGTTCCGGCTTTGCGCGGTATGACGGTCGTCAACTTTTTCGTCGAACCCAGTACCCGCACCCGGGTCTCTTTTGAACTTGCCGAGCAGCGCTTGAGCGCCGATGTCGTCAATATGCAGGCGCAGGCAAGCAGTCTGCTCAAAGGTGAAACTCTTCTTGATACGGTCAAAAATATCGAAGCACTTCAGGTCGATCTGGTCGTGATGCGCCACAGCGCCCCCGGTGCCCAGAACTTCATTGCCAAGCATCTCAATTGCGGGGTGGTCAACGCCGGTGACGGCGCTCATGAACACCCGACCCAGGCGCTGCTTGACCTCTTTACCATCCGGGAGAAAAAGGGCGGTTTCAAGGGATTGAATGTCACTATTCTCGGTGATATCCTGCACAGCCGCGTCGCCCGGAGCAATATCTGGGGACTGCTCAAACTCGGTGCCAATGTCACTCTTGCCGGTCCCTCTACACTGGTTCCCAGAGAGTTTGAAGAGATCGGATGCCGGGTCTGCCACAATCTCAAAGATGCGGTCAAAGATGCCGATGTGGTCAATCTCCTGCGTATTCAGCATGAACGTCAGACGGTGGGATTTTTCCCCAGTACCGGAGAATATTCCTCCTGGTTCGGCATCAAAGGTGCCACGATGGATTTGATGAAAAAAGATGTGCTGATCATGCACCCCGGTCCCATCAACCGGGATGTTGAATTGGCAAGTGAAGTCGCCGACGGCAGTAATTCGGTCATCCTTGAACAGGTGACCAACGGTCTGGCGGTTCGTATGGCAGTGTTGTTCCTTATTGCCGGGGTGCAGAAATGAAAGATATGATTTTGAAAAATGCCCGGGTGATCGACCCGGCTCGCGGAATTGATTCAGTCGGCGATATCGCCATCAGCAACGGAGTTATTGTTGAAACTTCTCAAGTCAGAGATGCCGAAGTGATCGACCTTACCGGTAAGATCGTTTCTCCGGGATTTATCGACGTTCACGTCCACTTGCGTCAGCCCGGGAATACCGCCGCTGAAACTGTTGCCACCGGTACGATGGCTGCCGCCGCCGGCGGATTCACCAGCATCGTTGCCATGCCCAATACCACTCCCGCCGCCGACAATGCCGGTGCCATTGAATTGCTTAAACGCACGGCTTTGGAACAGGGAGTGGTCAGGGTTCTTGCCTGCGGCAATATGACCAAGGGCGGAAAAGGTGAAGAGATGGCTGGTATCGGTTCGCTCAAAGCCGCCGGAGTTGTAGCGTTGAGCGATGACGGCAAATGTATTCAGGATCACGCGCTGATGCGTCATGTTGTCGAATATGCCAAGAGTTTCGATCTGCCCATCCTCGACCATTGCGAAGAAAAGACTCTCGCCGCCGGCGGTGTCATGCACGAAGGCAAATGGTCGGTTCTGCTCGGAATCAACGGCATTTCCAGCGCTTCTGAAGAGTTGATGGTCGCTCGCAACATCATCCTTGCCCGTCAGATCGACTGGAAAATCCACATGCAGCACATCAGCGCCGCCGAAAGCGTTGAACTGCTCCGCCGCGCCCGTAAAGCCGGTATCAAAGTTACCGGTGAAGCTACTCCGCACCACATCACTCTCACCGATCAGTGTATCAAGAAGTTCGATACCAACTACAAGATGAATCCGCCGCTCCGCAGTGAAGCCGACCGTCTTGCCGTTATCGAAGGTCTTGCCGACGGTACGCTGACTGCGATCGCTACCGATCATGCTCCTCACACCCAGACGGCTAAAATGGTTGAATTCGACCATGCTCCTTTTGGTATCATCGGTCTGGAAACCGCTTTCCCGTTGTGCTTTACCGAATTGGTGACCAAGGGAGTCTTGACCATTCCGCAGTTGATCGAAAAGTTCACCACCGGTCCGGCGGATATCCTCGGTATGAAAGATTACTCCCTTGCTCCGGGCAATGCTGCTGATATTGCAGTCATCGATCCGGAAGCCAAGTGGACGATCGACAAAAATGAATTCTATTCCAAAGCACGCAATACTCCCTTTGATGGTTTTGAAGTCCAGGGCAGAGTCATTATGACTGTTGTTGGCGGGAAGGTGGTGTTTCGACGATGAGCATTCAGGATATCGCCGCAATATTACCGGAAATAATTGAGTTCCGCAAAAAACTTCACCGGCATCCGGAACTGGCAGGCAAAGAGTTCAACACCTGCGCCGCCATCCGCAGCGAATTGGCAAAAATTCCCGGTGTGGAAGTGCTTCCGCCCTTTTTGGAAACGGACACCGTCGCCTTTATTCATGGCAGCAAGCCCGGGAAAAATGTTACTTTGAGAGCCGATATCGATGCGCTTACGGTCAATGAAGAATTTGAAAGTGATTTCAAATCGGAAATTCCCGGCTTGATGCACGCCTGCGGGCATGATGTTCATGCTTCGGTGCTGCTGGGAGCGGCGAAGATCCTTGCTTCCCGGCGTGATGAATTTACCGGTTCTGTGCGGCTGGTCTTTCAGCCCGGAGAGGAAAACCTCGCTATGGCACGGCCGCTGATCGCCGCCGGCGCGCTGGATAATCCTCCGGCTGATTTTGTCGCCGCTATCCATTGTATGCCGGGAATGCCCATCGGTTCTGCCAAAATGCGAGTCGGTGCGATGATGAGTTCATGTTCGCACTTTGAGGTTGTGTTCAGCGGTATCGGAGGTCACGGCAGCCGTCCTCATGCGGCGCGCAGTCCTCTGATTGCCGCCTGTTCTGCGGTCATGGAACTGCAAAGCGCCATTCCCAACCGGATAAATTCGCAGCGGGCAGGGGTGTTGAGTATCTGTGCCATCAACGGCGGCAAACTGGACAATGTCATCCCCGAAAAGTGTTCCTTTGTCGGAACTATCCGGGCGCTTGATGATGAAACCGCTTCTGAACTGCGCTCGGCATTAAAAGAGATGTGCGAAGCGGTTGCCGCCTTGCACCGGGTGACTTGCGAAGTTAATATCGCATTCGGGGGCTATCCGGCAACGATCAATTCTGCTTCCGGAGTTGAACTTGCCGCGCAGGTCCTGACGCAGTGCGGCATCGACCGGGGCGATATGGATGAATCATTCATGGCATCTGAAGACTTTTCCTATTATCTCAACAAGGCCGCCGACGGTGTCTTTGTCATGCTTGGTGCAGGAGTTGATCAGCCGCCGCTGCATAACTGCCGTTTTGTGCCGGATGAAAGTATCCTCGCTCACGGTATCGCCTATATGTCGGAAATCGCACTGGCAGCACTGAAGTGAACTGTTACATTCATGTCCCATTCTGTGCGGTAAAGTGCGGATATTGTGCATTTTATTCTGAAGCAGGCGCCGATGATAAACTGATCGACGCCTACTTTGACCGTCTGGAAATGCAGTTGAGTTCCGGTGTGCCGGAGGATTTGCAAACCCTCTATATCGGGGGCGGGACTCCGACATTGCCGGATTTCTCCCGTTTGGAGCGTTTCATCGGAATATTGTCTGAAAATCTGACCATTGCTCCCGGAGCGGAAGTTTCCATTGAAGCCAATCCGGAAACGCTTGATGAAGCCAAAGTCGCTCTGCTCCGGAAATATTTCAATCGCCTGAGTCTGGGAGTTCAGAGTTTCAATCCGGTATCCCGGGAGCATATCGGCAGACGGTGTTCGCAGGAGAAACTCCTTGAGGTGCTTGAACTGGTCAAGAATGCCGGTTTCAACAGTTGGAATTGTGATTTGATCTACGCTCTGCCCGGACAGAGTGCCGCAATGTGGAAGGATGATCTTCACGCGGTCTGTTCTGCGGGGGCTGACCATGTTTCCTGCTACGCTCTCACCCCGGAAGAAAACAGCCGCCTGGGAGCAATTCTGGAAGCGGACGATGACCGGGCTGCCGATTTTTATCATATTGCCGATAAGATTCTCTCGGCTTATGGTATCAAGCGCTATGAAATATCCAATTACGCCCGGCCGGGACACGAATGCCGTCATAATCGGAATGTGTGGCGCGGCGGCTTGCTTCGCGGTTTCGGTCCGGCGGCGGCAGGTTTTGATGGAAATGACCGGATGATCCAGGTCGAATCGCTTGAATCATGGCTCGCCGGAGTTCCACCGGAAATTGATAAGATTTCCCGTTCAGCCCGGCTCAACGAGATATTTGCCGTGAATTTAAGGACGGTTGACGGTTGGGAACGCCGGATGTGGGAAAAAGTTCCCCATGCCGACGATTGGGGAAATCGGTTGGATATCAGCAATAATCTGCAGAAAATTTTTCCGGATTGCTTGCTTATTACTGAAAACAGTATTAAATTAACCGGAAACGGTTTGCTTTTTTGGAATTCGATCGCACAGGAGTTATTTTGATATGGGCATTGAACCTACACCTTATATACCGGTAAAACGTTACCTTATGGAGATCGCTTACGATGGCGGCAGTTACAGCGGATGGCAGATCCAGCCGCATTGTCTGGCAGTTCAGCAGGTGATCCAGGAACATCTGACCAAACTGTATGACAAACAGCCGATCCATCTGATCGGTTCCAGCCGTACCGATGCCGGTGTCCATGCCCAGAATTTTGCCGCGACCTTTCTCGCTCCGGAACAGCCGGCGATCCCGATGGAACGGGTTTTCAAAGCGCTGAACCGGCGATTGCCGCCGGACATCAAGATCCATACCATCCGGGAAGTGCCGTTGGAATTCCATGCCCGCTATGATACCTGCGGCAAAGCCTATACCTACGTTTTGAATCTGGGGGAAAATGATTCACCTTTCGTCGGCCGCTACAGTTGGCGCCCCTATCGCAAGCAGTCGGTGGAACTTATCCGGATGGCGGCGGAACATCTGGTCGGAACTCATGACTATTCCAGTTTTGTCGTTGAACGCCGGGAGATCGATGATGCAGTGCGGACGATCTATCGGATCGATGTCGAAGAAATCGGGGATTTCTGCTGTATCACCTTTGTCGGTAACGGATTCCTTTACAAGATGATCCGCTGTCTGATGGGGATGATCGAAGCTGTCGGTGCCGGTGTTGCTTCTCCGGATGCCGTTACCCGGATACTCGAAGCCAAAGACCGTACTCAGGCTCCGGAAACAGCGCCGCCCAACGGGCTGTTTTTGATGAAAGTTTTTTATGATGAGGCAGAAAGAGAACATTTCCGTCTGCCGGGATTGCCATTTTTGCAATAAATGAAGGATTTTTTTATGAGTGAAAAAAATATTGAAAAAATTGCCGCCGTACTGAAAAACGGTTCACCGGTCATTACCGCAGCCGATGTGAAACACGGGGTCATGGAGCAGGTTCAACTTTACTTTGAAGCCGATGGCGAAGCGGTGATGGATGTCATCAATAAAGATGATCTGGTTCAGAATTTCCCCGATGAAGGTGTCTTTGTCATCAATCGCAACGGCAATCCGGTGAAACTGGTGATGTTTGAGGGCGAAGAGGATATGTATTTCCGTACTGACGGCACGACTGAAGAGGCCGATGAATTCGGAGATGTTCCCAGCGTTGCCTTTATGACCGCCGTTGAAGCCATCTCTCAACTCAAATTTTAACACACGGAACAATTCGCTCCTGATTCCGGGCTGATTGTCTGCGCCAATTGTCGGGATGACTCCCCGCCGGCTGTTTCACCTGACGGCAAAAATTTGCGATCCCAATTGTAAAAAAGGGCGGCAGGGTGTATATTATAAGAATTTATTCAATTATTCACCCTTTTTTTTATAAGGACGCTTTTATATGGGTTGGGATGCTATTGTTTTGGTTCTGCTTTCGGTTTCGATGCACGCAACATGGAATTTTTTGAGTAAAAAATCCCGTTCATCTGCCGCTTTTTTCTGTATATCAAGTTACATCGCCGCTCTGTGCTGGTGCTGGGTGTTGCCGGTTTACGGTATCGCTGAACACGCCGTAACTCCGCATGCTCTCGTATTGTGGGGGACCAGTCTCGCGTTTGAAACGCTTTACTTTATCGGCCTTTTCAAAGCCTATACCTCTGCTGATATGTCGCTTGCTTACCCGGTCGCAAGAGCGCTCCCCGTGCTGCTGATCGCCGGAGTGACTGCCATTATCTATCCCGGACGTTATCCCAACGCCTGGGGTATGGCGGCGCTGTTCATTGTTTTCTGCGGTTGTCTGATGATGCCGCTTACCCGCTTCAGTGAATTTTCTCTGAAAAATTACACAAAAAAATCCATGCGTTACATCCTGCTTGCCGCCATCGGAACTACCGGATATACGCTGACCGATTCCGAACTGGTCCGAATGTGTGCCGCCAGTGCCGGTTATAATTCGGCGGTTGCGTCTTACGCTTTGACCTTTGTGGTGAACTTCGGTCTGGGAACGACTATGGGATTGATCGTCCTCTGCAAAAAGAGTGAACGGGAAAATTTCAAGTATCTGATATCTTCTGTCCGGAATTTTATCTATCCGGCAATGGCTGGTATTCTGAGTTCGCTTGCCTATGCTCTGGTGCTGGCGGCGATGACCAAAGTTACCCAGTTGAGTTTTCTGCAGGCTTTCCGTCAGATGAGTTTGCCAATCGGTCTGCTGCTTGGTATCATCATTCTCAAAGAACCTGCCCACCGCCCGAAAATTGCCGGTATCACTCTGATCGTTACCGGCTTGGTCTTGATCGCATTCCTCGGCTGATCTGAGGACGTTGGGATACTCGGGGGAAGGGGAAAACTTTTTTTCTCGTGAAAAAAAGTTTTCCCCTTCCCCCGTACCCCCATCCCTTTTCAAAAAAAGCGAGGTATGTTGCCGCTCCGTTGTCGCGGCAAGACTATAAACTTATCATATCATTACTCACGAAGTGAGCGCTTCATGTTTGCCGAAGGCAAACGCTTCACATTGCAAAGCAATGCTTCATGCAGGATTTATCCTGCGCTTCACGTTGGTTTGCATACGCAAACCAACACAAAAGCCGCTCCGTTGTCGCGGCGCGACAAGCAAAACGGCAACATACCACATTTTTTCGAAAGCGGAAGGGAAAATGCTTTTTCCCTTCCACTCGCAATACCTCTCCTGGCGGGGAGAGATATTATTTGATCTCCTGAACCACACCTCCGGGGAGGATGCGGTATTTCTGTTTGCCATCCGGAGCGCTCTTTTTAAGTTGCGGACCGGTGAAAATGAAACAGGGGTAAAGGATACCGCCGGTACCGATTTCACTGTTGCCCCGGCGCTGAACCTGGATCACCAGCAAATTTTCACCATTATCATTGAGCAGTCCGGTCAGGTCAAAGGTGAAAGGACGGGCAAAGCCGCGGCCCATGCCGATATACTTTTCATTGCACCAGACCCGGACGATATTATCGACACCGCCGACTAAAAGACCGGCACATTTGGTGTCGAGTTTGGGAACCCGGATGCGGTACCAGACGGA
This sequence comes from Lentisphaerota bacterium, assembly GCA_015061805.1. GTDB lineage: Bacteria > Verrucomicrobiota > Lentisphaeria > Victivallales > Victivallaceae > UBA1784. Next base: position 34,863 of record SUVV01000001.1, on the reverse strand, counting down.
ACCGGCACGGTAGCCGAGCAATCCCTGTTCATCCCAGGTCGATTTGAAAGTTTCGGTTTGGATATATTTGCGGTCATTGATCGCTTTGTTGTAGTACCCCATCTGGTTTCCGGTATTGAACTGGTCAAACATGGTAGTCAGTTTGTTGGGGATCTTGTAGATGATTTTATAGGGAGCGGTCGAATACTTGACTGCCGCTTCAACGGAATCCTGATGCAAGGTTTTGAGATATCCTCTGCCGCCGGTGGAGATGTACCCCTTGCCGTTCTTTGTCGCGTTATACAGATCGTCGCGGACTTTGTCGAAATACTTTTTGGCTTTGGCAAATTCAAAGTTGTTGTAGGCCGTTTTGAAAGTGAGGAAGTCATCGAGCGCATTGATCGAAAGTTCTGCGATATCGATGCGTTTCTGATCGCGTTCAGTATCGGCAAGTTGTCTTGCACGGTTGATAAGTTCGCGGGATTTTTTTACAAATTCCCGGTCATAAATCAGCGGAATCGCGTGGAATGATCCGGTTTCGATGCCGGCATCACGCTGACGGAGAGCCTGCATGGTGTAGTATTCGATCATCGGTCCGGCGCCCTTGCCGTAGGCACTGCGGCAATACTTGGCAAGAATATCCTGCCATTTGAGTTTGGTATTCCAGAGCAGTTGGGCCTCTGCGTAGTTGGCAGGGCCGAGGTTGGATGCCCCCTTGTTGGATTCCAGATAGATGCCCTGAACATTGATAGACTTGTAATAGGGCAGGTCATCTGCCCAGATGAGCAGTTTAGAGTACGGCATCACACTTTCAGCGAGGTTCCAGTTGTAGCCGCGGAAAAATTTGATGTTGGGAGCATTTTTCCATTTGTCGAGAATGGATTTGTAATAAACGCGGGTCTTGCTGCGCGGGTCGAGGGTGCTGTGGACGCGCGAATAGGTGATATCCGCGATGACCAGCACGATCTTGGGATTGGGTTTGTAACGGACCGGGAAATCCGCGTGATTGCTGTAAAGGAAAAATCCGAGATGCAGATTGGGATACTCTTTTTCCAGTTTTTCCAGAAGTTGGTTGCACATCAGAATCAGCAGATCGGTCACGTCCGCTTTGCCGGTGGCAGGGTCGATCTTCCCGCTGGAAGCCATCTGACTTTCAAAGGATTCTGAAAAACCGCCGCCATCTGCCGGCCCCACTCCGATACAGACCTTTTTATCTTTGGGCCACTTGTTCTTTTTGAACATATTACGGATGTAATCTTCCATGATCGCCAGCACCTTGGGATTGGTGGTTTCGATCTGGGGACCGCGCCGGGTATAGGTTCCGTCCAGGTTGCGGACGAGGGCGTAGAGATTGGGATCTTTTTTGAACTCCTGCCGGTAAATCCGGGTGATGTCAGAGAAAACATGTCCGCCGATCATCACCAGCGGATGGCTGAAGGTGGTTATCTGCATTTTGTTGCGGATTTTCCACATGTGGTATTCCATTCGGGCGGTCTGGTCATGAACTTTCCAGTTCATTGAATAAAAGGGGCAGCGGACGGCAAAATCCGGCTTGCTGGAAGTGTTGTATACACCAGTATCAATGGTTGACATTTGGGGGATGACTTCTCCGATTTCGCTGGCGAAGACCCAGTCGCAGCCCAAACGGGAGAGCATTTCATAAATACCGTAGGCAATGGCGATACCGTTGCGTCCGGAGATGACGACCTTATCTTTGGAGCTGTTGAGGAAATACTCTTCATTGGCTCCATCGGCTTTGATTTCGAGAATGACCGCCGGAGTTCCCGGCTTTGTGCAGTTGTATTTTACGGGCAACGTGGTGCCGCTCATCTTTTTGAAGTGGTAATTGAGATCATCCACCGCAGTACGCAAGGTGCGTTCAGCAAGTTCAGTTTCTGAAAGCCGGTCAGCCTCTTTTTCATTGAAAGGGATACCCTCTTTGGCAATGGGCGCATTGACACAGATCGTTGCCAGTGCTTTGCCATCTTTGATCAACGTTGCTGCGCTGACACTGAACGCTGTTGCGGCAATCAGACATGTCGATAAAAATTTCATTGATCTTTCCTTTTTTTTAATTCAGTTTGAAAAAACAAAAGGAGGAAAGCGTTTTCCTCCTTTTGAAAATCTTACTTTTTGATCTTTTCGATAGCGCCGCCGGGGAGCAGACGGTATTCAAGTTCGCCGTCCGGAGCGCGTTTTTCCAACTGCGGGCCGGTGAAAATGAAGCAGGGGTAGACGATACCGCCGGTACCGATCTCACTGTTTCCGCGCCGCTGAACCTGGATCACCAGGAAGTTGTCTCCATCTTCGTTGAGCAATCCGGTCAGGTCAAAGGTGAAAGGACGGGCAAAACCGCGGCCCATGCCGATATATTGATCGTTGCACCAGACCCGGACGATGTTATCCGCACCGCCGACAAACAATCCTGCACTCCGGGTGTCAAGTTTGGGGACGGGGATGCGGTACCAGACCGAACCGGAACGGAATCCCATCAATCCCTGGGCATCCCAGGTGGTGTTGAATGTCGAGGTGGTCAGGCAATAGGTGTCATTGATCTTGGAACTGTAGTAACCCATGGTGTTTCCGGAATTGAACTGGTCAAACATGGTTTTGAGCCGATCCGGAATTTTGTAGACGATTTTGTACGGCGGCTGGGAATACTTGTACGCCAGATCGACCGGCTCCTGATGGAACCGTTTGAAGTAATTGTAACCTCCGGGGGAAACGATATTCTGCTTCTTGTCGATTTCGACCTTGAGATCGCTCATGATTTTGTCGAAAAGCGCTTTTGCTTTGTCGAATTCAAAATTGTTGAACGCCTGCTTGAACTTGAGGTGGTCTTCAAGTGTGTTGAGCGAAAGTTCCGCGATGCGGATACGTTCTTTTTCCAGATCGGTTTCGGCAAGGTCGCGGGCCCGGGCAAACCACTTGCGCGCCTGCTTGACGAATTTGAGGTCGTAGATGAGCCGGAAGGCATGGAAAGAACCGGCTTCCATACCGGCTTTGGACTGGCGCATGGTGACTTCGGTATAATATTTTTCCATGGGGGCAGCGGCTTTGCCGTAGGCATTGCGGCAGAACTGTTTCAGGACATCGCGCCATTGAAGTTTGGTATTCCAGAGCATTTTTGCTTCAATGTAGTTGCCGATGGCGAGGTTGGACGTACCCTTGGTGGTTTCGTTGTAGACGCCCTGAACATTGAGGGATTTGTAGAAAGGCAGATCATCCGCCCACATGATAAGTTTGCTGTAGGGCAGGATGTTTTCGGCGAGGTTCCAGTTGTAGCCCCGGAAAAACTTCACATTGGGAGAATCTTTCCACTTGTCGAGGATGGATCTGTAGAAGCGCCGGGTCTTGCTGTTTTCTTCCAGCGTACTGTGCAGACGGGAATAACTGATATCCGCGATGACCAGCACGATTTTCGGGTGCGGTTTGTAACGCACCGGGTAGTCTGCATGGTTGCTGTAGAGGTAGAAGCCGAGGTGCAGATTGGGGAACTCTTTTTCCAGTCTTTCCAGCAGGGTGTTGCAGAGCAGGATTTGCAGATCGGTGAAATCTTTATTTCCGGTGGCGGGGTCGAGTCTGCCGCTGGAAGCCATCTGGCTTTCGATGGATTCGGAATAACCGCCGCCGTCTGCCGGACCGACACCGATACAGACCTTTTTATCTTTGGGCCACTTCCTCTTTTTGAACATGTCGCGGATGTAATTTTCGATCATGTCGAGTACTTTGGGGTTGGTGGTTTCCAACTGGGGACCGCGACGGACGAAGGAACCGTCGATATTCCGAACCAGAGCATACATATCCGGATTCTTGTCAAAAAGCGGCTTGTATTTCTTGATGAGAGCATCGGAAACGTGACCGCCGATCATCACCAGCGGATGATTGTAGCGGGTGATCTGCATTTTATTGCGGAGTTTCCAGAGATTGAAGTTTTTCAACTCATACATGCTGTGCTTGGAGCGGGAACCATTATCCGGATACCACGGGCAGCGCACCGCAAAGTCCGGCTTGCCGGAGATGGAGTAGATTCCGGTCGTGACGGTCGATTTTTTGGGAATGACCTCTCCGGTGGGACCGGGGAACACCCAGTCACAGCCGAGACGGAACAGCATTTCATAGATACCGTTGGCAATGGCAAAGCCGTCGCAGCCGGTGATGGTGACGCGATCTTTTCGGCTGTCAATGAAAAACTCATCCTGTTCGCCTTTGCCGGTCTGCAGGACGATTGCGGGGATTCCGGCTGCCGGGGCTTTTTCCAATTTGACTTCCAGCGCAGCTCCGCTCATTTTTTTGATATGGTAGTTGAGGTCATCGACGGCGGTACGCAAGACCTGTTTTGCCAGCAATTCCCGCGGGGTACGTTCAGCGTTTCTCTCCCGGTAGGGAATGCCTTTGGCAGCGATCGGAGTTGTGACATAGATTACGGCAGCGGCTTTCCCGTTTTTGGCGATGGTCAGACCTTTGGCAGGACACTTCGCCTTTTTACAACTGGAGTCCTGATCCTCAGGAGCGCTCTGGCATCCGGTTGTGACGGAGAGTGCCAGTAATCCGGCAGTAAGCATTGAGATTGGTTTTTTCATTCAGTTTCCTTTTGTTTCTTTTGGTATTAAAAAATGGGTTGAACGCAATGATAAGTGAGAGGGGACGGTCAGGAATTTGACCATGCCGCGCATTTTGTTTATTTTCCAGAGTTTGCCGCACTGTTCCGGTTTTACCTGAATGTGGAAATAACCGTTACGTTTGGTAAGGTTGAAACTGTTTTTACCGACGGGATCCTGAATCGTGCCGCGGGCGCTTCTGGCAAAGAATCCCAGAACAGCGGTGCCGGCAGGAACATAAAAATAGAATGTTCCGTTGAGTTCCGGCGCCTTTTCGTTGAGAACCGGCAGCGCCACTGCCATATTGTCCGGCCACTTGATATTGCTCATGTCGCCGTTATCGTTGATAACAATTTTGTGCAGACCGGAGTGTTTCGGTTTGAAAGTCACCTTGCGGGCGACTCCGTCCGGCGGCACACTGCGGTCGCTTTGGATGAGAGTTTCCAGTTCACCGGTTTCAGATTCGCCGCCGACCTGGATCAATTGCAGAATAACGTTGCCGCGGTTGCGGTAGTGTTTGATCAGGCCGCCGGTGACACCGAGTGTGAACGGCTTCCCGTCGCACCAGATGTAAAAGGTGACTTTGCGTCTGGTGTTGCCGGCTTGGATGGTGTGGGTGCCGCGCGGATTTTTCTGCAGGATAAGGTCATCACTGAAGGCTTTGGTTTCAAAGTCGATCAGTTTATTGTTTTTGATGCCGTCGGCAATGAATTTCCGGATATTTTCAGCAGATGGTGCCGGAATGTTTTTCCAATCGATCTTGAGTTTATCAGCGGTGATTTCTTTGGAAAGATAACGCCGGGGGGAGCGGTGCATTGCGTAGGTGTGAAGCATTCTGGTATTGCGGATGGAGGCGGCGAAACTGAAAAGCGCAAGACAGTTTTTCAAATCCGGCTTATTCAGATATGCCAGGTGAAGTTCGCAGGCCCGGGTGTAGAGTACGAGAGTTTCAATCCGTTTTTTCTCTTTTCCGGAAGCCGTTTTCAGCGCTTCGTCAAGAGTGCGGTACATTCTGCCCAGCAGATCAGAGTTGAGCGGCTTGGGATTGCTGCCGTCCAGCAGGGCGTAAAATTGTTTCATCGGCTTGGCGCTTGCAGGGAATGCGGATTTGATAAAATCATCTTTCAATGCTTCCGGATCATTGGCGGTATTCCACATCAAATGGGCGCCGGTGTAGTAACCCAGACCGGCAGCTCCCCAGTTGTCTCCGGCTTCGGCGGTGACGTAGCGGGCGCCGTTATTGAAAAAGCGGGTGAGGGATTCTTTCATGTAAGCGGTATTGGTGCCTCTGCCGGAAGCCGGCGCAATACCGGAAAAATAGTATTCCCGGATACCGATGTTGGCTTTTTTGGCTTTCCACGCGGCGATAAGTTCGTCAACAGAATGTCCCCCCTTTATGAATTCAGTGGCAATATTGATCACTACGCCGGGGTGAACATCGATCTCCGGAGCGGCGGAGTGTTGGTTGTAAGCGTACATGCCGACCATTTTTCCGGGGTATTTTGCGGTCACAACTTTGGCAGTTTCATTGGCGAGGAAAACTGCTCTGGTGCTGATCGAACCGATTTTTTTGCATTCGGCACATTCGCACCAATTGCCGCCGTCGGAAGGTTCGGCGGAAACGCTTTGCTGTTTGGGACGGCTTGCCAGCCGTTCAAGTTTGTAGCCGGTGAAAAGTTTTCGCAGACCGGGATTGGAGATGCAGAGTTTGTTTGAATTGCGTTTGCCGCCGCGCAAACCGTAATATTCCGGGTGCTTGTTAAATTCTTTTTTACAATGTTTGACAAATCTGCCGTAGACGTGTTGGCACTGGATGGAGATGCCGCCCTGAAAATTGAAAGTTTTCCACATATCATCATTGCCGCCGGATTTCCGGTAATCTTCCCAGATGCCCCATCCCGGCCAGATGGAACGGCTCTGGTAATCGGGAGCTTCGGTAACATTGAGTGCGACCGACGCGACGGGATTTTCCGGAATAACCTCCCACTCCGGCGCCGGGAAAAAGTAACGGTAGCCAAGAGCACGCACCAGACAGGCAGAGGCGAATTTCGCTCCGGCAAGATCTTTGGCGGAGATATCGATCCCCTTCGCTCCGGTGACGATTGAGAAGCCCTGCGGCGGGAGTTCGTCTTTTTTGCTGAATTTGATCGATCCGGCGGCAGTGACCGGAACGTTTTTCCGGTATATCTTGCGCAGCGTATCACTCAGCAGTTCCGCCGCCGGAAGAAACTCTGGCGGAGCAGATATTGCGGTGTCGCCGAATGTATACTTTTCCGCCGGAGCCGCCATGTGGATACCACCGTAAACACTCCCCGTAATCAGGCATGATGCAAGCACAAAAAAGAACAGTTTTATCATATAGGATAATCCTTGGGTTATCTGCAGGTGTATACAGGAATAATATAGCACCAACAGATACATATTGCAAATAACTTTACCCGGCGGCAGCGCGGCGTCAACATCGGAGATTTTATCGAAAAAAACTTGACAGAATGGTGAACGTGTATTATCTTATATAAATTGTATTAAGTGCCGAACGTGCAAAATAGAAAGGAACAGCAATGGACGCTCTCAACTACAGTTGCCGCAGTCTGGTCGATAAGATCGGCAAGATGCCCCGTGATTTCACCAAAAAAGATATTATCAATCTGGTGATCTCTGAAAACATCCGTCACATCAACTTTCAGTACCCCGCCGGTGACGGACGCCTCAAAACTTTGAACTTTGTCATCAATGATGCCGACTATCTGGATGAAATCCTCTCCTGCGGTGAACGTGTCGACGGTTCCAGTTTGTTCACCTTTATCGAAGCCAACAACAGCGACCTCTACGTTGTTCCCCGCTTCCGTACCGCCTACATGGATCCGTTCAGTGAACTGCCGACCCTGAATATGCTCTGCTCTTTCTTCAACAAAGACGGCGAACCGCTGGCGAGTTCTCCGGAATACACTCTGCACAAGGCCTGCGAAGCCTTCCGTAAGAGTACCGGTATGGAATTCCAGGCGATGGGCGAACTGGAATACTATGTCATCGCTCCCGATGATGAGTGCTTCCCCGCTGTCGACCAGAAAGGTTATCACGAATCCGCTCCCTATGCCAAGTTCGGCGAATTCCGTCAGCTTTGCATGAACTACATCGCTCAGGCCGGCGGTCTGATCAAATACGGCCACTCTGAAGTCGGTAACTTCACCCTCGACGGCAAGATCTACGAGCAGAACGAAATCGAATTCCTGCCGACCAATGCCGAAGAAGCCGCTGAACAGCTCGCTATCGCCAAATGGATCATCCGCAACCTCGCTTATCAGAGCGGTCTGGATGTGACTTTCGCTCCCAAGATCACTGTCGGTAAAGCCGGTTCCGGTATGCATATCCACTTCCGCGTGGTCAAAGACGGCATCAATCAGATGCTCAAAGACGGTGAACTTTCCGATGATGCCAAACGCGCCATTGCCGGTCTGATGATGATGGCTCCGTCCATCACCGCTTTCGGAAACACCAACCCGACCAGTTACTTCCGTCTGGTTCCCCACCAGGAAGCCCCGACCAACGTCTGCTGGGGTGACCGCAACCGTTCCGTGCTGGTGCGTGTCCCGCTCGGCTGGACCAGCAAAAAAGATCTTTGCAGTCAGGCCAACCCCGGTGAAAGTTCTGCCGCTTATGACACCAGTCAGAAGCAGACCGTGGAAATGCGTTCCCCCGATGGTTCCGCCAACGTCTATTTGCTCCTTGCCGGTCTGGCGGTTGCCTGCCGTTACGGTTTTGAATGTGCCGATGCTCTGGAAATCGCCAAAAAGACCTATGTCAACGTCAATATTCACAAAGATGAAAACAAGGACATCCTCGAATCTTTGAGTGTGCTGCCTGACAGCTGCGTTGCTTCTGCCGACTGCCTCGCCGAACAGCGTGCGGTTTATGAAGCCGAAGGCGTATTTGCTCCCGCCATGATCGACGGTATCATTGCCGGACTGCGTGCCTTTGATGACCGTACCCTGCGTCAGGATATCGGCGGCGATCAGGAACGCATCCTTGAACTGGTGGAAAAATACTTCCACTGCGGTTGATCCGCCGTTTTGACCGGATATCGGGGCTGCTGCGAAACTTTCAGGTTTTTCGGCAGCCTCTTTCGTTTTTGCGCGGTTCCTGATATTTCGGGTAAAGAGGAATCTTTTTATTCTCATCGACTGCGGAAAATGTTTATCCGATGATCTCATATAGAAAATTTTTAAGTGTATTGATTTTGCAGAAGTGTGATCGAATATAAATATTATAGACATATAAGATGAACTCCCGGAAGGGTTTTAATTTACTTTTTGAATCGCAGTAAATGAAAAATATTAAGTAAAGTTTTGTATTTCTTTGAATTTTCATTTGACAAATTGTGCTTTGTGTGTTATTTTAAGGAAGTGAGTTAAAAACAGGACCGTTAAAGTTAACTTAAAAAAGGAGTTTTTGTATGCAACGGAGAATTTTTGCCCAACAGTTGATGATGCTTATCCGCAAATCCGGATTCCGTCAAATTGAAATCGCTTCCAAAATCGGGATCTCATCTGCCGCAATTTCGCAGTTTGTTCATGGAACGACTCTGCCGACTTTGCGCCACATGGAGATGATTTTCAATACGCTCAAGGTTCCGGTCAAAACCCGCAACCAAATGCAGTATCAACTTATGCTTGCCCGTTCCGAACCCCGTTATACCGGCAGAAAAAATAATGGTATTGCTCTGATGCCGCTGCGTGCCAGCATGGGACTTTCCATCGACGAGGTCGCCGCCCGTACCGATATGACGGTTGAACGGCTCACCGAAATTGAAAATGCCGGTATTGCTGTTGCCACCGAAGAGGAAAAAAACAAACTTTCCGAAATCTACAATGTCGATTTTGAAAAAGAGGAGATCACTGTTGCCGAGTCCGGAGATGTCAATTCCCTCTATCAGCGCGGCGGCGCTCCGCAGATCATGGTCAGCGACCTGGTCGAATATGACGGCGAAGAAAAAATTTCCGAATTCGCCTGGCGCAATATCCGCAACTTCATCTCTCATACCGTGAACGGTGTTTCCAAACCGGTGGTGGCGCAGGCGTACAGCAGCGAAGTCGGCTTTTTGCATGACGGCTTGCTTCAGATCGTGCTTTCTGATACCCGGCCGACCGGTTACGCCACCATGGAATTGCGGATGTATGATGGCGGCGTTTTCCGTCTCTGGCAGCCCGGAACTGCACCGGAAAAGAAAGAAAACATTCCCAGTTTTGAAACTCATGGAACTCTGCTCTGGTCGCTCCCTGTGGTTGAAGTCATCCTGCAGCCGCTGAAAGTAAAGGTAAAGTAAGTGAAAATGAAGTATTCGTGCGGTTGCGGTATCGTAATCGGTGTCATCCTTGCGCTTTCGGTTTGTGCCGGGATCTGGTATTTCTTCTATTGCCGGAAAAATCCGGATTCTGCCGGAGAGCATTTTGAAAAAGTTGAAATGCACTGGAAAGATGTCAAGCATGGCGGCGACAAAGGTCTGCACTATGTAAAAAAGAGTTTTACCGGTAAAGATTACGAACCGATGCCCGGAGATCCGGATATCCCGGAAACTGCTCCGCTGCTTCCTCCGCATCCGGAGGAGCGCGGCAACCTCAATACTCATAAAAAACGGTGATAATTATGGCTGTATGGTTGATAGTCATTCTGTTGGCGGTAATTCAGGGGATAACTGAATTTCTGCCGGTCAGTTCTTCCGGACATCTGGCGGTACTGGGGGGAGCATTCGGGCTGCGGAGCGATGAAGGAGCGGCATTCAGCATTGTGCTTCATGCCGGTTCTCTGCTGGCGATCGTTGCCTTTTATTTCAAAACACTGCTGTCTTTGCTCCGCCGGGACAAGATCCGGGTACTGGGAATGGTGCTGATTGCCACGATTCCCGCCGGAGTTGCCGGATTGCTGTTGAAAAAATTCGATCTTATGGATATGATGTTCAGCGATTTGCTGTCGATCGGCATGGCATTTCTGGTGACAGCATCTCTGCTCCGGATCACCGGCAAGGAAAAAATGGTCAAAAACGCGGTGACACCTCTGGAAAACATTTCTCTGAAACAGGCGCTTATCATCGGTTTTGTCCAGATGATCGCTATTGTACCGGGCATATCCCGCTCCGGGGCGACGATCGCCGCCGGTGTGCTGTGCGGATTGCAGTTTGAAAGTGCTGCGGCATTCTCTTTTCTGCTTGCCATCCCGGCGATCGGCGGAGCCATGCTGCTGGAACTGTTCTCTCTGGTGAAAAACGGTTTTGTCATCGGCAGACTTTCCGTTCCGCAGATTGCCTGTGGTTTCGGAATCAGTGCGCTGGTGAGTTTCGCCGCATTGACTTTGTTGGTCGCAGTTGTTAAAAAACGTAAATTGTCAATATTTTCATGGTATCTCTTTCTGCTCGGGATCACCGTTGTCGGATGGCAGATGCTTAAACTTCAGGGCAGGGGGTAATTACTATGTCCAAATTGTTTTTTATCGGAACCGGAAAAATGGCGACTGCTATCGCCGGCGGAGTTGTCCGCGCCGGAGTGTTGAACTCTTCTGAAATCGCCGGATTTGATGTTAATTCCGCAGCCGCTGAAACTTTCAAATCGGTTTCCGGCGCTGACGCGTTCTGCGCCGGTCTGGAAAAACAGCTCGAAACAGCTGAGTATATCCTGATCGCTGTCAAGCCGCAGATGCTCGCGGATGCATTGATAGGTTTCCGGGAAATTCTCAAAGAAAAGACGGTTTTGTCCATCGCCGCCGGAGTCACTATTGAAAAATTGGAAGCATTGACCGGCAGCAAACGCATTGTCCGTATCATGCCCAATACTCCTGCTCTGGTTGGTTCCGGTGCCGCCGCCTACGCGCTCTCTGCGGGGGTGACGGCGGAAGATGCCGAATTCGCCGACCGGATTTTCTCTGCCGTCGGTACCGCAGTCAAGGTTCCGGAATCGGCACTCGATGCGGTGACGGCGCTTTCCGGAAGCGGGCCGGCTTACGTGTTTGAATTTATTCAGGCATTGGCAGATGGCGGTGTTGCCGAAGGTCTGCCTCGGGATATCGCGCTGCAGCTGGCGGTTCAGACCGTTGCCGGCAGTGCAAAAATGGTCGCTGAAACCGGAACTCATCCGGCGCAGCTCAAAGATAATGTCACCAGTCCCGGAGGAACGACCAGCCGGGCGTTGGAATTCATGGCGGCAAAAGGGTTTGCCGGAATCGTGATGCAGAGTGTCCGCGCCGCCGCCAAGCGTTCCAGAGAACTTGGAGGTAAATAATGAATCCGGTTATGTCCACTCCCATTCCAGAGGGAAAACTTTCTGTTGTGATGCCGGTTTACAATGAAGAACGCACCATTACCGATATCATTGATCTGGTCTTGAAACGCCCGGAAGTCGGCGAATTGATCATCATCGATGATGCTTCCAAAGATGGTTCCTGGGAAAAACTGCAGACTTTTGCCGGCAATCCCAAGGTCAAACTGCTCAAGCAGGAACTCAACTGCGGCAAAGGTGCGGCGATCATCCGGGGATTCAAAGAGGCAAGTTGCGATTATGTGATTATTCAGGATGCGGATTTTGAGTATGATCCGGCAGATTATGCTTTGGTACTGGCTCCGCTTGCCGCCGGTAAAGCCGATGTGGTTTACGGTTCCCGGTTCATGAGCAGTCCGGGGCAGGTGAGATACTTCAAGCATGAAATGGGCAACAAACTGCTGACCTTTATGTCCAACTGGTTTTCGGACATTCACCTGTCGGATATGGAAACCTGTTACAAGGCGTTCCGTCGTGAAGTTATCCAGAATCTGAAACTTACCAGCCAGCGTTTCGGTATTGAACCGGAAATCACCGCCAAGATCGCCAAACCGCGGGTGCTTCGCATCTGGGAGGTTCCGATCTCCTATTGCCCCCGCCGTTATGATGAAGGCAAAAAGATCGGCTGGCGTGATGGATTTGCCGCATTCTGGCACATTTTCCGTTTCAACTGTCTGACCGGTTCGAAACAGTCTTTTGAAAAGCCATGGGATGAAGTCCTGTAGTTTGCTTATTGAAAAATTTTCAGCGGAATTGATTTTATCGTTGACGATAAAATCAATTCCGATTTTTCTTTTCTCAAATAATAGAAAAAGGCTGTTGTAAAAAATTTTACAACAGCCTTGATTTTTTATGAGAAAGCGGATTATTCGTCTTTGTTCTCTTTCTTGTCTTCTTTCTTGTCTTCTTTCTTTTCGGCGGCATCGATCGCTTCGAGTTCCGCTTTATCTGCCAGAGACATGTTTCCTTCGACCATACCATTGTCAAGGAAGTTCAACTTGCGGGTTTTGAGATCGTGGAAAAGCTGGCGCATATCCACCACCGATCCCCAGCCGAACCAGAAGGTGACGATAACCGCGATTACACCGGGCACCAGCAAACCGGTTATCAGGAAGTAGGTACTCCACCATTCTTTGGGCCAGCGGTCAAAGATGTTCCAGATCACGATGAATACAAAGGTGAAGAGGAAACGATAGATAAGGGAGTAGACAAAGATCGAATAGGCCTGCACACGATCCCAGAAGGTATACTGCGGAGTGATCGTGATGAGCTTGTTCAGAATGTTCTTCCAGGTCCAGGCGAATTCCTTCTGATCCAGATTGTCCAGATTGTATTTGCCGCGGTGGAGCATACGATCAAGATTGAACGGTTCTTTGCAGGTGAGTTTGGAGACCACGACATAGATCACCAGGCAGAGCACTGTCACCAGCAGTTTGAATTCATACGCATTCATGAAGCATTTGTAGGGATTTACCCGCCAGACGATGATCGGTTCAAACGGACGGGACAAACTTTCCACGACTTTGGTGAATCCGTCCAGCCATCCCATATCTGACAGAAATGCATAAAAATTGGTCCAGTACTGCTTCAATCCGATGTAGATCAGCGAAAATACACATCCGGTACCCACGCTCGCCCACGCTCCGGCGGTAGTACCGAAGGTGGAATAGAGACCGAACATAACCATTGAACCGGCACCGATCCACATCGTGACCATGGTCGCCACAAAGAGGTTGATGTAGTCCAGCTGGCTCATCAGCGTTGAACCGACGTAGAAGCAGATTCCAACGCCGAGAGAGACAAAGCGCAACATCCACATATGCTGAACCGGAGTCAGCGGCTTTTTGAGGAAGGGCAATATCACATCCTGGAAAATGGTGGTCGCCGAAGAGAACATACGGGTATCGTCGGTAGAGATCATCGCCATAAGCATCAGCAGACAGAAGAGACCGCTCAAGCCCGGCGGCAGCATATGACGGACACCGACCGCAGTACGCATCTGATCGTAGAGCGTACGGAACTGCTGATACATGCTGGCATTTTCTTCAGCACTGCTGTCCGGGTTGGTGGTAATGATGTTTTTGATATTGGCGAGGTAACGGGTATCGAGGTTTTCATCTTCCGAGAGCGGTTTATCGACACCGACATTATGGATGATCTGCTGCTGCTGTTCGGTAGCGGCGAGAACTTTGCTTTTCAGATTCTTATGAGCAGGCTCGGTAAAAATATCATCTGCGATTTTTGTGCTGATCGAGTTACGCACTTCTCTTGCCTGCGGTGCAAAATCTTTGTGGTTGAAATAGACGATAAGTGCAACCGCAACGAGAATATACAACACGCTTGCCAGACTGCTGCGGTAGGATCCGAGCAATGAAGCCATTTTAGCTTCGTGCGGGCTTTTGGCACAGCTCTGGCTGCCGGAACCCAGCCAGTTGCCACGGTTCAAAAACACTGTGAGCAGCGTAACTCCGACATAGAACAAGTTGAAGTCCCGCAGGTCAGAGATATCGTAGGGATCGAGGAAACTCTGATTGGCGACCCGGTCAGTCAAAACCGGGACGATCTGATCGTTCCAGGAGAATTTGTAGAGGATGAATCCGACAAAGATCGCCATGATGGGATAGCAGAACATACCCTGGATACAGTCTGTGATCATCAGCGAAAGGCGTCCGCCCATAAAGATGATCGCCAGTGCCAGCGACAGGCAGAAAAGAATGAGAACATTGAAGGTGTCGAATTCAATTCCCCACAGCATAAAACGCTGCGGCAAACCTAAAAAGTAGATGAAAAAGCGTCCGGCGATCGCAGGCATGATCATGTTGGCGAGCACTTCGGAGGTCGAACGCAAAGCACTGGAAAAAATACGCAGACCGCGGCTGTAACGCATTTCAATAAACTGACCGAAACTCATCGCTTTGGTCGCACGGTAACGGTAGGTGACAAAGCCGGTCATACTGAGGATGATGCCCAGCGGCATGGTCAGGTTCTGCCAGAATGTCAGAGCAAAACCGGTACGGTAATGCACTTCAACATAGGCCACCAGACTGATGATCGACAAGCCGTTGGCAATATCTGCCACACCGAGGATGTAACGGCCGCCCAAGCGTCCGGCGGTGAGAAAGTCTGAAACCTGAGCAACGTATCTTCTTGAGCGCCATCCCATGTAAATCACAAATGCGATCGGCAGCACGATGATGAGCCAATCCAGCGGGCTGATGTAGAACCAATTGTCATCGGTTAAAAATTTCCATAGCGAAGTCATAAAATATTTTTCTCCTTTTTTGTTACATTACTATTAAGTTATGTGCATTTTTATAATATATCTTCTGAATAGATTTTTGCAAACGATTTTTATCAAAAGAAGCGGTCGATGGGGAATTCGCTCCAACTTTTTTCGATGTAGAAATCGGCAAGTTCCCGCATCTCCTGAGTGTGATGTTCTTCATTATCAGCCATGACGGTGAGAGCGAAGCCTGCTTTCTTGACGGTGCTTGCAGCATAGAGGGCATCTTCAAAGATCATGACATCTTCGACCGGGAATCCGATATGTTCTGCGGCGGTGTAGAATGCCTCCGGTTTGTTTTTTGCATACTTGATCGTGTTGACTGAGAGGATGCCGTGAGAAAAATATTTCAGCGCATCCAGACGGCTCAATGCCAGATCGAGCAGATCTTCCGGCGTGGCGCTGAAAACCATGGTCGGTATTCCGCGCGCTTGCATTTTTTGCAGGAATTCTTCCGCGCCGGGTTTGAAGATTGCATGGTGGCGGTAATAGTCGGCTAAAATTCCGATGATCTCCTGATACAGCTCTTCCGTAGCCATTTTGATATTGAAATTCTCAATGAGGAAACTTACTGCTCTGCCGATACCCATGATTGCCAGTTGATCGGTCAGATCATCCGGAGCGGCGATGTTGTTTTTTTTCAAATATTCCGGCGCCAGATGGCGCCAGATGTACATGGTATCGAGCAGGGTGCCGTCCATGTCGAATATTGCAGCTTTGAATTTTTTCATAATGCTCTGCGAGTGGTTGGGGTAAAACAATGCGCCGGCAAGTTCCGGCGCATTTAGAGATTATTCGTGCTGGAACACGAGATCGCCGAAACTGTCGGCATTGTGAAGATCTCCTCCATCCCATGCGCTGTGGATGTTTTTGGTTTCTCCGGCGCGTTTGGGACGGCGGCGGTAGAACATCGCTCCGACGCGGTTGTTGCGTTCAATATTGATATTGACCGATTTGAAAGGAATCGCAATAACGGCTCGCCATTCACCTTTATTCAACTGGGTCTTTACCTCCCACTTGGTATTCCAGGTCCCGTCGGAGGTGCGGGCATCGTAGATCCCGGAAGTTCCCTGCGAACGGCAGCCGAAAATGAACTGATAATAACCATCTTTGGCGTTGGCGATGAATATCTGACCGTGGTCGCCGCCGGGGCTTCTGTCATAGGGCAATCCTGCCGCGCCAACCGCTTCGCCGGGGAAGGGACAGCGGTAGGCGATGTAGAAGGTTTCGCCGTTGTGAATGAGTTTGACATCGGTGGGTTCCGGCGGCATGGCAGCCGGATTTTTCATCATAGTCATCGGGGGCATTTTGGCGGCTTTCGCCCAGACTCCGGACTCAAAATCGAATCCCGGGAATTCCCGGATGTCGGCGCGGGGAACGATCTGCTCTTTGACGACCCGGGCGTTGCCGAGGGTGATCCAGCGTTCAAAGGTGGCGGTGAGAGATGCCAACTGCTTTTGGGCAACGGGGTCTTTAACTGTCTTGGCGGCATCGGCAAGTGCGGCCCGGCAGGGGGCGGTCAATCCTTTGGAGATGATGTAACGTCCGGTGGTACGGCGGAAATCATCATTGAATGAACTCGGGGAGGGATCAAGGAACCAACTATCGCGGAGGAGCTTGTAGAATTTCTGAACTCCGGGGGCGCCTTCGCGGTAGGTGCGTTTGATGTATTCATTGCGCAGTTCATCCGGATCCTGTTCGGGATCCCACAGCAGCTGGTTGATGACCCAGAATTCAGCACCGGTAATGCTGAAAAATTCAAGTTCCGGAAGGACACGGGGAGGACGGGCGAAAGCCGGACGGTCACCCCATGAAGCTTCACAGTAGAACATTTTGATACCGAGTTTGTTGATGTAGCGCAGATCCTGCGCGATGACATTCGCCTGCGCGCGGGGAAATCCGGCTTGAGAGAAGTAGTATTCACGCCACATGACACTGGGACTCATTTTGGCATATTTTTCGGTGCGCGCCTGCCATTTTTTGTTGGAGGGATCGACGATGGGACGTTTGTCGTTGCGGACGTAGGGGCAGAAACTGACACAGATAGTCGGGAAAATTTTGACTTCCGGCGGGACACTGGTGAAGTAGTAACCGAAACTTTTGATCTGCATTTTCGGATTGACCGCGTAGACCGCTTTGGCAACCTCATTCAGGAACATGAAGAACTGCGTGGAACGGAATGCTTCGTGAGTTTTTTCAATGGTTCTGCCGTCGGGCAGTTTGATCGGGGCTTCGCAATTGGGGCACTGGCAATTGCTGGAAACGTCATCGATCATGATGTTGATACGGGTATAGATGGGATCGAGAGTTTTCAAGGTTGCAAGAACATTTTTTATAAACTCTTTTTTCATTTCCGGGTTGGTCCAGCAGAGGTGGACCTCGCCTTCGATTTTGCGTTCACCGTTGATCAGCATGTAGAATTCCGGATTGGTTTTGCCGTACTTCTTTTTGGGCAGCCACTTGGTACTGATGTTGTGACCGCCGCCGAATTCCATGGCAAAGGCGTGATCCATACGGCGGCCCATCGCCGCCTTATACATGGAGGTTGTAAAATTATTGCTCAAGCGGGAGGCGAAAAGTTCAAATTCTTCACTCAAAAAGGCGATGTTACGGTTGGGCGCCCAGCCGCGCATGGTGAATTTGGGGATATCGATGTATTCTTTTACATCCAATTTCAAATCGGGATCGAAAGTGAAGTTTGCCGCTTCGTTGCGGGGACGGAACCAGATGAAGTCTGTATGCTTATGAATGAAACGGTGAACGCCGTTGATGACACCTCGGGGCTGATTGGCAACGATCAGAATTTTATTTTTGTCGCGGATGAAGACCGCATAACCGTCGGTGTCTCCGATTTTTTTGAGAGCCGCTTTGATCTTTTTGTCCATATATTTTTTTACATAGACGCTATCCGGAGTGCCGGGGATGAAGTAAACCATATCCTTGCAGCTTATTCTTTTTTCAAGATAAACCGGGGTCTGATGGATCGATACCCGGGCATCGGTAATACGTTTGAAGTAGTTCTGCAACTCTCTGGCGGCGTGTTGTATGGGGCGGGGGGCATTCAGGTCGACCACGATACAGGAGAGCGCTTCGCTTTCTCTGGTGATTTGAAAGGTTTTTGCACCGGCAACTGCGGTCAATGCTGCAAGCGTCAGCAACAGCAAGTTTTTTTTCATTGATAAAATCTCCTATTTTATTCTAAAAACAAAACGACCTGATAATATAGCGGTATTTTAAGTACATTTCAAGATATTATGGTGCCGGAATAAATATTTTTATACCGGGTGAACTTTTTACTTCCATATTCGCGGTGACGGCAAACAAACGGTAACGATATGGCTCGCTTCTGCCGGGAATTTGCAGCGGAGTGGTCAGGAATGAATTGAGCATTATCAGCGTATTCCCGTTTTGGAGCATATATTTTACATGCCGGTTCAGTTGTTCCGTCGGTTGTACCGGGAGCATGATGAATCCTGATTCCCCCGGCATTAACCGGTCACTTTGCTGCAATTCAACGGTGTAATATGTTGCGGTATCATCTTCAACTTTTTTGGCATTTGCCGGTAACTGCCGGGAGACCGTATCTCCTTTGATGCCGATACCGGATATATTTTCACCGCAAGTCAACAGTATGCAGCGCGGCAACCGGGAAGCATATTGCAGACGGTTGATAAATTCTCCGGTAAAGTCAGGGCGGTTCCATTGTGCGGGGAATCCGTTGACGGCAGTAAAACATGGAAGTACCGCCTGCGGCAGTTGGGAAACGAATCTGCCGACCTCTTTCCAGTCCGGTTCCCGTCGGAGCCGGTTGGAACTTATGATATATGCAGGAATCAGCAAGCCGGTAAAGAGCAGATACGCTCCAATCTTGCGGTATTGTTTAAGCCGTCTGGTCAATTGCGGTATTGCAGTTGCCGCAAGCAGAATTCCGGCGGCGCTCCCCGGCAGGTAGACCCGGGATGGACCGGGTGCGGTAAAGAGGGTTGCCAATGGCGCAAACAGCGCCGTAAAGAGCAGACTCCAAAGCAGTTTTCTGCGGAACTGCAATGCAGTACAAAGTAAAAGAATATAGAGCGGAAAACCGCATGAACTGAAAATTTTGAAAAAATATTCAACGTATTCGTAAGCCGTTGTCAGCGGAATTTGGAACGCAGTTCCTTTGCGGTAACTTCCAAAATGGTACAAGAGCCATGCGGCATTGAAAATTCCGGTGATCGAAATGATGTACAATCGACGGTCACGGAAATTTTTCTTTTTTATCGCCCGGAGCAGGATGATGATGCCGAGCGGAAACAGCCACAGCACCGAGGTCGGCAATGATATCGCCGCCAGAATTCCGGAAATCAGCGCAAGTGTTGACCAGAGATAAGATTTTCTGCTTTTCAGCAAAAAGAGCGTGGTCAAAAGTAACAGAAGCAGTTGCCCGGAATAGCCGCGCGCGGTATACCCCTGGGCGGCGAAAGCGGGCAGAATTGCCAGCGCCAGCGCAGTAAGAAATCCGGTTTGCCGTCCGGCGATCCGCCGTCCCAGGAAGTATCCGGCAATGATCGTGCCGAGTGAAGCCAGAAATGCGCCCAGACGGATCGTCCAGGCGCACTCTTTGCCGAAGTAGGCAAGGCAAACGGCAATCGTGTTGAGCGGATGATTGTTGGGCAGATCAAAATCTGAAAATATCCGGCGCAAACTTTGATCAAGAAATGTTTGCAACGTCCAAATCTCATCGTATTCAAGCGTGTGGAACAATCCTTGCAGACGCAGGAGCACTCCGCTCAAAAGAATCGTTGAGAGGATGAGGATATTACGGATTTTACTGCTCATCTTTTCTCCGGTCAGAATTCAAAACTCTGATAGAATTTGTCAACATCGATCTTTTTCATCTTTTCAGCCGGACCGTAAATTTCCAGTACGGAAACTTTTTCATCCTTGCAGATCCAGCCGTCCTGATAGATGGCGATCATCGCATTAAAAGCGTTGCTGCCGGAAACGGCGGAGACCGCCAGATATTCCACCTGATCGGCAGTTTTAGCTTTCTTGAACTTGACATCGGTGTAGCCGATATTTTTGAGTCGGGTTTCGATCAGGTTTTGATAGAAAGCCAAATCGGCTCCGGGAAGATTGTCAAAAATTTCAAGTTTCAGCACCACGTTACCGGAATTGGTCGCATCGAAACGATACTTTTTACCGATGGTGACGGCGAAGCCGGCGGGCAGTTCAAAATCAAACGGAGCATCGTCAACGTCTCCGGTGAAATTAAATGTTTCGTTGCGGATGGTTGAACCGATGTTACGCACCCAATCGACCGGGATGATCGTCCGGGATATTTCAGCCGGAGAGACCACCGCATTGAAATTGATCTGGAAATCGACCATCTCAACCTGTTTGGTGAGGACATTCATCCGCGCCTGATGGCGTTCCAGATCGGTGGTGACGCGGGAGAGTTCCCGTTCGATCCGGAGGATATCATCGACTTTTGAAGCGCGGGTGAGCAGTTCGCTCAAACGCTTCTGCATCCGGCGGAGATTATCCAGGCGTACCTGCGTGTCGGTATAGTGTTCGGTGATATCGTTCGCGGTGATGGTCTTGGACGTGACTGTACCGATGTTTTCAAAATCCTTGAGGGCAGTCTGTGCTTTGGCTGTCGGGATCTTGATATTGGCGGTCGAATTGTCGCTGTAAGTAATGTAACCATCGTGTTTTACGGCTATGGCAGAAGCGCTTTTTACTCCTTTGACCGTGTCGGGAACATTGATGACCAGACGGGTGTTGTAGGTCATTTTGCGTCCGGCAGGAGGTTGAAAATTGGCGCTGTCAGCCACGCCAGTTGCGGCATCTGCCGCATTGGCACGGACAGAAAAACTTTTGTTTTTGGCGCGGCGTAAACTGACGCGGGACGTGGCAGCAGTTTCTGCGACCGGAGTGTCAAGATTTATTATTCCGCCGTCAATATGCTGCGTGTTGGTACATCCGGCAAACAATATCAGGGCAGGGAGCAAAAAGGCACTTCTTTTCATAGCACATTATACCTTATTTTACAATATTGTCGAACTGCGGGAATTTGTCAATATCCTGCGGGAGCGTGCCGTAGTCGCAGGCTTCCATGAATTGGGGATCAAGCGGCAGTTTGGCAAGCAGCGGCAGATTGTATTTTTTGGCAAGTTTGTCTCCGCCGTCGGCAGCAAAGAGCGCATGGGATTTGCCGCAGTCCGGGCAGACGAAGCAGCTCATATTTTCCACCACGCCGAGGATGTTGAGTTCGAGTTTCCGGCAGAAGTCGATGCACTTGCGGCAGTCGGCAAGAGAAACCTCCTGCGGGGTGGTGACGACGATCGCATTCTTTTCGCCGGGGATCAACTGGCAGGCAGAAAGGATCTCGTCGCCGGTTCCCGGGGGGAAGTCCAGCACCAGATCGTCCAATTTGCCGTAATCGACATCCTGCAGCAACTGTTTGACAATGCCCATTTTGGCAGGTCCCCGCCAGACCACAGCCTGATCGTTGTCTCCCAGCAGCAGACCGATGGACATGAGTTTTACGCCGCCGATTTCGATGGGGATGATGCCGTCAACTTCATCATAGGAAGCCTGCAGCTCTGCCGCACCGAAAATGGTCGGCTGGCTGGGACCGTGGAAGTCCAGATCGAGCAATGCGACCTTGCGTCCGGCTTTGGCAAGTTTCAAAGCAATTGCCGCGGCAACGCTGCTTTTGCCAACGCCGCCTTTGCCGGACATGACGATGATCTTGCGTCCGATCTGCGCCATTTTCTGTTCAAGTTTGTGGTCATCGTGACAGCCGGAGCAGCTGCCGCAGTCACCGGAACAACCGCCTTCGCTGGTACAGCCTTCGGCGGAACAGGAGTTTTTTTCTTCTTCGCTCATAATATATTTCCTTATTTTAGTTGGTTAGATGATGAGGGCGTGTTTCAGTTCAGAAACGCTCTTGAAGCCGTTTTTGTCGAGGTATTCATTGATAAAGTGAATTACCTTCAACGGGGCAAACGGATCGACAAAGTTCGCCGTACCGACAGCGACGGCATCGGCACCGGCAAGGAGAAATTCCACCGCATCGGCACCGTTGGAGATTCCGCCCATACCGATCACCGGTATTTTTACCGCGCGGGAAACTTCGTAGACCATGCGGACGGCGACCGGCTTGACCGCCGGACCGGAGAATCCGGCAAATTTGTTGGCGATTTTCGGTTTGCGGGTGTTGATGTCGATCGCCATTGCCGACAGGGTGTTGATGAGGGAAACGGCATCGCTTCCGGCATCTTCCACGGCGCGGGCGAAGTCGGCGATGTTGCCGACGTTGGGGCTGAGTTTGGTGATGATGGGGAGTTTGGTCGCGTTGCGGACGGCAGAAACGACTTCATGAGCCAGTTTCAAATCGGTTCCGAATGCGGCACCGCCCGCCTTGACGTTGGGACAGGAGATGTTGACTTCCAACGCGGTGATGCCATCGGAATTGGCATCGAGTTTGGCGGCAACTTCGGCGTATTCCTCAATGGTCACGCCCCACATGTTGACGATGACGGTCGCGCCGGTCTTTTTGAGTCCGGGCAGATAGTGCTCATCATGGAGAAATTTTTCCACGCCGGGGCCCTGAAGTCCGATGGCGTTGAGCATACCTCCAGTCACTTCGGCGATACGCGGAGTGGGGTTGCCGTGAGAGGGAATGCTGCGGATACCTTTGACCACGACAGCGCCGAGGCGGGAGAGGTCGTAGAATTCAGCGTATTCCATGCCGTAACCGAAAGTGCCGGAAGCGGTCATTACCGGGTTTTTAAGAGTGAATTTTCCAAAATCTACAGAGAGATCAGCCATTTTTCATATCTCCTTATTCAGCGTAAACATCGGCAAGTTTGAAAACCGGTCCATCAACACAGGAACGTTTGTAGACCCAGCCGTCGGCAGTTTCCGGAGCGGCGATTTTGACCACACAGCCGAAGCAGGCGCCGACACCGCAGCACATGAAGTGGTCGATGCTCAATTCGCCGTCAAGGTTGCGTTCTTTGAGAATTTTAGCAAGTGCCATCAGCATCGGGTGCGGGCCGCAGCCGTAGAAAAAGAATTTCCTGCCCGGTTTTTCAGCAAGCAGCTGATCGATGAGTTCGGTGACTCTGCCTTTGTGACCCATTGAACCGTCATCGGTGGCGACTTTGACTTCAAAGCCGCGTTCTTCATAATCTTTTGTCAGGATGATATCCGCGGCACTGCGCGCGCCGAGGAGCAGTACTCCCGGCTGTTTGGCTCGCTGAGTGAGCATGAAGGTCGCTGCCGCGCCGTAACCGCCGCAGACTGCAACCGGAATGACATCCTCATCCGGAGTTGAGAAGCCGACACCGACGGGGCCGATAAGGTCGCAGGAGTCACCGGGAAGTTTTTCTTTGAGCCGTTCGGTACCGGTACCGACGACTTTGTAGACGACGGTGATCTGACCGTTTTCAGCGTTATGGATGCTGAAAGGGCGGCGGAGGATGTTGTCGTTACGTTCATCGATACGGACGTGGACGAACTGACCGGGACCGGACTTCGCCGCCATTTCCGGTGCATCGAAGCGGATGCGGTAGTAGTCATTTTGCAACTGTTCGTTGCTGACAATGAATGCTTTCATATATATTCCTTTGGTTGGATTTTACGTTCGGCACGCCCTCGTTGAGCATTTTCGTGCCGGTTACTGAAATTTTATTTTGATTTCCTTAATTTTGAATTGCTGAATTTTATATTTTGCGTGAGCAAAAGATGAAATTCATACTTAAAAGTTTTTGTAAAAAGGATTGGGGGTTGGGGAAAGGAAAATAAACTTTTTTCAAAAAGTTTTTGTCCTTTCCCCAAGATAATCATTATTCAAAACCTTTAATTTAAGTATGGATTATGTTTACGTTCAAAGCCGACGGTGGTGCTGCCGCCGTGACCGGAAATTATTTCGACCTCATCGGGGAGAGTCAGAATTTCATTTTTGATCGAATTTATCAGCGTTTCGTAATCGCCGCCGGGAAGATCGGTACGACCGATCGAACCGCAGAAAATGGTGTCTCCGGCGATGAGGATCTGTTTTTTGCCGTCATTGAAGAGAAAGCCGCTTCCGCCCATGGTGTGACCGGGCAGATTCAGGACTTTTCCGCCGGGGATGGGGGCGAAGTCAGAAACAGGCGGCAGATCTTTTGCCGGGGGGAAGTAGGGGAAAAAGCAGTTTTCAGGACTGGCGTACATTGCCGCATCGGCAGGGGAAACTTCGACCTTTTCCACATTGAGAGCGCGTGCCACTTCGCCGCAGGCGGAAATGTGGTCAACGTGGGCGTGAGTGAGCAATATACGCGCCGTTTCAAAGGGAAAACTCTTTGCTGCAGCGATGATTTCTGCAGCATCGGCGCCGGGGTCGATGACGAGGAGCAGTTTTTCCGCTTCAAAATAGACGAGTGAACAATTGGTGGCGATGGAGCCGACCGGAAAAGTTTTTACAGTGAACATTGTTATTTTTTCCTTTCTTCGAGGATAACTTGACGTAAAGCCGGGGTGTTCAGCAGTTTATTCAGCTTGAGCAGCCGGGGGTACTCCTGCGGTGAAACGGTTTCAAAGGGCAGATGAAGTACAAACATAAAGGAACGGGTATTTTTACGGAGTTGCCGGGAAACCGTCATCAATACGGTTCCTGCCGGAACGTTATTGGTGGCACTCTTGAATGATACGGTATTTTTGGCGGTGAAACTCAGGTTTTCAGGAATGGTTATCGTATAGTTGAGCATAATGATTTCGCCGAGGCGCCGTTGCCATGGGAAAATCCGCTTTTCGCCGGAGAGCGTGAGTTTGGAACTCAACTGCTTGAATCCCGGAAGTTCAATGGTGTGAAAGATACCGTTTTTCTGCAGGAAATCCTGAATCGTAAAGGTGTAGGATACGGCTGTATTGTTGTTAAGTTTTTTGAAATCTTTGAAAACTGCACTCTGGGCAAATGCCGCACTTTTGGCTTGGAAAAATTGTTTCAACTCTTCCGGGGTGGCGGTTTCAAGTTTTCTCCGGAGTTCTGCAGCATAGATCCCATCCGGTGTTTCTGTTATTTTGACATCAGCGCTTTTGTCGGAATTGACCGTTATTTCGGCGCTGAACCCTTGTATGTGCCGGGGAATTTGCGGGTAATCCGGCGGGAGTCCGAATTTGCCGGTTGAGAGGTTCAGCACCTCTGAATTCCAACTGTACAGCCGCCTGGCTTCGGCGTAGCGGCTGGAGTCGTTGAGGAACAGCCGCTGATCCGGCAGGTACAGTATGATACGCTCAAAGGAATTGCAGTTTTTGAAAGTGTGTTCCGGTTGAGATTTTTCCGGGAGTGCGGAAACGGCGATAAAGTCAAACTTGATATTCAGCGCTTTGCACAATGCTCCGTAGAGGATGGCACGGTCAGCGGAGTTGCCGACCCCGGATTTCAAGGTTTCTTCCGGAGTGGAGAAAATCGACCACGGCGCTTCGTTGAGGGCAGGGCCGGCTTCAACGATGTTTCGGGTGACGTATTTGTGGATCTCCGCCGGGGTTTTCAGTTTTTCGGCAAGTGTTTTTATTTCCGGAGTGACGGCGGCTTTGGTGTGAAGTGCGTTGTCGAGGTTTGAGACAAATGCTGGAATACTTCCGGAAAACAACTGCATTACCGGAATACAATCAATCTGTTCCGGAGTGGATGGTTCAGCAATGATACGGGGCTGATCGGTGATGGAGGCGGTCAATTGTTTTTCATTTCCGGAGTAGGTGAATTCAAGCGGTATCTGGAATGAAAAAATATCTTCGCCGGCTGCTTGGGCAGTTATTTTCCGCAGCAGAACCGGTTCGGTGGAGCGGGAAGGAATTTCCAGATAGAAAAACGGCTCGCTCTTTACTTTGCGTTTTACGGTACAGGTGACAACGCTGCCCGGTTCAACGCCGGGGAAGGCTGCGGTGAGGATCTTTCCTGCCGGGTAACGTCTGGCTGCTGTTGCCCACGGTGCATCGAGACGGTTGATTTCTTTGGCTGAAAGAGTATGTTTTTTGCCGTCGGGGGTGATGAATTCTCCGGAAATTTCCACATCTTCCATCAAAGGATGGTAGGGAATGTTGACGGTCGAGTGCTGAACCGCGCCGCCATAGGTGAAAATTTTCCGCTTGACGGTGCGGATCTCATCCCAACTGTTGGCGCTGTGCAGTTTTACCGAGCGGATATCGGAGATGATCAGCGAGTCTGCTCCGGGGTAGTCGGCTTGGGTGAAATCTGTTTTTGCCGGAGTCTGAGTGAATTCCGCCAGCGGCAGTACTTTGGACGCGGTTTCAAACTTGGCAAGGGCTGACTTTGCCTTTAGGTAGTCGGACGGAGTCAATTCTGCGGTGTCGATGGCAAAGAAGTTTTTGCCGGAAATCGTATCGCCGTTTTGATTGAGTTCCCGGCTCAACCGCAGAACCTTTGGAATGGAAAGATCAACGTTTCCGGGGAGGGATTTTACTTTCAGCTGCGGGGGCAGTTTCAGAGTGAATTTTTCAGAAACCGCACGCGGCAGAGCTTCGAGGGGGAAACGGCGTTTTTCCAGTTTGAGCGCATTGTACAAGTTGCGGATGGTTCCGAAGCGTGAGGCAAATTCCGGTAATGCGATCGGGGCGACTGTATTTGGGGAAAAAATTTCCGGAGCGGAATATTCGAGAGTTACCTGCAGCGGTTGTGCCATATTGCGGACATTGACCGGAGTGACGGTACATTTTTTCAATTCGGCTCCGGGGATGATGTCGCGCAATGCTCCGGCAAAGTAGCGGCGTACTTCTTCCGGCTTCCACTCCGAAAAGGTCGCACGGTACATCTGATCGTGGATACCTTTGAAATCAAGTGTGACTTTGCCGTAAAGGGTATTCTTTTTCACTTCCGCCTGATTGTCGATCGCCAGCAGATTGTTTTCGGCAGGGAAAACCGGACTGCGTTTCAAGGTGGTCGGCTTTTTCGCGGCGACGAGATAACTGCAATTTCCCTGATAAGCCGGGAGCAATTCGGTGGTGGTTTCAAAGGTGGGATCCATTAAAATATCTTCGCCGTTTTTGCCTTTGACTCCAACGATGGCGTGGTTGAAATAGATGTTCGGCACTTCCTGATCTTTGGGGTAGCCGGACATGAACAGCACCGGATATGCTTCAAATCCGGCAATTTTGAGCAGACTTGCCAACAATGCCGCCTTATCGCGGCAGACCCCGTGGCCCCGTTCAAAGGTGAGCGAAACATCATGCGGCTCATAGCCGGGGGCGGTTTCCTCATCGGTGATGCCGGTGTAGCGGATGCGCTGGGAGACATACTGGAAGAGCGCATGAATTTTTTCCATATCACTCTTTTTGCCGGAAACGGTTTTTTTGACAAAAATTTTCATTTCCGGCGTGATTGCCGCGAGTTTAGGTTCGCACAAATCGGCGTACCACGAAGCAATTTCACTCCAATCTTTGGCAGTGCTGGTCAATACCCGCATGGCGCAGGCATAAAGCGGCGGCATGCCCGGTTCGGGGATGAGTTGCGGAACATTTTTCGCTTGCCAGCGGTAAATGATGCGCCCGTCTTTTTGGCTCCTGGAATATTTCAAGGTTCCTTCTGCTTCATTTTTGACCGCGATCGAAAGCAATGGACGAGCGGCAGGGGCATCGATGGTGTAGGTGTAATTTTCCACCGGGCAGTTGGATTGAAGCACTGCAAATCCGCTCCACTGTCCGGGAATGCGGGATTTGAAGCACTCTTCTTTTACTGTCACATTGAGTTTGTCGCCTACCTCAAGATCGGGGATCGTGATCGATAACTGTTTGCTGTTGGGGTCGTATATACGGGCATCCATCTGGCTTGCATCGATGGAAACGACACCCAGTTTCGCCGGATCGAGCGTGATGATTCTGCCATCGGGTTTGTTGATGGTCAAGCCGGTGACAGCGACCTTTTCGTAACCGGTATAAAAGCGGAAAGCAAGTTTCCGCAGATCGTTTCTGCCTTTTTCGGTCAGCACCCGGTAGGAGAAACTGTCAGTCGATACGGAACTGCCGTCGGCGTTGTATTTGATGTATTCCTGATCGTCCAGCAAAACCATGTTGGCATCGGGATATTTTTTGAGCAGAACAGACAGATCCGGTGTCGCGCCGAAGCCGGACACTATGAATACCGTACTCAAAAGCAGTATAAAAAAACGTTTCATTATATAAAATTCCTCTTGTCTTCTATTAAATATACATTAATTTTGTGAAAAATGGAAATGATTTCCAGGAAAAATTTGAAAAATCATACTTTTGCGGTTATATTTAATGAAACGCGTGATTTTTAATCATATTTTTTGAAAGGAAAAACTATGGGACAGCAACTCAACAAACTTATCAAACGTCGTCGCCGCAAAGCCTATCTGGAACGCATCCGTGAACGGGTCAAAGCCCAGATCGCCGGCAAAAAGTAATTTTTGCGGTCAGTCGTTATGAGTCAACGCCGGATATTGCGCCAAGCGGAGTATCCGGCTTGATCGTTTTTAAGGGAGGTGAACTCTATGAATATCCGTATCGGACAGGGATTCGATGTCCACAAATTTGCCGAAAACCGGGAGCTGTTTCTCTGCGGGGTGAAAATCCCCTGCGAAGTCGGACTGCTCGGACACAGCGATGCCGATGTGGCGATACATGCGCTGATGGATGCTCTGCTTGGAGCGCTGGCGCTGGCGGATATCGGAACTCACTTCCCTGACAACGACAACACCTACAAAAATATCGACAGTACTCTGCTGTTGAAAAAGGTGCTTGCCCTGCCGCAATTTGATTCGTGGCATATCGGCAACCTTGATATCACCATCATCGCCCAGAAACCGAAACTTGCGCCTTACCGTGATGCGATGTGCCGGCGCCTGGCTGAAGTCTGCTCGATCCCGCTTGATGCGGTATCGGTGAAGTTCACCACCACTGAAAAACTCGGATTTACCGGACGCGGTGAAGGCATCGCTGCCAGTGCCGTTGTCCTGCTGGGCAAAAAGGATGGCCGTCCATGAGCCGGAAAAGATTTTTTCTTGCCTACGGGATTTTGTTTCTTGCTGCATTGCTGTTGCGGATGACGGTTGCGGTCTTTGCCAATCATGGTGAAATCAAGACGGTTCGTCCTGATACCGCCGGATATTTTGCCCCGGCAAGGTCACTTGCGGCAAACGGAACTTATGAAGGGACACGCCGTCCGCCGGGATTTCCATTATTGGCGGCGGCAGTTTTCAAGTGCGGGGGCGGAGAAAGATTTTTAAGTTTCCTGTTGGCGGGTTTTTCCGCGTTTACAGTTCTGGCAGTTGCCCGTGCCGGATTTCTCTGCGGCGGTCATCCGGCGGCGTTGATTGCCGGGTGGCTCTGCGCATTGAATCCGACTGCTCTCGGTAATGCTCCTCTGCTTCTTACTGACAGCTGGGCAGGGGTGTTTGTTGCGCTTCAATATTGGTTCTTTCTGGAATTTTACCGCAAACGCAAGTGGCAATGGCTCTACGGTTGTGCTGCGGTTGCGGCGTGGGGAGCGCTGATCCGCCCGGTGAATTCACTTTTTATTCTGCCGCTGCTCTTTTTGCTGGCGGTGATGCCGGAGATGAAGTGGCAGAAAAAGTGTCTGCATGGTGTCGGTTGTGCTGTTTTGTTTTTTGCCATCATCGCTCCGTGGATGTTCCGCAATGCCGCGCAGGGGGCGGGTTTTACCATCGATACCAACACCGGCGCGATGTACCATCAGAATGGCGCCATGCTGATGGGCGAAGTCACCGGAAAAGGTTATGAATTTGAAAAACAGCGGATCATTGCTGAACAAACTGAACTTTTTGCCGATACCGTCCGGTTCCCCGATGAGAAAAGCCGGGAAAAATACCGGATTACCCAGTACCGTAAACTGGTGATAAAACATTTTCCATTATGGCTCAAGCAGCAGTTCAATTATCAGATATTGCTGCCGGATCTTCCCTCATTTACCGAGTGTCTCGGGATAAGCCGTTCTGACCGGGGAACGATGGCGGTATTGAAAGAGCAGGGGATGCCGGCTGCGGTACGCCACTATTTCGGCGAAAAGTGGTTGTGGATGATTTCGGCTCTGCTTCCGCTGATCGCGGTGGCACTTTTGACCTGCGCCGGAAGCCTGTTTTATCTCATCGAAGCTGTGATCGATTGGAAACGCTCCCGGATGGAGATATTTATTTTTGGTGCTTTTGTTTATTATTATCTCTTTTTGCCGGGGGCGATCGTGGCGCCCCGGTATCAGATTCCGGCATTGCCCTGTCTTGCCGTGACTGCGGCTCTGGCATTGCTCCGGATGTGGCGGAAGTTCCGGAAAACGGGGGAGATTGATGAAGTTCCGGGGGATGTTGAAAGCAGTGCCGCTTGAGCGCTGTACCGCGCTGGCGTGGGGTGGCGGTCTGGGAGCCGCTGTCGGATGCGGTTTTCTGCCGTGGTGGACGATCCTTTTGATTTTACCGGGAATATTCATGCTTGGCAGATATCCCCGGGTGATGTTCTGTTTTGCTCTGATATTGTCGCTGATATCCGGAAGTTTGCATCTCCGCCGTGAAAAAAGTATTTCAGAAATTTATCCTGATTCCGCGATGCTCTCCGGAATCTTTACTGTCCGGGACAGCCGGGCGACCAAAGTCAAAGGGATCGTCCCGGATTTCCGGATCCGCGGTGAATTCATTGCCGACGGCGCGCCGGAAGCGGTAAGCGTGCTGGCAGAATTGCCGGAGGATTTGAAAGTTTCCGGAGTTCTTTACGGTGAAAGGTTCCGGGTTGAAGCCATCCTGCAAGCGCCGTCAGCTGCCGGATTTTACTTTGACGGCAGCCGGATCTCCGGCGAAGTCCCGCCGCCTTACGGCAAGAGCACATTGCTGAAAATTGAGAAAATTTCTCCGCTGGAAACGGAGTCGAGTTTCCGGAGATGGTGTTTTCTGCTTCGGGAGAATTTGCTGAAACATCTGATTTCCGGCATCCGGAACAAGGAAACATCTTCCATGGCGGCAAGATTATTTCTCGGCGCCGCTGACGGCGGCACCATAAGCGTGCGCCGGAATTTTGTGACGGCAGGCATCATCCATATTTTTGCCGTATCCGGTATGCATGTCGGTGTGCTGGCTGTGGTTGCCGGAATGGTGTTGGGGTTTTTGCCTTTCCGGCAGCGGCATATTCTGCTGGCGGTGATTGTTTCGTTGTATGTCATGTGCAGTGGTCTGGCGATTCCGGCGCTGCGGGCAGGGGCGATGATCGTTGGGTGGTGCCTGCTCCGGGCGTTTCTCTTTTACACTCCGAATTGGAACATTTTAACGCTTGCGTTCTTCGTCCTGACCGTGACAACTCCGGAAGCAGTCGGTGATCTCGGTACGCAATACTCTTTCGGTATAACGGCGGCGCTGATACTGGGGCTGCCGATCGTCCGGGAATATCTGGATGATACCGCGATTTATTCGCAACTGATGATTAACTCCAATATTATCAGCCGCAAGTTCCGCAAATACGCGGCACGATTCCGGCGTCTGGTGACGTTCATTTCTGCGGCGGTCATTGCGTTTGCGGCAAGTTCGATGCTGACCATACTGCACAACAACCTCTTTGTTCCCGGCAGTATCATCACCAATTTGCTGACAGCGCTGATAACGCCGTTTATGTTTGCGGTGTTTCTTTTCAAACTTCTTTTCTCGTGGAGTGCCGGGATGATTGACATCTGGGGTGCCCGGTTGCTGGAATGGTGTTTCGCTTTACTCAAGGGAATTTCGGAATTTTCTCTGGAAATATTCTCTTCTGTTACGGTCGTTGAACCGGATATCCATCGGGTCGCAATTTTTTACATGCTTTTCTTTGCGGCGCTGGTTATCCGCAAATTCTATATTGCTCTTGCGTTGATGACCGGGGCGGCAGTTTTACTGGTGCTGACCGTCCTGACCAATCCGGCAACTCCG
This sequence comes from Lentisphaerota bacterium, assembly GCA_015061805.1. Taxonomy (GTDB): domain Bacteria; phylum Verrucomicrobiota; class Lentisphaeria; order Victivallales; family Victivallaceae; genus UBA1784. Next base: position 2,786 of record SUVV01000001.1, on the reverse strand, counting down.
GATGAAGTGGTCGTGCTGGGCGGCAGCAGCGGTCATCCGCCGGTGATCATTTATGTCAATTCTGTCCGTTCAAAGGTTCTGGTGTGCGATTTGCCGGACAGTTGGAGTGCTGCGCTTGCCGCCGGAGAGGTCAAACGCCGCGGGCGCAGCGAAGCGGAAATATTTTTCTCCGGCAGCCGGAGTCACAACAATTCCGGTCTCGCCGCCTTTGCTTCCCGGGTTACTCCGTTGGCAATTCACCCGCTTGCGGGTAAGCCGACACTCTATTTCACGCGGAATCTGGAACAACTCGAAGCTGTTTCTTCCCGGTTGGTGAAAAATTTTGCCGATCGCCGTCTGCCGCAGATATCTTCTGCTTCGGAGCGGTGGCAATGGAGTCCGGATGTCGGCGTTGTGATTTCGGTTTTGCGCGGTGATGACGGATGGAATATCCATGTGAAATTCCGGAGCGGCAAAACGGAATCCGTTACCATCCCGTGGAACAATCATGTACTGATTTGGAATATTACGGAATAAGTTGCAATTTTTTCTTGCAAAATTTTTCTTGCCGGGTTATATTATACCTCAGACAGATGATGTATGTTTTCTTTGCAAAAATCATTTTTTCAGGTGAAGCCGGTGAAAAAGTCCAGATTGAGAGTTGCCAACGGAAACAGTTTGCTTTTCGGCAATAATTACGGAGGGTATCCCAAACGGGTCTTTTATAATTTTTCGTCATTCCGTAAGATGCATCCCCGCTCTCCGGTCGCCATTGCAAGCTGCGGGATTGACCAGTGGCACCGTCAGGTTTTCCGTAAACGGATCAAGTCGGATACGTTCAGTGTGGAAATGGTCATTGACGGCGTTTTCAATTACACGTTGGACGGAAAAAATTATCAGGTCTGTCCCGGAGAAATCTTTTTTGTCCAGCTCGGCATGGACAGTGCCATGTGCTGTGAAACGGAAATCGCTACCAAAAAGGTCATCATCTTTGACGGTGCTCAACTGTTCCAGACGCTCGAATATCTGGAACTGAACCGGATCGCCCACCTCAAGCCTCAGGATTCCGGTAAAATATCCGGGATAATGGACAATATCATTGAATTGAGCAAGGTCAGCAGTTTTGAAAATTTCCGCAATGCCAGCTGTGAGTGTTACCGGCTGCTTCTGGAAATTTCCGCACAAAACATTGCCAGCACCCGGCCCGCCGGACTCCAGAGAGCGATCGAATTCATCCACGAAAATCTGGAACACCCGATCACATTGAATCAGATCGTTGAATATTCCAAGTGTTCCGGGGCGACCTTGCACCGGCAGTTCCGTAAATATCTGAACTGCTCGCCGATAGAATATTTCCTCAACGCTAAAATGGAGATGGCGTACGGAATGCTCGCCGGAGGAACTTTGTCGATAAAGGAGATCGCTTCCCGGTTGAATTACTCCTCTCCGCAGTATTTTGCCAGTGAATTCAAGAAGCATTACGGCAAGACTCCCAGCCAGATCCGGTAGTGTGCGTGATGAAATTTCACATGTTTTTGATAAAATATCGTATGGAAAAGTTTTGAAAAGTGTTGCCAAAAAAGAGATTTTGTGCTATATTATGTGAAGTGCAAAGTATTTGTTCGGAAAGTTGGTTTTTACGAGGTGTATTATGAATAATTCTTCCCGCCATGGCGGGGTAAAACAACTTTGTTTTACCCTTATTGAACTGTTAGTGGTGATTGCAATAATCGCGATATTGGCAGCAATACTGCTGCCCGCTCTGCAGCGCGCCCGCGCCCGGGGACGCTCTGCCAACTGCATCAATAATCTGAAAACGATCGCTTCCGCATATCAGAATTACTCGCAGGACAATCAGGACTATTTCCCGCAGTGGGGCGGAAAAGCCTTCTGGTTAAAAGGTCACAAAGATTATAATGTGATGGGAACCAAAGCACCGGTAAACCATCCGTTGCTGGAATATCTGCTCCCCGGCACCGGAAAAGACACCGGTGCCGGCGGCAGTAAAAAACTGATTGTCAGACTGGAAAATATCACAGTTTGTCAGGATATGACCAAAATCATGGATCCGGTCCAGGAGGGAATCAAGGACAACAAAAATCCCAACACCGGCAGTTACTACGGAACCAATTACTACTGTAACGATGTCGTAATCAACGTTCCCGGGAAAACCAACCGCAGTCCAAAATACGGAACTCAAAAAATTCCGTCCGAAGCCAGACTGCATTCAGATTGGCCGGTGAGAAAAAATGTAGCCCATGTGGGAACACATGCCGGCGGCTCTGCCAACGCACCGATGATAAACTGCAGTTTTGTTGACGGCAGTGTGCGGTCAATAAGATTGAAAAATATATCTCACGACGGTGAGGATGATTCTGACTTCAAATACGGTGATTACGGCTGGTATGCCGCTCTTGATACCAGCATTTCAGACCATCAGCAAAAAGCATGGGGCAACAAACGTTAACAAATAAACACAATTTTCACCATGTGAATATGCCGCTTCACAACATCCGGGACAATAGCAACTGATTAAAAAGGGTAATTGATAATGAAAAAATTTTTTTTGCTGCTGGCGATACTTTGTCCACTGTTGAGCAAGGCAACTCCCGCTGAAGTCAAGGCGAGCAGTTTCGGCTTTGATCCGGTTGATGCGACAGCGTGTCTGCAAAAGGCGATCGATTCCGGAGCGAAAAAAGTGATCGTGGACAACACCGGTAAACCGTGGTTCATCACCCCGGTGAAACTGCGTTCAAACCTGGAACTGGTCTTTGCCAAGAATGTGGTTGTGAAAGCGTTTCCGGGCA
>SUVV01000015.1 GCA_015061805.1 Lentisphaerota bacterium | reverse complement strand
GCCGCCTTGCGGCGGCTTATATACAAGCCGCCTTGCTCCAACTGCCCGCGAAGGGCGCGTTGCCCGTAATTTTACGCCCTCCCAACCCCTCCCACAATCTCCCAAACCTTCCCACCTCAACGCGCCAGTCAGCAAGCCCACACTGTTTGCAACCCCGTCAAACCGCCTTGCTCCAACTGCCCGCAAAGGGTACGTTGCCCGTAATTTAACCCTCTCCCATCCCTCCCACCCCAAAGCGCCAGTCAGCAAGCCCACACTGTTTGCAACCCAGTCAAGCCGCGTTGCTCCAACTGCCCGCAAAGGGCGCGTTGCCCGTAATTTTACGCCCTCTCAAAATCTCTCAAAACTTCCCATACTCTCCCATCCCTCCCACCCCAAAGCGCCAGTCAGCAAGCCGCATTGTTTGCAACCCCGTCAAACCGCCTTGCTCCAACTGCCCGCGAAGGGTAGGTTGCCCGTAATTTAACGCCATCTCAAAATCTCCCAAAACTTCCCATCCTCTCCCATCCCTCCCACCCCAAAGCGCCAGTCAGCAAGTCCACACTGTTTGCAACCCCGTCAAGCCGCGTTGCTCCAACTGCCCGCGAAGGGTAGGTTGCCCGTAATTTTACGCCCTCTCAAAATCTCTCAAAACTTCCCATACTCTCCCATCTTTCCCACCCTAAAGCGCCAGTCAGCAAGCCCACGCTGTTGCAACCCCGTCAAGCCGCGTTGCTCCAACTGCCCGCGAATGGGACACTGCATACCGCCTCTCCCTCCGTACTTATCCGTACTTATCCGTACACCTCTGTACCCCAAAGTGCCAGTCAGCAAGCCCACTCTGTTGCAACCCCCTCAAGCCGACATTGCTTTTTTTGCTCGCAAAGGGCGCATTGCACGTAATTTAACGCCATCTCAAAATCTCCCAAAACTCCTGCACTCTCCCAAAAACTCCCACGCCAAAGCGCCAACTCTGCAATTTTCATTATTCCCAAACCTCACATTGATAAAAAAACAAACGTTTTTGCAAAAATATCAAACACAATATTTTATTTTCATCTTGCAACTCAAGGGCTTTTCGGTTACATTATATATAAGGTTATTCAAGTGTAATAAAAAAACAGAGGTTCATAAAACAATGAATAAATTTCCGACAGTCTGGGGCGGTGGACAACTGCTGGCATTTTCCGGAATCGACGGTAAAACTGATTTCGAAAACAATCTGTGCATGCGTACGGCGTTTGACGAATACGCCATCCAGTTCAAAGAAGGGCCCTTCACTCCGACGCCTCCTGCCGTCCGTTACCCCGGTGAAGTCGACCATGTTGAACTCACCGGAGATTTTTTCCGTTTTTATGACAAAGACGGTTCTGTTTCCAGCGGTGTTCTGGTCGATTGCTACCATTTGCTGCTCGACGGCGATTTTGATATCGAACTGCAAGGCAAATATTTCATCGACAGCAAAGACGGCAAAATGCTGATCGCCAAAAAAGAATTTTTCAATGCCGCCCTCCTCGAATGCAATGTTGATGATGAGATCGCCAAAAGAGCTGAATTCATCCTCAATGCGCCCAAGCCCGCCAATATTTCTGATGCTTCGCACCAGACTTTGCTCAAAGCCATCTCCCAGATCAAAACCCAGACCTATCATCCGGAAGGCCGCATCTCCAACTTCTGGAGTACCCCCGACCGCTGGCCCCACAAAAAAATGTGGCTTTGGGACTCAGTTTTCCACGCGCTCGGCATGCGCCACCTCAATGTGAAACTTGCCAAACAATTCGTCTCTGCGATGTTTGAACTGCAGGAACCCGACGGTCTCATCCCCCACTCCGGCAATCCCTTCGTCAACCAACCCCGACTCACTCAGCCGCCGGTGCTTTCTCTGGCGATGCGCAAGATCAACGAAATCGATCCCGATCCGGCATGGATCGCCGAACTTGCCCCCAAACTCGAACGCTACATCGAATGGATCTTTGCCAACCGCGACAGCGACGGCGCCGGGCTCGTCGAATGGGCAATCGAAGCCAATGTCAATTGCCGCAGCGGCGAAAGCGGCATGGACAACTCTCCGCGCTTCGATGGAGCAATCCAGCTGGATGCGCCGGACTTCAACGCTTTCCTTGCCTTTGAATGTGAATCGCTTGCCATGTTCGTCCCCGAACGCCGCGATTACTGGCTCGGACACCGCGACCGCCTCTGCAAACTGATGAATGAACGTTTGTGGAGCGATCAGGTCAATCTCTATGTCGACTATGATGTGGTCGGTAATCAGCGCACCGAAATCATGTCCAGCGCCGGATTCCTGCCGCTCTACTGCGGCGCCGCCAGCGCAGAACAGGCCGCAAAGATGGTCAAACACCTGACCGATCCTGAAACTTTCGGAACTCCGTTCCGTATTCCCTCCATTGCCAAGCGCAACGTTGCCGCATACAAGAAAGATATGTGGCGCGGCCCGGTGTGGACCAACATCAACTACATGATCTGCCTCGGTCTGGAACGCTACGGCTACGCCGATCTCGCCAAATCCATCATGCAGGACACCATGCGCGAACAGGAACGGCTCTACATGGAATTCGGAACTTTCTTTGAATTCCACGATGACCGTAAAGAGGTCACTCCCCGCGAACTGGAGCGCAAAGGCCGCACCGAAGATGGCAGTTATCACCCCTTCCACCAGGTCTTCCATGACTACGGCTGGTCCGGCACACTCTATATTGAAATGCTCAACACTCCACAGTGGAATTGAACTTATCATAAGGAATTTTCAAACATGAACTTATCCGTCACCCCCAGAATTTCCGATTATGAATATGATGTTCTGGTCTGCGGTTCCGGCATGGGCGGCATCACCGCCGCCGTTGCCGCCGCCCAGAACGGCCTCAAAGCCGGTATCATCGAATATTTCGGTGAACCCGGCGGCATCCCGGTCAGCGGCCGCCTCGGTTCGATTTCCGGATTCAGCCGTCTGAATGAAGTCGCCGTTGCCGGTTTCGCCCGTTCGTTTGCCAATGAACTCCTGAAACGGGAACTCGCCCATGAACAGGGCGGCGGCAGCAATATCAACCTGACTCCGCCTGCCCTGTCCGGATTCATCTTTGAGATCCTCGATTTCTACAACATCGACTTCCACAGTTACACTCAGTTGATCTCCTGCGCCGCTGAAAACGGCAGGATAACTCATGCCATTGTCGCCAACAAAGCCGGTGTCACGGCGATCCCGGCAAAGATTTTCATCGACGCTACCGGTGACGGCGACCTTGCGGTAATGGCGGGATGTCCTTTTGAAAAAGGCAGAAAAAGCGATGGAAAAGTGCAGTCCTCCACGCTGGTTTTCGTCATGGGCGGAATCGACCTTGAACGCCTGCCCGCCTACCTGGATGTCCGTAAAGTCTGGAAAAGCGTTGAACGTCCGGTCCCCATCGACCACAGCGTTTTCCAGTTTGTTCCCCACGGTTCTTCCACCAACGAAGTCGCAGTCAACATGACCCATGTCCTCAACTGCGACTGCACCGTCCCCGAAGACCTCACCCGCATCCGCAAGGAAGCGGTCAAGCAGGCGGAATATCTGGTCTATGAATTTTTCCGCAAGGAGATTCCCGGTTGCGAAAAAGCGTGGATCAGCCACTATGCACCCCAGATCGGATGCCGCGAAACCCGCCGCATCCTCGGCGACTACTACCTCACCGAAGATGATGTCAAAAACTACCGTCATTTTGAAGACGATATCGCACAAGGCATCTGGGCGATCGACATCCACACTCCGGACGGCATCCATCGCGGCTGCGGTCACAAGATCGAAAAGCCCTACGGCATTCCCTATCGCTGTATCACGCCGCAGGGTATCGACAACCTCTACATTGCCGGACGTCCGATTTCGGTTGACCACATCGCGCACTCCTCAACCCGCATCAACGCCAGCTGTATGGCGCTGGGCGAAGCCGCCGGTGTTGCCGCCAAAGCCGCCATTGCCGCCGGCTCCACCCGCAAGATCGACATTGCCGAACTTCAGCAGAAGATCGCCGCAATGAAATATGATGTATTCAACCATTGATTTCAAATTTGGAGGCTGTCATGTCTGAACCGATTCCGTACTGGGAAGAGATCAAGCGCAAACTGATTCACCTTTCCTCGTTGTGGATGGTGTGTTCCACCATACTCCTGCCCCGGTTGTTCCCGGCATACGGCCGCTGGATCAACTGCGGACTGCTGCTTTTCTGTCTGGTTTCAACGCTGCTGATTGAACATGATTACGCCAACAACGGTAAATATATTGGCAGACTTTACGGAAAACTTTTCCAAAAAATGCTGCGCCGGGAGGCGAAACCGGGACAATGGATCGTTTCCGGCGGCGCTCCGGTTCTGGCGGCGGCGCTGTTGGTGAACCTCATCTTCCCGTCTCCCATTGCGGCAGCGGCGCTGGCGGTCATGCTGACCGGAGATGCGGCGGCGGCGCTGATCGGCAGAAAGTTCGGCAAGCATAAACTGGTCAACGGCAAATCACTGGAAGGCACAGCAAGTTTTGTAATAACCGCCTATATTTTCATGGCGCTGACCGGCATATGCAATGCCATGCCGGTATGCTTCTACATTCTGGGAATATTTGCAGTTATCGCCGGTGCGGTCGTGGAACTTTTCACGGCGCAACTCAAACTGGATGACAATTTCACCATCCCGCTGACGGTGGGAGCGGTATTGAGTTTACTTTTCCTGTGCTGAAAAACAACTGCAGCGATGTTTTCCATCCCCGACTGGCAACAGTCGGGGTTTTTCATTTCTGCACCGTTCGGATGCGATCGGGCAACGCGGGAAAAACGGACATCCTGCCGGAACATCGATTTGAGAAACCGTATCCGCAGGCGGCACATTGAAAGGCTTGACACTTCCGGATTCCGACAGCACCGGAACCGCTTCAAGCAATGTCCGGGTATACGGATGAAGCGGATTGGCGATAAGTTCCGCCGCCGGCGCTTCTTCGACAATATTTCCCAGATACATTACCAGAATCCGGTCGGAAATATGCTCCACCACCGCCAGATCGTGGGCGATAAACAGAAATGCGGTATTTTTGCTCTTTTGAATATCTTCCAAAAGGTTGACGATCGATGCCTGCACACTCACATCCAAGGCGGAAACCGGTTCATCCGCCACGACCAGATCAGGTTCGGCCGCCAGTGCGCGGGCAATGCCGATACGCTGACGCTGACCACCGGAAAACTGATGCGGATAACGGTCGAGAACTTCCGGCGGCAGACCGACCAGTTCCAACAGTTCCATCGCTTTGGCGCGGCGCTCTTTCAACGGGAGATCAAAATGGAGGGCGATCACCTCATCCAATGCCGCAAAGACCGTCATACGCGGATTCAATGAGCCGTAAGGATCCTGGAATATCATTTGAAATTTGCGCCGCATCCGGCGGAGTGCTTTACCTTTGACAGATGCCAGATCGACACCGTCGAGGATAATTTCGCCCCGGATGGGATTTTCCAATTTTACCAACGCCCGTCCCAGCGTACTCTTGCCGCAACCGGACTCTCCGACCAGACCGACGATTTCACCGCGGTCGATGGAAAAACTTACTCCGTCGACCGCCTTGAGAAAACGTTTACGGGCAAAAAGAGGAGTCTTTACCGGATAATGGACTGCCAGATCACGAACTTCAAGCAATGCCATTGTCAACTCCATAACGGGCAGTGACTACAGTAATGTTGTCCCGTCCGCCGAAAAGCAGGGCTTCACGCATCAAACGGGAAGTAAGTTCCCTTACGCCCAAATCTTTTTCGGCAAGAATTGCAGCGATATTCTCATCCGGCACTCTGCCGCACAATCCGTCTGAACAGAGCAGATATATCGCCCCCGGCAACGGCTTCAGGTGAAAAATATCAATGGTCGCATGGTGACGGGTCCCCAATGAGTGCAGCAGAACACGCGAACGCAGGGTCTTTTTATCCTGATTACATCTTTCAGAAAGTTTATCCAGCAGTTCTTCGTCCGGACGATGGTCGATCGTTATCTGCCGGAACGGCTCTTCGCGATCGGGATAGTATTCATAACAGCGGCTGTCGCCAACGTTGGAAACCGTAATCAAATCGGGTTCAAAAAATGCGGAAACGGCAGTACATCCCATCGGACGGGGACGGATCTCCCGGTAGTTGCGTTCGAAAAGTTTTTCATTGATCGAAGTGAATACCGTCCGCAGGAATTGCCCGGGATTGCCGGATTTTTCCGGAGAGTACTGCATGGCGGCATTAAGCAGATCCCGACAGCAAATCGAACTTGCGATCTTCCCGTCCGAATGGCTGCCGATACCATCAGCGGCACACGCCAGAACCGCCCCATTTTCGAGGTGACAAATAATAAAACTGTCTTCGTTACGGCTCCGGTGCAATCCGATATTGGTTTCCCCGGCAATGTCGATATCCAAAATTGTTTTTTTCATAAAATCATTTCTGAAACGCTATTGAAAAATACACGCTTATTTAGTATAGTATACAAAGTGACTAATTTCAAGTAAACTGTACAGTTTCGGACAAATAATTTATGAAAAATCTTCATTTTATCGGAATCGGCGGTATCGGAATGAGCAGTCTTGCCGCCGCCGCACAGGATATGGGAATTACCGTTTCCGGCAGTGACCGGGGAGCTGACCGCCCGGAAAACCGCCACATCATCGCACCGTTGAAAAAGCAGGGCATCGCCATCTACCCGCAGGATGGCTCGCGCTTTTCCCGACCGGTATTGCCGGATGCCATCGTCTACAGCACCGCCATCGAATCGGACAACCCGGACTTTGCCGCTGCCGGCAGCATCCCCCGGATGCACCGATCAGAACTGCTCCGCTATCTTCTGGAAAACTCCGGAAAATCGTCCATTGCCATCACCGGAAGCTGCGGCAAAAGTTCCGTCTGCGGTTATCTGACTGAAGCGCTGAGCAATCTGGGCAAAGATCCGGCGATGCTCTCCGGAGCGCTTTCCAAGAAGTTCCGTTCGGAAACCTTCGCCGGGAATTACCGTTCCGGCAAGGGAGAATACCTGATCTTTGAAGCCGATGAAAGCGACAAAAGTCTGCTCAACTACGGAGCAGATTATGCGATCATTCTCAATATCGGCACCGACCACTACGATAAAGCGGAACTGGCAAAGATGTTCGGTGATTTCTTACAGCAGATACGCAAGGGTGCCGTGCTGACCGAAGAGGTCTTTGAAGCAGTTAAAGAGGTCATACCGCCGGGATTGACGGTGCGTGTTGCATCTGACCGGAATGGCGGAAAGGTTGACGAATACATCACATGTTACACCTCCGGGCTCAACGGCAGTACCGCCGTATACTCCGGCGGCAGTTCAATAAAGTTGCCCAAACCCGGCAAACACATGGCGATCAATGCCCTCTGCATCAAACTGATGCTGCAGATGCTCGGGATTCCTGAAGCCGATGCGCTTCGCGCGCTCGGCAGTTTTGAGGGGGTCTGGCGCCGGGATGACTATGCCGGAACCACCGCTTCCGGAGCGGAAGTATTCGACGATTACGCCCACAATCCGGAGAAGATCCTCTCTTGTCTGGCCGGCATGAAAGAGCGCTGTACCGGTTCACTGTTTGCGATATTTCAGCCGCACGGCTACAAGCCTTTCGGCTTCATGGAGGCACAGTTGTTTGAATACATGGAAAAATTCCTGCGCCCCGGCGACCGCTTTATCCTGCTGGAACCCTTTTACGCAGGCGGCACCTCCAGTTTTTCACCGTCGGCAACGGAAATCCATCAGAAGTGGAGCGCCGCCAGCACCGCCCCGGAACGTTTCATCACCCTGCCCGACCGCGAAGCGGTAAAGGAATTCATCACCAGGAACAGCAAAAAAGGAGATGTTGTTACCATAATGGGAGCGCGGGACAATTCATTGAGCGATTTTGCCGCCGAATTGTGCTGCTGAACTTCGGATAAAGGAAAATTATTATGCTGGAATACTGCGATTTGCCTTATGAAATAATCGATGCCCACATCCACCCGGCAATCATGGTGGATAAGTCTGATTTCTCGTTGTTCAATTTCACCACCCCGCCGGAGCAACTGGTATCCACCCTCCGCCGCGCCGGAATATCCCGCGCCGCAGGCTCAGTCATCCGCCGCTTCACGGAGCCGGTTCAATGGGAAGATATCCACCAGCTCAATCTGGCGGCACTGGAAATGAAACGACGTTTTCCCGATTTCTACATCCCCGGGATCCATATCCATCCGGACTTTCCGGAACAGTCACTTGCCGAACTGGAGTCGATGAACAAAAATCATAACGTCAAACTTCTCGGCGAACTGGTGGCTTATCTTATGGGCTATCCCGACTACACCGTGTGTCAACTGGATGACGTCTGGGCGCTGGCGAAGGAATTGGATATGGCGGTCAACCTCCATTTGCACAATCTCGAAGAAGCGGCGACCATTCTCAAGCGCTTCCCGGATTTGAAATTGATCATCGCCCACCCGACCTCCGATACTAAAGAGTACAAAGCACGGCTTGAACTCATCTCCCGTTACCCGAATGCGGCGCTGGATATCTCCGGCAGCGGCCCTAATTCATGGAACATGCTCCGGTACGCCATTCAGACTGCCGGATACGAAAAGGTGATATTCGGAACCGATTTTCCGTTACGCAATCCGGGAATGTATGTAGCGGGCGTTCTCTTTGAAGAACTGTCGGATGCCGAATACCATGCCATTTTCGGCGGCAACTTCAAGCGCCTCCTCGGAGAATAATCCGAACCCGAAAAAAAGAAACTGTTGCAAAAACTTGAACTCTACTTCAGTTTTTGCAACAGTTTTTATTGCTTTTACAGCATTTTGACCGTTCAGCGCATGAATCCGGTCAAATCCTGAACTTTGCCGTCTTCGATGGATTTGAAGACCGCATCACCGACGGAAATGGCGCGCAGACCATCGACGGACTTGGCAAGGATATCAAACTTGCGGGCGGGATCTTCGCCGAGGAAGATATCTTCGAGCAGGAGCGGGTCGCCGCCGCCGTGGCCGCCATCGCTGGCGATAGCATAAATGCGTTCACGTCCGCTGAAAATCGGGAAGTAATCGATGTACTGGGGCCCCTCATTGGGATTCGGCATGGCTTCCACACCACGGTTGTTGAATTCCATGGTTTCAAGACGGCCGTGAGTACCGTTGATGGCAAGACGGTAGCCTTCATACGGAGTGGAGAAGTTGGCAGAATAGTTCAGCAGCACGCCGTTTTTGTACTTGACGTTGACCACAAAGGTGTCATAAATGTTGATTTCAGAATCAAACATGCAGCGATCCGGTTTGTATTCAGAATACTGTTTGGTTTTGGCATCAAAGTCATTGATGTGATCATCGGCGGCGAAAATAGTGGAATTACGGGTTTCCCAGCGTTTCTTGTACGCGCAATTCCAGACTTCATCGCAGGTGCTGCAGCAGCGGCCATCTTTTTTGGAGGGATTGAAGGGGCCTTCCGGTCCATAGTGATTCAAGGCACCGAAGGCGTGAACGTATTCAGGAATACCATCGACCCACCAGTTGACCAGGTCGAAGTGGTGGCTGGATTTGTGGATGGAAAGGCTTCCGGAATTTTCACGCATACGGTTCCAGCGATGGAAATAACTGGAGCCGTGTTTGATATCGATATACCAGGTGAGGTCGACATGAGTGACCCGACCGATTTTACCGTCAATGATCATTTCGCGCAGTTTGCGGTGGACCGGATTGTAGCGGTAGTTGAAAGTACAGATGAGTTTGCCTTTAGAATTATCTTCGGCTTCCATGACACGCAGAGAATCTTCGATATTGGTGGTCATCGGCTTTTCGCTGATAACTTCCAGATCAAGTTCCAGACCGCGAACGATGTAATCGACATGGTGGCAATCTTTGCAGACAACGATAACTGAATCGGGTTTCTGCTCTTCGATCATGCGATCAAAGACCTCTTTCCAGTTTTCGAGAGTGACAGTATACTCTGCAATATCTTTATCCTTGACTTCAGCAACGCGATCCTTGCAGACCTGAAAACGCAGAGGATCGATATCCAGCATACCGACCAACTCAGCGCAATGATTGAATTTCTGCATGATGGGACGGATGAACATTGCAATCGCGCGATTGGAAACACCGCAGACAACGTACCGTTTTTTTGCCATTTTTTTACTCCTTGACAAATATTGTTGCAAGGGGGAAACTCTCCCCCCTATATAAATCCATGCCGCGTCATTCCAGAATCGTCGGCAGATACCAGATAAACCTGATTGATACTATAGTTGCTGATCAATCAAATATTACAAGTAATATACCACTTAAAACTGGATTTTGCAAATAAAATTCTCCGCAGAAATCCAATTATTTCAGGATTTGTTAAAGCACAGAAAATTTCCATAATTGACAAATCATTTTTCCATGCTATATTACATTAAGACTTGTAATCCAACGAAAAGGTAAATCATTTAATGAAAGTATTCTTTTTGTTATTGACACTGCTGCTGATTGTACCTGCTCAAGCATTTCATACCCCGGCGGGATGGGAAACCGATCTTGCTGCCGCCAGAAAAAAAGCAGCCCGTTCCAATAAACCGCTGCTGATCCTCATCTCCGGGCCGGATTGGAGTGATTCGAGCAAAAAACTTCACCAAAAAGTTGTAAACGATTATTTTTTCAATATGACCGCCCGGAAATATGCGGTTTGCCTGTTTATACATCAGCCTCCGAAAAGTTCAGTGATTTCAAATTCTGTTTTGAAAAATATTGATGCGCTGAAAAAGGTCCTGCCCGGCAACGGAGTTCCCCGATATGCTATCGTCGATGCCAATTTGAACTTACTGGCAAAACCCCGGACTCGTTCGTTGACCGGATTTATGGGAGCCATTTCCACTGCCTCGAAAAAAATCAACGGAACTGCGGTAAAAGAGTTCAGCGAACTGGCGGCTTATGAAAGAAAAAAGGAATACAACCGCAAGCAGCGGGAGAAAAAAAGAGAACTCATCCAGTCCAAATCATGCAGCAGCACGCCGGAAACCCGCTCCAGATGTTCCAGTTACCGGTCAACCGGATGTGCCAGTTACCGGTCAACCGGATGCTCCGGTTCCCGGTCGACAAGCTGCCGCATCATCAGAACTCCCTGCAGCCAAAAAAATCGTTAAGCGCGATTATTTCCGCAAACAAAAAAGCTGTTGCGAACCAGTTTCAACTGGTTCAGCAACAGCCTTTTTCTGTGAATAAAAACGATTATTCAGCAGGATTTTCCGCCTCAACCGCCGCTTCTTCAGCAGCGGCTTCTTCAGGAACTTCATCGCCGAATTCATAGGTCAACAGACCTTCCGCGATTTCCAGCAGAGCGATATCCAGAAGATTTTCAGAATCGCACTTGATCATCGGGCGTCCGCCCATTGCCAACTGCTTGGCACGTTTGGCGGCGACAACCGAAAGAATCTGCGGATCAGAGATCTTCTGACGGGCCAGTGCAAGATAATTGTTATTCATATTAAATATTCCTGATTTGATTTTATCAATAATCGATGATGTCGCGGTGGTTGGCGATGAGCAGATCATCTCCGGAAGTGACCACCAGATAACGGCGTTCAAATTCGCTGACGGCATCGAGGACGAAACGTTCGGCGATGGGAGCGCGTTCGGCGCAAATCGCACCATCACGCAGCAGCAGCAAACCGACCAGGATCATGGTTTCCATCTCGACCAGCGAACGGGCAACGAGATCGTGGTAAGCGACATCTTTGCTGCCGTCGGCGGTACGTTTTTCGGAAACAAATTTGACCGCTTCAAGCTGCTTGGTGTGCATGACCGCAAGTTTCTCACGGATAGCGGCGAGGTTGGCGGGCAGTTCGAGAGCGAAAAGTTCAGCCATGCGCTGATCGGCATCGCGCTGCATGATACCGCCGATGGCGGCGACGACCTGCAGCTGGGTGGTACCTTCATAGATGTTGGTGATACGGGCATCGCGATAGTAACGTTCAGCATTGAAGTCGCGCATATAACCGGTACCGCCATGGATCTGGATGGTATCGTAAGCAATGCTGTTGGCACCTTCGGTACAGAGAGCCTTACACATCGGGGTCATCTGAGCCGCGAGTTTGGTGTAATACTTCTGCAGATTGCGGTCCTCGGCGGTGGGATTGCCTTTTTCGACCAATTCGGTGTAGGAGTTGCGGAGGTCGACGACCCGGGTGGTTTCGTAGAGCATGGCACGCATGGCGGTAAGTTTCACCTTCATGCTGCTGAGCATAGAGAAAATAGCCGGGAATTTGTCGATGCTCTTTTTGAACTGTTCGCGTTCAGCGGCATATTTGCGGGCTTCGCGGTAAGCGGCTTCGGCGATACCGACCGCCTGGGCGCTGATAGCGACGCGGGCGCCATTCATCAGACTCATGACGTAGCGGATGAGTCCCAGACGGCGTTTACCGCAGAGCTGAGCGGGAACATCATTGAACTGCAGTTCGCAGGTGGCAACTCCGTGGATACCCATCTTGTCTTCGATACGGCGGACGACCAACTGCGGGCAGGCTTCGCAGATGAACATGGAAAGACCGCGACCGTCGGTGGTTCCTTCTTCCGAACGGGCAAGCACCAGATGCACTTTGGCGCAGCCGTTGGTAATGAAGCGTTTCATACCGTTGAGGTACCACTGACCTTTTTCATCCTGATAAGCACGGAGGCGGACGGACTGGAGGTCGGAACCGTATTCGGGTTCGGTGAGGTCCATAGCGCCGTCATATTCGCCGCGGGCGAATCCGGGGAGATACTGTGCTTTCTGCTCATCGTTACCGAAGAAATTGATGGTTTCGGCGATATCCTGCAGACCGAAGATGTTCTGCAGAGAAGCATCGGCACGGGAGACGATTTCAGTCATCATGGTATAGACGGACACGGGGAAGTTCAAGCCGCCGTATTCGTGACCGAGCATAACACCCATGAGTCCGGCCTTGCTCAATTCGTCAAGGTTCTTGACGGTCAGCGGATCGTAGGTGACTTTGCCGTCGGCGAACCGGGCGCCGTGAAGATCGACTTCACGGGAACGCGGAGCGATACGGTCACCGGCGATTTCGCCAACGACCTTGAGGGCGCGGGCGTAGTTGTCGAGAGCATCGTCAAAATCCGCAGGAGCGGTGTCGAACTTGGAAGCGTTTTCATAGTTGTTCTCGCGCATACGTGCGATATCGGCAAGATCGAGGTTGCGCAGCGTAAATTCGAGATCTTTATTATCGAGAAAATAGTTCATTATTCCTGTTCTCCTTTACTTACTGCTGCTTAGCCTTGAACGCCTTGATCATCTGGGGGATGACCTGATTGAGGTCACCGACGATCTTGTAGTGAGCGCAACTGAAGATCGGAGCATCGGGATCGGTGTTGATCGCGATGATCTTCTTGGATTCGCTCATACCGGCGCAGTGCTGGATGGAACCGGAGATACCGCAGGCGATGTAAAGACGCGGGCGGACGGTGACACCGGTCTGACCGACCTGATAATCGTGATCGATCCATCCGGCATCGACAGCGGCGCGGGAAGCGGCAACTTCACCGCCGATGGCTTCAGCGAGGTCGCGGATAAGTTTGAAGTTCTCTTTGGAACCGACACCGTAACCGCCGGCGACGATGATCTGGGCGCCCTGCAGGTCGACCTTCTTTTCCGCGCGGACGCGTTCGATAACTTTGACGGCAGTATCGGCATCGTCGAGTTCGACCGGAACTTTGACCAGTTCGCCTTTGCGGGAGAGATCGGCTTCGCCGAGTTTCATCACGCCTTCGCGGACGGTGACCATCTGGGGATCATCCCAGGTGTTGACGATGGTAGCGATGATATTTCCGCCGAAAGCCGGACGGATCTGCATCAGTTTATCGGTATAACTCTTCTTATTCTTGAGGTCTTCGAAGTCGTCGATCTGCAGATCGGTGCAGTCGGCGGTGAGACCTGCGAGTTTCTCGGAAGCGACACGGGGAGCGAGTTCACGTCCCTTGAGGGTGGCGCCGAAGAGAAGGATATTCGGACGGTGTTCCAGAATAAGTTTCATGATCACTTTGGCGTAGGGCAGCACGGTGAAAGGTTCCAGACGGGGATCCTCCGCCAGCAGCACCCGGTCACAGCCGTAGTGATAAAGCGTATCAACACAACTGGCGAGATTGTCGCCCAGCAGTATACCTTCGAGTTTGACGCCCAAACGGTCAGCCAACTCACGTCCTTTGGAGACCAGCTGCAAGCTGACTCCGGCGATCTTCCCCTGCTCCTGCTCGATGAAGACCCAAACATTTCCAATATTAGCCATTAGTCTTACCCCAAAGTGTGATCGCTGATAAGTTCATGCATAAGTTCACTGATACCTTCCGCGGTGGCGGCGACCTCTTTGGCATCGCCGGCGGTAAGGATAACGCTCTGCACCTGTTTGACCTTGGTCGGAGAACCGGTAAAACCGATACGCGCCGGGTCAGCACCGATAGCGGCGGCGTTGTACTCTTCGATAAGCAGCCCTTTGGCAGCGAGATCAGCCTTGATCGCTTCGGCGCGGGCGGCATCGTCCTTGTTGGCCATGGCGATTTCACCGGCACTGCGGGCGCGTTTGAATTTCATGATGCGCTTGACATTTTCCGGACGCGGCTCGTTGCAGTCGATGACAGTCAGCAGAGCCGGAAGGGGGGATTCGAGCACTTCGTAACCGCCTTCGATAGCGCGGCGGGCAGTGATCTTGCCGGGTTCAAGGCTGATGACCTCTTCGACGTAGCAGATCTGGGGAATGCGGAGTTTTTCCGCAATCTGGGGGCCGACCTGTGCGGTATCGCCGTCGATAGCCTGACGTCCGCAGAGAACGAGATCGACATTGCCGAGCATCTTGACCACGCAGCTCAGGGTGTAACTGGTAGCGAGGGTATCGGCACCGGCAAGGGCGCGATCGGTGACCAGCAGGGCGCGGTCAGCACCGCGATAGAGCGCCTGACGAAGCACTTCGGCGGCGGCGGGCATACCCATAGTTGCGACGGTGACATTGGCATCGTAGCGGTCCTTGAGCTGGAGCGCCAGTTCCAGAGCATTAAGGTCTTCCGGGTTGAAGATCGCCGGGAGAGCGGCACGGTTGACAGTACCCTCCGGCGTCATGGCGTCGCCGGAAATATTCTGAGTATCCGGCACCTGTTTGATGAAAACAAGCAGATTAAAACTCACGGTTTTACCTCCCTTTTACTGTTTTCTGTTTATTAAAAGTCAATTAAAGAATATCAAACAGTTTAATATAATACCGCTTTCGCGTAATTTCAAGTGACCGGGCAAAAAAATTACCCCCTGAAAGAACGGAAGACCCCTGCCGGGAAAAAGTCGTAATGGCTGTTGTGAGATTTGTTGACAATTGCGGCAAGTAGTGCTATTTTAATAGAAATATTGCAAAGACGTAAAAATGCCGATATATAAAAAGGGAAAAACTGTTATGAAAAAATTTATCATTCTCTCTGCTCTCTGCACAGCCATGCTGACGGTTTCAGCAGGAAAAGTTCCGGCGAAACCGGCAGTCAAAGCGCAGAAGACATTCACTGAAGAGATCAAAGTTTCAGCGGATAAGATCGAAGCAAAATGCGGAGACAAGATCACATTCACCATTCAACTCTCCGGCAAAAACATCGCCAAACGCGCCGTCATCGTCGATGTGTACGGCAATGCCGAAATCAGCAGAAAAAAAGTTTATACCACCGATGATGCCGGCATGATCAAAATCGAAACCGCATCTGATCGCCCCGGCATGGTCTACTGCCGCGCCGTGATCAAAGGTCAGCCGGACAAGCGCAAAAGCAATGCCGGCGTTGCGGTCGATAAATTCAAAGTCACCTCCAGCCGCCCCTGCCCCGCCGACTTCAACACCTATTGGGATAAAATCAAAGCTGACATCGACAAACGCCCGATGGATGCCATTCTCACTCCGGAACCGGTAAAAAACAAATCCCTCAAAGCCTTCAAGGTGATCTTCCCCATGGGCGGCGACGGCAAAGACGGCTACGGAAAACTCTCCTATCCCGCCAACGCCAAACCGAAATCACTTCCGGCATTCCTGCTCGTCCACGGCGCCGGAACCGGCATGGTCGCAGTCAAAGAAGATTGGACCACCATCGGCGGCGGAGTTATCATGCTTTCGCTGAGCCCGATGCCCGCCGACAGCAAAGGCGGCGTTTACCATGCACGTCAGGGCAGATTCGCCGGATACCGTCACTGGAATGCCGACAACCGTGATAAAATCTTTTTCAATATGATGTTCCAGCGGGTCTACCGGGCTCTGCAGTATCTCAAATCCCGCCCCGAATGGGACGGCAAAACTCTGATCGTCTACGGTGTCAGTCAGGGTGGAGGTCAGGCACTTGCCGCCGGCGGTCTGGAACCGGCGATCTCCATGGTCGTCGCCCACGTCCCGGCGCTCTGCTTCCACTCCGGCAATGCCGAAGGCGGCACTTCCGGCTGGCCCCACTACTTCCAGACACCGACCTACAAAAAGAACAAAAATGCGGTACTTGAAGCTGCTGCCTACATCGATGGCGTGAACTTCGCACGCAACATCAGGAAGCCCCGGGTACTCGTCACCACCGGTTTCGTCGACTTCACCTGCCCGTCGGAAAGTGTCTTTGCCGCATTCAACAACATCCCCTCTGCCGACAAGAAGATCATCTGCACTCCGACCGCCAATCACCGGGTTCCGGGAGCCGTCCGCGCCCAGGCTCTCAAAGCAGTTGCAGAACACATCAAAAGTCAACGCTGATAAATTCTTGAAACACCAACAGCCAATACTGTAAATCGAAAGGAACATTTATGAGACCGGACACTCCGTTGGAAATCCAATGGCTCGCTTATGCTCTCGCTGTAAACGGAGCCATGGATCCCGCCGCCGCCCAGAAACTTTATGATTCGCCGGGGAATTCCGGCGACCTCACCGAATTTGCCGAAGCAGTACTGTCCAAACTCTGCGAAAACATCGACCCTGCCGATGAACCGATGATGATCGATCAGGTTCAGCAGTTGGTCGACTACGCCTTTGCCCAATCGGAAACCGGTATGATACCCGACTGGAGTACCATCGCGATTCCGGAAGCCGCCCCGGCTCAAGTCCCTGCGGCCGCAGCCGTTGAGGAAGAGATCCCGGCTCCTGCGAAACCGGCGGCAAAAGGTTCCGGCATCAACGCCGAAGAACCGCTCTATTTTGAAGTTCCCGACTTTGATTTATCCAATATCAACGGCTACGAAGACCTCCCCAGTTTGAGCGATACCGCTTATCTCACCGAAGAGCAGGCCGCCGAAAGAATGATCTTCCTGCTTTCCTGTCTGCGCCATCTGGGATGCAGCGACTTGCATATTTCGGCAGGTTCCCCTCCGTTCGTCCGCCGCCAGCGCCAGATCGAACGCCTCGACTCCTATGTGCTGACCGATGACGATGCCCGGAAACTCACCCTTTCCCTGCTCGCTCCGGAACGCCGCGCTTTCTTTGAAAAAAATCAGGATATGAGCATGGCGCTCATTCTCGGAAAAGACCGTTTCCGTCTCTGCATGATGGAACAGAAAGACGGCTATGCCGGAACCTACCGTCTGGTTCCCAATGAAATTTCCGCGCTCGAAGATCTGGGCTTCCTTCCGGAAGATGCCGTCTACATCCGACGCCTGCTGGACTACACCAACGGTCTGGTGCTGGTCACAGGCCCTCTGGGTTCCGGTAAGACCACCACGCTTGCCGCCATGACCAACATCGTCAATGAAAAGCGCCAGGATCACATCATCTCCGTCGAAGACCCGATCGAAATCCTGCAGCCATCCAAAAACTGTTCGGTTTCCCAGCGCGAAGTCGGCCGCCACACCATCAGTTACCGTTCGGCGCTCAAAGCCGCTCTGCGTGAAGACCCCGACGTCATCGTTATCGGTGAAATGCACGACCTTGAAACCATCGAAAATGCGATCACCGCTTCTGAAACCGGACACCTGGTCATCGGCACACTGCATACCAGCGACGCCCCCAACACCATGAACCGTATTCTGGATGTATTCCCGCCCTCCCAGCAGCCGCAGATCCGCGCCATGACCGCCGGTTCTCTGCGCGGCGTGATCTGTCAGAAACTCATTCCGGACGGCTTCGGCGGCATCGTCATGGTCTATGAGATCATGATCAACACCATGCCGGTAGCCAATATCATCAACGAAGGCAAGATCTTCCGGTTGAAATCGACCATGGTCACCGCTTCCAAGCAGGGTATGTGCACCTTTGATCAGTGCATCCTCGCCAAGTATTCCCGGAATATGATCACCCGGGAAGCCGCGCTCGCCGAAATGACCGATCCGGTCATCATCTCCCAGCTCAACTCGATCTGGGCACAGCGGGAAGCCGCCAATCAGTAATAATTCAAAAACACCATTTTCAAGGATCAAAATATGTCACAGGAACCGATTATCAACGGCTATCTCCGCCAGATGCTCAGCATGGGCGGATCAGACTTGCACTTGTCCATCGATTATCCGGCAAAAGCGCGTATCCACGGTAATATCGTACCGCTGGATGACAATGTCATCACTCCGGAATTCATGGAAGAGTTGATGAAAGAGATCTGTCTTCCGGCAAAACGCTGGACGCAGTTCATGGAAAAGCGGGATCTGGACTTCGCCCACGAAATCCCCGGCGTTGCCCGTTTCCGCTGCAACTTCTTCTACAAAAACGAAGGTATGGCGTGCATCCTCCGTCAGATCCCGAGCAAGATCCTGACCCTGGAAGACCTCAAACTGCCGGAAGTCCTCAAAGAGATCTGCTCCTACCGTTCCGGTCTTGTCCTCGTGACCGGCCCGACCGGTTCAGGTAAATCCACCACGCTTGCCGCCATGCTCGACTACATCAACGACAACTACAGCAAGCACATCATCACCATCGAAGACCCGATCGAATTCGTTCACCAGAACAAATACTGCACCATCGTCCACCGGGAAGTCGGCATCCACAGTCAGTCGTTCCCGCTGGCACTGCGCGGCGCCATGCGTTCCGACCCGGATATCGTGCTTATCGGAGAAATGCGCGATAACGAAACCATCCGGCTCGGACTCACCTGTGCCGCGATGGGTATGCTGGTCTTTGCAACCTTGCACACCAACAACGCTCCCAAGACCATCGACCGTATCATCGATGCTTTCCCCTCCGACGAACAGGCGCAGATCCGTACCATGCTCGCTGAATCTCTGCGCGGTATCGTTTCCCAGCTGCTCTGCCGCAAGATCGGCGGCGGCCGCGTCGCGGTACACGAAGTTCTGCTCTGGTCGGAAGCCCTGCCCAACACCATCCGCGAAGGTCAGATCGCCAACATCCGCACCATCATCGATGCCGGTGCCGGACGCGGTATGCGTTCCATGGACAACTCCATCCAGAGTGAATATGAAGCCGGCCACATCACCGCTCAGGAAGCCTATTCCAAAGCCAGCGACAAGGGCCGATTCCTGCCCATGGTCGAAGCCGAAGAAAAGGCCCGCATGGCGGCAGAGGGGCAGAACTGAAACTGACCTGCCGGATCGATCATGTTCAAGTGGTGGCACAAAATCGCATCGGCACACCGCTCCGATGACACGACGGCGCGGGGAGAGATCATTGAATTCATCTTTCCCCGGCTGTCCAAACCATTTTTTCTGCGGATGGCGGTGGTCGCGGCAAGCGCGCTGGTGATATTCGGATTTCTGCTGATGCCCTGTATCATCGATGGCGAAAGCATGCTGCCGACCTACAAGAGTCACGGCTTCACGCTCTGCAAGAAATGGAGTTACTGGTTCGATTCTCCGAAGCGCGGCGATATCGTCATCATCAAATACGGCGACCGCCACTATCTGCTGAAACGGGTGGTGGCGCTTGCCGGTGATGTGGTGGAATTCCGCAACGGCACGCTGTATGTGAACAATGCTCCGCTGGATGAACCTTATTTACGCTATTTCTCCGACTGGAATCTGCCGCCGCGCACTGTCGCCCCCGGCAACTGTTATGTGGTCGGAGACAACCGCAGTCAGACGATCAACGGACATATTTTCGGACAAATCAACCTCAAACGTATTACCGGACAACCTTTATTTTGAAAAATCTCAAGAAAAAATTTTTATTTCTCCTGACGGCACTCATTCTCATTGCCGCCGCAACCGGAGCATTCTTTTATTTCGGCAACCGGGAGGAAAGACTTCTCCGCGCCATGGTCGGCGAACTTGAAGAGATGGCAGCCAAGCGTTCCGGCAAATCCGGCATAATCGCGTTACTGGATGCCGCCACCCCGGAACGGGTCTTTGACAAAAAGGTGACGATATCATCCGACCTGCCGAAAGTGGAACGGGAGTTTACGCTCAAAGAGTTATCCCAACTGTTGATAACCATGAAAAAAAGTTGCACTTCCGCCGCGCTGAATGTGGAAATCCAGAATCTTTCAGTGAACTCCGGAAGTGCTGAAATCACCGGCGGCGCCGTTTTCAGCGGCAGTTCATCCAGATCGGGAAGTTTCCGGGAGGTGCGGGATATCCGGCTGCTCTGCACGAAAATTGACGGCAAATGGAAAATCTCTGCCGTAAAAATCGAAACTGTAATAAAAAAATAGTTTGAAAAACGGTTGTCTTGTCACCGGGGATGTGATATATTAAGTCGGTGTTTACGATTTTCAAGGAGAATTAAAATGGCAATCGTCTTTGCTTTCTGTTGTATATTCTGTTCAGCCGCCAACGATTTTGTCTTCAAATTGTTTGCCCGCAAGCCGCGCTCCCGCGGACTTTTCGTTTTTGTCATCGGCATTGCCTGGGCATTGACCTCATTGCTTCTGCCCGATTTGCGCGGAGTGAACTGGCAGACCACGCTCTTGTGGGGGGTGATTTCCGGATTCTTTTCCGTCGCCGGAAATCTGCTGCTCATCGAAGCCATGGGCAAACAGAGTGCCGGACTGTGTTCGACCATTTACCGGCTCAATCTGGCGCTGGTGGTACCCGGGGCATGGCTGCTTTTCAAAGAGAACAACACTTTGCTGCAAGGGTTGGGAATTGCGCTGGCATTTGCGGCGGTACTCTTTTTCCTTCCCGGTTCCAACTCCGGAGAGAAACGGCAGGATGCCAAACTCGGTATCGTACTGGTCATAATCGCCGCGATCCTCCGGGCGGGGATGGGATTGTCCTACAAATACGCATTCAATCTGGGCGCTTCAGCGAACGGGGTCAATCTGGTCAATGCGCTCTGCTGGATCATCGGCGGATTGATTTACTTTTATCTCCGGGAGCGGCAAAACGGAAGTTCCGGAGTGCCGGATAAAAAAATTGCCGGTTACGGAGTGCTTTCCGGCTTGTTTGTCTTCGGCATCGTCTTTTTCATGGCCCACTCCGTCCGTCTGGGCAACGCCAGTATCGTTTTACCGATAATGCAGATGAGTTTCATCCTCACCTTTATTTTGAGTGCGCTGATACTTAAAGAAAAACTTACTGTCTGTAAATTCATGGCCCTGTTCTGCGGAGTCGCGGCACTGCTTCTGTTGAGTATAAAACTGTAAAAAAAAGGAGATATATTTTATGTTGGCAGAGATCAAATGTGGAAAAATCACCGTCGAATTTCCGGCAGAATACGGCGGCCTGCCCGGGAAAGTCACCGCACTCGAAGGTGACGGACGGGAAACTGCCGTATTCACCCCCGGAGCCTGGAAACTGGAAGCTGAACTGGAAAACGGTTCCATCCTCCGCCCCTTTGCCAAACCGGAAAATCTCCGGATCTATGACGATGAAGAAGACGGTGCCACCCATGTCGATTTCATCAATGTCACCTTCAAAGATCAATATGGCAAAGAGTATCCCGAATACCTGATGACTTTGCGCCATGAATTCTATCATGACGGCGTCGCCTTTACCAACATGGTCTTCTTTGTCCGGGATATCCACTCGGTCGGCATTTCCCGTTTTGAACTCAAAGCGAAACCGGATTTCTCCTCCTTTGACGATCTGCGCTGGTGCTTCCGTGAACGCCCGGCGGTTATCGACGGTACGCTCATCACCGCCCAGACTGAACGCTTCATCGAACCCGGAGATGACCGGGATTTCAAGGCGATCGTCCCGATGGTCAACTTCAACCTCACCCGGGAATTCGCGCCGCAGTTCTACATGGAACTCATCATGGAAGGACACAGCACGCTTTCCAATAAGCGCGAAGACGGTGTGAGTTCCATCCGCTGGGACGGTCTTTCTCCGGAAATCTCCTGGAAAATGCAAAAATCCGCTTTCCCCCGCCCGGTCATCAATCAAGTCCGCAATCAGTGGGGCTGGGTCATCCGTCCGGCGCACACCGAACGGATTCAGCCGCCAGTCAGAATGTACCACTACTTTGATAATTACGAACGCTATCCGTCGGATGAAACCATCGCCGCCGTGATCGCTTCCAAATGCGACGTTTTCATCATGCACGAAAACTGGCGCATGGATACCCAGAATGACGGCGTACCCTTCGACCCCGCCGCCTTTGAAAAA
Source organism: Lentisphaerota bacterium (assembly GCA_015061805.1). GTDB lineage: Bacteria > Verrucomicrobiota > Lentisphaeria > Victivallales > Victivallaceae > UBA1784. The sequence goes on along the minus strand of SUVV01000015.1, from coordinate 42,111 downwards.
CTCCGCGATGCCCTCCATGCCGCCGATATCCGGCTGGCAGTCTACATCCGCGGCACCGAAGAATCGATCGCCATGCGGTACGCAGCATGGTTCAAACATCTGCTGAAATACAACTATGACGGTCTGTATATGGACTACGGCAGTCCCTACGGACACAGCCTGCCGCCCACGGAACTTTTCTGCGGCGGAAGAATACCTTTCCGCAAATATTATCACATCATGCGGAAACTCCGCGAACAAATCGGACCCGACGGCGTTTTCTACAGCCACACCGGCCCCTCATTCAGTGCGATAACCATGGGCTTTATGAGCGGTTACGTTTCCGGTGAAGGTGAACGCGGTCTGCTCATCCGCGGCAGAAAAGAGTATGACTATTACAGCATGTCCGCGCAGGGCGTCGGCACGCTGTGGAGTGCAGCATTCCCCGAATATGCCTCTCCCGAGATCGTCCCATACATCGCCGCCAGCGGTCAGTACCCTCACAGCAACCTCGGAGAACAGTTCCTCACCAGCAGTCTGGTCCACCCGCGTGTTCCCGGCATCAACGATCAGAGCTTCATCCCGATCTGGAAACTCTGGAGCATTGTCCGCAGAGAACGCAATCTCCGTATCGTCAACGACTACAACAGCCGCGATGTCTTTGCCAAAAATCAGGATGACGGCCACTATGTCTTCATCAGTTCCAGAAACAATCTGGTGCTGGCGATCTTCTCCAACTTCAAAAATGAAACCCGTGACCTGGATGTTTCCATGGATTTTGCACGCATGGGCATTGATGTTTCCAACTTCAAAAAGACCCTGCTGGTCGACGGCAAAGCAGAAACCGTTTCTGAAATTCCGGCGAAAATCCGGATCGGAGGTTTCGGAGTCTGCGGTATTCTCTTCACCGCTCCGGAACTCGATGCGATGAGTATGCTCGACCGTTATCTCGCCCCGGAAGCACCGCTTTCGGCAACCGGCAAACTCTACCTTGAACGGGTCGAAGCACAGCGCAAACTCCGCAACGAACCTCCCACCTGGAAAGAAACCTATCTCCGGATCGAAGTCCCCGAAATCTCGCCGACCCCTTACGAAGATTCCATGACGGTTGACCTTTACAACAACTCCTTTGCTTTCGGTTTCATTGATGAAGATGGCAAATTCAACCACCTCTGCTGGATCGACCGCAACGGGGTCAACGCTGAACACATCGGTAAAGACAATCTCTTTGCCGGTGACAGCACTCCGGTCATCCGGCTCAATGACTTCAACTTCAAAGGCAAAGTGAAACTGGCGGTCTACAGCACCCACGCCAGCGGCGATATGCCATTCTACAGCTTCTGCTATGTGCATCTTTCCGACAATGCCGAAGGTAAAAATTCCTACCGGCTGGAATTCCTCAACGATCTGGAACCCGATCGGGCTTATATCAAATTTTTCTGCAATTTCCCGGAGTGAACAATGCGTACGATTGCCTTTGATGATGTAGTTTCACAAGTACGAGCCATGTGCGGTAAAGCCGCCTGCCTGCTGCCGCCTGATGTGCTCGATGCCCTCAAAAAAGGGAGCGCTGCTGAAACCAGCGCTCTCGGTAAAGAGTTTTTCCGGCAGTATCTGGAAAATGCCGACATCGCCGCTAAAGAAAATATGCCACTCTGTCAGGACACCGGTTTTGCGGTCTATTTTGTGGAAATGGGCTGTGATGTAAAACTTGATTCCGGTACGGTCGAAGAGGCGCTGACCCTCGGCACGATCCAGGGATACAAGGATTTCTATCTGCGCAAATCCATCGTTGCCGACCCGCTTTTCGACCGCAAGAACACCACCACCAATACCCCGTGCATCGTCCACTTGAAAAGTGTTCCCGGCGACAAACTCAAAATCACCCTTGCCCCCAAGGGCGGCGGCTCGGAAAATATGAGCGCCCTCAAGATGCTCAAGCCCTCGGAAGGCCGTGCCGGAGTGGTCGATTTCGTGGTAAACAGTGTCGTCAATGCCGGCGGCAACCCCTGCCCTCCGACAGTCGTCGGTGTCGGCATCGGCGGAACCATGGAATACGCGGCGTATCTCGCTAAAAAAGCGCTCCTCCGTAAAGTAGGAACCCCCTCTGCTGATCCCCGTTATGCTGAACTGGAAGCCGAAATCCTCGAAAAAATCAACGCTTCCGGAGTCGGCCCCCAAGGACTTGGCGGCAAGATCACCAGTTTGAGCTGCCATATCGAATTTTTCCCGTGCCATTTGGCAAGTCTGCCGGTCGCGGTGAATATCAACTGTCATGCAGCACGTCACGCGGAGATTGAATTATGAGCCAGACGATCAAACTTACCACTCCGATTTCAGAAGAAACCGTCCGTTCCCTCAAAGCAGGAGACATCGTCATGCTCTCCGGGGTCATCTACACCGGCCGGGATGCCGCCCACAAGCGGCTTTGTACCATGCTGGACAATCAGGAAAAACTTCCGGTCGATCTCGACGGTCAACTCATCTATTTTGTCGGCCCCTGTCCGGCTCCTCCGGGACGGGTCATCGGTTCCGCAGGTCCCACCACCAGCGGAAGGATGGATGCCTATTCTCCCCGGCTGATCAGGGAATGTTCTTTGCGCGGCATGATCGGCAAAGGTGATCGCAACGCCGCCGTAAAAGACGCCATGAAAGAGTATGGTGCGCTCTACTTTGCCGCAACCGGCGGCGCCGGAGCCTTGATTGCCCGTTCTATCGTAAAAGCTGATGTCGTCGCCTTTGAAGACCTCGGCCCGGAAGCGATCTACCGGATCGAAGTCAAAGATCTCCCGCTGGTCGTCGCCATCGATGCCAACGGCGAATCATTGTACTGAATCACGGATAAAAAAGGGGCTGCGGCACACCTGACCGGTTTGCCGCAGCCCCGAAAGAATTCAAAAACTTATTTACTCTTGAGGTCAGATTCGAGATCGATGCCCTTGTTGAAGTTGTTGAATGCAGAAATCGCTGCCGCAACTTCGATCGCCGCCGTGATCTCTTCATCGGTCACACCCGCCTGAAGTGCCGCAGAACGGTGGGCATCCAGGCAGTAGACACATCCGTTGACCGCACTTACTGCGATGATGATAAGTTCTTTGGTCTTGGCATCGAGGCCTTTTCCGGCAACTTCAGAAAGTTTGAGCATCGCTTCGAGGAAATCCCCGTTGCGTCCCATCGCTTTGAAAACGTTGGGGAGTTTGCCGAAATGTTTCTCCAGATTGCTCTGGATCTGCTGCGCTTTGGCATCGCCGTTTTTTTCATACATTTTGATTGAAGCCATGATATATCTCCTTTCGTTATCGGTTCAAAATATCAAAATAAATCACTTTACATAAAAATCAAATGCGGAATACTCTTTTCACTCCGCGCCATCCAGAATTCCGGAAATTACCGGCGCCATACGCCGGGCGATCATGAGAAATCCGAGATCGGTCGCATGAACTCCATCCACCGTACACTCCGTCGGATCAGCACCATACAGTCCGTAACCATCGAGAAAATGGATATTTTTGTCCCCGTTTTCCCGGCGGCGGCGCAATTCTTCAAGGAAGATCATCGTCTGCGCCATACGGCTGCCGGTACATTCGCACTGTTCAAGTTCATCTTTCCATGGGGTCATGGAAACCATCAATATCGGAATTTCCGGGTGCTTTGCTCTCAAAATATCAATAAAAGGAGACAGGGTTGCGATCAAACCGGCGTTTTTGGCATTCCCGGCATAGTCCAACACGAACATTGCCGGATTTTCGACAGTTGCCAGCAGTTCAGCCGCTGCCGCTTCGCCTTTGCCGTTACCGGAAAACCCAAGATTGATAAAAGGACGATTCAGCATCCGGCTCATGATATTGGTGTGACACATTCCCGGACGACTGGCGCATCCGCCCTGCTGAATACTGGTTCCGTAAACTGCTATCGGACGATCATCGCTCCACGCCGAAGGCGCCTTGACCGAAGCTCCGACATTCAATCCGATACGGAAATCAGCAACACCGCTGTAAAGCGGAAAATGCAATGTGAATTCCCGCTCCCGGTGTTCCCGTTCACCGCGTTCAAAGATGGTAACGCAATACTCATCAAGCGAACGGTCAAAACGGGTGGTGCCGACATATTTTTTGGCACTGCCTCTGCCGCAGTAGAGGTCGAATCCCATACTGCCGGTGCCTGCCATGTGATCCATCCGGGCATTTTTGTACAGTTTGACATCGACTCTTATCTCGTCGGCATCCGAAACAAAGCGGAGCATCGCACCGGCGGTGTGATACGAAAGTGTCTGATCGATGCACGGAGAAATATGATACCCTTCCGGGATCCGCCGGAAATCTCCTCCCGGCTTTCGCCAGTAAAGTCCATCCAGCACAAACGGCCGGTCATCAGCGGAATACCAATCCATCCCGTCTCCGCGCTGGATTTTGAAATCCATATCGCGATCGATCTTGCGGATATCATCACTCATAACCGAATACCCTTATCTTGAAAAATCAACTGGTGCGCGATGTGGGACTTGAACCCACACACCTTGCGGTACAGGAACCTAAATCCTGCGTGTCTGCCAATTTCACCAATCGCGCCCGGACAACTGATCACAGTTTGATAAGTTTCTGAACTTCGACCGCTTCTCCGGTCGCCATGGAAATATTGGCTCCGATACCGGTCAGGATCGAATACGCTCCGTCGCGGAAGTCCGCCGCATGATGGAAGGGATCATCGGTGACCCCGATAAAGAGGTTGTCCAACAGTTTGCGGTCGCCGCCGCCGTGACCGGATTTGTCAGTTTCTTCGTAGGTGAATACCTGCGGCTTGCCCCAGAGCGGCTGGAAAAGGATTTCCGGAGCCATATCTTTGCGGTCACGGGCTTCATCATCTTCGCGGTTGCCGAAAGTGGACAGATCTTCGCCGATCTGGGTGAAGCCGCTTTCGATGACATAGTATTCCAGACGGCCTTTGCTGCCGTTGAAACAGATACGGTAACCTTCATAGGGACAATGGGCGCAGAGAGTGTAGTTCATGACCACATTGTTTTCATAGCGAACCATGACACTCATGTTGTCTTCGATGCTGATGCCGTCAGAGAAAACACTGCGGTCACGGAGATAACCGTCATACTTTTCGTTTTCAAAATAGAATTCCTTGAAAAACGCCCGCTCATTGGCAACACTCAACGCAAACGGGTCATTAAGCGCCACATCCCGGTCTTTGGAACGATAGTAAAATTCGGTAACACCGCGCCGTTCGGCATTGTCTCTGCCGTAGAACTTCAGATCGCCCATGGCATAGACCGTCTTGGGTTTGGAATTGATCCACCAATTGACCAGATCGAAGTGATGGGTGGATTTGTGAACCATCAATCCACCGGAATTCCGTTTGTCGCGGTGCCAGCGGCGGAAGTAATCCGCTCCATGATTGGTATCGAGCAGCCATTCAAAGTTGATGCTGGTGATTTCTCCGCAAATGCCGCTGTCCAGCAGCTCTTTGACCCGGGTATTGCGCGGGCTGTAGCGGTAGTTGAACGCCACGGTGAATTTTTTGCCGGTGCGTTTCTGGGTATCGATGATCATCTGACACTTTTCGGGATCGACGGTCATCGGTTTTTCGGAAATGACATCGCATCCGAGTTCCATGGCGCGGCAGGCGTAGATATGGTGAGTGCGGTCGATGGTGGTAACGATGACCGTATCCGGTCGGGTTTCCGCGATCATCTTTTCAAATTCGAGGTGGCTGTAGGTCGGAACCGCTTCGTGAGAATACTTTTCCTTAAGCTGTTTGGTGAAATATTCAAGCCGTCCCGGGTTCATATCGCACAACGCGACCAGTTCAGCGTAATCTTTATAGGTCCCATTGGCAAGAGCGCGGATATACATCGTCGATCTGGCGCCGGTTCCGATAAGAGCAAAACGTTTTTTTGCCATTTTATTAAAATCTCCATTCTCTTATATGGTTTTCATTCAGTTGGTGTTTCAGGTAGAATATATACCTTGAGCGTAAAAATTCAAGTGTTTTTCTGCAAAGAAATACTTTTTTTTGCTTGACAGAAAATATGTGCAATGATATATTTCCGGAAACAATTTTATCCAAAAAAAGGAAATCATTTATGAAAAATCAGGCGCTTCATGATGCGGCGATCAAAGCGATCAATGCTAAAAACGAATTTCTCTGTTCTATCGGAACTCACATCTGGAAAAATCCGGAACCCGGTTTCCGCGAAGAAAAAACCTCCGCCTATCTGGTCAAACTGCTTCAGGATATGGGGCTTGAAGTCAAGACCGGTCTGGCATTGACCGGTTTCCGCGCCGATATCGATACCGGACGCCCCGGCCCCACCATTGCAATCCTCGGCGAACTGGATTCGCTCGTCCTGCCCAACCACCCGGAATGTGACCCTGTGACCGGCGCCGTCCACGCCTGCGGTCACAATGCCAGCGCCACCAGTCTGATCGGCAGCGCCATCGGGCTGCTCGAATCCGGAGTGCTGGATTCACTGTGCGGCAAGATCGCTCTGATTGCCACCCCCGCCGAAGAGGGCATCGAACTGGATTACCGCAAAACTTTGATCGATTCCGGAAAAATCAAATCAATCTCCGGCAAATCCCAACTGCTGCGCGAAGGCGTTTTCGATGATGTGGATATCTCTTACATGCACCACTTGAGCGCCCACTACGGATACAACGATCACAACGGATGTGTCAACAAAAAGATCACCATTCATGGTAAAAGCTGCCACGCGGCATCTCCGCAGAAAGGTCACAATGCCCTCAATGGAGCGACAATGGCACTCAATGCGATCGCCATGCTCCGTGAAGTCTACAGCAACGATCCCTACGTCCGCATCCACGGCATTATCAGTAACGGCGGCGATGCGGTGAATATCATCCCCGATAACGTCACTCTGGAATACATGCTCCGGGCGCCCGATCTGGAAAGCATCGTTTCGCTCAATGACCGTTTCGATCAAGTGGTGATGTATGCCGCCAAAGCCGCAGAGTGCGAGGCTTCCGTTGAAACTATCCACGGCTTCATGCCGCTTTACAACGATCCGGAACTGGGTGAACTCATGTGCAGCGTCATCCGCGAAATCTCTCCGGAAACCGAATTCACTCCCAATGACAAATTCTTTGCCAGCTGTACCGACATGGGCGATATCGCCACGGTGATCCCGGCGGTCCACGGCTACTGTCTGGGCGGCAGGGGAACCAGCCACGGCATCAACTACGGCATCGGCGACCAGTACAAAGCCTACATTGAGAATTCGATCCTGAATACCCTGATCGCGATCGACCTGCTCTGCAATGATGCAGAAAAGGGTAAAGTGATCGCCGCCAGAAAAAAAGATCTGCTCCCCATTCCGGAGTATATCAAAGTCATCGACAAATTGAGCATGACTGTAAAATCGACCGATCTCTGAAAACAACCATTCCGGGGACTGCCGTAATTCAGCAGTCCCCCTTTTTTTTCTCTTGTAAAAATCTCTTTTTATGATATATTAAATGAATTACATTAATTTTATGAGAATGATTGAAACATGGCTGTCAAACGTAATACCATCGACTTGAGTAAAGGCGCGCTCTTTCCCAAGATCATACGTTTTGCAATACCTCTGGCGCTGACCCATTTGCTGAACCTCTCTTTTCACGCGGCAGATACTGTCGTCATCGGCAGATGGGGCTCGGCGGCAAGCATGGCGGCGATCGGAGCGACCGGCCCGCTGGTTGGTCTGCTGGTCAACTTTTTCTCCGGTTTGAGTACCGGCGTGAATGTGCTCGCGGCGCAATATTACGGAGCCAAAGATGCCAAACGGATGACGCGGTTGGTGCATACTTCGACCGCATTGAGCCTGATCTGCGGCGTATTGATCACCATTATCGGTTGGGCAGGCGTAAATTGGATGGTCGAAATAACCGGAATTCCGGAAGAACTTCAACGTAAATCCATACTCTATTTGCTCATCACTTTTTCCGGATTGCCGTTTCAGATATTCTACGCCTTTATCTGTGCCATCCTCCGGGCGATCGGAGACACCAAAAGTCCGCTTTACTTCCTGATTTACGCGGGGGTTGCAAATATTTTCCTCAACATTTTACTGGTGGTCTTTTTCAATTGGGATGTCGCCGGTGTTGCCATCGGCACGGTGGCTTCCCATGTGATAAGCACCTACCTCGGTATGAAACGGCTGATGAGAAACCGGGGCGCGACCCGGCTGATATTGAAAAATATCCGGCTTGACATGGAATCTTTACGCGGCATTCTTGCCATCGGTGTTCCGGCAGGAATACAGGGTGCATGCTTCTCGCTCTCCAATATCGTAGTTCAAAGCGGTGTCAATTCGCTCGGTGCGGCGGCGATTGCCGGTTCTACGGCTGAAATCACCGTCGAATGGCTCATTTATGCGGTTGTTTTCTCCATGCATCACACCACGATCGCAGTGGTCGGACAAAATTACGGAGCGCAAAAAACGCGCCGGATGGTGCGGAGTATGTATATCTGTTCGGCATTGACTTTCAGCGTCACGCTGTTCGGCGGCTGGATACTCTATTTGTTCTCGCCCAAACTAATCAGCATTTTCTCCAGCGATCCGGATGTAATCTATTGGGGGATCGTGCGTTCAAAATCCATCTTCACCATCTATTTCCTGTTGGGAATCATGGATTTTGCCAGCGGTGCGCTCCGGGGGCTGGGATGTTCACTGCTTCCGGCGATCGCCACCATCCTCGGCACTTGCGGCGCCCGGATAATGTGGGTAAAAACCGTTTTCCCGTACTACCGCACGATGGAATCTCTGCTGCTGTGCTATCCGGTTTCATGGATCACGGTGGCGATCGTAAATGTTACCCTGCTCTACCTGATCTGCCGGGCATTGGTCAACAAGACTCCAAGTTACTGGTTAAAATTCTGCAAACAGAGGTGAAATATGTTAAAAAAAGCTCTCATCCGTCCGCTGTTGATCATTGCCGCATTCATCTGCGGCGCGATTTTCCCGAAACTGGGAGAAGCGACTTTCGTTATCCGTTACTTTCTGATCGTGATGCTCTACTTCATCTATCTGCCGCTGGATATCAAATCGCTGAAACTGCACAAAAGCCAGTTTGTATTGACCGGAGCAAATATCCTGATCGGAATCGCGGCATGGTACATTGCCGGACTTTCCGGAGACAAATCGTTGGCTGATGCGGCATTTTTTGCCGCGATCACACCAACGGCGAGCGCGGCTCCGGTGATCATGAAGTTTCTCGGCGGCAATGTCTCCTATATCATCACCGGCTTCGTACTCACCAATACGCTGGTGTCGACGGCGTTATTTTTCATGCTGCCGCTGATGATCACCGGTGAAGTGAATCCGGCAGGATTTCTCAATGCTGCAGTCAATCTGGTCATTTTGATCGGTTCGCCTGCGATATTGGCGCTCGTCACCCGAAAGATCTATCCGCCCAGTATGGAATGGGCAAAAAAATGCGGAAATTTATCCTTTATTCTCTGGGTGATACTGCTCTGTGTCATCTCCGGTTCAGCGATGAAATTCTTTTACAGCCACCCGGGAATTTCGTATAAATATTATTTCGTGATCGCCGGAATATCGCTGCTGATCTGCATGGTGAACTTCTCTCTCGGCTACCTTATCGGCGGCAAACAATTCGCCCGGGAAGCAAGTCAGACTCTCGGCCAGAAAAACACCACTTTCACCATCGTGCTTGCTTCAACCTTTTCCTCACCGCTGGCGGCGATGGGACCGACCTTTTACGTGTTGTGGCATAATCTGTGGAACGCTCTGCAGCTCTTTATCCACGACCGGAAAATGGCAAAAAAAGCGGAATAATTCAACATCACCGCTCGGCCTGCCAAACATTTCCCCCGGAAAAATGCAAATCTTATTCCAAAGAAAAATTGGCTCCGAGTGCCTTGAAATCGGAGATAAAGCCGGGATATGAAACCGGAATACCCTCGGCGTGTTCGATGACAGTTTCCCCATCCAGACGCATCGCGGCGATCGCCAGAGCCATTGCGATACGGTGATCGTTCCGGCTGTCAACGGTTGCGGGGTGAAGTGTCGTTCCCCGGATGATCATACCATCAGGAAGTTCATCGATATCAGCCCCCATTTTACGCAATTCTGCAGTCATTGCGGCAATGCGGTCGGTTTCCTTGTTCCGGGCTTGGGCAACATTGAGCAGTCGGGTTTCTCCGGGGATCAGCGCCGCGGAGGCAGCGAGGATCGGCAGGGCATCCGGAGTGGAATTCAGATCGAGTTCAACGCCGTGCAATGCACTTGCCGAAACTGAACAAACTTTATCGCCGCCGGAGATATTTGCTCCCATTTGTTCAAAAAAACGGAAAACCTGTTTATCGCCTTGAGCATCGGAGAAATCAAGATTGAGAATATCGATCCTGCCACCGCAGAGCGCTCCAGCCGCCAATGGAAAACAGGCGGTGGAAAAATCTGCCGGAATGACCTTGTCAAAAGCGGGGAACTTCTGATTGCCGGGGATTTCCCAGCGCAGAAGCCCCGGATGTTTGACATAGGATATGCCCAGTTCGGAAAGCCACTTTGCGGTTATTTCAGCATAAGGCTGTTCGTTGAGATAATCCAGCGTCAGCACGCTGTCCGCTTCCGCCGCAGGCAGAGCGAACAGCAATGAGGTCAGAAACTGGGAACTTTTACCGTCAACCTTTGCTTCACCGCCTCTGACCGGGCCGCAGATGGTAAAAGGACAATGTCCTTCCGCGGATTCAACGCGGGCACCCAGAGTTTCCAATGCCCTGAAAAATCCGGACATCAGCCTTGTCCGCAAAGATTCATCACCATCGAAAGTCACCGGGAAATCCTGCATCGCCGCCAAAGCGGTCAGCATCCGCAATCCGGTACCGGAATTATTCATATTGACAACCCGATCAGGTTTCTGCAATTTGCCATTCAAGCCGCCGATCTCCCAGCGGTCGGGATATTCGGCAACCGGAGCGCCGAACAGCCGGGCTGCATCCAATGCAGAACGGGTATCTTCAGAATCCAGCGGCGAGCGGAGAATGGATAATCCATTGCCCTGCAGCGCCGCAACTATACCGCGAATGGTATGGGATTTGGACCCGGGGACGGCAATCGTCCCCGACAGACAGGATTTGCGTACACGCAAAATCATAACAACACTCTTTCAGAAATTACTTCCGGGCGTTCTTGAGTTCCATTGCCCGCAGTTCAGTACGGCGGATCTTGCCGCTGGTGGTCTTGGGCAGGGATTCGACGAAATCGATCTTGCGGGGATATTTGTAAGGAGCGGTATGGCTCTTGACATATTCCTGGATCTCTTTTTTCATCTGATCACTGCCGACCGTTCCTTTGGTCAACACAATGACCGCTTTGACGACCTGACCGCGCACTTCATCAGGAGAAGCGATAACGGCACATTCAAGAACATAGGGCAGTTCCATGATGACGCTTTCGATCTCAAAGGGACCGATGCGGTATCCGGAAGATTTGATCACATCGTCAGTTCGTCCGACATACCAGAAGAAGCCGTCTTCATCCTGCCATGCAGTGTCTCCGGTATGGTAGATGCCGTCATGCCAGGCGCTGGCGTTGAGTTCCGGAGCATTGCGATAGCCCTGGAAGACACCGCAAACCTGATTTTTCTCTGCGAAAATAACGATCTCTCCGGTTTCTCCGGGCTTGACCGGATTGCCGTCGGCATCAATAAGGCGCACGTCATACTGCGGGGTCGGCTTGCCCATGGAACCGGGTTTCGGGTTCACGCCGGCGAGGTTGGCAAGGGTGAGAGTGGTTTCGGTCTGTCCGAAACCTTCCATCATCTTGAGACCGGTCGCTTTGTAGAACTGCCAGAAAACTTCCGGATTGAGCGCTTCACCTGCGGTGCAGACATTTTTCAAACTGGAAAGATCATATTTGGCAAGATCGTCCTTGATGAAGAAACGGAACATCGTCGGAGGCGCGCAGAAAGTCGTGATCTGATGCTCTTTGAAAAGCGTCAGAATATCGTGTGCTTCAAAACGGTCAAAGTCATAGGTCAGCACGGCGGCTTCGCAGAGCCACTGGCCGTAGATTTTGCCCCACAGCGCTTTGCCCCATCCGGTATCGCTGATGGTGAAGTGGATACCGTCCGGATCGACCTGCTGCCACCATCTGGCGGTGACGATGTGGCCGAGCGGGTAGGTAAAACTGTGTTCAACCATCTTGGGATATCCGGTGGTACCGCTGCTGAAGAAGATCAGCATGGTATCATCAGCTTTGAGATCGGCGGGACGCTGGAAATTGTCGCTGTAAAGATCGATATTGCTTTCAAGTTTGCTCCAGTTATCCCGGCTTTCGATATCTTCACCGACGAGAATACGCGCTTTGAGTTCCGGATACTGGACAGCGGCTTCGTCGATGCAGTCGATGATATGAGCATCATCGGCGGCGACGATCGCTTTGACTCCGGCGGATTCGAAACGGTAGACGAAATCTTTGGTGGTCAACTGGTTGCTCGCAGGAATGGCGACCGCACCGATTTTGTGCAGAGCATTGATAACCGTCCAGAAGTGATAGTGACGACGCATGACCAGCATGACCCGGTCGCCTTTGCCGATACCGAGCGAGGTGAGATAGTTGGCGGCACGGGAACTGGCACGGGAGATATCGCCGAAAGTAAAGTTACGGCATTCCCGGTGACGGCTGATCCACTTCATCGCCAGTTTATCGGGGCAGCGTTCTGCCATGACATCCAGCACATCGTAGGCAAAGTTGAAATTCGCCGGATGGTGGAAATCAAAACTCTTGAGATAACCGTTTTCATCCAGAGTTTCGTCGACAAAATTATGATAGAGCAGACGGCTCTTGCCGGGGAGAACGCTCTTGACCGCCGTTTCCTGAAGATCGGGAGCGACGACGGCTTCCGAATCACCGTTGATGACGATGGCGAGAAATTCGCATTCATCGCAATCGACCGCGATCATGCCGTGGGGGTGACTGGAATCATAGTAGATACTGTCTCCCTCTTCCAGAACTTCGATATTATTCTCCATCTGCACTTTGAGTTTACCGCGGAGAATGTAGTCGAATTCGTGTCCCGGATGGGTCGAGAGAACAATCGGAGAATCCGCTTCCTGCCCCTTGGCGCGAACGGTGAAAGGTTCCGCGTTACGGTTTTTGAGCTGTGCCGCCAGATGACGGTATTCGAATCCCTCCCGGCGCTTGATCGGCAGACCGCCGCCCTGACGGGTCATGGTGTAGAAAGAAAGTTTGGGAGATTCGCCGCTTACCAGCGCACTGATATCCACGCCGAACCGCTGGGCACAGCGTTGAAGAAAGGTAAAAGAACTGTCCACTTCGCCGTTTTCATGGGCGATATACTCTTCCTCGCTAATGCCGGTAATGGACGCCATCTCAATAATAGCAATGTTGAGAATGTTACGAATTTCACGAATTCGACCTCCCATCTGCTTGAGTTGAAGTTCCACATTTCCGGTTTCTGCGAGTCGTGAAGACATTTTTTTTACTCCTTCGCATTACATATTGACTGATGCTCCTGAACCTTGTCTATCCGGATAACCGACACCGGATGCCGGAGCAATTCTATATAATATAGTTCACCAACGCTTAAAAAGCAATGGATCAAAACAAGATTTTTATCTATCTCTCCGTTTTAATCAGAAAATTTCAGCAAAAACTCTTAAAAATGGAGATGAATTCATCATAATTGGAGGCGATGAATTCCGGGGAGGCTTTTTTCAAAATATCCATTCCGGCATATCCCCAGCTGACGGCAACAGTATGGACTCCGGCCTCGTGACCGGCAAGAATATCCAACTCGGTATCACCGATCATCACTCCGCGTGCAGCGGGCACTCCGGAAACCTGAACCGCCAATTTGAGCAGATCTTTTTTAGGCATAGTCTGTCCGGGAATCACATCGGCACAAAAGACACCGGAAAAATATTCCGAAAACCCGTAACGTTCAATGAGTTTCAAAGTTGACTTGAAACGCTTGTAAGTGACTACATAGATTTTTTTGCCGGAAGCACGGCAGAGTTCAAGGATATCCCGGCTCCAGGGATAGGGCTTTTCTTCAAGAAGTTCCGAAGAATCATAACATTGTTTGTAGGCGGTTGCCAAATCCATCAATTCTCCGGCGGACATCTCCGGAAAGAGTATCCCTGCCATTTTTTCTGCAGGAGGTCCCACCCGGAATCTTTTATCAAAATCGGGGCAGGACAAACCGCGTTCGGAAAGCACCTGCTGCCATGATGAACGGATGCCGTTGTAGGTATCCCCCAGCGTTCCGTCAAAATCAAAGAAGCAGGCTTTGATCGGAAATTCAGCCATTTTACAATCTCCCGTCCACCATCTCACGGGGAAGAATACTCTTGATATCAAAAATCACCGCGCCGGGATTTTTCAATGCTTCAAGATCGAGATTTTCAAACTGACGGTGCGCGACCGCCAGCACAATGGCATCGTACCGGGCATTTTCCGGCAGAGTGCGGCTGGAATTCAATCCGTAGATATCCTTGACCTCCTGCGGATCAGCCATCGGATCGAGAATGTCGACCTGACACCCGAACTCCTGCAAAGTCCGCGTAACATCGACCGCCCGTGAATTGCGGATATCCGGACAATTCTCTTTGAAAGTCACCCCAAGCTGCAGCACCCGGGCATTGAGTACCTTGAAATCGGATTTGATCATCAGTTTGACCACTTCCTGCGCGACATACTGCCCCATGCTGTCATTGATCCGCCGTCCGGCGAGGATGACCTCCGGCAGATATCCCAACTCCTGCGCCTTATAGGTCAGATAATAGGGATCGACGCCGATGCAGTGTCCACCGACCAGACCGGGGCGGAATTTGAGGAAGTTCCATTTGGTACCGGCAGCTTCCAGCACCTCGGCGGTATCGATGCCGACCAGATGGAATATTTTGGCAAGTTCATTGACAAAAGCGACGTTGAGATCGCGCTGGGAATTTTCAATAACCTTGGCGGCTTCTGCGACTTTAATGCTTCCGGCGCGGAATGTTCCGGCTTCAAGCACGCTGTTGTAAAGCGCATCCACCACTTCAAGGATTTCCGGAGTCGATCCGGAAACGATCTTTTTGATCCTGGTGAAAGTATGCTCTTTATCGCCGGGGTTGATCCGTTCCGGGCTGTAGCCGCAGAAGAAATCTTTATTGAAAGTCATGCCGCTTTCGCGTTCCATGACCGGCACGCAGATCTCCTCGGTACACCCGGGGTAAACGGTGCTTTCAAAGATGGCGACCGCTCCTTTTTTCATCACCTTACCGACGGTATCGCTGGCAAGTTTCAGCGGGGAAAGATCCGGCTGATTGTATTTATCCACCGGTGTCGGAACCGTCACGATGAATATGTCACGGTCGCGCAGATCGCCGATATCGCCGGAATAGGTCAATCTGACTGCGCTTGCCAACTCCTCCGGAGATATTTCAAGCGTATTGTCATTGCCCTGCCGGAGCATTTCGAGGCGGGAATGTTTCACGTCGAATCCGACCGTATCAAAGACTTTTCCGAACTCCACTGCCAACGGCAAGCCGACATAGCCCAGACCGATCACTGCGAGTTTAAGTTCGCGTGAATTGATTTTTTCGATAAGATCCATCAGATACTCCATCCGCCCCGGAGTTCGCCGGAGTGTTACTTGACACCCCAACTGCGGAGATTGTCGATTGAAATTTTAACAGAATCGAAGATGTCACGTCCCGGGAATTCCCTGTCCTGTTCGATGGAATACCAACGGACATTGGTCTCTTCACAGGCCTTGAGAATTTCCGGCCAGTCCAGATTGCCTTCGCCGATTTCACAGAAGACCGGCTGCTTATCGACCAGCACGAAGTCCTTGAAGTGGATAACGCTGATCCGTCCTGCCAATTTCCGGATCCAGGCAGCGGGACTGCCGCCGCCGCGGGTGACCCAGTGAACGTCGAGTTCAGAGTAGACATTGTGTCCGACGGTCATATCCATGATGGTTTCCAGCATGGTCTTGCGGGTTCCGGCGATGTGGGTGAATTCAAAGGCGTGGTTGTGATAACCGAGTTTGATTCCCGCTTCGCCGAGGATATCGCCCTGGCGTTTGAAAATTTCAGCCAATTCAACGGCTTTATCCATGGAAGAAGCATCGATATCGCCTCCGGGAGAACCCAGCGCCGCAAAATCACAGCCCAGAGTCTGGAGTTTGTCAATGATGACTTTGGGATCACCGGAAATGGTGGCAAGATTTTCATGAGTGGCACAGCAGTAGAGACCGAAAGCATCCAACTGTTTGCGGATCACTTCCGCTTCCAGCGGCACACCGGAAACCTGAACGGCTTTATAACCCATACCGGCGACTTTTTCCAAAGTAGCGGCAAGATCGCTTTCGCTCTGGCAATGCGCCCGGAGATTGTACAGAGTAACTGCAATTTTAGAATCTGGTATCTGCATTTTCTTCACCTTTTTATTCTTAATAATCGTTTTATTATTTGTCACATCATTCAGTCGCAACGGCTGATAACAATACATGAGTTGGAACCGCCGAACGCGAAACTGTTGGAAAGCGCATGGTTGAACCGAACCCCCTCCCGATATTCCCGAACCAGATCAGCCCAGCCGAATTCATCATCCGGATTATCCAGATTCAGCGACCGCGAAATAAAATTCTTCTCCATCATGATCGAACTGAAAATCACTTCAGCGGCGCCGGTGGCACCGACCATGTGACCGGTCTGGCTCTTGGTGCTGTTGATCGCCGGACATTTGCCGGAATCACCGACCAGTTTGCGGATGGCATTCAATTCCACCACGTCGCCGATCGGAGTCGCCGTACCGTGAGTATTGATATAACCGATGTCGCTGATGCTCAAACCGGCATCCTTAAGCGCCGCCGCCATGACTGCCGCGCTGGCATCGGCATCAGGGACGACCATATCCAGAGCATTGCTGTTGGCACCGATACCCGTGATTTCACAAATCGGACGGACACCGCGCGCCTTGACGCTGCGTTCGCTTTCCAGAACCAGATAAGCCGCACCGCTGGAGAGAACAAAACCGTCGCGGTCACGGTCAAAAGGACGGCTTGCCAATTCCGGAGTATCGTTGTAGTGCGTGGAAAGCGCCCGGCAGGCACAGAAACCGAGAGCGGTCTGCCAGTCAAGCTGTTCGACACCGCCGGTCATCACCATATCGTATTCGCCGCTGCGAATGAGCCGTGCCGCCTGCATGATGGAAAGAGCGCTGGTGGCACAAGCGGCGGAAACATCATAAGATTCGCCTTTGATACCGAAAATAAGCGAAAGAATACTCACCGCGCTGGACGGCATGATCCGGGGGACCGCAAACGGACTCACCGTCCGGAGCCGGAAGTTTGAATTAATATAAGCACTTGCCGATTCATGCAATTCTCTGGCATTGCTCGACGCCTGACCTCCGACCAGAGCCATCCGCATATCGGGGATATCTTCGATGGCGATCCCGGCCTCCCGGAAAGCCTCGCAAGCAGCCGCCACCGACATCACGCCGGAGGGCGGACAGAAACGTTTGGTTTTACGATCGATAAGTTCGGTCTGCGGATCATGTTCCGCCATGCCGCCGACCTGGCTGTCCAGACAAACATCCGCAAACGCCTGAATCCGGCTGATTCCGCTTTTGCCGCTGCGCAAAGCCGCTTCATTTTCGCTGACTGATGAACCTATCGGCGTCAGCAAACCGCGGCCGGTTATGAATACCCGTTCCATTATGTCCTCGCGTTGGTTTTCATAAATATTATTCATGTACTCGCGGATAATATAACTCTTTTATCACAATTTTTCCAGTTTTGCCGGAAATTTTTGTGGAATATTTATCAAAAACATGCTATATTTGACGGCAGATCGTGGAGTTTTATAAATGAATAACCTGCTTGAAGTCAAAAATCTTTCAATAAGTTTTTCTTCCGGGCAAAATGCACCGGAAGTGGTTTCCGGTGTCTCGTTTCACATCAAACCGGGAGAGATCCTCGCGCTGGTAGGCGAATCCGGCTGCGGTAAAAGCGCCTCCTGTCTGGCGCTGACCGGCCTGCTGCCATCTCCTCCGGCGATCCGGCGCGCCGAAAGCATCACCTTTTACAGCAACGGAAAATCCATTGATCTTACCACCGGGAATCAACGCCGGCTGCGGCAGGTACGCGGCGGCCATATCGCCTATATCTTTCAGGAACCGACGGCTTCACTCAATCCGGTCATGCGCATCGGCGCCCAGATCGAAGAGGTGCTGAAACTGCACCGCCCGGAAATACGGGACTGCAAAAAAGAGATCATCTCCCTGCTCAAACAGGTCGGCATTACCAGCGCCGAAAACCGGATCAATGCCTATCCGCACGAACTTTCCGGCGGCATGCAGCAGCGGGTCATGATCGCAATGGCGCTTGCCGGAGACCCGGAACTGCTGATCGCTGATGAACCGACCACTGCACTGGATGTCACCGTTCAGGCGCAGATACTCGAATTGCTGGACAATTTGCGCCGCCAGCGCCAAATGGCGGTGATTCTGATTTCGCACAATCTCGGCGTAGTTTCCCGCCTCGCCGACCGGATCGCGGTGATGTATGCCGGGAAGATCGTAGAATCCGGTTCTGCCGGAGATGTGCTTTTTTCACCCCGGCACCCCTACACCCGCGCACTGATCGCCGCCATACCGGTACTGGGGAACCGGGCGGCGAAACTCAACACTATTCCCGGCATGGTGCCGACCCCGGAAAACTTCCCGGCGGGATGCCGTTTCAGTTCCAGATGCAATGAGTTGTGCCGTCAGGAGGAGAACATTGCCGCGCTGTGCCGGAGCGTATCTCCGGAAGAAACCGCCGTTTCCGACGGACACATCGTGTGCTGTCACTGCATTCCAGGAGAAAATAAATGAGCAAGGTAATCGATTCGCCGCGCGGCAGAATGCTGCTGCTCATAACTGTACTGATTTTGCTTGCCGGCATGGTCGTGCTGGTCTACACCCATCCGGACAAAAAACGGCTGCCCCAGAGCAGGAGTTCGACCTATGAGCAGAATATCCGGACGCACTGGTATAAACAGCTCTCCCACCTGGTCTCCGGAAATGATTTTCAAAACGCGAAACTTGCGGCGAATAAAATATTGCACAGCCTGCCGGAAGATCTCTTTGCCCGGCGGGTTCTCGTCCGCATCGCCGCTGAAGAAAAAGATTACACTTCCGCGATACAGTTGTGCCGGGATATCCTGCTGAAAAATCCGGAGGATGCCTTCACCCGCAACAATCTGGCAGTCCTGTATTTTCTCAGTTCCGCGCTGAACGATGCGAAAACAGAAATAGTCATTGCCCATTCGCTGGCGCCGGAACATCCGGTGATCGATTACAACCGCAGGCTGCTTACGGCCGCCGATCGTCCGAAATCTCTGCCGGCGTTGCTTGAAATACCTTCAGATTTGCTGATCATACCGCCAGTTCAACCCGGAGTCGCCCCATGAGTAAAATCAAAGTAATGAGTACCGCCTTGAGCAACCGGATCGCCGCCGGAGAGGTGATTGAACGCCCGGCTTCCGTAGTCAAGGAACTGGTCGAAAACTCCATCGATGCCGGAAGTTCTTTCATCTCCGTCGAAATCGAACGCGCCGGAAGCCGCCTGATCGCCGTTACCGATAACGGCTGCGGCATGGATGCTGAAGATGCCATGCTTGCGCTCGAACAGCACGGAACCAGCAAACTGCTTTCCGAAGAAGATCTTGACCACATCATGACTCTCGGCTTCCGGGGTGAAGCCCTGCCCTCGATCGCATCAGTGAGCCGCTTTTCGCTGATCACCCGCACCGCTGATTCGCCGGAAGGCATCAAAGTTTCCGGTGACGGCGGTGAAAACATGACAACTGTCCCCTGCGGCGGAACCGTCGGCACCCGCATTGAAGTCCGCGATCTCTTTTTCAACCTCCCCGCCAGAAGAAAATTTCTCAAATCTGCCGCCACCGAAGAACACCATATCGAAGAAATCATGATCATGCTCGCCATCGCACATCCGGAAACCGGATTCCGGCTGCAGATCGACAACCGTATCGCCTTTCACACTCCGGCAAGCAGCAGTCAGGAATACCGTTTGCGGGAACTTTTCGGCAAAAGTTTTACCGACAAAATGCTCTTTTTTGAACATACGGAAAACGGCATGAATATCTCCGGATGTATCGCTTCACCCGGATTCACCCGTCCATCCCGGCGCGATCAGCGGGTCTTCATAAACTCCCGCCCGGTGGAAGCTCAGGCCGTCTACCGCGGCATCAAAGAAGGTTACGCCACGCTGGCAGAACCCGGCCGCTACAACCCGGTCGTCCTCTTTATCGACATGCCGCCGGAAGATCTCGATGTCAACGTCCATCCGGCAAAACGGGAAGTCCGTTTCAAATCAGAATATATCGTCAGCCGAGCGGTGGCTTCCGCCATCTCCGCCGCATTGCGCCGCACCAGAGAAACCGGCGCAACTCCTGCACAATTGCCGCCGTCCGGCAAACTGCCGCTGGCACTGGTTCTCGATGCCGCCGAAATCCGCTATCAGGTGGAAAAGGTGGAACAGCGCAAGTTGACCGGATTGTTTCTGGATGGAGAAAATGTTTCCCCCAAAGATGATCTGGTCTTAGAGGGCGATGCGGAAATGCTTCAAATACAAGTTGCTCCGGAAGTTGAAACCGTTTCAGAAATCACGCCGCCGGAAAAAACTCCGGAAGTTCAGGTTGAACCGGAAAAAATCTGCCGGAATGAAAATGAGGAAAAAACATTTGACATCCCCCAAGTGTCAGCCGTTCCGTCAATGCGCGGCACCGCAGAGCGCATGTGGGAACAGCCGGCGGCATTTTCCGGAAATTGGCCCGAACATATCATCGGAGTATTTGACAACACCTACATATTGGCTTCCAGCGCCTCCGGATTGGTACTCATCGACCAGCACGCTGCCCATGAACGGGTGATGTTTGAGCGTCTGCTTGATGAAGCCGGACGGGCGGAAGTGATTCAGCAAACACTGCTCATTCCGGAGATAATCGATTTGCCCCGGCAGGAAATATCTCTGCTTGCCAGTTGCAAAGAGGTGTTTGAACGATTCGGATTTGATATTGAACCCGCCGGAGGAAATACGGTGATGATCAACGCCATACCGCAAAATTTCGGCAAGTGCAAAGATATCTCCGGATTCTTTTCTGATATGCTTCACGAATTGACCGCCAGCAGTGACCTGAAATCCTCTGTCCGTCCGGAAAACATTGCCCGCGCCGCCTGCCGCGCCGCCGTCAAAGCGCATGACGTACTGGATATCAAGGCTATGGAACAACTGCTCGAAGATATGAAAAAATGCCGCCAGGGAACACTCTGCCCCCACGGACGGCCGACCATGATAACCCTCTCGGTCAAAGAGATTGAAAAACGTTTCCAGCGCCGGTAACGATCCCGGCGACGGATAGTAACCATAAGCCGCCGTCAGGCGGCGCTGCCATCAACCACTACCTTACGCCTGCCGGGCTTTCAGCCCGGCGACAGGCGCAAAACAAGCCGCCCGAAATCAGGAGCGATATCGCACAGCCGGGTGCGTTTTGCCGAGGAGCCCGCGAGGGGAGTGGACTTGTGTCCTCGACCCGAGCGGCGACGACCGCAAGGCGCGAGCCATAAGCCGCGAAGCGGCACTATCCATCAAACACTACCTTACGCCTGCCGGGCTTTCAGCCCGGCGACAGGCGCAAAACAAGCCGCCCGAAATCAGGAGCGATATCGCACAGCCGGGTGCGTTTTGCCGAGGAGCCCGCGAGGGGAGTGGACTTGTGTCCTCGACCCGAACGGCGACGACCGCAAGGCGCGAGCCATAAGCCGCGAAGCGGCACTATCCATCAAACACTACCTTACGCCTGCCGGGCTGAACAGCCCGGCGACAGGCGCAAAACAAGCCGCCCGAAATCAGGAGCGATATCGCACAGCCGGGTGCGTTTTGCCGAGGAGCCCGCGAGGGGAGTGGACTTGTGTCCTCGACCCGAGCGGCGACGACCGCAAGGCGCGCCCCGGCAAAGCGAGATCGCTCCGTGTCACAATACGGGATTCAGCAAGTATAAGGTGGAGCCTTTGCGCAAATCCTTGACTGCTTCGCGGTATTCTGCCATGTGAACTGAATCAAGATGCGCCTTGAGATGAGCTTCCGATTCCCACGCTTCAACGATGGTGAGAAAAGTTTCATTACCGTCTTTATCCAGACAGGGGTTGTAGGTAATACATCCATCTTCGGCGCGGACGACCGGAACCAGATCTTTCATAACGGCGAGCATTTTATCCTGACAACCGGGATTGAGTTCCATACGGGCAACGACATGAATCATAGTAAAACTCCTTATCAATAAACACTTTTCATAATCGACAACAGAATATCGTAACTTTTTTCCAAAGGAACCGGGTTCGGGGCATTGTCCAGTTTCATCCGGTTTTCGGCACCGCTTCCGGCGGTACGTTCAAGAAGCTCCGGAGTAATTCCCTGCCACGCGGAAAGTTTATCCGGCAAACCGGTCGAACGGATGAATTCCTGATAACTTGAAATCACCTCTTTTGGAGTTGTACCGGGGAAAATTTCAGAGAGTTCCATCGTTCTTTCGGCAACGGCTGGATTGGCGAGATAGTAACGCCACGCTCCCGGCAGCAGCAATGCTACCGCTTCACCGTGAGCAATGCGGCCGAACCAGGAAAAACTGCACAAATGGGGCAATCCGGTCGATTTGAAACGGATCGTCATCCCGCCGAGAGTGGAAGCGACCAGCATACCCCGGCGCGCTTCGATATCATCGGGGTCGGCGATCGCCCGCACCAGATAGCGGGAAATGAGTTCAATGCCGGTTTTCGCCCACAGATTTGCCTGCGGATGACGGGAATCAGCACCGACATTGAGGAAACCTTCGATCAGATGCGCCAAAGCATCACAGCCGACCGCCCGGGTAAGTCCGGATGGCATGGAACGCTGAAATGACGGCGGACAGAATGCGATCGCCGGGACGGATTGATCTTCAACGATAAGTTTTTTCACTCCGGCAGAGTGGTCGACGATGTTGGAATAGGGAGTCGCTTCCGAACCGGTTCCGCTGGTCGTCGGGATCGCGACCATCCGTTTCAAACGCTTGCCCGGATTGGCACTGCTCCAGCGGTTCACTCCGAACAGTTCGTTGAGCTGCCAGCCGGTCTGATAGACCAGATAGGCCGCTTTTGCCGCATCAAGGACACTGCCCCCGCCGACGGCGACGACATTTTCCGGTTGGTTCTGCCGGAGAAAATCCGCCATTTTTCCGACGGTTTCGGCAGATGGTTCAGCTTCAACGCCGGTCCACACCGTAAATCCGGCACAGCGGAACAGTTCAGCGTAATGAGTCCCCGAAAACAGCACCGTCTGTCCGATGCTCCGCCCAAGTGTCACGCGCAGCAGTTGAAAAAGATCATCGCTGACTGCGATGATCTCTCCCGGAGCGCTCTGAAGCAGTACTTCGGCTTGTTCAAGAGTTACCATTGTGAACTTGCTCCATATGCGACTGCATCGTACAAATGGTATACCGGAGAGGGAGCCGACCAGGGCAGCCGGGCATCAAGTTCTTCGATCGAATCGATTTCACCATCCAGATATTCCTGAATGCGGACGACCAGTTCTTCCAGCCGCGCCGCCTGCCCGGCAAAACGAACCTGAATACGTTCCAGACCGAACGGTTTGGAACGTGCCAGCCAGATCTGACGGAACAAACCGTCCACCTGATAGAGCGCCGTCAAAGCCGCCGGGATGGTGGTGGTGGCAAGTTCATGCAGAGCGAGGCGGTCGCCGCTGTCGTAAGCGGCTTCCAGCGCACCGCGCAGTTCAAGTTTTCGCATGAGGAACTTCAATACCGCAACAGCATACGCCATATTTCCGGCTTCATTTTCTTCAATATGGGGCATGATGCGGCAAAGGATCTCATCGTAGACATCCAGCAGTTCCAGATCGAATTCCGGATTGATCCGCTTGAGACCGTCGAAAGCGATCCCGAGAAGCGGATCGTCCCAGAGAATGGACTGCGCATAAAGTTCGTATTCCGGCTTGTCCTCCGGAGCGATATTGATCCGGTGAAGATCGCTGACTGCAATCTGAGCGGCATAATCGGCAAAGCAGACCGCTTCAAAACGGCTTGCGGTCTGATATTCATCCCCGGCGCCCCAGCAGAGGTCGCCGCAACGGAAAATTCCGGCAAGCGATGAATCGTAATCGCAGTAACCGCCGTCATCGCCCCACATGGTAAAAAAGATTTCAGAAACATTTTCTTCGCGGCAGGCTTCGATGCAGGGAGAGGCGGTCAGCATGGTCTTGTTGTGATCATACCACAATCTGACCCAGGTCCAGATACCGGAACCCATGACCGGTTCCTTGCCGAGATCACGGTGACGGCGGATCATTTTCTTATAGGTTTCCTTATCCCGGTGATAATAGTCCCAGTAGACCAGTCTGGTGGAATGATCGATCTGACCGGCAAGACCTTCAGGGAAAGGAGATTCGGTATCGTAATAGGTTTCAGCATCATTGGTGAGCCGGAAATACATATCCGACCACATCATCGGCTTCATGCCGTATTTGGAACAGACTTCAGAAACCATCTTCAACTGACGGTTCATCAATTCAAATCCGCTGCAGCAGCCATTAAGCCGGTGATATCTGCCCAGGCCGAGACCTTGAGCCTCATCCATCCCGATGTGGATGTTGCGGCTGCGGAAAGCCTTGCTCCAGAAAGCGATCATCTTGTCGACCAGCGCATTCACCGCCGGGTCGCCGACCATCATGATCCGGGGAGTATCCTGCAGTTTCCGATAGGGCAGATGGCGGAGCATCTGCTGCAGATGAGCGAGAGTCTGGATACATCCGACCATTTCGATACCGAGGGCGGCGGCATATTCGTCGATCTCCTGGAGTTCCTCCAGAGAATAGGCCCCGCGGAACGCACCGAAGAAAGGTTCATCGTCCAGTTCATAAATATCTTCGCAATACAACTGCACCTGAGTATATCCGGCAAGCGCCATGCGGCGCAGCCATTTTTTGAGATGTTCGACCCGCATGACCATACCGCGGGAAACATCCAGCATGATACCGACCGTTTTGAATGACGAAGAAACATTTTCTTCGATCCGGGCAAGCGCGCTGCCGATACCGCGGGCGGCTCCGGCGAGCGTGGAATACTCGATTTTCACGCCGCCTTTGGAACGGCTGACCCGGGATACAGATTTATCAGACTTGATTTTTTCAAATTTCAGTTTAAGACCGCGGCCGCCCTCGCTGACCGGATATTCCTCGGCAAGGGTGTTGAGCAAAGCAGCAATATCGGGTGAAACTTCACCGGACTTCCATGATAATTTTACATTGTTGTTCATAACAAACTCTCCGTTGGATACCAATACTGCCTTTAACATACAACCTTTTTGCTTCAAATGCAAGGTAAAAAATCAAAAACTCCGGGTCAATCCGCAAATTACAGCAAGATAAGCCGGGAACAAACAATAAAAAACTTGACTTTTAATATTTGCGGAAATATATTATCATAATGATTAGTATCTACTGCAGAAATTTTTATGACAGAATGAACATTTGCATCACTGAAACTATTGAACGCAGCATCTTCACCGATGTCGCGATATCATTGCCCGGAGTGCTGCCGGAATCCGGAACATGCTTCCATGTACCGTCCCGGATGGCATCTGCCGGTATCAGTTTCACGGTCAAAGCCGCCCGGGTAATTTACACGCTCTGCCGCAACTGGGAAAAACTGAAATTCAACTGTTCTGTGTCATTGAAAAAGGTGAAAGAAACTGTCTGCCGGACGTTACGCCTGATTTCGCCTGCATCAGTAATGAAACCGGTGGCGCTTTTGACGGCAGATTGTGTCAGATTACGGCTGTAGTACCGTTGCTCACAACTTTCCGCAATCCGATATTGAATAAAAACAACCTTAAAATAAGTCCGAAACACATCATGGAAAATTTACAAAGAAGCGGTCTTGACTGTCTGAAAGAACTGCTGAAACAAAAGCGGCTCAATCCCGACTGGGACGGCATCGTAAATGATAAAGCACTCGATGCGTACGATGCAAATTCCCTCGATGCTCTGATGAAAATTGCTGAAACAATGGAGTATCACCCGGAAATATGCAATATTTTTGAAGCCGACTCCCTCCCCTCCCCCGCAATCGCGCTGCTCAAAAACAACGAATATGTCTGCGTGGTCAATCCGGCACAGCTGAAATCGGAGAAAATCGCCCTTTTCAACCCCAAAGGTAAAAACGGCCCGGCAATGATCATGGTGCCGACTGAACAATTCAAAGAGATCGCCGACGGGCGGGCGGTGGTTTTCAACAACCTCCGGGACTTCGATGCCCAGCGCCACTCGGCAGTCTTTGCGCTCGTTTCAGTCGCCCAACACCACCGGATACCGCTGAACCCCCGCCGGGTGATGCACGATTACGCTATCGCCACCGATGAATTGACTCCCCGCCAGATGATCCGCATCGGTGCCGACAACCAACTCAAAATCGCCCACCTCAAGTTGAAGTGGAAGATGTTCCCCCGCCTCGGCCGCGCCTATCCGGCGATCGGCATCAAGAAAAACGGCAAACATGTCATCATCTGCGGCTGCCGGGAAAATCAGGATGGCGTGACCCAGATCGCCGTCATCGACAATGATGCGCCTCCCCCGCCGCCGGGCGAACACTTCATCTTCTGGAATCAGGAAGAGTATGAAGAAAACTGCAGCGGCTACGGCTTCCTGATCAAGCGCACCTGGAAACTCACCGACGAAGATCGTCCCTTCGGTCTGCTCTGGTTCATCCCCGAATTCATCAAGCTCAAACATGTTTTCGGTCACATCGCCTTTGCGGTGCTGATGATCAACGTAGTGGCATTGATCATGCCGCTCTTTTTCCAGATCGTCGTGGACAAGGTTCTGGTGAATCAGAGTTACAACACCTTGAACGTTATCGTTTGCGCGATTTTTGCCGTACTGATGTTCAACGCGGTAATGGAGTATTTGCGCGGTTATCTGCTGCTTTTCGGAACCAACAAGATCGATATTTCGACAGCGACCAAGGTTTTCAACAAACTGATGATGCTGCCGATCGACTTTTTCGACCGGGTTCCCTCCGGCGTGCTGCTCAAGCACATGCAGCAGACCGAAAAGATCCGGGGATTCCTCTCCGGAAGCCTCTTTTTCACCATCCTTGAACTGACAAGCCTGTTCGTTTTCATCCCGTTCCTGCTCCTTTACAGCATCCGACTGACGATGGTGGTACTGGCGTTTTCCTTTGCCATGGCATGCGTCATCGGCGTACTGATCAAGCCGTTCCAGCGCCGTTTGCAGGAACTTTACACCGCTGAAGGTAAACGGCAGAGCATGCTTGTTGAATCAATTCAGGGTATGCGTACAGTCAAGTCACTCTCGCTGGAACCGGTTCAGAAAGAGGCTTGGGCGGATTCGACCGCCTTTGCCGTAAACGCCTACTTCCGGGTCGGCAAAATTTCCGTCACTGCCAAAACCCTCAGCCAACTGCTGGAAATGAGCATGAACGTCTGTGTCATCTGGCTCGGCGCGCTGGCGGTATTCGACGGCAAAATGTCAGTCGGTGCCCTGATCGCATTCCAGATGATCTCCGGCAGAGTCACCGGACCTCTGGTGCGTCTGGTTTCGCTCGTCCATGAATACCAGCAGATCGCCATCAGCGTCCAGATGCTCGGCAATGTGATGAACTGCCGCCCGGAACACGCCGGCGGCGGTGTCCGCAATCCCTTCAAAGGACAAATCGAATTCGATCACGTCAACTTCCGTTATATCCCCGATGGCCCGCTGGTTCTGCGCGACTTGAGTTTCGTCCTCGAACCGGGACAGGTGATCGGTATCGTCGGCAGATCCGGTTCAGGTAAAACCACGCTGACCAAACTGCTGCAGGGACTTTATCCGGTGATGTCCGGTTTGATCAAAGTCGACGGCATCGACATCCGGGAGATCGACAAAGTTCATTTGCGCAACAGTATCGGCGTGGTGCTTCAGGAGAACTACTTCTTCAGCGGAACCGTCCGCGAAAACCTCTCGCTCACCAAGCGCAACGCCACACTCGATGAAATCATCGCCGTCACCCGCCTCGCCGGTGCCGATGAATTCATCCAGAACCTGCCCAAAGGCTACGACACCATGCTGGAAGAAAACGCTTCCAACCTTTCCGGCGGTCAGAAACAGCGCCTCGCCATCGCCAGAGCGCTGCTGACCAACCCGCGCATCCTTATTTTTGACGAAGCGACCAGCGCGCTCGACCCCGAAAGTGAAAATGTCATTCAGGAGAACCTCCCGCAGATCGCCCGCGGCAGAACAGTTCTCATCATCAGCCACCGCCTCTCCATCGTTTCCGGCGCCGACAAGACCATCGTGTTGGACAAAGGTGAACTGGCTGACTTCGCCCCCCACCGCGAACTGCTGTCCCGCCCCGGAGTCTACAAAGACTTCTGGTATCAGCAAATGGAAAGGAATATGAACCGATGAATCAGCAGCCTCTTGATCCCCGAGCCGTCGATTTCCAGCCGGATGCGGTGGAAATCGCCATGCGCCCCCTCCCCCGCGCCGCCAGAATGGGTATACTCTTCGGCGTGATTGTATTCTTTGCAGCTCTCACCGCCAGCATCGTCTGCCAGGTCGATGTCATCGTCGAGGGAACCGGCAAACTGGTTTCCGTCAATCAGAATATCGTCATGAAACCTTATGACCGTTCTGTTATCAAATCGATCGATGTCAAGGTCGGTCAGGTCGTCAAAAAGGGGCAGCTCCTGATCAGTTTTGACCCCGACATCAACCGGGCAGAGGAAGCCCGGCTCCGCAGTGAATTGCACAACATTCAGGCACAATATGCCCGGTGGCAGGCGGAATTTGCCAATAAAGAACTGATTCTGCCCCCCAATCCCACCCAGGATCAGCGCTGGCAGTATGCCATCTGGAAACAGCGCCGCACCTACTTCCGGGAGCGGATGCGCTACTTCGATGAATCCATCAAGCGCGTGGAAACCAATATCCGCAGTACCAATGAAACGGTCAAACTGCAGCGGGAACGCTTCAAAGCCATGGCGGAGATCTCCAAAATGTATGAAGAACTCCACCGCAAAAACGTGACCCCGCTCAAAGACCTCCTCGAAATCAGGATGTCCCGGATGCAGTTGGAATCCACCATCGCTGAACTGGAACACTCCGCAAGAGAGACTGAACACGAACGGGAATCCACCATCGCTTCACGCCAGAGTTTCGTCATGGAGTGGCAGAAAGATATTTCAGAGAAACTGGTAGAATCCCAGCAAAACCTCACCTCCATTCTCAAATCGCTGGATAAGATCGACCGGCTCAATGATTATATCGAACTTCGCGCCCCCTGCGAAGCGATCGTCCATGAGATCGCCTCATTCCCGGTAGGTTCCGCCGTCCGCGAAGCCGAAGCGTTGATCACCCTCGTACCCATCGACTGCGATGTGGAACTCGAAGCGGAAATCCCGGCAAAAGATATCGGTAAAGTCAAAGTCGGCGATACCGTCCGGGTGAAACTCAATCCGTTCCCCTTCCAGAAACACGGAACGCTGGAGGGCAAGATCCGCAACATCTCCGAAGACACCTTCCAGAAAGATGCCCGGATGCAGGAAAATGAGAAAATGTCCGCAGGAGCCTATTACCGCGCCCGGATACCGCTTGCCGGAAAACTCCGCAACACCCACAAGAATTTCCGGCTCATCCCCGGTATGGAGTGTCAGGCTGAAATCAAGATCGGCACCCGCCGCGTGATTGAATACATCATCCATCCGCTGATAAAATCGCTGGATGAAGCCATCCGCGAACCTTGATTTTGACTGCGGGAGGCAGTATATTGCAGAAAAGGAGAATTTTCATAATGAAGTTTTGCATATACTGCCTTGCCCTTGCCGCGATCGTGTTCTTTACCGGATGTGCAACCGGGAAAAATGCGTCGCCCCGCAGCCGGAATCAAAACTGTTCACAGTTGAAAAAATCTGCCGCAAACCTCCCCGGCACATGGTCGCTTGAAGCTTGTTTGAGAAGAACACAAACTTGTCACAATTGGCAGATCGATCAGCAGATAATTGAGGATTACTTCAAAATCGGAGCGGCTCAACTTGCGGAATCGACCCTGCTTGAAGAGTTGAAATCCCCCCTCGCTCCGGAAGAAAAATTCCTCCGGCAATGCCGCCTCACCGAAATGATAAAACAGCGTTTTCAGGCATCAGCCTCTCTCTGCTGCGCCATGAATATTTATCCGGGCCATCCGGTCAAGGTCGATTTCAATATCCCGCCGGTATTTGAATATCCGGAACTTCCCCCCATAGAAAAGTGGGAAAAAACCGTGGTATCGTCTCCATATCTGAAGCACCTGCCGGAAATCGAACGGTCGAAAATATTTCATGTTACCTATGCCGGAATGATCGCCGCCGGAGAAAAATATGCGCTTTGCCGGAAAAACCGGAAATCCCCGGAAGCCGCTGCCGCTTATGCAGACTACTGTACTCAATTGCACAAACTATGCCGTTTAGCAGGAATTCAAGTCGAAAAATCAGGAGCTGCTCTGCTGCACCGGAAAGCAATTATTCTGAAACCGGCACTGTGAAAGAAATTTTCAATCCGGGCAGCGGCAGTTTCGTTCAATTATGCTTGATTTTTCCTGAAACAATGCTATAGTATGGTGAAATATATTATAAGGAGATTTTCTCCTGCTGACAAAAAACACTGCAATAATGTTTGCAGAACAAAAACATCTATGGAGATGCTATGGAAAAAAATGTTATCTGTATGAAATGGGGTACCAAATTCGGTCCGGAGTATGCCAACCGTCTTTACAAGATGGTTCAGAAAAACCTGACTGTCCCCCATCGTTTTGTCTGTTTTACCGATGACCCGACCGGACTGGATGCCGGTATCGAAGTCCGCGAACTGCCGCCCTACCACGACAATCCCAATATCGGCGACAAGGGCTGGAGAAAACTGTCGCTTTTCAATGCTCCGCTTGCCGATTTGAAAGGCGTGGCGCTCTTTCTTGACCTTGACATCGTGATCCGCCGCAACATCGATGAACTGTTTGAGGTTCCCGGCGACTTCCTTATTTGCAAAGACTGGGACTTCCCGCGCGATATCATCGGCAACTCCTCGGTTTTCCGCTTTGAGGTCGGCAAATATCCGGAAGTTCTGGAAAACTTCTACAACCTCGGCAACGGCATCCGCAAAGAGTACCGCAACGAACAGGCGTTTCTCTCCTATCAGATGTTTGAAAAAGGCATCCTGAAATACTGGGACAAGAGTTGGTGCGTCAGTTTCAAGCGCCATTGTCTGCGCCCCTTCCCGCTCAACTTCTTCATGCAGCCGGTCGATCCGGAAGATGTGAAAATCATCGTATTCCACGGCAAGCCCACTCCGCAGATGGCACTCAACGGTTACTGCGGCAAAGGCGGTTTCCGTTACGTCAAGCCGACCAAGTGGCTCGCCCGGTATTGGGAAGAATAAGATTCACCGCCACATCAACTCCGGCAGAGTCTGCCGGAGTTGATTCTTATCAGGCCGCAGAAATCGCGGACAAAGTACAAATGTAATTTTCCCGGGGAAAAATAATGAAACTTGAAGATACAACTGCACAAAATGCCTTCAAATATTCGTGGCTGCTGAAAAGGATGTTCCCTTTCATCAAGCCGTATCTGGTGCGAATCATCATCGGTTTTCTGGTGGCTCTGCCGCTGGGATTGCTGGATGGCGTTACCGCGTTTGCACTGAAACCCTACATGGACTACGTCATCGGCGGAAGCGAATTGAATTTTTCCTTCGGTGGATTTGATTTTACCTTCACCAACCGCCAGTTGGCTTTTATCATCCCGATCGGCGTAGTGGCATTCACGGCGCTCCAGGGTGTATTGTATTACATCAACCAGTACATCTGCGTCTGGACTACCGAACGGATAACCAACGACATCAAAATATCGCTTTTTACGCGAATGATCGGCATGGATTCCAAGTTCTTTGATGACAATTCAATCGGAGTTTTATCTGTCCGTTACTTTCAAGATCCGATCAATGCATCAAATCAGTTTGTCGGTCAATTGAAAACGATCATAACCACCGCCTGCAGCGCAATCGGTCTTATTGCAGTAATGCTCTACAGCAGTTGGGAATTGGCGATTATCGGCGTGCTGGTATTGCTGTGTGCATTTCTGCCGGCTTCGCTGTTACGAAAACGTATAAAGAAAGCATCAAACGCAAATATGGTCATTTTCAGCAAGCAAGGAACTCACTTTATTGAAAGTTGTTCCGGCAACCGTACCGTTACTGGTTACAATCTCCTAAAGCGTCAGGATGATTTATATCAAAAATACATTCGAGAAGCCTTCCGGGTATTGATGTCACTGCAGAAGCGGCAGATCTGGCTGTCGCCTCTCATGCATTTGATCTCTTCGGTCGGTGTCGCGGTGATTCTGGGTTGTGGAACCTTCCTCATCAACCGCGGAACTCTGACCGCCGGTGGATTTGCCTCCTTCCTTGCCTCACTGCTGCTGCTCTACAAGCCGATCAAATCATTGAGCAGTTCGATCACCAGTATCCAGGGCAGTTTTGTTGCCATCAGCCGCGTATTTGAAGTCTTTGACTTGGAGAGTGCAATTCAGGAAAAACCGGATGCCAAAACCTTTGACACGCTGAAGAGCAGTATCGAATTCAAAGATGTCACCTTTGAATATGACAAAGATGTTGAAGTTCTGCAGAATGTCAATCTCAAAATCGCCAAAAACGAAAAACTGGCGATCGTCGGCAATTCCGGCGGCGGCAAATCCACGCTGGTCAATTTGCTTCCCCGCTTCTATGATATAAAATCAGGATCTCTCACCATTGATGGCACTGATGTCAGGGATTACACCTTGAGTTCACTGCGGAATAATATCGCGATCGTTTTTCAGGATAACTACCTCTTTTCCGGAACCATCCGGGGAAACATCATGATGGGCAATCCGGATGCCACGCAGGAAGAGTTGGATCTTGCGGTAAAATCAGCTTACCTGACCGATACTCTTGCCGCCATGCCCGACGGCATCGATACCGAAATCGGTGAACGCGGTGTCACTCTCTCCGGCGGCCAGCGCCAGCGGATCGCCATTGCCCGTGCCATTTTGAAAAATGCTCCCATCATCATCCTCGATGAAGCGACCAGCGCTCTGGACAATGAATCCGAAGCGGCGGTTCAGCAGGCAATGGATAACCTGATGAAAAATCGTACGGTATTCATCATCGCCCACCGCTTGTCGACCATCGAAAACGTCGACCGGATTGCGGTTTTCAACAACGGCAGACTGGTTGAACTCGGCACTCATGATGAACTTATGAAAATAGAAAACGGACAGTTCAAAGAACTGTATAACATGCAGTTCCATAAGCAGTAATAAACTGCAGATAATTTCTGCATCAACTCCGCTTTCCGGATGGACAGCGGAGTTTTTTCTGCCTTTGTCACTGACCATTCAGATTCATTCCACTTAAAACAGATAAAAAAAAGCACATTTTATCTGCCGGAGCGACACTATTTTAGATATTAAATACATTTTTTAGAAACTATATATTGATTTTATTAATAAATATGCTAAATTATATAGAAGCATACAAATCTGAATTTTTATACGCAAGACAGAAAAGGAATGATGATGCAAAAACATGATGTCAACGGATGGGATATATTGAATAAACATCTGAAATCGACCCCGGAACACGAAAAGGTATTCGATGCGATCTTCGGAAGCGACTTCGACCGGGAACTGCTGGCAAAAGGCGGGCATCTGTTGAGTGTAACTCATGCCGCCAAACTGGCGGAGGGACTGGGCATGAACAGCCGGAGTACGGAAGAGTTTTACAACCGGATCATAACTGCCCGCAGCAACGCCGGATGCGATCTCCATCTGGAGGAGTTCAAGGCGTGCTTCTGTGAATTGGCGACCCGCAATACCGGAAGTATTCCCTGTGCGAAAATCGATATCTTATGGCATTTTCAACCGCTGCATGAAACGCTTCACGGATTTATGAAGCGGGTCGCTATCGCCAGTTTTTCCGTAAATTGTCCGGCAGGCGGCTGTGCTTTCCGGGTAACCGACTGCCGGATGACGGCACAGTTGGATATGCCGGAGGGTTCGCTGATTATCGTCAACGGCACCAAGCCCGCGCATCCGGATGAACTTGCTCTGTTTCAATGCCGGAACCAGCGTTTGCTTCTCGGCAAATTAAATGAGATCGACATCAATCCTGACCGGGTAAAGTGGACGGCGCCGGTAATTCAACTGCGCTATTCAAGTCTGCCTTGAAACAGCAGAATAGAAGCAAAAGTAAACCCCATGATTTTCTGAAAAATCATGGGGTGATTTTTTCCGCAGACGGAAATCGTGGCTTCAGCAGGAATTATAATTCGCTGTCTTCATCGCCTCTGGCATCGAGAACACGGCAGACCAGCCGGCTGGCCTGCTCCAGCATCTCCAGTTCACCATCGCTGCAATCAGCGAAATACTGAAAGATGTAACGGTTGAGCCGGTCATCGATACGCTCAGTGATCTGTTGGGCACGCGGCGTGAAACTGATTATAATATTACGGCGGTCATTGCCGTCTTCGTGACGTTCAAATGCGCCCTGCTTGACCATTTTATCCACAAAGATCGATGCTCCGGCAGAAGTCATTCCGGTCACCTGCATAATTTTTGCGAGGTTGCACGGCAGGGAATGCCGCACATTCATCAGGTGCAGGAACTGCTGCCGGGGGATGAGTTTGGCGTAATGCTGCCAGTCATTTTCAATGAAGCGCTTGCGCTTGATCTCAAGTATCCGGCACATTCTTTTGAAAACTTCGACCCGGTCAAGCAGGTGCTCCGGCTTACCGCTCAGAGGCACCTGTTCATTTTTCTTTATGGGATTCTTTTTCATTGATGATCACTTGATGGTTTTGAAGTCATCGTTGATCTTTTCGCCAAGATCATTGAGGCGTTTTTCGCGATCGGGACGGTCGGAATCCAGACCGTACTGACCGAAGAACATGTTGCCGACGCGGCTGTTCATACCCTTATTGACACCTTTGACGATCTTGCCGAGGTTTTCGCGGATTTCAGCACCGGCGAAGGAATCGGGGTTGGAGTATTCAACCTTGGCGATGACCACCAGCTGGGACTGTTTGATGGACTCAGACTCGGTGGAGAAAACGCGTCCGATAACCGGCAGATCCTTGAAGAAGGGCAGACCGGTGTTGCTGCGGACCGATTCGGATTTGCGGACACCGCCGATGACGAATTCATGACCGCTGTAGGGCAGCTGGACGTTGGTGGAGATGTTGGAGTTGCTGCGGCGGGCAGAGCCGTCGGAGTTCCAACCCATCAGGGAGTTGCCCTGCATATCGATGGTCATGGAGGCAGCCTTGCCGGTGATGACCGGGGAGACCTTCAGATTGAACTGGAAGCCGTCGGTGATCATCGGGTACTGGAGCCAGCCGTGGATGATACCGGGAGCGGCATCGACGTAGCCGTAGTCTTCGCGATAGTAGTTACCGCTGTAACGGTTGCCGTTGGCATCGACATAACCGGTGAGGTATTTGGTCAGCGGACTGGTGGTGGTGTTGGCAAGAATGGCAGCCTGATCGGAAGTGAGTTTGGTCATGGTCGGATTCTTGATCATTGCGATCAATGCCTCATATTCAGTACTCATTCCAGCAAGCATATCATCGTATGCATCAAGCTCATCACTTGCCGGAGCGGGAATGCCGTTTGCAATACGCTTTTCGGTACGGATCTTCTGCAGCTCAGAGATGGGAACTCCGGTAGAATTGGTCGGCAGACCGGCAGCGAGCATGGTCTGATAGTTTTTGCGGGCGATGGCATCGTAGTAGGTGGCAGTACCGACCTGAGTTCCCATAACGCGCATGGTGTAACCGGCCTTGGTCAGATAGGAATCGACACCGGCACCGGCGAGAGCGTTGTTGAGGCTGCCGATCGGGACGATCTTGCTGGTGGATTCACGCAGGATGGTATCGGGGTTCGGCATGGTGTAGGCGAATTCGGTGGTACCTTCGGCGATGGTCTTGGCACCGGCGATGTAGTAGGTACGGTCGTAGAAGAAGCCGCTGGAAACCTGAATGGCGGAACTCTTACGGTTCTGGACGACCATTTCGCCCTGAGCCAGACATTTGGCTTTGCCGATGCTGGTCATGAAGTCAAGGTAACGGGTGTTCCATTTGGGGTTGAAGTTCCAGTAGGAGGTACGGCTGGAACCGTTGCCTTCGATAGCGCTGGAGAAGAAGGTTCCCCAGTTGCGGCGGGCGACAACACCGGTAGAAAAGAGGTCAACACCTTCGTTGTTTTTCCAGCTCTGGAAGTCAACACCGATACGGTCATCGTTTTCAGCGAAGATTTCGAGAACACGGTAGGTGATCTTGAATTCCGGAACCGGACGGTCATACTGCTTGAGCATGGCGCGCATATCTTCCCAGTTCCATTTGGGGGCCTTGATCACGAGAGCGTTGAGTTCGGCATCGACGGTGATGGTTCCGGGAGCGATTTCAAACTGCGGGTCAAGACTGGAAGAACCGACCTTGAGCAGCATCTCTTTGAGATTGGAGGCGCGGCTGATACGGGGGAAGTACAAATAGGCATCAGCAGAGGGCATGTAGTTGAGGCCGGGGCGATCCAGAGTCTTGACGATGCCGTCGATGCCTTTGCCGTGTTCAGAATCTTTGAAGCGGTATTCTTCAGCAGAGACCAGCACCGCACCGGCACCGTCGCTGAATTTGACCGCAGTCACCTGAGCGGGACTGGCATTGATGCTCTTGGAACCGACAGCGGCTTCCAGATAATTGCGGACAGCGTAGGGATCGGCATTCTTGAGCATGTAGGACTTGGTGATGACAAAGGGATCGGCGTTGTCACGGATGACTTTGATCTCTTTGGTACCGTCAGAAACGTTGATTTTCAACTGAGCCTGAACATTGCTGGGGGCATAGCCGCCGGTGACCGCGTGGTTGTTGGAACGGGCAATGCCGGGGATGGCCTGCGGGGTGACAGTGATGCCGCCGTTGGAACCGATTCCGGAGGGAACGACCATCGGAGCGACACTGGTGGAGGGCATTTCGCCGCTGTTACAGCCGCTGATAGCGGGCAGAACGATTGCACCGGCGAGGATAAGAGAGATATTGAATTTATTCATGATATTATACCTTTCCGGTCAATTATTTATCAGCTTTTTTGCTTTTGGCATCAGCTTTTTCTTCTTTGGCTTCAGAGCGGAAGGGATTTTCGATCCGGCGGTCGATAGCAGTAGCGGCGCTGTTGGTATTGAAGGCTTCTTTATCGGAAGTAATATCAACGAGGGTCGCTTCGGCGGAAACCACGATGTAGGTCCGTTCCTTGATGCTGGTGGTGGTGCTGAAGAGATATTTCAGAACCGGGATACGGCAGAGGATCGGCAGACCGATGGTCTGTTCGACATCGTTTTCTTTTTCGTAAACAGCGAGGATCTTTTCGTTGCCGAAAGCCAGGGTGGTGGAACCGGAGAAGAGAGCGGAGTTGCTCAGTTCGGCACCGGTGTTACCGCGTTCGACAACACTCTTGAAGTAGAGGGAGTAATCGAAGAGGACGCCGCCGGCTTTTTCATTTCCGGCAACATTGTTCAAGCAGACAAAGGGATTGAGAATCTGCATTTCAAGCTGCGGGGGATCGGCATGGGTGACGCCGTTTTCATCTTCGTAGTTGCTCTTACCGACATAGGTACGGCCGAGAACATTCTTACCGATGGTCTGGTATTCCGGAGTCATGGAAGTACGGTAGATGAAGGGAGCCGTGGTCGGGCTGGAAGCCTGGATCTGACGCAGGGCGGCCAGATCGGCCTTGCTGCCGATGGGGGTATTGAGCATCATCAAACTGCTGGTGGCGACCGCATTGGCATTACCGGCCTGCTGCAGACAGCGGATGAAACTCATATCAAACTGGGGAGCAGTGAAAAATCCGCCCAGACCCCAACTGGAGGAGAGAACGTAGGGAACAGTTTCGAGCAGTTCATGGACAACCAGTTCACCGGCATTGTAACCGACGTTGAGCAAGTTGACACCGGGACCGTTTTTCCATGCCAGATAGTCAAAACCCCAGTCCTTGAGATCGCTGTCACGGACTTCATAGTAGTTGACGCGCACGCGAACCTGCGGCAGCGGACGGTCGAGTTTTTCGACCCAGCTCAAGGTGCGCTTGGCAGCGGCATCCTGATCGCGCCAGAAGATGGTGTTGGTTTCATCGTTGATGAAGAGAGCTCCGGCGCTGGAACCGATGGTACTGTTGACCACATTGGCGAGATCAGCCGCGGCGCGGTACTTCGGAGTGTAAGCGATGCGGGTCATACCGGTACCGCTGATAGTTCCGCCATCAGCCGTTTTGGCACCCTTGCGATCGAGGGTGGCAACGATCTTGTCCACATAGGGGATGAAATCCCGTCCGGTGGAAACCAGGATCGCCTGCTTGCTGCTGTCGGCGGTGCTGACGCGGCGGATCGAAGAGTTGCGATCGTAGCGCAGAATCGCAGAACTGATGAAGGGGAGGATCTCTTCAGCAGAAGCGTTTTTGAGTTCATAAACCTTGCTTTCGAAGCGCACCTGCGCGTCATCCTGACGCAGACGGATAGTGCGGGTCGAACCGTTTTCTGCTGCTGTTACAGCACAGCAGAACATCATCGTCAGCAATGCAAGGCAAAGCCGGCTTTGATTTTTTTGGATTTTCACCATTTTTCTTCCTTTCCTTACTGTTTTGAGAAGACTTATATTTGGTTAAAAAAAAATCACATGAAATGAAATCCGGTGATAACTGCCGTCTTGCGGTCGGTCATACCGGTTACAACCTTGAACAGCGCTTCACTGGTGAACTCTTTGGAGCGGTTGACATTGAAGCGTTTGAACTGCACTTTCCAGATCTGCGGATGCAAGCCGGAAAGTTCCAGAGTGGTAAGATAGGAGTAGGCAACCGGCTCTCCGATGGATTCCAGCACGGACTTGCGGGTCTGTTTGAAGTTGTCTACGGTGAATTTGGCGCGGGTTTCAGCGGGAAGCAGAGCGACAAAACCTTTTGCATCGTTTTTGACGAAAGCCTGAAGCAGTTTGCGACCGAGTTCATATTCCTGCGGGGCGACCTTGACCGCATCTTTTTCCGGAGTATATTCTTTAATTACCACGCAGCCGGAACCGGCAAGCGAGATCACAACAGCACAGAATAAGGTGAGAAACAGATTTTTCAGCATAAGATCATTCCTTTTAATGATAATATTTTTCCCCGATAATATCTTTCACTGATAAGTAATTGTCCTAATATA
The DNA here is from genome assembly GCA_015061805.1 of Lentisphaerota bacterium. Taxonomy (GTDB): domain Bacteria; phylum Verrucomicrobiota; class Lentisphaeria; order Victivallales; family Victivallaceae; genus UBA1784. Next base: position 2,779 of record SUVV01000015.1, on the reverse strand, counting down.
CCACCGCTCAATAAAATTTTCAAGCAATATTCAAAAAAATCTTGCAATGAAAGATGTTTTTTTCTGAAAAGTGATACTTTTACTTCGTGGTATGATTTTTTATACCGCGCAGTGCTTGAAAAAAATTTGACAAGTGCTATATTATCCCCGCTGAAAAAAGGAGTATCTCCGCCAAGTTGACATTATTCATTATATATAACAGGTAAAAAACAATGAATTTGTTTATCCAAAGTAAAGTATCAGACAGCAAAGTGATCATCGAAAGCAGTGAAAAACTGACCGATCCGGTTATTCTTGATGAAACCGGAAATATCGTGGTTTCACAGGTACTGTACACGCAGGAAAAGAACAATGAATTTATAACGGTCTTTGATGCCGCCGATCTCCAGTGCTGGGCGCCCGCGCATCCGGTACTCTACACGTTGAAAAGCGGGGAGATTTCCCAGCGCTTCGGCTATTGCGAACTTGCCGTCATGGACAACCGCTCCGTACTGCTGAATGGCACTCCCTGCTTCCTGCGCGGCTACATCCGGGGCATCGTCGCTCACGAACACCCCAACATGACCGGAAAATCGCTCAAAGAAGCGGCAGTCAAAAATATCCGTCAGGCCAAAAAATACGGCTTCAACCTGGTTCGTTTTCACAGCACCGTCCCCCCGATGGAATTTGTTGAAGCCGCCGATGAAGAGGGTCTGCTCATCCACATGGAGATCGGTTTCGCCTACGAAAGAGATGCCGCCGGCAACAAAAAGAATCTTGCCATGAGCAATGAACGCTGGGAGGAAACGATCCTCCGCTACCGCAACCACCCTTCAGTGGCGATATTCTGCATCGGCAACGAAATGCACAAATCCGGACACTATCCGCAGGTGCATAAACTCTACGAACAGGGCAAAAAACTGGCTCCGTCCAAACTGATCATGGACAACTCCGGCTGGGGTGAATTCGACCGTTCAAGCGCCGATATATTTTCCCAGCACATCGCCTACTATTTCCCCTACAAGCACCATCAGGATATGTTCAATACCGACAACTGCTGGCGCATGAATGGTTCTGCTTTTGACGGAGCGTTGGAATGCACCGTGCAGGGGAAGGGATTTTCTGCAGCCATCCGCCGGGAAGCCGTCCCGATGCGCCCGGTTCTGGCACACGAAGCACTGCACTATATCGACATTCCGGATTACGAAGCGCTCAACCGGAAATTTGATAATTTCTGTGCCGCCGTCGGCGCCGACTATCTCCGCGAAAACGGCATCGAAAAACCTCGTTACCTGACCGATCTTCCGGCGCTGATCAAACGGAAAAATCTTACCGCCAAACTGCCGGATTACATCGCTGGTTCCAGGGAATTCAAAAAGATGGGGTACAAAACCTATCTGGAACGGCTCCGTCTCTCCGGACTCTGCGGATTTGAGATGCTTCAATTTGCCGACTGCCTGAAGTATGAAAACAAAAACGGCATCGTGGACTTTTTCGATGATGACAAGTATTTCGATGCGGAATGGATGAATAATTTCAACGGCGATGCGGCACTGCTGGCGGATTTCGGGAATGAGATTTTCTATGCAGACGAAACGATCACCATGCAGTTGTATATTTCCAACTTCATGGAAAATCCCCGTCAGCGCGGCAGCGTAAAAGTTACTGTCGGCAATGAAACCGTCTGGGAAGGTAACGACATCATGCTGGCAGGAAATCTGCAGAAACTTGCCGCGATCGAACTCCGGCTTACTCCGGCGGAACTTCCGGCTGAAATCCCGGTTTCCGCCACCTTCACCACATCCGAAATCACGTTGAAAAACTCCTGGCACATCTGGCTCTATCCCCGCGCCGCAGTTGCAAAACAAGCAGAACTTGCGCTGTGTGATGCCGATGCAGAAAAATTCTTCACCGTCCCCGGCGCTTCGGCAAACAGCAACATCTTTGTCACCGACACCCTGACCGATGCCGTGTTGGAAAAACTCGCTGACGGCAAAGATGTACTTCTGCTCTACCACCGGGACAAACCGGGCAACCAGTACTACCTGCCCGGTGCGCTGGAACGTTTCAAACCCTGCATCTGGGACCGGGGCAGCAACCTCGGCGGCTTCATCAGCCTTGAACCGTTGAGCAAAGTTCTGGGCAACGGCAGATATTTCGGTCAGAATATGCAGCCGCTGCTGGAGGGAGCCTACAAGGTCAATCTGGACAAGTTCCCGTTCTCCGTCACCGAACACATCAACGGAATCGACAAACCGGTGCGCGACCGGATGAAAGGTCTGCTCCACGGAGTAAAAGATTTCATTGAGGAGGATACGCTGCGTAACTTCTCACATTGCTTCTCGCTCAAAGTTTCCGGAGGCGGAGTCCTGACGGTCTGCACATTGGGCGCGCCTCAGTGGAAATCGACTCCGGTTACCGACAGTTTCTTTATCGCCCTGCTCGACCTCATCCCCGGTATCACGACGGAAAATTCCTGCACCATTGCCGAATTGAAATCCGCGCTCGACGGAATGACTGCCGCCGGAGTCTGCAAAGAAGATGTGATGAACCACTTCTGGGAAATTGACAATAAACCGGTCGAAGACACCCTCTTCTGGGAAGAAGCAGGAGTCGATCTGCGCAAAAAGAAATAACTATGTCCCCGACAAGGGGAGATGGTATTGTGGGGAGGGGAAAAACCTTTTTTCTCGTGAAAAAAGGTTTTTCCCCTCCCCACACCCCACCCCTTTTCGAAAAAAGCGAAGTATGTTTTGCTCACGTTGTTCGCAAAACGGGAAATATAAACTTATCATATCCT